>DASXMR010000028.1:0-2982 GCA_036495525.1 Streptosporangiaceae bacterium | reverse complement strand
CTTGCGCATGGTCTCGACGTCCGCGGCGACCGCTTGCAGGTCGGTCGGGCCGGCTACCTCGATGCGGTGGCCGAAGTCGCCCCCGGTCACCCGCCGGGAGGCGATCCGCAGCCGGATCAGCGGCCGGACGACCGCCCGGCGCAGCACGAACATCAGCACCGCCGCCGCCGCCAGGAAGACGATCAGGGTGAGGCCGAAAGCCCAGTCGCTGACCTTGCGGATCCGGCTTTCGCTGGCGCTGTCGCGGGCCGCCGCCGCGGCCAGGTGCGCGTTCTGGGTACCGAACAGCGAGCGCAGGTGGTTGAAGGAGCTCTTGCTCTGGTCCAGCAGGGCCAGATCCTTGCCGTTCAGCGGCCCCCGCCGGGCCAGCGCGATCAGCGGAAGCGCGGAGGACCGGCGCCAGGAGCTTGCCGCCCGTTCCAGGTTGCCCAGGTCGGCCGAGAGCTGCTGGTTGTAGCCGATCAGCGACCGCAGCCGGGCCGCCGCGCTGGCCTCGGTGGCCAGCCCGGAGGTGTACGGCTGGAGGAAGTCCTGCGTGCCGGTGATCCCGAAGCCGCGGACCCCGGTCTCCTGATCGATCAGCGCGCCCTGCAGCCGGTAGGCCTGAGCTTGCGCTGGCAGCAGCCGCCCGTCCAGCTCGCTGGATACCTGGTGCTCTTGCCGGAGCAGCAGCGTGATGACCACCGCCGCGATCAGCAGCAGGAAGACGAGCACCGCGAAGACCAGCCGGAACCAGCCCTGCACGGTCAGCACGGGAAGGCGGGCGCGCCCGCTGGGGGTGCTCACCGGTCCGCCCGCCAGCCGAGGTGCACGACCGCGACGTCGTCGGCGAGCCCGCCGTACGGTGCGGTCACTTCCTCGACCCGCCCGATCAGGCCGTCCACGAACGCGGCCGGCGGCAGCGCGGCCAGCTCGCGCGCCTGCGCCAGCAGCCCGTCCTCGCCGAGCCGCTCGCTGCCCGGCCCGACCCGGCCCTCGAACAGCCCGTCGGTGAACAGCACCAGGCTCGCCCCGGCCGGCAGCGGCATCTCCTCGGCCCGCCAGCCGGTGCCGGGCACCAGGCCCAGGGCCGGCCCGACCTCGCCTTCGACCAGCTTGGTCCGGCCGGACGCGCGCAGCAGCAGCCCGGGGTGGCCGGCCCGCACGATAGCCACGCTGCGCCGGTCGGCAGCGAAGATGAGGTAGCTGAGGGTGGCGAACACCCGGTCGGTCTCCCGCTCGGCGACCAGCATCTGCTCAAGCAGCGCGAGCAGCGCGGGGACCCGCGTCCCGGCCAGCACGAGCGACCGCCAGGCCACCCGCAGGCACACCCCGGTCGCCGCCTCCGCCGGGCCGTGCCCCGCGACGTCGCCGATGACCGCGTGCACGGCGCCGTCGGCGGTCTCGACCACGTCGTAGAAGTCGCCGCCGAGCAGAGCCTGCGCGCGGCCGGGCCGGCAGCGGGCCACGACCTCGATCGCGCCGGTGCGCACCAGCGGGGTCGGCAGCAGCCCGCGCTCCAGCCGCGCGTTCTCCTCCGCCCTGATCGCGCTGATCTGCAACGCGGCCGAAGCCTGCTCGACGTGCTTGCGCTGGGCCGCGTAACGGATCGCCCGGCCGAACGTGCGCGGCGCGGACTGCCCCTTGATCAGGTAGTCCTGCGCGCCGGCCGCGACCGCGGCAAGCCCGGCGCTCTCCTCGGCCAGGCCGGTGAGCACGACGATCGGCGCGGCCGGGGCGGCGGCCAGCATCTGGCCGACCGCGTCCAGTCCCTGCGCGTCCGGCAGGTGCAGATCCAGCAGGATGCAGCCGGGCATGCCGTCTCGCCCGAGCCGTTCTCTGGCCTCGCCCAGCGAGCGCACCCAGGACAGGCTCGCCCGGATGCCGCAGTCGGCGAGCAGCTCTTCGACCAGGACCATGTCCGCGGGATCGTCCTCGACCAGCAGCAGCCTCTCCGGCTCTGCGGGTGGCAACGCAGGCGGCTGCGGGGACGACGGCCGCAGCGCCGAAACTGCTGCGGGAACTGTCACGCCTGCCTCCCTTTTGCCTGCGCCCGGCCAGGGCCGGACGACTGATCTATTCCGCGACAATACTGACTGCCGGACCGGCCGCAAGACGCATTCGGGTCACGCTTCGCCGCTGGTTTCGCAACCAGCATTCGGATACTGTGAGTCATTGAAGCTGCGGCCCGGCTGCCGGTTTCCGGCTCGTCCGGGGAGCGATTCGCCAAGCCCGATGGGGGCCACGGGCAATGAGCGAGGATGCCGGCGATGCGTTCGCCGGCGTCCCCGCTCATTGCATGAGAGACCGCCTCCGGTACGCGGCCTCGATCCTTGCTACCCCGTGCCGGGCGGTCTAAGCCTTGCATCTGCCTCCTCTGCTTCCTGGCCGCCGGGTGCTTCCTGGTCGCCGGGCTGCCGCGCGCCGCGCCGGGCCAGCGGCAGCACGAACCACAGGCCGACGAACAGGCAGACCAGGAACGCCGTGATCAGCGTGGCGGCCAGGCCATGATCGACGTAGCCGGTCACGAGCAGCACGGCGGCGCTGATGGCCAGCGCGACGGTCACCAGCCCGCAGATCGCCATGACATTGGCGGCCCGGATGAGATGCTCCTTCTGGTGGCGCCGGAACACCAGGCGGTGATACGCCACCGGCCCCAGCAGCAGCGCCGTCGAGACCGCCGCCAGCACGAGGCAGGCCATGTAGAGCTGCCGCTGCGCGTGGCTGAGCGTCACGAACCTGTCGGTGAACGGCAGCGAGAGCAGGAAGCCGAACAGCACCTGAACGCCCAGCCCGGCCACCCGGAGCTCCTGCAGCAACTCCGCCACGTTGCGGTTGTCGCGGGCGGTCACGGACTCCTCGGGCGGACCCGCAGCACTCATGAATAACGCTCCCCGGTCGTGACCGCGCCTGATCGACGCCATGGCCAGGGTAGACGTGGGCGACGCGCCGGCCGTCCGCGAGCCCGCTCCGCGGCATGACTACTGTCATGAACGACGCCAC
>DASXMR010000027.1:0-6512 GCA_036495525.1 Streptosporangiaceae bacterium | reverse complement strand
CTCTCGCTGGGGCGGCCGCCGCGCCGGATCTGGATCAGGTGGTCCTGCAGGTCACGCAGCGGCTCGCCGTCCGAGCTTAGGTGATGGCGGGCCCACTGGCCGTCGGAGTCCAGCCACCAGGACGCGGTGCCGGGATCCATGGCCAGGCCGAGCAGGTCGCGCAGCATGGCCTGCTGGCCGGAGTCGGCCACCCGCACGAGCACCTCGACCCGGCGGTCGAGGTTGCGGTGCATCAGGTCCGAGCTGCCCAGCCAGACTTCCTGGCTGTCCTCTTCGCCGTCGCCGGCCTGCGACGGGCCGAACGCGTAGATCCGCGCGTGCTCCAGGAACCGGCCGAGCACGCTGCGCACCCTGACCGTCTCCGACAGCCCGGGCACGCCCGGCCGCAGCGAGCAGATTCCCCGGATCCACAGGTCGACCGGCACGCCCGCCTGCGACGCGCGGTACAGGGCGTCGATCACCGCCTCGTCGGTCAGCGCGTTGCACTTCAGCTGGACCAGCGCGGGCAGCCCCGCCTTGGCCCGCTGCGCCTGGCGGCCGATCCGCTCGACCAGCCCGGCCCGCAGCGACAGCGGCGCGACCAGCAGCCGCCGGTAGGCGCTCTTCCTGCTGTACCCGGTGAGGTGGTTGAACAGGTCGGTGACGTCCTCGGCGACCGCCGGGTCGGCGGTGAGCAGGCCGAAGTCCTCGTACAGCCGGGCTGTGGTCGGGTGGTAGTTGCCGGTCCCGATGTGGCAGTAGCGGCGCAGCGACCCGTCCGGCTCCTCGCGCACCACCAGCGCGACCTTGGCGTGCGTCTTGAGGCCGACGAAGCCGTAGACGACGTGGCAGCCCGCCTCCTCCAGCTTGCGGGCCCAGGCGATGTTGGCCCGCTCGTCGAACCTGGCCTTGATCTCGACCACCACGACGACCTGCTTGCCGGCCTCGGCCGCGTCGATCAGCGCGTCCACGATCGGCGACTCGCCGCTGGTCCGGTACAGCGTCTGCTTGATCGCGAGCACGCCGGGATCGGCGGCGGACTCGACGATCAGCCGCTCCACGCTGGTGGTGAACGAGTCGTACGGGTGCTGCACCAGCCGGTCGCGCTCGGCCAGCGCGGTGAAGATGTCGGCGTCGTGCGGGATGGCCGACTCCGACGGGACGAACGCCGGGTATTTCAGGTCGCGCAGGTCGAGGTCGGCGATCGCCGCCAGGCCGGACAGGTCGAGCAGCCCGGGCACCCGGTAGACGGCCCGCCGGTCGATCCGCAGCTCGGTGACCAGCCGCTCCAGCACGTCGCTGGAGATGGACTCTTCCACCTCGAGCCTGACTGCGGGCTCGAACCTGTGCCGCTGCAGCTCGCGCTCCAGCGCCTTCAGCAGGTCCTCGGTGATGTCCTCGTCCACCTCGAGGTCGCGGATCCTGGTGACCCGGAAGGCATGGTGCTCCAGCACGTCCAGGCCGGAGAACAGCTCGTTGAGGTGGGCCGCGATGACGTCCTCGAGCGGCACGAACCGCTGCGTCGAGACGGTTAGGAACCTGGGCAGCAGCGGCGGTACCTTCACCCGGGCGAACATCGTCTCGCCGGTATCGGGATCGGCGACCATCACGGCCAGGCTGAGGGTCAGGCCCGAGATGTAGGGGAACGGGTGCGCGGGGTCGACGACCAGCGGCGTGAGCACCGGGTAGATCCGCTCGCGAAACAGCTCGCGCAGCGCCCGCTGCTCGTCGGCCGACAGTTCCTTCCAGCGCAGGATCTCCACGCCCTGCGCGGCCAGCGCGGGCAGGATCGTCTCGCTGTAGCAGGTCGAATGCCGCACAGTAAGCTCGCCCGCCATCTGCAGGACGCGCTCGAGCACCTCGCCGGGCCGCAGCCCGGCCACGCCTTCGACCGGCAGCCCGGCCGCCATCCGGCGGACCAGGCCGGCCACCCGCACCATGAAGAACTCGTCCATGTTGCTGCCGAAGATGGCGGCGAACCTGACCCGCTCCAGTAGCGGGATCGAGGTGTCCTCGGCCAGTTCAAGCACCCGCTGGTTGAACCGCAGCCAGCTCTCATCGCGATCGAGGTAGCGGCCGGGCGGAAGATCCCGCCCGTCCCTGCCCCGTTGCGGCACACGAGTCGTGCCCGCCGCATGCGCGTCCTCCCCCGAAGTCACGCCAGCCTCAATGGTGCTCATGCTGTCATTGTCCCCATGATGTCCGCCAGCACATCATCGCTACCCGGCTGAGAGGTTTCCGCAGGCTGTCCAGCCGGTAAACCCCACCCTAGTGGCATCACGAGGGTCCGGATCAGCGGGCCTCTCGTGTCAAACAGGGGGGAATCCAACCATGCGGGGCATACGAATCGCAGTTGCCGTCGCCACGATTTTCACGCTGTCCGGCGGCGTGGCGCAGGCCGCCCAGCGGCCGGCGCCGCGGCCCGCGCCGCGGCCGATGACCGTGATCATGAGCTGCCTCAACCGGGGCGAGATCCGGCCGGCCAGCTACATGATCGCCTGCGGCGACGGGAGCCAGTTCCTGGGCAAGCTGCACTGGGCCAGCTGGACCCCGGGGATAGCCAGCGGGACCGGCCGGTATTACCTCAACCAGTGCGTGCCGAACTGCGCCCAGGGCAAGTTCCTCAACAGCCAGGTCCTGGTCGTGCTCTGGCGCCCGGCCGCCGTGCCGCACCGGCCCGGCCTGCGGGCGTTCACTCAGCTGACGCTGATTTACACCGGCAAGCGGCCTGCGCATACCGCGCAGTCCTTCACCCAGACGCTCTGGTACCCGATCAGATAGGCCATCATCTAGGCCTATGACGTCCCTACCGCGCTCGCGAGCACCGTGGCGGCGACCCGCCACGGTGCTCGCGGCCGCGGCGGTCATACTGGCCGTGGGCGGCGCGACGGCGGCCGTGCCCGTCGTCCCGCCGCTGCGGTACGGCGGCATCGCGGCCGGCGCCGGCGGCGGCATCCGGCTGCTTCCGGCCGCGGCGCACGCCCGGCCGCCGGACGCCGCGCAGCGACGCTGGCTGGCCAGCGGCCTGGTGCCCGGCACGACCGCCGAGCAGCGCGCCATGGCGGCCCGCGCGCTGCTCGACATCCGGCTGCTCACCAGGCCGGACGGCGCGGTCGCGGCCGCCTGGCAGGGGGCGTGGAGGTACGCCTGGCCGCGCGATTCGAGCTGGACGGCGGCGGCGCTGGCCGCGACCGGCCACCCGGCGCTGGCGCTGAGCGTGCTCCGCTTCCTGGCCCGCGTGCAGCCGCCGTCGGGCCTGTGGGCCGCGCGCTACCACCTGTCCGGCCCGCCGGTGCGGGACGGCCGCCCGGCCGAGCTGGACGCCGACGGCTGGTTCCCGTGGGCCGTGTGGTTCTGGTACGTCAGCCAGCATCAGTCCGGCCGGTCCGCGCTGACGGCGCTGTGGCCCGCGGTGAGCCGCGCGGCGGACCGGGCCGCACGGCCTGGCGCCGGCGGGCTGCCGCCGGCCTCGCTGGACTACTGGGAGCACCGGGCTTCGGTGACGCTGGGGACCGCGGCGCCACTGCAGGCCGGCCTGCGAGCCGCCGCCGGCCTGGCCAGGACGCTGGGCTACGCCGGCCAGGAACGCCGGTGGTCGGCGGCGGCGACCCGGCTCAGCCGGGCGATCACGGCCCGCTTCGGCCGGACCGGCTACCTGCGCACGCCGGCCGCGTCCAGCGGGACCGACGCGGCGGTCACGTTCCTCGGGCCGCCGTTCAGCGCGGCCGGGCCCGCGGTCCGCGGCGCGGCCGCCGACGCGGCCCAGGACCTCAGGCTGGCGAACGGGGGCATCGTCCCCGGCACCGCATGGACCAACACTCCCGATGAGGCCTGGACGCCGGAGACCGGGTTCTTCGCGCTCTACGACGCCGCCTCGGGCGACCGGGCCGGCGCCGCTCGCTGGCTCGGCTGGCTGGCCGCGCACCGCACCGCGGCGGGTTCGCTGCCGGAGCAGGTCAACGCCAAGGGCCGTCCCGCCTCGGTCGCCCCGCTGGCCTGGACCGACGCGGTCGCGCTGCTCGCGATGACCGCCGAGCAGCACCCGCTGCCGGTGCCGCCGGCCCCCTGAGGATCCGCGTGACCCGCTGACCAGCCATTCCCCGTTAGGAATAACAGCTTTTCGCTTTTTCCTGATGGCCTGGGAGGGCTCGGGCGCGGGCTAGGGCGCGGGGTTTGCCACTTTATTGCTAGGAAAGATCATCTCTCCTTACGATGCCATGACATCTCATACTGGGATGTATCACGGTTGCGCCTGGGCTCGTGGCGAAGACGCGCGGAGGTAGGCAGCGATGTACCTGGTCAGCGAACAGCCTCCGGGGGTCAGCCCGTCGCTCAAGCTCTTCCTCACCGAGCCCGCGCGCGGGCTGGTCGATCTCGCCGCCCTGCCGCTGGCGGCGCCGTGGCTGGCGATCGCGCCGCGCGGCGACGGCCACGGCGTGCTCGTGCTGCCCGGGCTGCTGGCCTCGGACATGAGCACGGCGCCGCTGCGGCGGCTGCTGCGCTGGCTCGGCTACGACGTGCACGGCTGGGATCTCGGCCGCAACGTAGGCCCCACCGAGGCCGTGATCGGCGGGCTGCCGCAGGCGCTGGCGGCCGCCGTCGCCCGGTCCGGCGGGCCGGTGTCGGTGGTCGGCTGGAGCTTGGGCGGCATCTATGCCCGCGAGATGGCCCGCGAGCGTCCTGCCGATGTCCGCCGGGTGATCACGCTGGGCAGCCCGTTCGCGCGCAACGACCCGCGGCAGAGCCGCGCCGACGGCGCCTACCAGCGCCGCAGCCACCAGCACGTGATGGACGGCAGGCTGCCCACCAGGGAACAGGTTGCCCGGCCCATCGACGTGCCTTCGACGGCCGTCTACTCCCGGCATGATGGAATTGTTTCCTGGCGCAACTGCGTTGAGGAGGAAACCGAGCGGCACGACAACATCGAGGTTCGCTGCAGCCACCTGGGCTTCGGCGTCGATCCCGCGACGCTCTGGGCGATCGCCGACCGGCTGGCCGTGCCAGCCGGCCAGCGGCGCGAGTTTCGCCCGCCGCCGCTGCTGCGCCCGCTCTACCCTGGCCACCGATGAACTGACGCGGCCCGCACGCTGAGGAGCAACCGACATGCAGCAGCTCACCGGGCTGGACGCCTCTTTCCTCGCGCTGGAGACTGCGAACTCGACCGGCCACGTCGGCGGGGTGTGCGTGCTGGATCTCAAGGATGCGACCGCACCGGTGACGCTGTCGCTGCTGACCGAGCTGGTGGCCCAGCGGCTGCCGGCCGCGCCGCCGGTGCTGCGCCGCAAGCTGCTGCACGTGCCGCTCGGCATCGACCAGCCGTACTGGGTCGACGACGCGGACTTCGACATCGAGTACCACATCAGGGAGCTGGCCCTGCCGCGGCCGGGATCGGACGCGCAGCTCACCGAGCAGGTCGCCAGGCTGCACGCCCGCCCGCTGGACAAGAGCCGGCCGCTCTGGGAGATCTACCTGATCACCGGGCTGGCCAAGAAGCGCGTCGCGGTCTACACGAAGATTCACCATTCGGCCATCGACGGCGTCTCCGGAGCCGAGCTGCTCACCCTGCTGCTCGACCTCACGCCGGAGGGCCGCCCGTCCGCGGCGGTCGAGCCGTTCCGGCCCGGCCGCCCGCCGAACCGGGCCGCGCTGGCCGTGCTCGCCGCCGCGCGGCTGGCCTGGCGTCCCGTGCAGACGGTCAGGGTCGCCAACGACCTGGTGCGAGTGCTGCCCACGCTGGCCCCGGCGCTGAGCCCGATCGTCGGCGGCATGCTCAGGCTGAACCGCGGCGACGGCGGGGTGATCAGCACGCCGGCCGGGCGCGCGCCGGCCACGCCGTTCAACAAGCCGATCACGCCGCACCGGCGGCTCGCGTTCAGGAGCGTGGCGCTGGACGACGTCAAGAAGGTCAAGAACGCCTTCGGCTTCTCGGTCAACGACGTGGTGCTGGCCATGTCCGCGGGCGCGCTGCGGCGCTGGCTGGCCGACCACGACGCGCTGCCCGATGTGCCCCTGGTGGCGATGATCCCGGTGTCGGTGCGCGATCCGGCCGCGAAGGGCGCGATGGGCAACAAGGTGTCGGCGATGCTGGCCAACCTGCCCACGAACGTGGCCGACCCGAGCGAGCGGCTGCAGGTCGCGCACGCCGCGACGCAGGCCGCCAAGGCCCAGCAGGCCGCGATCCCGCAGGGCCTGGTGGACCAGATCAGCGAGTTCTCCCCGCCGGCGCTGACCGCGCGGGCGGCCCGCGTGGTGTTCGCCACCGGCCTGCTGCACCGGCTGCCGCCGTTCAACGTCACGATCTCGAATGTTCCCGGCCCGAATATTCCGGTGTACCTGGGCGGAGCCAAGCTGCTGGCGCACTACCCGGTGTCGGTTATCACCGACGGGCAGGGGCTGAACATCACCGTGGTCGGCTACCTCGGCCAGCTGCACTTCGGGCTGATCGCCTGCCGCGAGCTCGTGCCGGACATCGACGTGCTCGCCGGGTACCTGGTCGACGAGCTCGAGCTGCTGCTCAAGGCGGCCGAGCAGGC
>DASXMR010000026.1:0-1631 GCA_036495525.1 Streptosporangiaceae bacterium | reverse complement strand
GCCGGCGCCGAGGAAGCTCAGCGTGGCCTCGATCATCACCACGATGCCGACCTGCAGCAGGCTGTAGGTGCCCAGTTGAGGCAGCACGTTCGGCGCGATGTGGCGCAGCAGGATCGCGCGGTCGCTGCGCCCGGACATCCGGGCGGCGTCGATGTAGACCTGCTCGCGCATCTTCAGGGTGACCGCCCGCGCCAGCCGCGCGTAGGCGGGGATGGAGAAGAACGAGATCGCCCAGATCACGTTCAGCTCGCTCGCGCCCAGGTACGTGGCGATCACGATGGTCAGGATCAGCGCGGGGAAGGCCAGCATCACGTCGAGCACCCGCATGATCAGCGAGTCGAGGACGCCGCGGCGGAACCCGGCGAACATGCCGATGAGCCCGCCGGCCACGATGCCGATGGCGTTGACCCCGAGGCCGACCTCGATCGAGGTGCGCCCGCCGTACAGGATGCGGGACATGACGTCCCGCCCGATGGTGTCGGTGCCGAGAATGTGCCCGGGCGACAGCGGCGGCCGGAGGACCTGGGTCAGGTCGCCCGCCATCGGATCCGGCACGACGCCGGTCAGCGGCAGGATGAAGCAGCCCACGACGAGCGCGGCCAGGATGACGCCGGGGATCCACAGGTCGAGGTCGCGCCGCCGCAGCCACGTCTTCAGGCGGGACCGCGGCTGCTGGCGCGGCACCGCGGCGGCCGGCAGCGCGCCCGGCTGCGCGAGCGGCTCAGGAGCTTGCACTGTCATTGCGGATCCTCGGGTCGAGCACGGCGTAGAGCACGTCGGCGATCAGGTTGGCCAGCACGGTGATGGTCGCGATGACCACGACGATGCCCTCCACCACCGGCACGTCCTCGTTCTGGATGGCGGACAGGAGCTGCTGGCCGACGCCGGGTACCGAGAAGATCTGCTCGACGACGACCGTGGTGCCGAGCAGCACGCCGATCTGCAGGCCGGCCACGGTCAGCAGGCCGAACAGGGAGTTGCGGAGCGCGTGCCGCAGCAGCACGCGCCACGGTGAGGCGCCCTTGGCCCGCGCGGTCGTGACGTAGTCCTCGGTCTGGAGCTGGTCGAGCAGGTCGGCGCGCAGCATCCGGTTCAGCACCGCGAAGATGCCGAGCGCGAGCGACACGGCGGGCAGGATCAGCGTGCGGAGGTTCCAGCCGAGGTTGGTGCCGAGCGGCACGAAGCCGAGCGGCGGCACCAGCCTGAGCTTGACCGCGAAGACGAAGACGAGGACGAGGGAGATGACGAACGGCGGTATCGACAGGCCCACCGTGCTCAGCGTGACGCTGATCCAGTCGGCGACCCCGCCGGGGCGCCGCGCCGCCAGGGTGGCCACCAGGACGGCCGCGACGAGCGCGATGAGGAACGCGAGCACGATCAGCTCGGCGGAGACCTCAAGCCGGTGGAACACCAGGCCGGTGACCGACTGGCCGCTGGCCAGCGACGTGCCCAGGTTGCCCTGCAGCGCGTTGCCGAGCCAGTCGAGGTACCGGGTCAGGAACGGCTGGTCCAGGCCGAGCTTGTGGTTGAGCAGCGCCACCTCCTGCGGCGTGGCGCTGTCGCCGAGCAGCGCGGTGGCGGCCGTGCCCGGCAGCAGGTTCATGAGGCAGAACGTCAGCAGCGTGGTGCCC
>DASXMR010000025.1:0-59935 GCA_036495525.1 Streptosporangiaceae bacterium | reverse complement strand
CGGCGGTGTCGGCGGCCGGGCCGGGATCGCCGCCCGGGCCGAGCCGGACGTGGCTGGACAGTGTGATCTCCGCCGGATCCCGGCCGATGTCACGGCAGTGCGCGTACAGCACGTCACGTTTGCGCGCGAACTCCTCCGGCGTGCCGCCGACAAAGTTCCAGTGCTGCGCGAACCGGGCCGTGGTGCGCAGGGTCCGCTGCTCGCCGCTGCCGCCGATGCAGATCGGCGGGTGCGGCCGCTGGATTGCCTTCGGGCTGCAGCGGGCTTCCGTCAGCTGGTAGTAGTCGCCCTTGAACGAGGTTTCTTCCTGGGTCAGCAGCGACACGATGACCTCGCACGCTTCCTCGAACCGGTCGCTGCGCTCGCGCGGGGTGCCGAGCGGGATGCCATAGGCGCCGGATTCCTGCTCGTTCCAGCCTGCGCCGATGCCGATCTCCAGTCGGCCGCCGGAGACGATGTCCAGCGTCGCGGCCATGTTGGCCAGCACCGCCGGGTGCCGGTAGTGGATCCCGGTCACCAGCGTGCCGAGGCGCAGCCGCCTGGTCGCCTGGGCCAGCGCGGTGAGCGTCACCCAGCCCTCCAGGCAGGGCCCGGTCGGGTCAGAGAAGATCGGGTAGAAGTGGTCGAACGTCCAGCCGGACTCGAACACATCAATGTCGTCAGCGGCCTGCCACACCTCGAGCATGGCTGGCCAGGTTGTGTGCTGCGGGGCGGTTTTGATGGCAAAGCGCATGACCGAAAACCTAGCCGCCGGAGGGCCGCACCGCGAGGTTTCCCGCCGCCCGGCTGACGGTCTGCCGGCGAACGCGAACGGGCAGCCGGCGCTTGCTGCGCCGGCTGCCCGTTCTGGGTGCCGCGGGGGCGGCCTACTGGGCTGGCCCGGTGCCCAGGGTCACTGTCGCGGTGTGGTTCTGCCCCGACTGGTCGGTCCAGCCGATGCTGATCCGGTCGCCTGGCTTGTGGCCGGAGAGCGCCTGCTGCACTTGCTCGGCGGCCGAGACCCGGTGGCCGGCCACGGAGGTGATGACGTCGCCTTCCCGCAGGCCAGCCTGCGCAGCCGGCTGGCCAGGCAGGATCTGGACGACCTGAGCGCCAGCCGCGCTCGGCGAGATGCCGACTCCGAGGAACGCCGTCGCGCCGATGTGCACGGTCGCCGAGGCGGTGCCCGACTCGATCTGCCGGACGACGGACATCGCGGTGTTGATCGGCACGGTGAACGCCTGGGTGGTAGTGGCGGCGCGGAGCTGGTTGCCCGCGCTGGAGGATGCCGCCGTGTCGATGCCGACGATCTCGCCCTGCTTACTCACCAGCGGGCCGCCCGAGTCACCTGGCTGGATCGGCGCGTTGGTCTGGATCAGGCCATGCAGCCGTTCCGCGCTGCCCGAGGACTCGTCGCTCGCGGTGATCGACTCGTTGAGTCCGGTGATCTTGCCGGCCGCCACCGATGGCGTGCCGTTCTGACCGCCGGCGTTGCCGATGGCCACCACATGGTCACCGATGCTGACCTCGGACGAGTTGCCGAGGTCGGCGACCGGCAGGTGGGACGCGCCGTTCAGCTTGATCAGCGCGACGTCGTGGCTTGAGTCATAGCCCTGCACGGTGGCGGTGTACACCTTGCCGTTGCCCACGTCCCTGACCTTGATGGACGTCGCCCCGTCGATCACGTGGTTGTTGGTCAGCACCTCGCCGTTCGGGGTCAGCACGATCCCGGTGCCGGCCGCCTGGCCGTTCTGGAAGCCGAGCGTCGATACGACGTCGACCACTGCCGGGTCGGTCTTCGCCACGATCTGCGCCTGCGTCAGCGCGCTTGGCCCGGAGGTCGCTGCCCAGGCAGTCCCCGCGCCGGCCACCAGCGCGGCCGCCGCGGTCAGCCCGATCATCTTCAGCCGGTGCCGCCTCAGCCAGCCCGAGGGGCCGCCGCCGAAGCCGGAGCCCGGCCCGCCGGCCGGGCCCTGCGGCCCGCCAGGGTAACCGGCGCCCGGGTACTGAGCGCCGTAGCCAGCGCCGGGGTAGCCGGCACCTGGGTACTGACTGCCGGGGTACTGGGCGCCTGGGTAGCCGGCGCTCGGGTACTGCGCACCGGGATACTGCTGGCCGGGATACGGCTGGCCGGGGTACTGCTGACCCGGATACTCAGGGCCAGCCGGCCCGCTGCCGGCCCCGGTCGCGAAGCCGGGACCGCCGTACGCGGCGGTGGCATTGCCGGGCTGTGCCGGGTAGCCAGGCGCGGCGCAGCCGGATCCGGCCTCCGTGCTGGCGCTTGCTGATCCGGCCGTGGCCGGGTCCTGGGCCATGGACATGGATCTGTCCTCCTAGGAACGTGTCCGCTGTTCTCGGGAACCACTATGCGACCCGAAGCTGGGCACTCCCTGAAGGATTGCTTGACGTATCTCTCCGTATTTCCTGAGCGTTAGCTGAACGCGGTAGTACCCGGCGCCCTCGCACCGACGGGCCGGACCCGCCTGTCGCCAGGTAACTAGCCTAGGCCGTGCAGGAACTCAATCAGCCCGCTGAAGTACGTCACCTGGTCGTCGTACATCGCCAGGTGACTGCCGTTCGGGCAGTGCAGGTAGCTGCCCTTCGGCAGGCGGCTGGCCATCATCTTCATGTGCTCAGGGTCCATCGTGTCGTGCTGGGCGCCGATGACTAGCGCGGGCACCTCGATGGTCGCCAGCTCCTTGACCCGGTCCCACCGCGCCAGCTTGGCGTCGGCGCTGATGCCCAGCTCGCTGGGGCCCTGCATGGACACGTAGATCGCGGGGTTGATGTGCGCGAAACCGCGCAGTGCGGGATCTGGCCAGTCCGCCAGCGGCATCCGCAGCACGTGGTGCACGTAGTGCTGTTCGTTGAGCAGGTCCATGTACCGCGGGTTCTCGATGTCGCCGCGCGCCTCGAGGTCCTTGATCTCAGCCAGCGCCTGCTGGTCCATGGCGGGCATCAGCACCTGCTCGGCATAGGCGTTGTAGGCGGGCACGCTGGCCATCATGTTGGAGATGACCAGGCCGCGCAGGTGCTGCTGGTACCGCAGCGCGTACTCGATGGCCAGGATGCCGCCCCAGGACTGGCCGTAGAGCACGAAGCTGCCAGCATCCAGGCCCAGCGCCTGGCGCACCTGCTCGACTTCGTCGACGAAGCGGTCGACCTCCCATAGCGACGGGTCGTCGGGCTGGTCGCTGAAGCCCGACCCCAGCTGGTCGTAGTAGTAGTACTCGACGCCGGCGCCGGGCAGGTAGCTGTCGCACGCCTCCAGGTACTCGTGCGTCGCCCCTGGCCCGCCGTGCAGCAGCAGCAGCCTGAGGTCCTGGCTGTTGCCGGTGCGCTTCACCCAGACAGAGAAGTCGCCGGCATGAGTGTGCACCGGGATGCGCCGCGCGCCGCCGCTCAGCACGTCGAGCCTGGCTGAGTTGTCGAGATAGCTGGATGTCGCTGGCACGGGCCCTCCCGGTTGCTCGGCCGCGGCGGCTGCCGGCGGCGAGCACCAGCGTAGGCCCGGCAGCGCGGCGCCGGAATGCAGCCAGCCAGGGCGTCGTTGCCGACAGCATGCCTGCCGTCGTGATCGCGACCAGCTATGGCGGCCCGGAAGTGCTGGCCGTCGCCGACCAGCCAGCCGGGGAGCCAGGCCCTGGTGAGGCGCGGATCGAGGTGCGTGCGGCCGGGGTCAACCCGGTCGACTACAAGGTGTACAGCGGAGCGTTCGGCGCTGACCCGTCGCGGCTGCCGCTGCGGCTCGGCTCCGAGGCCGCTGGCGTGGTGATCGCCGCGGGGCCCGGCGCGGCCGGACCGGCCGGGCCGGTCAGGCCGGGGGACGAGGTGATCGCGTTCCGCGCGCCTGGCGCCTACGCCGCCGAGCTGGTCGTGCCGGCCACCGCGCTGGTGCCCAGGCCTCCGGCGGTGGACTGGCCGCAGGCAGCCGGGCTGATGCTCACCGGCGTGACCGCGTGGCACGCCCTCGCCGCGACGGGCGGGTGGCCGGGCCAGACAGTGCTCGTGCACGCTGCCGCTGGGGGAGTCGGGCTGATGGCGGTGCAGCTGGCGATCCTGCGCGGCGCCACGGTCATCGGCACGGCCAGCGAGCCCAGGCACGAGCTGCTGCGCGGGCTCGGCGCCGTGCCGGTCGCCTACGGACCTGGCCTCGCTGGCCGGGTGCGCGCCGCCGCGCCCGGCGGGATCGACGCCGCGCTTGACCTGATCGGCACCGACGAGGCTGTGGACACCTCGCTGGAGCTGGTCAGCGACCGAGCGAGAATAGCCACCATCGCCGCGTTCGGCCGCGGCTTCGATGCGGGGATCAAGGTCCTCGGCGGGGCGCCAGGTGCCGACCCTGGCACCGAGATCCGGGCTCAGGCGCGGCCCGAGCTTGCCCGGCTAGCGGGCGAGGGCTCGCTGCGCGTTTTCGTGACCCGGACATTCCCGCTGGCCGATGCGGCGGCAGCGCACCTGGCCATCATGACCGGCCACACCGTCGGCAAGATCGCGCTGATCCCCTAGCTGGCAGGGCCGGTCTGCTGGCCGTCAGCCGGCAGCGCGCCGGCCTGCTGCGCGAACGCCTGCTGCGCGAGCGGATGCCCGGCGCCGAGCACCAGCGGCTGATTCTGGCCGTCGGCCCGCGCCAGCTGGCCGGCCAGCGCCGATCCAGCAGTGGCGTACAGCACGTGCACCCGCCCGTCGCCCGACCCGCGCGCGCCGACCGGCGCGACTGCGGCCGGATTGCCCTGCGCGTCGGTCACCCAAAGGACGAAGTCGTCGTGCTTGAAGAACGCGATCTCGGTGATCGGGCTCGGGTAGTGATGCACCCCGCCGCCCTTGGGCAGCACCCCGGTGTGCGCCGCGGTCGGCAGCGGCACGCTTGCGTTGCAGATGGAGTCGGTCCACTGCGCGATGCCCGCCGCGTCGGTGATCGGCGTGTCCAGCAGCTGCTGGATGCCGAGTTCGGCCGCCGCGTCGGGGAACGCCGCGTACAGCCGCTGCGCGTTCTGGCGCAGCAAGTCCACCTTCGCCGGGTCAGCGCAGAATTGCGACGACCATTCCATCCCCGCCAGGTTGCGCACCAGGAACCAGCCCTGTGCGTCCTTCAGCCACAGCCCGCCGCCGTGATGATCCTCATACGGCGGCTGCCCGTACATCAGCGCCGCGACTTGGCCGGCCAGCGAGTTCATCGTCGACCTCGACTTGACGTACTCGGCCGAGTCGGAGCGCTGCGCGTGGCCGGGGATGTCGATCGTCCACGGCATGTCCTCGTGCTCGGTGTGCTCGGTGCCGGCTGACTGGGCGGTGCTGGCTGGCTGGCCGGTGCCGGCTGACTGGGCGGTGCTGGCTGGCTGGGCCGTGGCGGTCGGCTGGGCGGTGCTGGCTGGCTGCTCGGTCATTTCTGGTTCCCCCTGGCTGTCAGGCGTCCGACCCCAGCATCGCCGCGCCGCGCCGCCGCGCAAGACCCAATCGGGCACTACCAGCAGCAGCGCGGGCAGGGCTGCCCCGATGGGTACGGCATTGTCCCGATATCGTGGTCGAGGCGATTCGCGGCGCCGGGCAGCGCGGCCGCCGCTCCAGGGCTGATCCGCACGGTAAAGGAGATGGCATGGCTGACAGGTCAGTGGCGATAGTCGGCGGCCGGGTTGTCCCGATCGAGGGCGAGCCGGTAGACAGCGGAACGGTCCTGATCGAGGACGGGAAGATCACCGCGGTAGGCGCCGGCCTCGCCGTTCCCGACGGTGCCAGCGTCATCGACGCCACCGGCTCGTGGGTGCTGCCTGGCTTCGTCGAGGCGCACGGTCACGTCGGCGTGCACGAGGAGGCCGAGGGGTGGGCCGGCCAGGACACCAACGAGATGACCGACCCGGTGACCGCTCACGTCCGCGCGCTGGACGCGATCAACCCGGCCGACCTCGGCTTCCGTGACGCGGTCAGCGGCGGGGTGCTGGCGGTCAACGTCAACCCTGGCTCGGGCAACCCGATCGGCGGCCAGACAGTCGCGCTGAAGTCGTGGGGCCGGACGGTGGACGAGATGCTGCTGCGCGAGCCGTCCGGGCTGAAGTCGGCGCTGGGCGAGAACCCCAAGCGCGTCTACGGCGAGCAGAAGAAGACCCCGAGCACCCGGCTGGGCACAGCGGCGGTCATCCGCGGCGCGTTCGTCGATGCGTCGAACTACCTGCGCAAGATCGACGAGGAGCAGCGCAAGCCGGAGGCTGAGCGCAAGGGCGTGGACCGCGACCTGAAGCTGGAGGCGCTCGGCAAGGTGCTGCGCCGCGAGATCCCCTGGCGGCAGCACTGCCACCGGGCCGACGACATCGCGACCGCGATCCGGATCGCCGACGAGTTTGGTTACGACCTGGTGATCGACCACGGCACCGAGGCACACTTGCTGGCCGACATCCTCGCCGCGCGCGGCACCCCGGTGATCATCGGGCCGCTGTTCACCAGCCGGTCCAAGGTGGAGCTGCGGAACCGGTCGCTGGCCAACCCCGGCAAGCTGGCCAGGGCGGGCGTGACGATCGCGATCACCACTGACCACCCGGTGGTGCCGATCCACTTCCTGTGCCATCAGGCGTCGCTGGCGGTCAAGGAGGGCCTGGACCACGACACCGCGCTGCGGGCGCTGACGATCAACCCGGCGCGGATCACCGGCATCTCCGAGCGCGTCGGCTCGATCGAGCCGGGTAAGGACGCCGACCTGGCGATCTGGTCGGGCGACCCGCTGGACGTGCTCAGCCGGGTGCAGCGGGCACTGGTGAACGGCGCCGAGATCTACAGCTGGCAGGACGGCGAGGCCAGCTTCGCCGACCTGTAACGGCGCGCCAGCTGCGAGGCAGCTGCGCCGGCAGGCAGCCGGCCCGCCTGTCGTGCGGCCGGCTGGGGCCTAGCTGCTGCCTCGCGGGTCGATCAGCCTGCGGTGCACAGGCTCGCGGCCAGGGGGCTGACCTGGCCGCGGCCGGGGCTGCAGCTGGCTGATGGGCGCGACCTGCGGCCCGTCGGTGGTGACCGTGAGCTTGCTGCCGTGATGCAGCACCGTGAGCGGCTTACCCTCGGTCAGCACGTAGCTTGCCTCGGTGCTGGTGATCTCGACCTGCAGGCACCGGCCGCGGATCAGCAGGCAGAACGCCAGCCTGGTCAGGCCGCCGGGCAGCCGCGGCGCGAAGCTCACCACTCCGTTGCGGTGCCGCAGCCCGCCAAGCCCGGCTACCAGCGCGATCCAGGTGCCGGCCAGCGAGGCGATGTGCACGCCGTCCCTGGTGTTGTGCTCCAGGTCGTGCAAGTCCATCAGGGCGGCCTCGCCGAGGTAGTCGAGCGCAAGGCCAAGATGGCCCACCTCGGCGGCGATGACCGCCTGGGTGGCCGCCGACAGGGACGAGTCCCGGACCGTGATCGCCTCGTAGTAGTCGAAGTTGCGTGCCTTCTGCTCGGCGGTGAACTCCTCGCCGCACAGGTGCATCGCCAGTACCAGGTCGGCCTGCTTGACGACCTGCTTGCGATAGAGGTTGAAGTACGGGTAGTGCAGCAGCAGCGGGTACTGCTCCGGTCCGGTGCTGGCGAAGTCCCACACCTGATGCTGAGTGAACCCGGCCGACTGCGGGTGCACCTGCAGGGCGTCGTCGTAGGGAAGGTGGATCGCGGCGGCTGCGTCACGCCACGCCGCTGACTCCTCGTCGTCGATGCCGATCTGCCTGGCGCGCTCGGGGAAGCGCTTGGCCGCCTCGGCGGCCGCCTGCATGTTCCACTTGGCCATCAGGTTGGTGTACACGTTGTTGTCGCCGAGCGCGCTGTACTCGTCCGGCCCGGTGACCCCGTCGATCCGGAATTCGCCGCGCGCGTCGTGGTGACCGACTGAGCGCCACATCCGCGCGGTCTGCGCCAGCAGGTCCATGCCGACGTCACGCTCGAAGTCCTCGTCGCCGGTCGCGTCCACGTAGCGGGTCACCGCATCGGCGATGTCGGCATTGATGTGGAACGCGGCCGTTCCGGCTGGCCAGTACCCGGAGTTCTCCTGCCCCGCGATGGTGCGCCACGGGAACGCGGCGCCCTCCAGCCCGAGCTGCCGGGCCCGGTCGATGGCCATCGGCAGCGTGGAATGCCGCCAGCGCAGCGCGGCGGCTGCCGCGTGCGGCGCGGTGAACGTGAGCACGGGCAGCACGAAGGTCTCGGTATCCCAGAACGCGTGGCCGCTGTAGCCAGGCCCGGTCAGCCCCTTCGCCGGGATCGCGCGGTTTTCTGCCCTGGCGCCCGCCTGCAGCACGTGGAAGAGGCCGAAACGTACCGCCTGCTGTACCTCGGTGTCGCCGTCGACCTGCACGTCGGCGTGGTCCCAGAAGTCGTCCAGGTAGGCGCGCTGCTCGGCGACCAGGCCGTCCCAGCCGGACTGCTTGGCGCCGCTCAGCGCCGCGGCCACCTGGTCGCGCACCGCGGTCAGCGAGCGCGTCTCCGACCAGCCGTAGGCCACGAACTTGACCAGGCGGAGCTTCTGGCCCGGCTGCAGCGCGACGGTGACGGTTACCACGCCGCCGTCGGCGTAGGCGCTGGCTTCCAGCTGCAGGCCGTCCGGCCCGTCGATCTGGTGATCCATCGCGGCGCCAACCCGCTGCCCGCTGGCCTGGGTCTGGTGCACCAGCACCACGCGGGTGTCGCCCGCGTTGTGGAACTCGGACATCAGCACGTTCTCCAGCGCGAGACCGGCCCGCGGATCGCCATTCGGCGGCGGCAGCTGCTCGTTGGCCAGCAGCTCGGACTGCACCGCGATCCTGGCCGGCGCGTCGAGCGGCTCAACCTCGTAGCTGATCGCGGCGATCGCGCGCTGGGTCAGTGAGACCAGCCGCACCGACGAGATCCGCACGGCCTGGCCGGCCGGCGACTCCCACTCGACCTCACGGCTCAGCGTGCCGGACCTGAAGTCCAGGCACCGCTCATGCTTGCGCAGCGTGCCGTAGCGCACGTCGAACGGCTCGTCGTCGACGTACAGCCTGATCAGCTTGCCGTTGGTGACGTTGATAACGGTCTGACCGTAATCGGGGAACCCGTAGCCCGCCTCCGCGTACGGCAGCGGACGCAGCTCGTAGACCCCGTTCAGGTAGCTGCCCGGCGTGCCGTGCGGCTCGCCTTCGTCCAGATTCGCCCGCCAGCCGATGTGCCCGTTGGACAGCGCGAGCACCGACTCGGACTGCGCGAGCAGGTCGAGTTCCAACGCAAGCTCGCGCAGCCGCCACGGCTCGATCGAGTAGGCCTCCTGCTGGATCATGCGGTGTCCATCAGGTCGGCCAGGTCGCCGACGACGACATCCGCGCCGTGCTCGCGCAGCGCGGCTGCCTGGCCTGCCCGGTCGACACCGACGACGTGACCGAAGTGCCCGGCCCGCCCGGCCGCGACGCCGGCCAGCGCATCCTCGAAGACCGCGCCCTGGCCCGGCTCCAGGCCGAGCGCCCGCGCGCCGGCCAGGAACGTATCCGGCGCTGGCTTGCCGCGCAAGTGCTCACGCTCGGCCACGATGCCGTCGATCCGCGCCTCGAACAGGTCCTCGATGCCTGCCGCGACCAGCACGTCATGGCAGTTCGCACTCGACGAGACCACGGCACGGCGCAGCCCGGCATCCCGCACGGCTCGCACGTAGCGCACCGAGCCAGGGTAAGCCGCCACGCCGTCCTGGCGGATCCGCCGCAGCACGATCGCGTTCTTGCGGTTGCTCAGCCCGTGCACCGTCTGCGCGTCCGGCGGGTCGTCCTTGCTGCCTTCCGGCAGCTGGATGCCGCGCGAGGCGAGGAAGTCCCTGGTGCCCTCGATCCGCGGCTTGCCGTCGACGTACTCCTCGTAGTCAGCGACCGGGTCGAACGGCACGAACTCGGTGCCCGCCGCGCGCGACCGCGCGCGCAGGAACTCGTCGAACATCTCCGTCCACGCGGCGTCGTGCACCTTCGCCGTCTGGGTCAGCACGCCGTCCAGGTCGAACAGGCACCCGCGGATGCCGTCCGGCAACCCGAGCGCGGGGTTACCAGGCACGTTATTACCAGGCACGGGCCGGGCTACCATCCGTAGATCCGGCTCGGCAGCTCGTGCAGCGGCGTCTCGTCGGGGCCTGGATAGATCACGATCACCGGGATCCCGTCCGGGTCCCGTCCCTCCACTGCCTCGGCGCCCTCGCACTTGCGTGACTCGTAGTGCGCCGAGCGCTGGTGCAGCACGGTCTCGCACCTGGCCAGGTCGTCCGTACTGGCCGCGGTCCAGATCACGTACTGCACGCCGATCCCGCCGAGCGCATGCGAGACGTTCCCGCCCATCGAGCGAAGGATCAGCTGAGCGCCGCCGGCGCTGAGCAGCAGGACCGCGGTCGGGCTGCTGTCGACTTCCTCCAGCGCGAGCAGCTCACGGTAGAAGCTGGCCGAAGCGTCAAGGTCACGCACGAACATCACTGCCGAGCTGAGCTGGACTCCGTCCGCCATCTGCAGGCCGCCAATCCGGGTTGGAGCGGACGGCAGTGCGCCCGCTGCGAGTCGTGCCGCGGATCAGATGCAGCGCAGGCTACCCGGAATGCCGGGCGAGCCTGCCCTGCAGACGTATTCTCCCCTACTTCGGGCGCCGGGTATCTTGGGGCACGATGAGCCAGTCCCCGCCCGGCCAGCCAGGTCTAGCCGGCCGGGAGGCGCCGGGACGCCGGGCGCACGCACTTGCCTCGCTGCGCCCCATGCGGCACCGGTCGTTCGCGCTGCTGTGGAGTGCGGGGCTGGTCTCCACGGTCGGCTCGTGGATGCAGACGGTCGCTGTCGGCGCGCTGGTGATCTCCGATACCGGCCAGGCGATCTGGGCCGTGCTCGTCGCCGCCGGAGCGTTCCTGCCGACCGGCCTGCTCTCGCCCGTCGGCGGCGCGCTCGCCGACCGGCTGCCCCGCCGCCCGGTGCTGGTGCTCGGCAACCTCACCGCCGCCGCGACGGCGCTGGTGCTCGCGGTGCTGGTCTCCGGCGGGCATGACAATCCGGCCGCCCTGGTCCTGCTCGTCACCGTGCAGGGCTCGGCCCAGGCGGTGATCGGGCCGTTCCAGCAGGCGATCCTGCCTGACCTGGTGCCGCGCTCGGAGTTCCTGGCGGCGAGCTCGCTCAACTCGGCCGAGTTCAACCTCGGCCGGATCGGCGGCCCTGCGCTGGCGGGAGCGACGGTCGCCGCGTTCGGCTACCCGGCGGCGTTCGCCGCGAACGCGGTCTCGTTCCTGGCCGTCGTCGTCGCGCTCGCCTTTGTCAGGCTCGCACCGCCGGCCGGGCAGGTTACTGGCCTGCTGGCCGCGGTCCTGGCCGGCGGCAAGGCCGCCCGCGGCAACGCCCCGAGCCGGGCCTCGATCATCACCATCGGCGTCGTCGCGCTGCTGGCCTCGCCGTTCATCGCGCTGGTCCCGGTTATGGCCGACCACCTCACCGGCGGCGGCGGCCGGGCGGTGGCGCAGACCACCGCGCTGCTCACGACCGCGCAGGGGGTCGGCGCGGTGACCGGCGCGCTGTGCCTGGCGCCGCTGGCCGGGCGGCTCGGCCGCGGCCGGGTGCTCGGGGGCAGCCTGCTGCTGCTGCCCGCCGTGCTGGTCGCCTACAGCACGTCGCGGACGCCGTGGTGGGGCGCGATCACCCTGTTCTTCGTGGGCCTGGTGTACCTCGGCGTGCTGTCCGGCCTGATGACCGTCGTGCAGGTGCACGCGCCGCAGGACTATCGCGGCCGGGTGCTGAGCTTGTTCCTCGTCGCGCTCGGCGTGGCCTACCCGGTCGGATCGCTGATCCAGGGTCCGGTGATCGACGGGATCGGCATCGGCTGGACCACCGCGGGCACCGCCGTACTGCTGGCGCTGATCATGGCCGCAGTGCTGCTCTGGCGGCCGGAGTTCGGCCGAGCGCTTACCGCTGAGCAGGGAGCCGGCCAGCCGGCCGACCACGAGCCGTGCGTGGCGCGCTGACGCCGGCCGCCAGGCCAGTCACGCGAGTCAGGCCAGTCACGGCCGCAGGTCAAGGGCTGCGGATTGCGAGCCGTCCATCATGATGGGCACCGAGTTGTGCTCGTGGGTGATCCGCCAGGCACCGTCGACCTGCCGGAGCCCCAGAGTTGACCGAATCCACAGGTCCAGCTGCTCGCCGTCGGTCCGCGTGCCAGTGATGTGCTCCAGGCAGTGGCAGAACGCCACCTCGTCGCCAGCTGAGATCCGCAGCCCGGTCAGCTCGACGCTGAGCTCGCCGCGGAAGGTGTCCAGCCAGGACTGCAAGCCAGCCGGGTCGAGCACGACGGGGCCGGCCTGCTGCAGCGGCGGAGCCAGATCGAAGGTGACGATCGACCCGTCGAACCTGGCGGCGAACCGGCTGGCGTCCCTTGACCGCAGCGCCGCCAGCCGCTCGTCGAGCAGCGCCCGGATCTGCCGCTCGGCCTGCCCGGGCGCAACCCGGCTCACCTCACGCTCCAGTGCGCTGGTGAGCGGGCGGCCGGCCCGGGCCGGTGCCGGCCAGCTCGGTGGCCAGCGCGTCGAGCTGAGCGGTGATGCCGAGCGACCGTGAGTCAGGCGTGTCGTGGCCGTCCAGGTAGGCGCCCTGCTCGGTGACGACCAGCCGGGTGCCGCCGCCCTCGGCATGAAACTCGGCGGTGAACTGGGAAACCGAGATGCTCGTCCCGTCGACATCGATCCAGTTGGCGACCACGATGCGGCTGCCTGGCACGATATCCCGGTACTGCCCCTCGTACTTTATGACCGGCCTGCCATCCCCGCCGCTGACGCTCTGCTCGGTCCCGCCCACCCGGAAGTCGAGCCGCATCGCCGGCGCCTCCGGGTCAACCGCGCCGGTGAACCACCGGGTCTTGATCGCCGGGTCGGCCCACGCGGCGAAGACCCGCGCTGGCGGGGCGTCGTAGACGCGCTCAAGCACAACCGTGGCGTGCGTGACGCTCCGTTCCTTCATGGCATACCTCCTGCATCGTGCGCCTGGTCACTCTCCCCGGCCGTGACTGGCGCGTCCGGCTGCGAAAGCACCTCGCCGAGCCGGTCGAGGCGGTGCTCCCAGGTCGTCCGCCGCTGCGCGATCCAGTCCTCGGCCAGCCGCAGCGTGGCTGGCTCGATCTGGCAGGTCCGCACCCTGCCCGCCTTGCGTGACCGGATCAGGGCTGCCCCTTCGAGCACCTGCAGGTGCTGGAAGACGGCCGGCAATGACATGGGCAGCGGCCTGGCGAGCTCGCTGACGGTTGCTGGCCGGCTGGTCAGCCGCTCGACAATGGACCGCCGGGCCGGATCGGCGAGCGCCTGGAAGACCCGGTCCAGCGGATCGTCATGTTTAAGCACTTGCCTAAGTTATGTCAGGTCAGCGGCGGGGTCAAGGGCGGGGTCGCAAGGGTCAAGGCCGGGGCTGAGCGAGCAGGCTCGTCATGACTCGGAGTCCTGGCGGTACAGCCGTCATGCCCGTGCGGCCTTACTGGTTCAGCTGCGCTGCCTGCGGTTGGCAGCGGGCGCGCTGCTACGTTCGCAGTCGGCAAGGGGGTGCGGATGCGAGTCGTCGTGGTGGGCTCGGGGATCGTGGGCGCGAGCTGCGCCAGCAGCCTGGTCAAGCTTGGCGCGCAGGTCGTGCTGGTGGATGACGGGGCGGCCGGGCGGGCCACCGCGGCCGGGGCGGGGATCATCTGCCCGTGGTCGTCGGCTGCCGCCGCCGACCCGGCCTGGTACGCGCTGGCCAGCGTCGCGGCTCGGCAGTACCCGGAGCTAGCCGCCGAGCTGAGCGCCGGCCGCGCGGTCGATGTCGGGTACCGCCAGGTCGGCGCGCTAAGGCTGACTCGCAGCGAGCAGGAACAGCGCTGGGTGCTCGCCGACCTGCACGCGATGCGGTTCGACGCACCCGAGATCGGCGACCTGACGGCGCTCAGCGGCGCGGCCGCGCAGCAGTTGTTCCCGCCGCTGCGCGATGACTCGGCCGCCGTGCTGATCGGGGGCGCCGCGCGGGTCGACGGGGCGCTGCTAGCCTCCGCCCTGATCGCCGCGGCCGAGCGAGGCGGTGCGGTGCGACGCCGCGGCCGCGCCGAGCTGGCCAGCCAGGCCGGCGCGGTGACCGGGGTGCTGGTCGACGGCGAGCTGGTCGAGGCAGACACGGTCGTCGCCGCCACTGGCGCCTGGACGGCTGACTTCGTCGCGCCTGTCGGCCTGCGCGTCGCCGTCACGCCGCAGCGCGGCCAGATCGGCCACATCAGCATGGCCCCGGCCGACACGGCCAGCTGGCCCGTCGTGCTGCCTTCGGCCGGCGGGCACTACCTGCTGGCCTTTGATGACTCGCGGGTGGTCGCCGGCGCGACCCGAGAGGACGGCGCCGGCTTCGACTACCGGGTGACGCCTGGCGGCCTGGCCGAGGTCATCGGGCAGGCGCTGGCGGTGGCCCCGGGCCTGGCTGATGGCCGGTACCTGGAGACCAGGGTCGGCTTCCGCCCGGTGACCCCCGACAACCTGCCGCTCCTGGGCGCCGTGCCTGGCCTGCCTGGCCTGGTGATCGCCACCGGACTTGGTCCCACCGGCCTGACCATGGGCCCGTACTCCGGGCACTTGGCAGCCCTGGTAGCGCTGGGCGAGCCGCCGGGCCTGGACCTGGCGCCGTATGACCCGCTGCGCCGGTCAGCCGGGACTGATCCCCGGCCTGACTCACTGCCCTCCGCCTGACGCGCTGCCTGGCCGCCTGACTCACTGTCCCCCGGCCTGACTCACTGCCCTGAGCCTGACGCGCTGCCTGGCCGCCTGACGCGCTGCCTGGCCGCCTGACTCACTGTCCCCCGGCCTGACAAACTGCCCTAAGCCTGGACGCGCTGCTTTGGCGGCCTGACTCGCTGTCCCCGGCCTGACTGCCCTCGGCCTGATGCGATGCCGTCGGCCTGCGCTTGCTGCCTGCGCCCGCCCGGATATGGCTTTCGCCGGCGGATCAGCCGCTGAGCGCAGCTGTCAGCAGGACGGCGGTGCCGGACAGCTCGATGACAGCACCGAAGACGTCGCCGGTCACTCCGCCGAGCCGGCGCTGGGCAGCCAGCCGTACCAGGTAGCCGGCCAGCAACCCGGCCAGCGCCGCGCCGCCCGCCCGGGCAGCCAGCCCCGGCCCGCCCGCCGCCCAGCCAGCACTGACGGCGGCGGCCAGCAGGATGGCCACGGCCGCCGCCTGGACGCCAGCCGGCACCGTGCTGGTGACCAGCGCGCCAAAGCCAGTGGCCCTGGCCCCTGGCACCTGGCGGCCGGCGGCGAGCAGGGCAGCAACCCGGCCGGTGACCGTCGCGAGCACCAGCGCCGCCGCGGCCTGCCAGGCGGGCGAGATCGCGGCCAGGGAACTGACCTGGAGCAGCAGCATCAGCACCAGCGCGGCGACGCCCATCGGGCCGACATCCGGCCGCCGCATGAGCTGCAGCGCCTCGCTGCGGCTCCGCCTGCTCGCCAGCCCGTCAGTAGTATCGGCCAGGCCGTCCAGGTGCAGCCCGCCGGTCAGCACAGCTACCACGGCCACCGCGAGCGCCCCAGCGAGCAGTGACCGGCCAGCCGGGTGCACCCCGGCCCTGGCGGCTAGCAGCACCCCGGCGCCGGCGAGCCCCGCCAGCGCTCCCACGGCCGGCAGCCAGCGCATGGCCACGGCGGCTTCAGCCCGGCCGAGGCGGCCCACGCCCGCCGGGATGATGGTGAACAGACCAAGCGCAGCCCGCCAGGACGGCGCCGGCCGGGACGAGCCTGACCCGGCGGGGTCGGCCCCTGACGGGTCTGGCGCGTACGGATCTGGCCCGCAGGGGATTGCCTGCGGCGATGCGGGCCGGGCCTGGTCGGGCCGGAGCCGGTCAGGCCCGGACTGGTCAGCCGGGGATCGGTCGGGCGCGGACTGGTCAGCCGGGGATCGGTCGGGCGCGGCCTGGTCAGCCGGAGGTCGGTCGGGCACGGACTGGTCAGCTGGGGATCGATCGGGCGCGGCCTGGTCAGGCGGGGATCGGTCACGCCGGGACGAGTTGTCAGGGGACGGGATCACTGCAGCCGCCTGGCGATCCCCGCCGTGCACAGCCACGTCTCCTCGCTGTGCGCGGCGATCCTGGCGTTCAGGCTGCCGAGCTCGTCGCGGAACCTGCGCCCGGCGGCAGTCGCGGGAACGACGCCCGAGCCGACCTCGTTGCTGACCGTGACGACGTGCCGGCCGGTCGCCAGCCAGGCATCGACCAGGCCGTCGACCCGCTTGGCGAGCGCCTCGTCGGCCCCGGCCCGGCCGGTCCACAGCCCGCACTCATCCATCACGCCGGCTAGCCAGGTCGACAGGCAGTCGACCAGCACGGGACGGCTGGCTGCCTGGCCGAGCTGGCTCACCAGGTCAAGCGTGGGCACGGTGCGCCAGCCGGCCGGCCGCCGGCCCTGGTGCTCAGCCACCCGCTCATCCCACTCCTCGTCACCCGCGCCGGCCGGGGGGCCGGTGGCGATGTAGTCGACCTCGGCGTGGGCCGCGAGCATCCGCTCGGCGGTGACCGACTTACC
The DNA here is from genome assembly GCA_036495525.1 of Streptosporangiaceae bacterium. GTDB lineage: Bacteria > Actinomycetota > Actinomycetes > Streptosporangiales > Streptosporangiaceae > DASXMR01. The sequence goes on along the minus strand of DASXMR010000025.1, from coordinate 43,479 downwards.
TGACCGGGCGCCGCCCAGCACCAGGACCCGATGGCCAGCCTGCTGCGCTGGCTGACCCTGGCCGGCCGTGACCGGCCTTGCGCCGGCCGCGTTCTGGGGGCTCGAAGTTTGTTCTTTGCTGGAAACCTGCGCGCTGTCGAAAGTCGCCACCTCGCGCAGGACCCTCGCCGCTGCCTGTACCACCGGCAGCGCCAGCACCGCGCCTGACCCTTCGCCGAGGCGCAGTCCCAGGTCGAGCAGCGGGCGCAGGCCGAGCGCCCGCAGCGCGTATCCGGCGCCTGGCTCGGCTGACAGGTGGCCGGCGACCAGGCAGCTGGCGACGTCGGGCGCCAGCGCGCGGGCAGCGAGCGCGGCGGCGCACGCGATCACGCCGTCCAGCACCGCCGGTACCCTGGCCGCGGCCGCGCCGAGCAGGAATCCGGCCAGCGCGGCGTGCTCCAGCCCGCCGACCGCGGCGAGCGTGCGCACCGGGTCGGTGAGGTCCCCCTGGTGCAGGGCCAGCGCGCGGCGCACGACGGCTACCTTGCGCGCCAGGGTCTCGTCGTCGATACCGGTGCCCCGGCCGGTGACCTGCTGCGGATCCGCGCCGGTGAAAGCCGCGATCAGCGCCGCCGACGCAGTCGTGTTCGCGATGCCCATGTCGCCAGTGAGCAGGCACCTGGCGCCGCCCTCGACCAGGTCGCTGGCGACCTCGATGCCCGTCTCGATCGCCTGCACGGCCTGCGCCACGGTCATCGCCGGCCCGGCCGTCATGTCCGCCGTCCCCGGCCTGACCTTGCGCTGCCGCAGACCGGCTGCTGCTGGCAGTTCGGCGGCCACGCCGATGTCGATGACCTCCACCTGGGCTCCCGCCTGCGCCGCGAGAGCGTTGATCACGGCGCCCGAGCCGAGGAAGTTGGCGACCATCTGGGCCGTGACCTCCTGCGGCCAGGGCGTCACCCGCTGGGCGTGCACGCCGTGGTCGGCCGCGAAGATCGCCACCATGGCCGGCTCGGGCAGCGGCGGCGGGCACACCCCGGCAATCCCGGCGAGCTGCACCGACAGGTCCTCGAGCACGCCGAGCGATCCGGCCGGCTTGGTGAGCTGGCCTTGCCGCTGCCTTGCCGCTGCCACCGCGGCCGCGTCCGGCGGTCCGATCGCGGCTACGGTCTGGTCGAGCAGGCTCACCGGATCCTCTCCACGGCTCAGGACCGGACGCTGACCTAAGCCCGGCGGACCTAGTGCATCTGGCCTGCCGAAGTATTGCAGGAGGTCGGCAGTCGCAGGGAAATGACCGGCGCGCAGAGCCGTCTGGCCGACTGTTGAGGGGCAGGCCGTCTGCCGGGTTCGCTCCGGATGGCACTGTCATGATCGCCCGGCGCCCGCCAGCACTGCCGGCGGTGTGCGGCATGAGAGCAACACCGGGTCGGCGGCGCTACCGGCTGGCCAGAGACGCATTGTTCAGCCGGTCTCCTATGCCGCTCTCGCTGAGCTGTCTTGGCCTCGTGGTGGCCTGAACCCCCTATTAGCTGGACGATTACCGGCGGATGCGCGGCGCTGAGGCAGGTCTTGCCGGTGATCGCCGGGGTAACATGCGGGACACGCCCGTGGCCGGCCGCGGGCTGGGAACGCGAGGGCGCGCAGTGGCGGACAATCCGGATCCGGCCCGCGATGCTGGCGGGGCAGCCGATGGCTGAGCCCGCGGTCACGCTCAAGGACGTCGCGGCGCTGGCTGGCGTGCACCCGGCGACGGCTTCCCGTGCGCTGAGCCCAGAGACGGCGCTGCTGGTCAGCGAGGACACCGCGCGGCGGGTCAGGGAGGCGGCCAGTGAGCTGGGTTACCGCCCGAACCCGGTCGCCCGGAGCCTGCGCACCCGCCGCTCGCACACGGTGGGCGTGCTGATCCCTGACCTGAACAACCCGCTGTTCCCGCCCATCGTGCGCGGCCTCGAGGACCGGCTGGCGGAGGCCGGCTACGTGGCGCTGATCGGCAACACCGATGCCGACGATCAGCGCGAACGGCTCGTGTTCGAGCAGATGCGTGCCCGGCACGTCGACGGTTTTGCGCTCGCTACGGCGCGCCTGCGCAGCGCCATGCTGACGGAGGCGGCCAGGGCGGAGGTGCCGCTGGTGCTGATCAACCGGACGGCTGAGGATCAGAGCTTCTCCTCGGTGTCGGTCGACAACACCCGCGGCATCCAGCTGTCTGTCGCGCACCTGGCCGGGCTCGGGCACCGGCGGATCGCGCACATCGGCGGCCCGCAGGACCTGTCCACCGGGCTGTATCGCTATCAGGGCTTCGCCGCGGCTATGGCCGCCGCCGGGCTGACGGTTGAGCCGGACCTGGTGGTGTTCGCAAAGGCCTACACAGTCGAGGAAGGATTGCGCTGCGCCCGCGAGCTGCTGGCCGCCGGCGGCTGCACGGCGGTCGCCGCCGCGAACGACATGCTCGCCGTCGGCTGCTACGCCGCCATGGATGAGACGGGGCTGAGCTGCCCGGACGACCTGTCCGTGGTCGGCTTCAACGACATGCCGTTCATGGCCCGGCTACGGCCGCCGCTGACGACGGTCGGGTTCCCGCACTATCAGGTCGGTACCGAGGCCGCCGGGCTGCTGCTGGAGCGGATCAGCCAGCCGGGCAGACCGGTCAAGCTGCTCTACCTGGCACCCGAGCTGGTGATCCGGGGCTCGACCGCACTCCCCTCCGTCCGCTGACTCGCTCGGCTCAGGAAAGGACGGCAGCGCGGCCTGCCGGCCGGTACGGCGGTCGTCCTCGGTCGTGTTTCCTGCCGTGTTTTCGGCCGGCGGAGCCGGGTAGCGCCGCGAACAGGGGTTCCGCAGCCGTCCTGTCACGGTGGCGGCAGGTAGCTCGTCTCAGAGTCCAGCCGGTCCGCCGGGCCGGGTGGAAGGAGGGGTCATGCGAGTCTTCGTCGCTGGAGCCGCCGGAGCCGTGGGCCAGCAGCTCGTACCGCAGCTGGTCGCGATGGGCCACCAGGTCACCGGGACCAGCAGGAGCGCCGCCGGGGCAGCCAGGGTGCGCGAGCTCCGCGCAGAGCCAGTCGTGCTTGACGGCCTCGATGGCGTCGCTGTCGGCACGGCCGTGGCCAGGGCCGAGCCCGAGGTGATCATCAACGAGATGACGGCGCTTACCGGGATGAGCCTCGACCCGCGCGCGTTCGACCGCACCTTCGCCGTCACCAACCAGCTGCGAACGACCGGTAACGATCATCTGCTGGCCGCCGCGGCCGCCGCTGGCGTGCGCCGTTTCATCGCGCAAAGCTTCACCGGATGGTCCAACATCAGGGAAGGCGGCCAGGTCAAGACCGAACAGGATCCGCTCGACCCGCATCCGCCAGCCGCCCAGCGGCAGTCCCTGGCCGCCATCGAGCACCTCGAGCGGGCCGTGTCCGCGGCAGGGCCGGAAGGGATCGTGCTCAGGTACGGCGGGCTATACGGGCCCGGCGCGACCGACTCGATGCTCGACGTGGTGCGCACCAGGAAGTTTCCGGTCATCGGGGACGGCGCTGGTGTCTGGTCATTCGTACACATCAGTGACGCGGCGGCAGCCACGGCAGCTGCCGTGGAACGCGGCCAGCCCGGCTGCTACAACGTCGTCGACGACGAGCCGGCTCCGGTCGCCGAGTGGCTGCCGTACCTCGCCGAGGTGCTCGGCGCTCCGCCGCCGCGGCGGCTGCCACTGTGGCTTGGCCGACTGGCGGCCGGCGAGGCAGGCGTCTCGCTGATGACGCAGATCCGCGGCTCGTCGAACGCCAAGGCCAAGCGGGAGCTGGGCTGGCAGCTGGCCTGGCCGAGCTGGCGCGAGGGTTTCAAGCGCGGCCTTGGCTCGGCCAAGCCCGTGCCCGGCCCTGTCTAGCCGGGGCGCGAAATGGTCAGCACAGCCGACGCGTACGGGCAGCTCCGGCCCCTGATGTTCTCGATCGCCTACCGGATGACCGGCAGTGTGAGTGACGCCGAGGACATCGTTCAGGAGGCGTTCCTGCGCTATCACCGGGCGCTGGAGCGCCGACAGAGGCCAGCCGGCGGCGCGATCGAGTCGCCGAAGGCGTACCTGTCGGCGGTGACCACCCGGCTGTGCATCGACCAGCTGCGCTCCGCCAGGTCCCGGCGAGAGACCTACCAGGGGGAGTGGCTGCCCGAGCCGCTGCTCACCGATCCGGCGGCACCAGACCCTGCGGGCCTGGCCGAGCAGGCTGACTCGCTGTCGATGGCGTTCCTGCTGCTGCTTGAGCGGCTCTCCCCGGTCGAGCGTGCCGTGTTCCTGCTGCACGACGTCTTCGGCTACGACTACGGAGAGGTCGCCGGGATCGTCGGCAAGAGCGAGGTCAACTGCCGGCAGCAGGCGGCCCGTGCCAGGCGGCACGTGACCGACCAGCGGCCACGGTTCGAGGCGTCCAGGGCCAAGCGCGAGGAACTGGCTGACCGGTTCCTGCGTGCGGTCGCCGAAGGGGAGATGGCCGAGCTTGTCTCGATGCTGGCCGCCGACGCCGTGGTCTACGGCGACAGCGGCGGAACGCGGCCGTCCTGGCCACGCCCGATCGCCGGGCGGGACAACGTGAGCCGGCTGCTGGCAGGCCTCAGCGATCAGATCCGCGAGCTGCGCATCTCCATCCGGCGGGCGGAAATCAACGGGCAGCCAGGGGCGCTGGTGCTTGACCCCGACGGCAACCTGACTAACGTGTTCGTCCTCGACATCGCCGATGGTCAGGTGGTTACCATCCGCTCGGTCATCAATCCCGCCAAGCTGCAGCACCTCGGCCCGCTGGCCGACGTGCCCGCATTGCGTCGCAGGCTCCGCGAGTTCAGGGACCACTGGTAGCCGCTGGCCAGGCGCCAGGCTGTCGCCGCAAAGCTGGCCAGCAGTGAGCGCGCACCCCCGGCCGAGCCTGGGCCGGGCCGCGCGGCTCGGCCTACAGCATCAGTTCGCCGACGACTTCGCCGCCGAACACCTCTCCTGTCGGGGTGAAGCCCATGCGCAGGTAGAAGCCCTCGGGCCCGCCGTTACCTTGTACCCACAAGACCGTTATCCGCTTCTCACCACGTCGCCGCGCCTCAGCGGCGATCGCCTCAACCGCGAATCGGCCGATGCCCTGGCCTTGCTCACCGGCCGCGATATTCAGCCGCCAGATGCCCGCTCGGTAGGCGTCGATCTTGCTCTCCGGGTCGAAGTTGCCCATGACGAACCCCACGACGCGATCGTCATCCTGGATCAGCCGTGGCCACGCGGTGCCAAAGTGCAGGTACGCCTCAGCGATGGACTCGGTCACCGGCGCAACGAATCTCCGCTGCTCAGGCTTCACGTCGATGCTGAAAGCGGCGCGAATATTGTCTCGGGTCAGCTCGACCAGCTGCAATGTCATCCCTGCACGCTAGCAATGCCTGCGGGCACTTATCACGCCTGCTCAGGCTGGCCTGGTCAGCTGTCCTGGTCAGGCTGCCCTGGCTGGTGGCGCGTGACTGTGCAGGGTGCGTTCCCGGTCCGGGCTGACGGCGGTGGTGGTGCCATCCGCGAGCAGAGTCAGCGACCAGCCCCAGCGGTGGATCGCGGTGAGGTGGTGGAAGCTGCACACGTTGACCAGGTTCGCGAGGCTAGTCGGCCCGCCGCGCGAGCGCGGGACGATGTGATGTGGCTGGCAGGCCGCGGCCGGCTGGTCGCAGCCAGGGAAGCGGCAGAACGGATCGCGGACGGCCAGCGCCCGCCGAAGGTGAACGGGGATCGTCTCGGTGATGGCGCCGATGTCCAGCGGCAGGCTGACCGATCCGGCTAGCGGCTGGCCAAGGCCGCTGCGCAGCACGGCGGCGAGCCCAGCTGGTCCCGAAAGCAGCGCGGCCGCTTGCCTGACGATGAGCTGCCGGGTGGCGCGCTCAGCTCGCAGCTGCCCATCTGGCGGCGGCGGAACCTGTGCCTGCTGGTCCGTCGTGGCCGGGTCACCGACGGATGTCCCGGCGGACAGACGGACTCGGCTTGCCTGGGCGTGGCCTGGCCAGCCTGTCATCAGCCGATCGAGTTCCGCCGCGTCGATGTGACCAGTGACGATCGGCAGCAAGGCGGCATCGCAATCATCGCCGGGCCCGGCCGGGACTCCGAACCAGGCCGCGCCGGAGGATGTACCGGACGGCCGCGCGTTCCTGGCGGCGGGCGGGCAGGCGCTGGTCCTGGCCTGAGCGCGCGCGCCCTGGACCGGCGGGGTCGTGACTCCGGACCAGGCATATGCGCTCGCGCCGGCCGGCTGGCTGGCATGGGGCGGCGGCCCGCCTGGCTGGGCGTCTGGCGCCCGCGCGCCAGGTGCCTCCGCCGGCCGCCCGGTCAGTCCGAGGAGCTGGTCGAGAGTGATGTGCAGCTGCAGCTGGACGGGCTGTCCGGCACGCTCTGGCAGGCATCCGGCAGCGAGCAGTCGCCGGCAGGCTTCCTCGAGCGCGTCATGATCGCGCTGGGCCCTGGAGCGGGTGTCCTCGGGGCCGCGCCTGCGGCTCAGCGTGCCGAGCACGGCGTCAAGTGCGGCGCGGCAGCGGCTGGTCAGCTGGCCGGCCAGCGCGCCGGCGCCGTCCAGCGTTTGATCGACCCTGAGCCACCGGTCCTCGAATCCGTCTGGGTCATCGTCTGGACCTGCGGTCCGTTCGCTGATCTGCCTCGCCAGGGCGGCCAGGTCGGCCAGCTGTGCCCCGCCGGCCGCGGCGGCGAGCAGAATCGCGTCCGCGTCCCGGCGGTGGTCGGCCGGCAGCTTGTCCGACCAGACGCAGATCGCGGCTGCCCACGAGACAGAGAGGTCCCCGGCAGTCAGCATTCCGGCGACCTCGGGGTGATCCGCGAGCCGCCTTGCCCAGCCCATGGCCGTCCTAGCGGCAGTTTCACTGATCCGGGTCTGCCACTTCAGCCAGGTTCGCGCCGAGCCCTGCCCATCGAGCTCATACGCGGCGGTCGCCCGGAACGCGGTCAGCACGGCTGACGTTGCCGCTAAGCGGATCGACTCCGCCCGCTCCAGTACCCGCAGGCAGTCGGCGAGCACACTGGCGGGAAGCGACACTGTGTCAGCCGAGGCCAGCCAGTCCAGGCCGGTCATCATCATGGCGAGTGCGTCAGCCGCTGAGGACGGTTCCGGGCACGCGGACCGGTCGTCGGCTGGCCCGCAAGCCGACGCGGGCGCGCGCAGCGGGGCAGGCGGCGTGTCAGACTGCGGGTCAGTCCGCGGGGCAGGCGGCGGGTCAGTCCGCGGGTCAGTCCGCGGGGCAGGCCCGGCAGGTTCGCCAGAGTCTCGCATTCGGCTTCCCCCCTCCTTGTCCTGCACCCGGTGCGCCATCTCTCGAATACTTGTTCTAAGAGTAACGCAGGCTGCCGACAAACGAGCCCGTAGCCCTGGCTTCGGCCGCGCCGCCCATTGCGGTGCCGAGAATCACCTGGTGCGACCCTGTGCCGGCATAACCTGGACGCGTTTGGTGCCGAATGACCCAGCCCGGCTGATTGCTGGCACTTCTGCCTCGGCCGGGAGTTCACTGCGGACAGACCTCGCGGAAGGACAGCTGCCTCTTGGATGCTCCAGTCGATCTTCGCTCGGACACCGTTACCAAGCCATCTGAGGCGATGCGCCACGCGATGGCGAGCGCCGAAGTGGGGGACGCTCATTACGGCGATGACCCGACTGTCAACCGGCTGGAGGAACGTGCGGCCGAGCTGACCGGACGCGACGCAGCGATCTACCTGCCGACCGGAACGCTCTGCAACCAGGTTGCCCTGCACGTGCTAGCCCGGTCCGGCCGGGTGATGTGCGAGGCGTCCGCGCACGTGATCACCACCGAATCCGCGTCGGCCGAGCTCCTGTCCAATATCAGCTTGCGCCCGGTCAACGCGGCCTCGCATGGCCTGCTGACCGCCGAGCAGGTCAGTCGTGAGCTGCTGCAGGCACACGCCGACGGCGAAGATGCTGACCTCGTTGAAGTCGAGAACACCCACCAGCGCGGCGGCGGCACGCCGATGCCGGCTGAGGGCCTCGCGGCGATCTCCGCCGCATGCGCCGAGCGGGGCGTGCCGCTGTATCTGGACGGGGCGCGCATCTTCAACGCCTGCGCGGCAACCGGTGCCGCCGTGACCGACTATGCGAGTCAGGTCACGGCGATGATGTTCTGCCTGTCCAAGGGCCTGGGCGCGCCGATCGGCTCGCTGCTAATCGGTGACGCCGACTTCATCCGGGCTGCTCGCGGCGTCAAGGCGCTGTTCGGCGCCGACTGGCGGCAGGCTGGCGTCGTGGCGGCGGCCGGGCTGGTGGCCCTGTCGGATGGCCCGCAGCGGCTGCATGAGGATCACGCGAATGCGCGAGCGCTGGCCGAGGGGGTCGAGGAAGTCCTGCCTGGCTCGGTTGACCTGGCGGCGGTGCAGACGAACGTGGTGTTCGTGGACATCTCGGGGTCCGGCCGCAGCTCAGCGACGTGGGCGGAACAGCTTGCCGGCGAAGGCCTGCTGGTGACCAAGCCGGACGGCCGGATCCGGATGCTCACGCACGTCAACGTCGGTGCCGGTGACATCACCGCCGCACTAGCAGCGTGGCGGCGGGTGGCGGCCCTCGGCTGACGCACGCCTTGCGGACGCAGATGAACGAGTGCGACGTCACGCTGAGGATGTTCCGGGAAGGTGATCTCGCGTTCCTGGACCGGCTGTGCACTGACCTGCTGCGCTCGGATACTTCGAGTGGCCGGTGAGTTATGCCGGTACTTGCGCCCGGCTCGAAGGGCCGGTTATACCAGCCAGTGCCCGTCGCGCATCAGGTTCCGGCCGCTGAGTTCGTTTACCTGGCGCCAGGCCTGGATGATCTTCGGCGTTATCCGGAAATACGAGTATCGGACCGAATCGAGACGCGGGTCCCACAGCTTGTCGGCAAAGGCATCAGCGAGTTCAGGCGGAACTTTTTCCTTCGGAAACGCCTCCACCGTTCCTTCGATGAGCACCACATCGCGGGTCGGGCCGATGGTCAGCCGCACTAGTTGACCGGTCGTCATGTTTCGGCCTGTCGGGCTGTCCTCGGGCGTGCTGACCGTGAGCGTCTCGCCATCCCACACGTAGGACAGCGGTATCAGGTAGGGGACACCGTCGGGGCTCGCCGACGCCACCCATGCGTCGACGTCGCGGTCGAGCCGGGCAAGGGTGTCAAGCTTGCGCTGCTGTGCGCTGCGAGCCGGCGCCGATGCCACAGGTGCCTCCTGGCCGATAGGGGATACACGGCAGCGCCGTGCAGGCGCGGGCCGATGAGGACGCGCCTCAAGCAGCATGCATGCTCAGGCGAGCCCGAGGCCAAGGACCGGGTGCCCGATAGCACGGTCTTTACCAGCGGCAGTGTGGGCCGTTACTCCGCGGCTGGCCGACAGCAAGGGGGCGCGGCACGCGGACGGAGCAGTGGCAGGTGTGCGAGATCGGCCGCCAGGGGCAGCGTGCGGAGATTCTGCCCGGCAGGCCAGCAGTTCCGCCGCCGACCTGAACGTGCCAGCAGTGGCCAGCAGGCCTGGTTCATTGCGTCGTCAGTGGCGCCAGTGGGCTGCGTTGCCCGCATCAACAGGCGCTGCGCCCGGCGTCCAGAAGGTGTGTTACTCGCGGGGACGCCTGGCGCTCACGGCCCGCTAGGCGGTGTTAGCCGTGCTGAGCAGCGGTGTCGCGCCGGGCGGTGTTACTTTTCAGGGCGGCCGGGCTGAAGAATCTGCGGGTGCATTCTGCGGTAATGCTCGGTCAGCGCGGCGCTCGCCTGATTGGGCCGGTGCGCGACGCCACGATCGCAAACCTGGCAGCGCATCACGGGGAGCTGAGTGACAGTGACGGGGAAGCGGCGCGATTTCGATTTGCTCATCGCTGCTCATCATGCCATTGCGCAGCAATGCTTGTCGTCAATGGGTGAGCCTTCGGCGAAATCGCAAGCGTGAGCCCGGTCATCACTGCGGAGCGCCCGGGCAGGCCCTGGCTCCGGTCTTTGGCCAGAGCAGCGATTCCGGTTGTTGTGCAGCCAGCTACTGCGCGGCCAGTCGGCGGCGCAGCTCTGCCTCCCTGGCTTCGAGCTGCTCGATGAAGTCTTCCTGCTCCTCGGCCGCGGTGAGCGCGGCCGACCGGTCAGCGGCGTCGCCGGGCTCTCCCTCGCCGATGCTGCTACGCAGCTCAGCAGCGCTGCGGCGCAGGCTGGCGAGGTCATCTTCGACTTCGTGCAGCTCGTCGAGGGTGCTCTGCTCGGACATCTCATCTGTCATCGCCCCGGTCACCTCCCAGCACGCGCCCGCGCCCTGAGGGCCCCGGCACACGTCAGGTCCCTGGTTGTACCCAGCCCTGGCGCTGCTTAGCGGCGGCGCCCACCGCGGGCGAAGTGCCGCTGGCCTGCGGCAGGCTCAGCTCAGCGCTGGTGCTCCAGCGCGCGGCGGGTGAGAACCCTGGCGAGATGCTGCCGGTACTCCCGGTCGGCGTGGATGTCCTCGCCGGGCGAGGTGCCCTCGGCGGCGAGCTCAGCGGCAGCGGCGGCGTCGGCACCGCCGGCCAGCGCCTCCTCGGCCGCCCTGGCGCGCAGCGGGGTGGCGCCCATGTTGGCCAGCGCGATCCGGCCATCCACGGCTGCGACGCCGACGATCGCCCAGTCGTTCGCACGCCGGACGAACTTCTGATAGCCCCACGGCAGACCAGCACAGCGCGGAACCCGCACCGCGCTGATCAGCTCGCCCTCCTCGAGGCTGGTCTCGAAGTAGCCGGCGAAGAAGTCGTCGGCGGCTACCGCGCGGGTGCCGCCAGTACCGCGCAGCTCGACGGAGCCGCCGAGGGCGACCAGCGCCATCGGCAGGTCGGCAGCTGGGTCGGCGTGCGCGAGCGAGCCGCCGATCGTGCCGCGGTGCCTGATCTGCGGGTCACCGACCAGGCTCGCCGCATGCGCCAGCAGCGGGGCCTCAGCCCAGACCAGCTCGGAAGCGGCCAGGTCGGCGTGCCTGGTGGTCGCGCCGACGACGATCTGGTCGCCGTCGGCGCTGATCCCGGCCAGCTCGGTCAGCCGGCCGATGTCGATCAGCACTTCCGGGGCGGCCAGCCGCAGCTTCATCATCGGCAGCAGCGAGTGCCCGCCAGCCAGCAGCTTGGCGTCGTCGCCGTGCTCGGCGAGCAGCGCCAGCGCGTGCTCGGCCGAGTCGGCCGCTACGTAGTCGAACGGTGCGGTGATCATGCGCGCACCCGGTCCTGCTCGCCGCCGGTCGCCGCGCCGTCGGCCGTCCCGCCGCCGGCCGCTTGGGTGCCACCCGTCCCGTTCTCCGCTGCCGCGCCGTCGTTGCCCGCCTGGGCGGCCGCGAGCACCGCGCGGACGATGGTGTGGTAGCCGGTGCACCGGCAGAGGTTGCCCTCCAGCCCTTCGCGCACCTGGGCCTCGGTCGGGTGCGGGTTCTCCGACAGCAGGCCAATCGTGGCCATGACCATGCCCGGCGTGCAGAACCCGCACTGCAGCCCGTGCTCAGCGCGGAACGCGGCCTGCACCGGGTGCAGCTGCTCGGCGTTGCCGATCCCCTCGGCGGTGATCACCTGCTGGCCGGCCGCCTGCACCGTCAGCACCGTGCATGACTTCACCGACGTGCCGTCCAGCAGCACGGTGCAGGCACCGCACGAGGTGGTGTCGCAGCCCACGTTCGCAGCCCGCAGGCCGAGCATCTCGCGCAGGTAGTGCACCAGCAGCAACCGTGGCTCGACCTCGTCGGACCGCGGCTGGCCGTTGACGGTCAGGTCAACCCGCATCATGCATTCTCCGATCCCACTGCGTTGTCTGAGCCCACTGACTTGTCAGTTCGCACGGCCTGCAGCGCCTGCCAGACCCGCCTGGATGTGGTGGGCATGTCGATGTGCCGGACGCCGAGGTGCGCGACGGCGTCGATGACGGCGTTCTGCACGGCCGGGGTGGCGCCGATCGTGCCCGCCTCGCCGATGCCCTTTGCCCCGATCGGGTTGTAGGTGGTCGGGGTGGCCATGTCCGCCAGCTCGAAGCTGGGTATCTCCGTCGCCGAGAGGAACGGGTAGTCGGCGAAGCTCGCCGTCAGCGGGTTGCCGTCGGCGTCGTAGACGACTTCTTCCAGCAGCGCCTGCGCCGCGCCCTGGGCGATCCCGCCGTGCCGCTGGCCCTCGGCGAGCAGCGGGTTGAGCACGAATCCGGCGTCGTCCACCGTGATCATCCTGGTCAGTACCGCGCGGCCGGTCTCGGTGTCGACTTCGGCGACCGCGACATGGGTGCCGAACGGGAACGTCGCGCCGGGCGCGGAGAACACGGCACGCACCAGCAGCCGCTCCTCGGTGGCCAGGCCAGCCAGCGGCACCTCGATGTCCGGGTCGCCGGCCACCGTGAAGCCACTACGGCTGACGTCGAAGACCAGGTCGGCGGCGCTGGCCTCCAGCTTTTCAGCGGCCCGTTCCCTGGCGACCTCGATCAGCTCAGCGGCGGCCTGCTGGACCGCGGCGCCGCCCTGCTGCAGGCTGCGTGACCCGCCGGTGCCGCCGCCTTCCGGGATCAGGTCGGTGTCGCCCCACTTCAGCGAGATCTTGTCGACCGGGATGCCGAGCTTGTCGCTGGCCAGCATCGCCCACGCGGTCATGTGCCCCTGCCCGTGCGGCGAGGTGCCGGTCAGTATCGTCGCGGTGCCGTCGGGGTGCACCTCGACGGTCGCGTTCTCCTGCGGGCCGCCGTCCTCGCCGTCACCGCCGCCGGTGATCTCGACATAGCTGGCCAGGCCGATGCCCAGCTGGACCACGTCGCCGCGGTCTCTTCGTTCCTGCTGCTCTTTGCGCAGCTGCTGGTAGCCAGCAGCGGTCAGGGCCGTGTCCAGGGCCGCCGTGTAGTCCCCGCTGTCGTACAGCGCGCCGAACGCGGTCTGGTGCGGCTCGGTGAACTTGGCCAGCAGATTGCGCCGCCGCACCTCGGCCGGGTCTACGCCGATTTCGGTGGCGAACAGATCGATCGCCCGCTCCAGCGCCGCGGTGGCCTCCGGCCGCCCGGCGCCTCGGTAAGCGCCGAGCGGCGTGGTCGTGGTGACCACGGTGCGCGCGACCGCCTCGGCCCGCTCGATGTCGTACGGGCCTGGTGCCATCAGGATGGTCAGCGACGGCAGCACCGCGCCGAGCCGCGGGTAGGCGCCCGAGTCCTGCAGCACCTCAAGCCGGTACGCCTGGACCTTGCCGTCCCGGCTGCCGCCGATGGTGATCGTCTGCAGCTGCGCCCGGCCGTGGGTCATTGCGATCAGGTTCTCGTACCGGGTTTCTGACCAGCGCGCTGGCCGGCTGAGCCGGCGGGCGACGTCGGCCACGATGGCATGCTCAGGGTCAGCGCCGAACTTCGCGCCGAACGCGCCGCCTACGTCCGGCGTGATGATCCGCAGCTGCGCTTGCTCGATGCCGAGCATCCGGGCCAGGCTGCCGCGGGTGCCCTGCGCTCCCTGGTTGGGTATCCAGGCAGTGAGCCGCCCGTCCTGTGCCCAGGCAGCGGCGGCGGCCCTGGTCTCCATCGGGGCCGGCGCGACGCGCTGATTCAGGATCCGCTGGCGGACGACCACCTCGCACCCGTCGAACAGGTGCTCGTCGAGTTCCGCCGGGTCGCCGAAGGTTGCGGCCACGTTCGTGCCCGCCTGCTCGAAGAGCAGCACCTTCCCCGTCTCGGCGTCCTCGAGGTCGACCACGGCGGGCAGCGGCTCGTAGTCAACGTCGACCAGCTCGATCGCGTCTTCGCCCTGGTACGGATGCTCGGTCACGACGGCGGCCACCAGGTCACCCACGTAGCGCACCTTCTCGGTGGCCAGCAGCGGGTGCCGCATGTGCTCGTTCATCATGCCGGGTATCGCTGGCCCGAGGTCCGGCAGGTCAGCCAGGTCCGCCCCGGTGAACGCGGCGACGACGCCCGGTGCCGACAGCGCGGCAGTGACGTCGATCCGGCTGATTCTGGCGTGCGCGATCGGTGACCGGACGAAGAACACGTGGCAGGCGCCGGCAAGCCGCTCGTCCTCGACGTCCTCGGTGTAGACGCCGCCGGTGGTCAGGAAGCGCGGGTCCTCCGTCCGCAGGACCCTGGTGCCCAGGATGCTCACCGGCGATCAGCTCCCTTCCGGCGTCCAGCGGTAGCTGGCGCCGCGTTGTCGGTCACGCTCGTCCAGTGGCTGCGGCCAGCCAGGACCCGGCCAGGCCGGCGGCCGCAGCCCGCGCCGCCCCGGCCGCCGGGCAGCCAGGCCTGGCCGGTCATCGCGCCGCCGGGCCAGCGGTGATGTCCGTGATCTGTGGTGATAGTGCCCAATGAAGTGACGACGGGTCAAACTCGGATGGATTGCCGGTCATGCTCAAGACCTGCGGCGTCATGCCCTGGACCGGCCCCGGCTGATGACCTCCGCCCGCCGCCCGGCGACCTGGCCGGGGTCGATCCGGCCGCCGTGCCAGGCGGCGTGCGCCCGCAGCTCAAGCTCGGCGGCCTCGGTGCCGGTGACCAGCGCGCCCTGCCGGTAGGTCGAGTACAGCGCGGTGACCGCAGCGCGGTCGTTCGACGCGATGTCAGCGGCCAGGCCGCAGGCGAAGCCGAGCAGCTCGGCGTGCCGGACGACGTGGTTGACCAGGCCCCACTGCAGCGCCGTCTGCGCCCCGATGAAGTTACCTGTGCCGCTCATCTCGCGTGCCCGGCGCAGCCCGACGGCCTCGGGCAGCAGCACGGTCATCCCCCAGCCCGGCTGGATGCCTACCCTGGCGTGCGTGTCAGCGAACGACGCCCGGTCGGACGCGACCAGGAAGTCGCAGGTCAGAGCCAGCTCAAGGCCGCCGGTGACGGCCGGGCCGTTGATAGCGCCGATCAGCGGCGTGGACAGCTCCGGCCAGGGCCGGCCGAGGTGCGCTGAGGACGCCAGCGCGTTGCCTGACTCGGCTAGCTCGCCGAGGTCTAGCCCGGCGCAGAACGCGGGGTCGGCGCCGGTCAGCACGATCGCGCCGGCCGCCGGGTTCGCGTCGAGCTCGGCGAGCACGCCGCGCAGGGCGGCGAGCAGCCCGCTGGAGATGGCGTTGCGCCGCTGGGGGCGGTTCAGCGTGACGACCGCCACCGGACCGTCTTGCTGTACCAGCACGTCGCTCATCGGCTCTCCCTCATCCGGGCCGTTAACTTCCTATCGCATGAACGCGGCCGTCCGCGCCCGGCCCCTGCTCGCCCTGCCGCCGCCGTCCCCGCAATGCGCCTGCGGCCGGGCTCGCAGCCGCCCTGCCCGGCGGCCTGCGGTGTCATCGGTAAACGGTTTGCTTGCCGGTTACCGGCTTGGCTAGCATCGAACGTCGGCCTCGTCACAGAAACGGATTCGCCATGTTCACGCGCGCGCTTGTGCGCAAGTTCCCCGTGCTGACGGTACGGGACTTCCGGCTGCTGCTCGCCGAGCGGCTGATCGCGCCGGGCGCGTTCGCGTTCTCCCTGGTCGGCGTCTCGTTCGCGGTGCTCGACAGCACCGGCTCTGCCAGGGACCTGTCCTACGTGCTGGCTGCGCAGCTGGCGCCGACGCTGGTGTTCATGCTGATCGGCGGCGTCATCGCGGACCGGATCGCGCCGCAGCTGGTCCTGATCGCCGCGAATCTCATGATCGCGGTCGGCGAGGGCACCTTCGGCGTGCTCGTTCTCGCTGGTCATCCCCGGCTTTGGCAGATGATCGCGCTGGAGATGATGACCGGCACCGGCATGGCGCTGTTCTACCCGGCCTCGCAGGCGCTGCTGCCCCGGCTGGTCACCGCTGACCAGCTGCTGCAGGCCAGCGCCGTCAGCCGGCTGGCGATGAACGGCGCGATGATGGGCGGCGCGGCGCTGGCCGGCGAGTGCGTTGCGCTAGTCGGGCCTGGCTGGGCGCTGTCCGTGTGCGGGGCCGGGATGCTGGCCACCCTGCCGGTGCTGGCCGCTATCCGGGTTCGCGCGCAGGAGCGGGAGCACGCCACGGGCATGGTCCGCGACCTGCGGGAAGGCTGGTCGGAGTTTATCTCGCACACCTGGCTTTGGGTGATCGTCGCGCAGTTCGCCGTGGTGCTGATGGCCTGGTACGGCGCGTTCCAGGTGCTCGGGCCGGTGGTGGCCAAGACCGACCTTGGCGGCCCGGCGGCGTGGGGCCTGATCGCCGCCTGCGAGTCGACCGGGCTGATCCTCGGCGGCATCCTGTCGCTGCGGATCTCGCCGCGCAGGCCGATGCTGTTCGTGGTGCTGAGCGGCGGGCTGATCGCGTTCTCCCCGCTGTCGCTCGCGATGCCGTGGCCGCTGGCGGCGGTCTGCCTCACCTCGCTGCTGCTCGGCATCGCGATCGAGATGATGATGGTGCAGTGGACCGTGGCGCTCGCCAGGCGGATACCGCCGGCCAAGCTCGCCAGGGTGTCGGCCTACGACGGCTTCGGCTCGCTGATGGCCACCCCGGCTGGGGCGCTGATCGCCGGTCCGGTCGCCGCGGCGCTCGGCGTCCCGGCGACCGAGTACGGTGCGGCCGCCGTGATCGTCGTGGCCTCGGCGCTGGCGCTGATCCCGCGCGAAGTCCGCAGGACCCGGTCGGATCAGCACCCGGTCGCCGAGCCGGTCCCGGTCCCGGTCACCGCCGGCGCCGGCGCCGGTGCCGGCGCTGAGCCGGTGCCGGCCGAGCCCGATGTTCCCGCCCCGGTCGCGGAGCCGGCGCTGGCCGCGCCGAGCATCGGCTGATCGGTAACGACAAGACGGCGCGGGCGGCACTGACCTGAGTCAGTGCCGCCCGCGCCTGAGTCTTTGGCTGTAGCGGCTGGCAGCTAGCTAGGGAAGCCTGCCGTGGGCGGCGAGGACTGCCCAGCTGACGGATCCCCGAGAGATCCCTCCGGCCGCCAGCACCGTGTCGGAACCTGGGATACGCGCCAGGCCACCGAAGAAGATGCCGAAGTGCTGGGACAGCAGGTGGCCGACCGGCGAGTGCTGAGACGGGAAGGTGTCGATCCAGCCGTGGCCGTTCCAGTGCGCGAACGGGCCCAGCCAGACGCCGCCGTGACGGTCGGTCACCTCCGGGTCGCCGAACATCATCCCCGATGGAGGGGCGGGGATGACCCGCCACTGCTGGCCGTTCCAGTGCCGCCGGCCAATCCAGATGTCGCGTGCTGAGCCAATGGCGACGTCGCTGGTGCCGGCCCGCAGATTCCGCGGCTGGGGGACTCCGTGCACCAGTCGCCAGGACGAGCCGTTCCACCGCCGCACCACCAGCGGGCCAGCGGGGTCTCCGCTGGCGTTGTACCGCGCCCGGCCGATCATCAAGACGTTACGGGCCGAGACGGCGGCCAGCGCGGTCGGCGCGAACCTGAACGCCTGGTGCGACCAGCTGCTCCCCGTCCAGTGCCACAGCAGCGTGCTGCAGTGCGTTCCGCCACCGGAGGAGGACTCGCACGAGGTATCGCCTAGCGCCCAGACGTCGTTCCTGCTTATCACGACCGGACTGCTGGCATCCAGGTCCGTAGGTGTCGGCACGACCGACCAGTGCCGGCCGTCAAAGCGCTGCACGAGAATCTGGCCCGACACCTGGTCAGAGCCGACGACCCAGACGTTACCCGGGGAGGATGAGCCCGCTCCCAGCACCGCCAGGGCGGCCGCGTGCGGCAGTCGCGCTGTCCGCCAGCCAGCGCCCTGCCAGTGCAAAGCCAGAGCCCGGCTGTGCACGCCAGCTCCTGAGTCCCCGAATGCCCAGGCGTCCTTGTGGCCGGGGGTGACGATGGCACGCAGGAAGGTGCCGCGGGTGTGCGACCGGAACGGAACGGTCCAGTGCCCAGAGGACCCGATCGGCTGTGTGCGGGCGCCCATGGCCAGCGTCGCGCCGCCCGCCGCTGACACCGTCCGGGCTGCGGCCGGGCCGCTCATGATCCCGGCCACCAGCGCGAGGCTGGCCGCGGTGACACCGGCAGCGGCTGCCAGCCAGGTGCTGCGGGCCGCGCGGCCGCGGGGACGAGTGAAGTGCTGGACGAAGGCCCTCATGGCCGCCCCCGAGGTCACAAAAAGTGAAAGTCACGAAAAGTTATAAGAACGGTAAACCCCGAGCATCGCCGGAGCAAGCCGTGCCCAAACTGATACCGACCCGAAATGGCTCTGCTGCCTTGGCTTAGCCGACCAGCTCGGTGTCGCCCATGAAGGACGACCACAGCCCGGCGTAGACCCCGCCTCGCTCCAGCAGCTCGTCGTGGCTGCCGATCTCGGCGACCTGGCCGCCTTCCATCACCACGATCCGGTCGGCCCGCGACGCGGTGGTGAGCCGGTGCGCGACGACCAGCGTCGTGCGCCGGGCGGCGAGCCGCTCGGTCGCCCGATTCACCGCCGCCTCGGCGGCCAGGTCAAGGGCCGCGGTCGCCTCGTCGAGCAGAAGGATCGCCGGGTCGACCAGGTAGGCCCTGGCCAGGGCGATCAGCTGACGCTGGCCGGCGGACAGGTTGCGGCCGCGCTCGGCTACCTCGTGCCGGAAGCCGTCCGGCAGCCGGGCGATCATGTCGATGGCGCCGACGCCCCTGGCCGCTGCCTCGACCTCGGCGTCGGAAGCGTCCGGGCGGCCGTAGGCGATCGCGTCCCTGATCGTGCCGGCGAACAGGTACGGCTCCTGCGGCACGACGCCGAGCTGGTGCCGGTAGCCGGGCAGGTCGAGGTCGCGCACGTCGGTGCCGTCGATCAGCACCGCCCCGCCGGTCACGTCGTAGTACCGGGCGATGAGCTTGACCAGGGTGGACTTGCCCGCGCCGGTCTGGCCGACCAGCGCGACCGTCTCGCCGGGCCGCACCGTCAGGTCAACACCGGTCAGCGCGTCCTGCGGCTGCCCGGTGTAGCGGAACCGCACGTCGCGCAGCTCGATCTGGCCGCGCAGCCGGCCAGGGGCAAGCGGCCGCTCCGGCTGCGGCGTGCTGGTCGGGCGGCGCAGCAGGTCCTTGATCCGGCTCAGCCCCACCGATGCCTGCTGGTAACCGTCGAATACCTGGGACAGCTGCTGGATCGGGGAGAACAGCAGGTCGATGTACAGCAGGTAGGCGATCAGCCCGCCTGCGCTCAGCGCTCCGCTGTGCACCTCGCCTGCGGCGACGAAAAGGATCAGCGCGCCGGCCACCGTCGAGAGCAGCTGGACGAACGGGAAGTACAGCGCGATGTAGCGCTGCGCCCGCAGCCGGGAATTGCGGTAGCTGTAGCTCAGCGAGCCGAAATGCTGCTGATTGCGGCCCTCCCGCCGGTAGGCCTGGGCGGTGCGCAGCCCGGCGACGTTCTCCTGCAGGTCGGCGTTGACGATGCTGACCCGTTCCCGCGCCTCGCCGTAGGCCCTCGAGGACAGTACCCGGAACGCAGCGGTGGCGGCGATCAGCACCGGGATGATCGTGAACAGGGTCAGTCCGAGCCGGAAGTTGATCAGCAGCAGCGCGACCAGCACGCCGGCGAACGTCAGCACCGAGTTCACCATTGTGATCAGCCCGGTCTGCAGGAACGACGACAGCGCGTCCACGTCCGTGGTCATCCTGGTCATGATCCGGCCGGACAGCTCGTGCTCGTAGAAGTCGAGGCCCAGCCGCTGCAGCTGCGAGAATATCTTGACCCGCAGCGTGTACAGCATCCGCTCGCCGTTGCGGCCGACGAGCGTGGTCTGGATCGAGTTGATGACCCAGTCGGCTCCGACGATCGCCGCCCCGATCAGCGAGAACACGGCGATTGGCTGGAACGTGCCGGCCAGCACGCCATGATCCACCCCGCCGCGGACCAGGGCCGGCATCGCGATGCTCGCGACCGCGTCGAGGCCGTCCAGGATGAGGCCGATCAGCAGCGCGACCGCGATCGGCCGAAGCAGCCGGCGCAGCGTGAAGCGCGGCTCGGCGGCCCTGGCGGTGTCGCGGTCCACGCCCGGCCGGTCGCTGGCCGGCGGCAGCGCGTCCACCATCGCCAGCAGCTCGGGGGTCGCTGGAATCCCCGCCAGCATGCTCTGCGCGGCGGCGGCGTTCCCGCCGCGGGCGGCCGCGCCCATGCCGCGGCCGATCGCCGGGACGGCCGCGGCCAGACCTGGCCCGTCCGCGCCGTTCGCCTCGGCTGCTGGCTGGTCCGGCCACAGCGCCGCGGTCAGGCCGGCCGTGTCCGGCCTGGACGGAGCCGGCGCGTGGCTCTGGTGATAGCTGAGCTCGCCCGCGTCGATGCCCTCGGCGTCGTCGCCAGGTCCGGCCAGCAGCATCCGGTACAGCGGGCAGCGCCCGGTCAGCTCCTCGTGCGTGCCCTCGTCGACCAGCCGCCCCTCGTCCAGCACCGCGATCCGGTCGGCGAGCTGCAGGGTAGACCTGCGGTGCGCGATGAGCAGCGTGGTCCGGCCGGCCATGACCTTGCGCAGCGTCGCGTGGATCTGCGCCTCGATGGTGGCGTCGACCGCTGACGTGGCGTCGTCAAGCACCAGGATTGACGGGTTGGTGATCAGCGCCCTGGCCAGCGCCACCCGCTGCCGCTGGCCGCCGGACAGGGTCAGGCCCTGCTCGCCGATCACGGTGTCGTAGCCCTGCGGCAGGGCGGCAATGAAGTCATCAGCCTCGGCGGCCAGGGCTGCGGTTCTGACCTGTTCTGCGGTCGCGTCCGGGCGGCCGTAAGCGATGTTGGCGGTGATGGTGTCGGAGAACAGGAAGCTCTCCTCCATCACCAGGCCGATGGCGGCGCGCAGCGAGTCGAGCGTCAGGTCGCGCACGTCCTGGCTGCCGACCAGGACCGCGCCGCCCCTGACGTCGTAGAAGCGGGGGAGCAGCAGCGAAATGGTCGACTTGCCCGAGCCAGAGGTGCCGACCACGGCGAGCGTCTCGCCGGGCTCCACCCGCAGCGTCAGGCCGCGCAGCACCGGCTGTGACGGCACGTAGCCGAAGGTGACGTCGTCCAGCTCGACGTCCGGCGTGCCTGGCGGCAGCACCCCGGCACCCGGCCGCTCGGTGATGACCGGCCGCGAGTCGATGACCTCGAAGACGCGGATCACGCTCGCGCGTGCCTGCTGGCCGATGGTGACCAGGGATGTCAGCGCCCGGACCGGCGCGACCATCTGGCCTATATAGAGGGCGAAGGCGAGGAAGACGCCGAGCGGGATCGAGCCGCGGATCGCGAGCCAGCCGCCAAGCGCGAGGATGCCCACCTGGCCGAACAGCGGCACCGCCTGCAGCGCCGGGTTGAACTTCGCGGTCAGCCGGACCGCGCGCACCCTGGCCGCGTACAGGCGGCTGCTGGCGTCTTCGAGCCGCTCGGTTTCCTGCTCCTCCTGGCCGAAGCCCTTGACGACGCGGACGCCGGTGACGGCGCCGTCGACGACCGCGGCCACGTCGGCTGCCTTCTGCTGCGCGTCCCAGCTGGCCGGGAACAGCCGCCGCCGCGAGGCGATGGCGATGAGCCAGAGCACCGGCGCGATCACGAGCGCGACCAGCGTCAGCATCGGCGAGAGGAAGGCCATGATGCTGATCGAGAGGACGAACAGCAGCGCGCTGCCGAGCAGCATCGGCAGCATGCTCAGCAGGCTCTGGATCATGTTCAGGTCGGAGATCGAGCGGCTGACGATCTGCCCGGTGTGCAGCTGGTCCTGCCTGGCCCCGTCGAGCCTGGACAGCGACTCGAACAGCTCGGTGCGCAGGTCGTGCTGTACGTCGAGGGATAGCTGGCCGCCCTTGAACCGGCGCACGTAGACGCCGCCGAAGCTGATCAGCCCGGCAGCGACCAGCGCGGCTGCGCCGACCCAGATGGGATGGCGGGGCACCAGGATCGTGTTGTCCACGATCCAAGCCATGATCAGCGGGATGGCCGCCTGGACGAGGGTCGCGACGACCGAGCCGCCAAGCGCTACGAGCTCCAGGTTCTTGTGCCGCCAGGAGTAGCCGGCCAGCCGTCGCAGCCAGCCGTTCTCAGCTGCGGTCATGCTCGTCCCTGGCCGGCCGCCAGCCTGGCCCGGCGCCGCTCGTCCATCGCCGCGTCGAGCGTCTGCAGCGCGCTGATCATCGCGGCTGGGTCGCCGGTATGGTTCAGCACGTCGTCCAGCCAGGCCGCGTAGGCGGCCTCGGCCCTGTTCATCGCGTCGCGGCCGGCCGCGGTCAGGCAGAGCCGCACCACCCGCCGGTCACCAGGCTGCTGCTTGCGCTCCACGAAGCCGGCCGCGACCAGGCCATCGACGCTCGCAGTGAGCGTGGGCTTGGCCACCGCGAGCCGCTCGGCGAGCCGTGCCGAGCGCTCCTCGCCGGCGTCGGCGAGCTTGAGGATGCGGTACTGCTGCGGGGTCAGCCCGGCGCTGACCCGCTCCAGCGACCTGACCAGCCGCAGCAGCGTCAGCACCGCGGCCGGGCCGGCATCCTGGCCGGGTGCGAGCCCGGCGCTGGCCGCGCCGCCGGCGTCATTGCCGGAATGAATCACGATTTGTCCTCACGCAGGTCGATCCTGCCGCTAGCTAACTGTTCGCTGGGCTAACCGAGTAAGGCTGCCCGATATTCCCGGCGGAGACTCAGACGGGGTCAGCCAGCGCCGGGGTTTGCTGCCCTGGGGCTTGCTGCCCGGCGTTTTGCTGGCCAGGGTTTGCTGCCCTGGGTTTGGTACTCAGAGCCTGGCCTGGATGGCCGGCACCGGCGCGGCGGCGCACACGCTGGCTGGCTGCTGACCGGTCGTCTTGCAGATCGCGGCGGTGATGTAGTTCGCCGCGCCGAGGGCGCCCTGCGCGATGGGGCTGGCGGGGTTGTGCAGTGCCGCGGCTACCTGCGTCCAGGTCTTGCCCTTGAGCACGGCCGGATCGTAGATCGGCCCGGTGATCACGTACTTGTTGTCGAAGTCGATGAACGGGTAACCGGTCTGCCCGCCAGGCTCGTAGGTCTGCCAGATCTTCTTCTGCGCCGGGGTGACCGGCTGCAGGATCTGGCCCACGGTCTCGGTCTCGTTCTCAACCGCGGTAAAGGTCAGGTAGCTGCTGGTGTACGGAGCCATCCGGTAGAACGTCAGCGTCGGCGTGTTCGGGTCGGTGTCGTTGGCGGAGGAGTGGATGCCCTGAAGCGGTCCGCTGAGCGCGCCGAACCGGCTCAGCGCAACGGCCATGGACCAGCGCATCGCAGCGCAGTACGGGCAGAACTCGGCGCCGATGTAGAGCATCTCCGGCTTGCCGTCCTGGGTCAGCGGCGGCCCGCTGATCGCCGTCACCGGCCGGCTCGTGTAATTCGGTACCGAGCCCGCACCGACCGCGTTGAGCGCCGAGACCGGCACGGTGGTCAGCTTGGTCTGCACGCTGGCGGGCAGCGTCGCCCGGCCCGCCTGGGAGGGCTTGCCGGACAGCAGGTTGGCCAGCAAGATCGCGACCACCGCCACGATGACCACGCCGACAGCGCCGCCGCCGATCAGCCAGCGCCGACGGGCCTCGGCCTGGCGCACCGCTGCCTGCTGGGCCGCGATCCGCTGCCTGGCGCTCTGCCGCGCCTGGCCCTTCCCCATCTGCCGCCTCAGCCTCCGTTTAGGTACTGCCAGCCTAAGCGTCAGGTGCGGCCCGCATGGCCGGCGGCCGCCTCCCCTGGCGGCCTGCTGGCGGCGTAGAAGACCAGCACGCCGAACAGCAGGAACGTGACGACGTGCGTGTACGTGCAGTACAGGCAGATGTGATGCAGCTGGATCAGCTCGACGTACACCAGGTACAGCACGAAGACCATGCCGGCGACGACCGAGCCAAGCCGCAGCCAGTACACCGCCGGCTGTCGCATCCGCCAGGCCCACGGCGAGTTGATCGCGACCATGAACACGTAGAAGGCCAGGCCGAGCTCGGCCACCGGGAAGACGCCGAACAGCTTGGACTGCGAGCTGGTGGTGACCAGCGAGCAGTTGACCAGCCCGTTGCTTGAACAGGCCAGGATCGACGTGCCGACCAGGTGCGCGACCGTCAGGTAGATCGACAGGCCGAGCCCGGCCAGCGACAGCCCGAGCGTGGTCCATCGCAGCCAGCCAGGAGCGCCCGGCTGCTGCGGTGCCGCTGCAGCGTCGGCGACCTGCTGCTTGTCGTTCTGCCTGGCCTTGGGGGTGGCTGCCCTGGCCGCCATGGCGTTGCCGCCGGCCGGCTGGGTCGCCTTGGCGGCGCCGCCGTTCGCACGCCGGGTCGTCCTGGCCGCGGCGGCGCCGCGCTGCTGGCCGCTGCGCTGCTGGCTCTTCTGGTTACGGCTGCCTGTGCCCTGGCCGGCGGATCGTGCCTGTTTCTGGCTGGCCATTACAGCGCCCCGGCGCCGGCCTTGGCCGCAGCCGACGAGCACACGCTGGCTGGCTGGTTGCCGGTCATCTGGCAGATCGCCGCCGTGATCGTGTTTGCTGAGCCGTCGATGTCCTTGGCGACCTTGCTTGACGGGTCCTGCACGGCCTTGGCGATCTGCGACCAGGTCATGGTGCCCAGGTCGGTAGGCCCGTACTGCGACCCGGAGATCAGGAACTTGTTGCCGAAGTCGACGAACGGGAACGCGCCCTTGTTCTTCAACACCACGTAGGGCGGCGCGTTGTACTTGTTGAAGATGCCCTGCTCGGTGCTATCCGGTACCTGCAGCGTGTGGTAGCCGGTCGGGCTGCTTGAGTCGGGGCTCTCGCCGTACCACTCGACCGGGACGAAGCTCAGGTACTTGCTGGTGTAGCTGGACTTGTAGAAGGTCAGCGTCGCGACGTTGCCGTCGGTCGGCGAGGAATGGATGAAGTTCAGGTTGCTCAGGGTGCCGAACCGGCTGAGGGCGATGGCCATGGCCCACCGCTCGGCGGCGCAGAACGGGCAGTACTCACCGCCGACGTAGAGCATCTCCGGCTTGCCGTTCGAGGTCAGCGCCGGCGCGTTCGAGATCGGGATCAGCGATCCCGCTGTGCCCTTGCCGACCGAGTCCAGGGTGCTGGCCGGGACCGAGGTGAGCTGGCTCGCTACGGCCGTGTTGCTCTTGGCTGCCGCTGCCTTCTGCTGGTGCAGCACGTTGAAGGCCACCAGGGCGATGACGATGACCAGCACGGCGCCCACGGCGCCACCGGTCATGAGCCACTGCCTGCGGCGCGCCTCACGCCGGGCGGTGGCCTGCTGCGCCGCGATTTTCTCCCTGGCGCTCTGCTGCCGGAGCCTGTCCGCCTTGCCCATTCCTGACCTGCCTTGCCCGCGGGGGTGGGAGTCCTTGTCTGACAACGTCACGCAGCCCGGTTCCGTTCGCCTGCGGCGGGACCGTCCCGGGATGGGGCACCAGCCGGCCCGGCGTCGCCTGCGGCGGCTGCGCGCATGCCGCTGCCGCAGACCATGCTAGGGCGCGGTCAGCCAGATGACCTCACCCAAGCCAACTGGATCCTGCTGAGAATCAGCTGAATGCCCGCTGCGCTGGCGCTGCGGGCAGCGCCTGGCTGCTAGGTCACGCGGAAGTCACGAGGTGGCGCCCGCGCATGCCCAGATGTCAGGACTTCTTGCTCGCCGCAATCAGTGATGGCTATGTTCAAGGGATGGTGGTCCTTACCGGAAAGCGCGGCGCGGCCCTGAGCGCGCTGCTCACTGTCACGTGCATCGGGCTGGCCGCGTGCGGCAGCTCATCCGGCTCGTCCTCGGGTGCCTCCTCGAAGACCGCGAGCGTTGCTTACGCGGCTTCGCTGGAGAACCTGAACGAGCAGAGCTTCGGCCCGGCCTTCAGCAAAGCGTCAGGCTTCGGCTACTCGGGCCGGGCCGGCGCATCCGGCGATCTGGAGGCCAGCATCGCCTCCGGCGAGATCGCACCCAACGTCTTCGAGAGCGTCGGCGGGGACAACATCACCCCGCTGGAGCCCAAGTTCACCAAGTGGTACGTGCAGTACGCGACGACCTCGATCGTGGTGGCCTACAACCCGAACAGCAAGTACGCCAGCCAGTTCAAGGCCATCGCCAGCGGCAAGGAGCCACTGCCGAAGCTGTTCACGCTGCTGCAGACCAAGGGGCTGAAGCTCGGCCGGACCGACCCGAACGTCGACCCGCAGGGCCGCGCGTTCATCTACATGCTTGAGCTGGCCCAGATGAAGTATCACCTGCCAGCCGACACGGTGACCAAGATCCTCGGCGGCCCGGCCAGCTCGGCCAAGTCACCGCAGATCTTCGACGAGGCGACGCTCGATTCCACCCTGCAGTCCGGTCAGCTCGACGCCTCAAGCGCTTACCTGTCCCAGGCGCTGCAGCTGCACCTGCCGTACATCGCGCTGCCGCCCGACATCAACCTCGGCAGCCCGGCTCTCGCCGACCAGTACGCCAAAGCCACGGTGACCATCACCGGCAACGTGACCAAGAAGGGCTCGCCGCTGGTGATCGACATCACGACCATCGGCAAGCCGACGCCAGCTGGTACCGCATTCGTCAAGTACACGCTCTCGCAGACCGGCCTGAACCTCTACAAGCAGGGCGGATACACGCTGCTGACGCCGCAGGTCTTCGGCGACCGGAGCGCGATCCCGTCGCAGATAGCAAGTGAGCTGGGCGGCTAGCGGCGCGCCCGTTCCAGGCACCGCTGTCCGGGGGAACGAGGGGACCCCCGGACAGCGGCCCCCGGCGGCACCTCGCGGCGGCGGGCAAGGGCCGGCCAGCACGCTGCGCTCGGTCTCTGGCTTCGCGTCGGTCGGCGCGGCGCTGGTGATCTGGATCGCACTGCTCGGCCCTCTCATCGCGCTGCTCACGCACCTGTCCTGGCACTCGATCTGGACCTCGCTGCGCATGCCAGGCGCTTTCGAGCCGCTGATCGTCTCGCTGGAGTCCGGTGCGGTCACGCTCGGCGTGCTGGTGCTGCTCGGCACCCCGCTGGCCTGGATGCTGGCCCGCGGCCGGCTGCCGTTCGCGCGGGTGTGGGAAGCGGGCGTGCTCGCCAGCCTGCTGCTGCCCCCGCTGGTGATCGGGCTGCTGCTGATCTTCCTGATCGGCCCGTTCACGCCCATCGGACGGGTGCTCGGCGCGCTGCACCTGTCGGCGACCAATACCTTCCTCGCGCTGTGCATCGCGCAGGTCTACGAGTCGGCGCCGTATTACGTGCTCGGCGCGCAGGCCGCCTTCAGCGACGTGGACCCGCGGATGGAGCAGCAGGCGGGGCTGCTCGGCGACCGGCCGCTGCGGGTGTTCAGCCGGGTCACGCTGCCGCTGGCCGCGCCGGGACTGAGCATGGCGCTCGCCGTGGCCTGGGCCAGGGCGATGGGAGCATTCGGCGCGGTGATCGTCGTCGCTTACCATCCGTTCGGTATCCCGCTGCAGATCTGGACCACGCTGCAGATCTCCGGGCTGGCGTCCGCCCTGCCGTTTGCCCTGGTGCTGCTCGTGGTCGCGCTGCCGCTGCCGTTCGCCGCCTACGCCTGGAGCGCCCGTGCTCGACGTCGACGTCGAGGTTGACCGCCGGGACTTCACCGTGCGCGCGAACCTGTCGGTGTCGCCGGGCGAGCGGCTGGCGCTGTTCGGGCCGTCCGGAGCCGGCAAGACCACGCTGCTGGAGGCCGTCGCCGGCCTGGTGCAGCCGCGGCGGGCGCGGATCACGCTTGGCGGGCGAGTGCTGACGGCCACGGCGCAGCCGCGGCAGGCGGTGCCGCCGTGGCGCCGCCGGGTGGGCCTGCTCCGGCAGGATCCGGCCCTGTTCCCGCACCTGTCGGTGCGGGCGAATCTCTGTTACGGGCCCGGCGCCGGCGCCTCGGCGGCTGAGCTCGCCGGACTCGCCGGCGTGCTTGGCATCGGCGAGCTGCTGCCGGAGATGCCAGCCGCGCTGTCCGGCGGCCAGGCGCATCGGGTGGCTCTCGGCAGGTTGCTGCTCGCGCACTGCGACGCGCTGTTGCTCGATGAGCCGTACACCGGCCTTGACGCCAGCCTGCGCCGCACGCTCACCGAACTGGTCGGGCGCCTGGTGGCCGAGCGCGCCGTGCCGGCCGTCCTGGTCGCGCACGAGCTGGCCGACGCGCAGGCCTTCGCCGACCGGCTCGCCGTGCTGGATTGCGGCGCCGTGCTGCAGGTCGGCGCTCCGGATGAGGTGGTGCTGTGGCCGGCCTCGCGGCGGGTCGCCGAGCTGGTCGGGTACCTCGGCTTCGTGCCCGCCGGGCCGCTGGCGGCCGGCCAGGACGCGATGGCTGGCGTGCACCCCGAGCGGGTGGTCTCCGGCGCGCAGCCTGGCCGCGGGCTCGTGCTCAACGGGCTGGTCACCGGGTGCCGGCCGGCTGGCGCTGGCTGGGAGGCCGACTTGCGCATCGGCGCGGTCACCGTGACCGGCCGGCTGGCTGACCGCCAGGCGCCGGGCGGCGAGCTAGTGATCACCGTGCTTGACCCGCCGTGCTTCGGCGCGGACGGCATCGCGCTGCCGCGCGCACGGCCCGGTGGCACGGCGTCAGCTGGCCCGGTGTCAACTGGCACAGTGCCAGCCGGCCCGGCCGGCCCTGGCACCGCCGCGACGGGCACGGCTGCGACGGGCAGTGTCGCGGCTGACGGCGGGCAGGTCGCTGACGGAGAGGCCGGGACATGACAGCGGACGGCGGCAGGCTGCGGCTCGCCCGGCAGGCAAGGGGCCTGTCCCAGCAGCAGCTTGCTGGCATGGCCGGGGTGTCGAGGCAGGCGGTGTCGGCGGTCGAGTCGGGGGTTTCTGACCCGTCGCTGCGGGTCGCGCTCGCACTGGCGCAGGCGCTCGGCACGAGCATCGAGGAGGTGTTCGGCCCGGCGCCCCCGTCGCTGCCAGTGACCGCCAGGCCGCTGGCTCCGCTCGGCGAGCCAGGCTCCAGAGTCGCGCTGGCCCCGGTCTCCGACGCGTTCGTCGCGCTGCCGCTATCGGACGCCACGGCGAGACGGGCTGGCTTCGCGCCGGCCGGCGGCCTGGTCCAGGCAGCTGGCTCCGGTCAGCCCGAGGTAGCCGGAGGCCAGGCGGGGGAGCAGGCAGCGGGCCAGGCCAGGCACCTGGCGGAGCGGCAGGTCCGGCCCATCGGGCCGCCGCGGCCCACGCTGGTGGTCGCGGGCTGTGACCCGGCCATGCCGCTGCTTGAGTCCCCGCTGAGCCTGCTCGATCCGCCGGTGGCGTTCGCCTGGTGGCCATGCGGCAGCGAGGAGGCACTCGGCCTGGCCGCCGCCGGGCTGGTGCACGCGGCCGGAGCGCACCTGCGCAGCGCGTCCGGCGACTACAACACGGCGGCGGCCAGGCAACTGCTGCCCGGCGGCGCTGAGGTGATCGGCTTCTGCGCCTGGCGCGAGGGCCTGGTGCTGCGCCCGGAGCTGGCCGGCCGGCTCACCGGCATCGCCGACTTGCTGGCTGGCGGGCTGCGCCTGGTCAATCGCGAGCCGGGAGCTGAGGCCAGGCATCTGCTCGACCGCGAACTGGCCAGGCTCGGCATCGACCCGGCCGCTGTGGCTGGCTACGAGACGAAGGCGAGCGGGCATCTGGAGGTAGCGGCGGCAGTCGCCGCCGGGCTCGCCGACGCCGGGATCGCCAGTGAGCCAGCCGCACTGGCCTACCACCTGGCGTTCGTGCCGCTGGCAGCGGAGGTTTTCGACTGGGTCATCCCGGCCGCGCAGAACGACACCCGGGCGGTGCAGTGCCTGCTGCGGGTGCTGTCCTCCCCGTGGCTGCTCGACCAGCTCGCGAACCTGCCCGGCTACGATCCGGGGCGCTGCGGCCGGCACATCGCCACGCTGCCGGCGGCCGGCCGCCGCGGGTTAGCCCGAGCTCGCGGCTGGCGGCCGACGGCGCCGCCTGAGGGCTAGCTACGCATTGGCTGACGGAGCTGGCAGACGCGTAGCCGAGGGTCCGGCTGAGGGCCGCCACCTGACGGAGCCGTGTGCGTGGCGGCTTGGTCGGCCGGCCTCAGCAGCTGCTGACCGGCTACGCCGTGGATGAAATCGGCTGCGCTGATGCTGCCGGGCCGGGCAAGATCTCGGCATGCGGCTCCTAGTACTCGGCGGCACCCATCACGTAGGGCGCGCCGTCGTCGAGGCGGCTCTCGCCCGCGGCGACGAGGTGACCACGCTCACCCGCGGGGTCAGCGGCCCGTCCGCGGCTGGCGCGCTCGGCCTGCACGCCGACCGGACCGACCCGCAGGCGCTGCGCGCCGTGCTGGGCAGCGCCAGCTGGGACGCCGTGATCGACACCTGGTCCGGCGCGCCAAGCGCGGTGCAGGACTCGGCCACGCTGCTGGCCGACCGGGCCGGGCACTACTGCTATGTGTCGAGCCGGTCGGTGTACCAGTGGCCGATGGCGCCCGGAGGCGACGAGAGCGGACCTGTCGTCGCCGGCGACCCGGCCAGCGCTGACAGCACTGACTACGCCGCCGCCAAGCGCGGCGGTGAGCTGGCGGCCCTTGCTGCCTTCGGCGACCAGGCGCTGCTGGCCAGGGCCGGGCTGATCCTCGGCCCGTACGAGCGAGTCGGCCGGATGCCATGGTGGCTGCGCCGGATCGAGCGCGGCGGCGACGTGCTGGCGCCGGGCCCGCAGGACCTGCAGCTCCAGTACATCGACTGCCGCGACCTGGCCGGCTGGCTGCTGCTGGCCGCCGACCGCGGCCTCGGCGGTGCCTTCAACGCGGTCAGCCAGCCAGGGCACGCCACCATGGCCAGCCTGCTCGAAGCCGCCAGGGCGGCGACCGGGTCCGGCGCGCGGCTGGTCTGGGTCTCGCCCGAGGTCATCGCCGCGGCCGGGATCGAGCCGTGGACCGAGCTGCCGATCTGGGCTCCGCCGGACGGCGAGGCGGCCGGGCTGCACAGCGGCGACGTCACCGCCGCCTACGCGGCCGGCCTGACCTGCCGCCCCGTTGACGAGACCGTCGCCGACACCTGGCAGTGGCTGCAGGCCGAGGGTGACCCGGAGCCCAGGCCCGGCCAGGGACTGAGCCCGGAGCGCGAGCAGGCAGTGCTGGCCAGCCTCGGGGCTGCCTGAACCCCGGCTGGCTGAACCCCGGCTGGCTGGCTAGCCCCGTGGTCGGCTAGCCCCGTGGTCGGCTAGCACTGCCTGCCGCGCCTGCTCAGTGCCCGAAGACCGGGATGATCACTGCCCGGGCGATGGTGTGGAATCGCAGGTTGAACCCGACGACGGCCGGCGAGACGTCGGAGTCCACGCCCAGCTTGTCGGTGTCCAGCGCGTGCACCGCGAACACGTACCGGTGCGGCTCGTCCCCGGCAGGCGGGGCGGCGCCGCCGAAGTCCTTGGTGCCGTAGTCGTTGCGCACCGAGAATGCGCCAGCCGGCAGCCCAGCCCCGCCGGCGCTGCCAGCGCCGGCCGGCAGCTCGGTCACCGAGGCCGGGACGTCGACCACGAGCCAGTGCCAGAAGCCGGACCCGGTCGGGGCGTCCGGGTCGTAGCAGGTCACCGCGAAGCTCCTGGCCTGCGCCGGGAAGCCGGACCAGCGAAGCTGCGGGGAGATGTTCTGCCCGGACATGCCGAAGCTGTTGTAGACCTGGTTGTCGCTCATCTGCTCGCCGTGCCGCACGTCGTCGCTCTCCAGCGTGAACGACGGCACCTCGGGCATGAAGTCATAGGGCAGCGGTGCCCGTCCTGTCATCGTCTCCTCCTCGTTGGCTGCCAGCCATTGGCGTTATCAGGGGCGAACCCCGGCGGCCCCGCATATGGCAGGGCCAACGCTACTCAGGCGGCGCAGCCGCAGTTGCATTACCGTTGCTGACAAGGCGGGCAGGCCGCCAGGCCAGCCATCGGACGCCGCTGGCCAGCGGAAAGGCACGGGCACGGTCGTGAGGCAGCAGGGCCGGTTAGCCGCATGGGCGCGGCGCGGCACCCTCGCCGCCGTGCTCATCGGCGCCGCCGTCGTCCCGGCGCACGCTGCGAGCCAGGGCGCTCGCCCGTGCGGCGGGCAGCGCTGCACAGCCGCCGAGGGCAGGATCCTGTGGGCGAGCGGCCTGCCGGGCAGCTGGACGGCGCGCGGCGGCGCTGACGGCACGGTCCTCAGCCACGGCGAGGCGTACGCCGCCATCGGCAGCGGGATCGCGGCGGTGGGCTTCGGCCGGGAGGTCTACGGCTACGATGCGCGCTCCGGCAAGCGGGCCTGGACGACTGCGCTGTCCGGGCTGCCAGCCGGATCGTCGGTCGTGTCCGTCCGCGCCTGGCCGGGCGTGGTCACCGTCGGCGTGGACGTTCCAGGTAGCACCGCCCGGCAGGAGGTCGTGCTGTCGGCGCTGACCGGGCGGCAGCTGGCCGTGTTTCCGGCCGCCGCGTACGGCGGCGCGGTGGCAGCCAGCCGCTCCACGGTCGTGATCATCGGTGCCACGCACGTCATCAGCTACGCGGTGCGCACCGGCCGGGTTGTCTGGCAGCACCGCACCGGCACGGCTGAGCAGGCGTGGCGAACAGCGGACGGCGAGCTCTACGTCACCGTGGCCGCTGACGGCTACCTGGGCACCGCCCCGGTCACCGCGCTGCGGAGGATCAGCCTGCGCAGCGGCGCCGAGCTGATGATCCGCCCGGCCGGCCGGGGCTCGTTCGCCGGCACCCTCAGCGGCGCGGCCGGTGACGTGGTGCTGTTCTCCGGGGCCGCCGGGCTGACCGGCTACAGCGGCGAGACCGGGCGGCAGCTGTGGTTTAGGCCCGGCGTCGTGCCGCAGACCATCGACCCGGTGCGGCAGACCCTTTACGTGACAGCGGGCAGCGAGCTCGTCGGGCTTGACCCGGGTACTGGCGCGCGGATCAGCGGCGCCGACGTGCGGGGGTCGTCTGGCCTCTACGGCGTGCGGGCAGGCGTGGCGCTCGGGCTGGATGAGGGTGCCAGGGGAGTCGCCTGGGGCTATGACATTTTGGCCAGGCGAGTGGTGTGGACGAGCCCGGCGGTGCCCTGGCCGCACTACTTCGTCGACCTGTCCGGCGCGGGCGGCAGCGCGGACCCGATCACCGGCGCGGTCCTGCTGGCCTCGTGCGGCCGGCTCGGCGTACTGCTGCCCGGCCAGGCGGGCCGGGCGTGCGCGCGGCCGGAGCTGGTGGCCATCCGGCGCTGAGCTGCCGGCCGGCGAGCTGGGCAACGGCCAAGGAGCCGGGCGACCAGCCCCGGGGGAGCTGGGCTGCCAGCCGGGGAGCTGGGCTACCGGCCGATGAACAGCGGACGGCCTGGCGGGGGCAGGCAGCGCGGCGCCCGCCCGGCAGCCGGGCTGGCGGTAGCTGCCGCCGTAGTCGCCCGGCACCGCTTCGGACCGGGCAGCGCCGCGGCCACCACGAACGTCGAAGCCAGAATCACGATGGCCAGCGGGATGAACAGCAGCTGCCGGTACCGGCCAAGCCGCGGCAGCCGCAGCCGCCTGGCCAACGTGCCCGCCCGGTAGGCCAGTCGCAGCATCAGCCAGCCCGCGCGGGCGCGCAGTTGCTCCACCCGCGGCATCTCCTCGCCGGCCGCTAGCCGGCTGAATAGGTGAAATCGCGATGTGAGGCCGGGATCAGACTCGCACAATGCATACTCGATCTTGTCGAGCATTCTGCGCTGACGCACAGGCAGGCCCACCGAGACCTCCGGAACTGTCTTTACCGCTGCCCCCGTTCCAGACAAAGTAACAGGCAGCCTCGGCGGCCCTGCCGGGGGTAGGTCCGATCGGCCCGACCGCCCGGAATTGCCCTGCTTCTGAGTCGTCGCGCTGGTCACACCAGCCGCTCCCGCAGTATCTGGGCACTCTGCTCGCCACCGCCGCTCACGTGCCATGACGTCTGTCATGCCGGGCTCTGGACGCACGGCACACGGCCGCGTGTCCTGACGGCTCTAGCCTGGTGACGGCCGGGCGCGGGGCCGCGCAAGGACCGGCAGGCGGCGTCGCCCGGCCCCGGCCGGGACGGTCAGCCCGTTCAGCGGAAATGGTAATCGCAAAGGCACCTGGAAATGGAGCAGAAGTGATCGTCGATATTGTCGTGGGAGTAGCAGTTCTCGGCCTGCTGATTTACCGGCAGGGTGCAGCCGCGCCGGGTCAGCGGCGGCGGCGAGAATAACTCTTATTCTCGGGGTCATCGGAATTATCCAGTTCACTAATTTCCTGAGCGGCGAGCACTTCGGCGCTCGGTGTTCGCGGCGCTGGTCGGGAGCCTGGTGCTGGCCGCCGCCTTCGGGGCCGCCAGGGCGGCGACCGTCCGGCTGTGGCTGAGCGAGGGCGAGGCGTGGACCAGGGGCAACGCGGCGACCGCGCTGCCATGGGTGCTGGCCGTAGCCGCGCATCTGGGCTAGGACGCGCTGGTGAGCCATGGTAAGGAGGTGAGCGGCCTGGGTGCCGCTTCCATCGTGCTGTACCTCGCGGTGAGCCTGGGCGTGCAGCGGCTGATCGTCTTGCACCGCGCGGGCAGGCTGCGCGCGGGCGCTCCCAGCCTGCAATCGCAGGTGCTATAGGCGGCCTCGCCGGCAGCCGGAATACCGCTGCCGGCAAGGGCCGGCAGGCACCCTAAGCTGGCCATTGATGTAGGTCCGTGCCATGGCAGGACGCTCCGCGAGCGCCACGCAGTGAGCACTATGCCGGAATCGGCGCGCCGAGGATGCAGCCCGGTCCTGGCAGGCTGGCGCGGGGCCGGCCAGGCGTGCGATGGCGCGCCTCCGCCGTGGCGCCGAAGCTGCCGGAAAACCAGTAGCCCGCGTTCATAGGCTGACCACATGGCGCGAGCGATGAGCAGCGACGAGATCCGTGAGACGTTCCTTGGGTTCTTCACGAGCCGGCGGCACGCACGGATCGAGGCTGCATCGCTGGTGCCGCGCAACGACCCGACGCTGCTGTACGTCAACGCGGGCATGGCCCCGCTCAAGCCGTACTTCCTCGGCGAGGCGATCCCGCCGGCGCCGGACCTGTGCAACGTCCAGCCGTGCCTGCGTACCGTCGACATCGGCGAGGTCGGCGACCGTCATCACCTGACGTTCTTCGAGATGCTAGGCAGCTGGTCGATCGGCAACTACGGCCCGCAGCGGGCGGTCGAGCTGGCTTTCGAGCTGCTCACCGCCGGCTTCGGCTTCAGCGTCGGCGAGCTGTACGTCACCGTCTTCGGCGGCGACGACACCCTGGGCGTGCCGGCCGACGAGGAGTCAGTCGATGCGTGGCGGCGCGCGGGCATACCCGACGGCCACATCGTCCGGCTCGGCGCGGAGGACAACTTCTGGTCGGCAGGCGAGACGGGCCCGTGCGGGCCGTCCACCGAGGTCTTCTACGACACCGGGCCGCAGTACGGCGCG
Source organism: Streptosporangiaceae bacterium (assembly GCA_036495525.1). GTDB lineage: Bacteria > Actinomycetota > Actinomycetes > Streptosporangiales > Streptosporangiaceae > DASXMR01. The sequence continues at coordinate 8,419 of DASXMR010000025.1, read as the reverse complement.
CAGTACCAGCCCGGCGGGCACTTCGACTCGGCTCGCCGCTACATCGAGATCTGGAATGCCGGCGTGTTCATGCGCTACAACCGGCTGCCAGGCGGCCGCCTCGAGCCGCTGCGATTCTCCAGCGTCGACACCGGCTCCGGGCTGGAGCGGATGTCCATGGTCCTGCAGGGCTGCGAGTCGGCCTACGAGAGCGACCTGCTCGCGCCCGTTGTCGGCGCGGCCGTGGCGGCCGTCGGCGGCGGCGCGGGCCAGCGTGACATCCGGGTTATCGCCGACCACCTGCGGGCGGCGACGTTCATCCTCGGCGAGGGCGTGGCGCCGTCGAACGAGGGCGGCGGGTATATACCGCGCCGGCTGATGCGCAAGGCGCTGGCCACCGCCGCGCTGGCTGGCCGGCCAGACGCCGACCTGACCTTGGTGGCGGACGCCGTGATCGACCGGATGAGCGGCGCCTATCCGATGCTCAGGGAGCGCCGCGGCGCCATCATCGGGCTGCTCGCCGCCGAGCAGCATGACTTCGGCCAGCTGGTGCGACGCGGGCTTGACCGGCTCGCCGCGCTCGCCTCCGGCAGCGACTTCGTGATCAGCGGAGACGACGCCTTCGCCCTGTTCGCTACCCACGGCATGCCGGTGGACCTGATCCGGGACTTCGCCACTGGCCAGGGCGGCTCGGTGGACGAGGAGCGGCTGGCTGAGCTGCTCGCCAGGCACCGGGAGCTGTCCCGCGGCCCGGCGCCCGCGAGCACCGGGGAAGCCAGTGGCGGGCCGGCCGCGCTGCCGCAGCAGCTGGCGGCTGACCTGCCAGCCGGGCCGACCTCGTTCCTCGGTCATCAGCAGCTCGCCGCTGACGCCGAGGTACTCGCCGTGGCGGTCGGCGACCACCTGGTGCCAGAGCTGACCGCAGGTCAGCGAGGCCTGATGGTCGCCGACCAGACGCCGTGCTACGCCGAGGGCGGCGGGCAGATCGGTGACACCGGCGAGATCACCGGGCCAGGGCTGACCGCGCTGGTGACCGACACCCGGCAGGACGGCGGCCGGCACGTGCACCACATCGAGGTGATCGAGGGCACGCTGCGGCCGGGCCAGCGGGTCACCATCGCCGTGGACGCGCCCCGCCGGGCCGCGATCGTCCGCAACCACTCGGCGACGCACCTGCTCCAGGCGGCGCTGCGGCTGGTGCTCGGCGAGCACGTCAGGCAGGCTGGGTCGCTGGTCGCGCCGGACCGGCTGCGGTTCGACTTCGAGCATCCGGCCGCGCTCAGCGCGGACCAGGCCGATGAGGTGGAGCGCCTGGTCAACGCCGAGATCCTGGCCAACCTCAAGCGGGATACGACGGTCAGGCCGTATCAGGAAGCGATCACCGGCGGCGCGATCGCGTTCTTCGGCGACCGGTACGACAGCGACGTGCGGGTGGTCTCGTTCGGCGACTTCTCCGCCGAGCTGTGCGGCGGCACGCACGTGCACGGCACGGCCGAGGTGGGCCTGTTCCTGATCGTGAGCGAGGGCAGCATCGGGGCCGGGGTCCGCAGGATCGAGGCCGTCACCGGCGAGGCGGCGCTGCAGCGGGCACTGGAACGCGACCATATGCTGCGCGGCCTGGCGGCGCAGCTGCGGGTGCCGGTGAGCGAGCTGCCCGAGCGGGTCACGGCGCTGACCGCCGCTGCCCGGCGGCCGGCCAGCCGGGGCGCTGGCCAGCCAGCCGGCGACGCCCTTGCAGGCGCGGTGCGCACCGCCCCGTCCGGGAAGCGCTACCTGGTCATCGACGATCCCGGCATCGATCCGTCTGAGCTGGCCCGCCGGGCGCAGCAGATCAGCGCTGAGCTCGGCGCGGTGGTGGCGATGCTGCTGCTAGGCGACGGCGACTCGACCCAGCGGATTGGGATCAGCGTGCCAGCGCACGGCGCCGATGCTGACGCGCGCCAGCTGCTGCGGGACGTGCTGGCGGCGACCGGCGGCCGTGGCGGCGGCAGTGCCAGCTTCGCGCAGGGTGGCCTCAGCGGGCCTGCCGACCGGCCGGCCTTGCTGGCCCGGCTGTGGGACGTGCTCGGCCGGGACTGACCGGCGATTCGCCGTGCGCTACCGCTGGTCGTGCAAGTCAAGCCCGAAGATCCGGAAGGAGTCTGGCGAGGCCACCAGGGTGAAGCCGAGGTGATGGTAGAAGCCGACTGCCCGCCGGTTGTGCTCGGACGTGCCCAGGTGCACGCCGTCCGAGCCGCGGTCACGCAGCTCGGCGGTCAGCCTCGCGATCATCCCGCGGCCGAGCCCGCGGCCCTGCTGCCGCGGCAGCAGGTCGATGTGCAGGTGCGAAGGGAAGCGCCGGGTCAGCTCGGCCGGAGCGCGGAACGGGTGGTGGATCTCCCGCGCCAGCAGCTGCGGCGGCAGGCTCAGCTGCTCACACCGTGGTGGATCTGGATACCGGCCGCGCAGCCGCGGCCACCAGTCGCGCTCAAGCCGCCGCTCGAACGCCCCGGTGTCGAGGGCGCCGAGCACGTAGCCGGCCACGCCGTCCGCGTCCTCGGCGACGAATGCCAGCGCGGGCTCGAATAGCCCGTAAGGGGCGGCGAAGAGGTGACCGGGCAGGTACCCGTCCGGGTACAGCTGGCTGGCGTCCTGGCCGTTGTCCGCGGTGAGCAGGCAGATCCGGTAGAGCGCGTCGAGGTCGGCCGGCCGGTACCTGCGGATCCGGGCATCGCCGCTCATCTGCGTTCCTCCTGGATCTCGCTGGCCGGGCCACCGCCAGCGTACGGCCGCGTGGCGCGGTGCTTCGGTAGGGTTGCCGTGTCAGCAGCTCTGCCGCTGAGCTGCCCGGCGAGGGAGGTGAGACCGGTCATCGACTCTGATCAGCACCGGACAGCGCTTCCCCGCCGCACCGGGCGAACCGTACGCCGCTGACCGCGGAAGCGCCGTCGCAGATAGCGAAAGGCGCCTGCCCATGTCCGTGACCCTGAGCGGCTCGTCCAGGTCCGCTGTGATCGCCCGGCTGCGATCGGCCGGCTGCGTGTTCGCCGAGGAAGAGGCCAGCCTGCTGGCGGACGCGGCCAGCAGCCCGGCTGAGCTGGCGGACATGGTTGACCGGCGCGCGGCGGGACTGCCGGTCGAGCACGTCATCGGCTTGGCCTGGTTCTGCGGCCTGCGCCTGGCCGTCGTGCCTGGCGTCTTCGTGCCCCGCCCGCGCACCGAGTTCCTGGTCGGCGAAGCGCTCCGGCTGGCCGGCCAGGGTCAGGCGGCTCGCGGCTGGCAGCCCCCGGTCATCGTTGACTTGTGCTGCGGGTCGGGTGCGATCGGCGCTGCGCTGGCCGCCGCGGTTGAGGCCGGCGGCAGCGCCGGGTCTGGCGGCACGGTCGAGCTGTACGCGGCTGACATCGACCCGGCTGCCGTCGGCTGCGCCAGGCGCAATCTGGCGCGCTGGGGCGGGCATGCCTACCAGGGTGACCTGTTCGACCCGCTGCCCGCCGGGCTGCGCGGCAGGGTAGACCTGCTGGTGGCTGACGCGCCGTACGTGCCGACCGGGCAGATCGCGCTGCTGCCGCCAGAAGCGAGGCTGCACGAGGCGCGGGCAGCGCTGGACGGCGGCGCCGACGGGCTGGACGTGATCCGGCGCATCGCGGCCGCGGCGGCTGACTGGCTGGCGCCTGGCGGCCACCTGCTGGTGGAGACGAGTTCCGGGCAGGCAGCGGAAGCAGCCGCCGAACTGGCCGGCCACGGCCTGGTACCGAGCGTGTCCAGCTCGGCCGAGATAGGCGCGACGGTGGTGACCGGCACCCGCGGCAGCGCTGGGTGTGACCGCCATCTGCCCTGACGTTGGCTCGCCGTGCTCGCGGCACGGATCGTGACCGGTGCCAGCAGGACGCCGTTGTTACGCGTAACATGTGCTGATGGAGGAGCGGAGGGAATGCGCGAACTGCGGCGTGGCTTTCGAGCCGCGCCGGGAGCACGCGCGGTTTTGCTCGGCCCGCTGCCGGGTCGCCTGGAACCGGGAGAACACCGGTGAGCTGCCAGCCAGGGCCACCGCGCTTGGCTGGTCGGTTGCCGCGATGCAGGAGGCAACCGGCCGGTTCCTGCGGGTCAGGGCGACGAACCAGACCCGGGCGTTCGCGGTCATCGCCGAGGCGGTGTGGTGGGTGACGATCGTCGACGCGACCCTGGTCCGTTACCACCCGGACAGCTACGACCTAGTGCTCAGCCAGCGCGGCGAGCAGCAGCGCAAGGCCCTCGAGGACTCGCTGGGGGGCCTGCGGTTCGTGCGCAACCAGATGGGCTACCACCTCGATCCCGCCGATTTCGTCTGCGCCGGGCCCGGCGCGGCCGGCAGCGCCAGGGTGACGGGCTGGCGGTGGAAGCCGGTGCCCGAGCCGGCCCTCGGATCGCTGCCGCCGACCGGACGGGACTGGGAGCTGGACCGGCACCGGGCCTACCAGGCCAGCCTTGCCGGGCGGAGCGTGGCCGAGGTGTTCTCGCCTGCGTCGGCATTCCTGCGCGAGGCGGCTGTCGCTGCCGACCCGGCGGCCGGCTCGCTGCCTGCCTGACGCTGCTGCCGTACATGATCCGGTAGTTACCGGGAGTGACTGCCCGGATTGCTGACTGGTCATGGTCCGGCTGTCCCGCTGCTATCGCCGGTATCAGCCGGGCAGGCGGCGATCAGCAGGATCGCGTCGATCAGGCGCCACCAGTCGGCTTCCGCCAGGTCGCGGTCCACCACCGCAGCAACCGAGCTGAGCGCGGTGACCAGCTCCCCCGCTAGCGCGCGCTGATCGGCACCCAGCTCTTCGGCCAGCCGCGCGGTCGTCGCGCGGAACCGTCCCGTCCGGCTCAGCCGGACCAGCGGCGCCTGGACCCCGGCGAGCGGCTGCGGCTCCTGGCCGGCTGGCGCGAGCGTGATGACCAGCTGCCTGCCGAGCGCCGACGCCAGCCGGCTAAGCGCGGTCGTGGTCGGGTTGCCGCGGCCGTTCTCCAGGTTGGCGATGTACGGCACGGACAGGCCAGCCTCAGCGGCCACGGATGCCACCGTCCTGCCCGACGCGGCGCGCAGCGCGCGGAGCTGGCTGCCGACATCGCCGTCCACGGCTCCTCCTCTGCTCCTGCCGCCGATCTCGCGGCGCGCATGGCTGACCGCGCCGCCGCCTCGGTCGTGCTCTTGACAAGACAGTTTATCTGAGAACTATTCTGACAGAAACATTATCTGACCGGGCGGAGGCATCGTGCTCCAGGCACTCCAGATACCTGACTTTCGCCGGCTGTGGCTCGCCGGGATTGTCAGCTCCATTGGCTCCTGGCTGCTCGTCCTCGCCGTTCCGGCGCACGTGTTCCTCGTCACCAGGTCACTGGCCGTCACCGGGCTGATCCTGGCGGCAGAATATCTGCCGCTGCTCGTACTCGGCCCGATTGCCGGCGTGCTCGCCGACCGCTGGGACCGGCGCCGCGTCATGATCGGCACCGATATGTTCCGCGCGGTGGCGGTCGCCTCGATGCTGTTCGGCGTGCCGGCCGCGCGCTACTGGGTCTGCTACCTGGCAGTGGCGGCTGAGAGCACCGGCACTGCCCTGTTCCAGCCAGCGCTGCGAGCCAGGATCCCGGACATCGTCGGCACGGGGTCACGGCTGACCAGCGCCAACACGCTGACCGCCATCGGGTCTGGCGTCGTCCGGCTGGCCGGCGGGCCGCTCGGCGGCCTGCTGCTCGCGGTCGTCGGCTTCCGGGCGCTGATCTGCGCCGACGTGGCCAGTTACCTGATCTCCGCCGTAGCGCTGGGGTTCACCTCGCCGCGAATTGGCCGGTCGCGCACTCGTTCGGCTCGCCGCCCGTGGCGCCGCGCTGGCCAGCCACGGCGGGGGCCGGTGCTCCTGGCGGTCGCCAGCGACCTGCGCGGGGGACTGCGAGTCCTGGGCGGCGAGCGGACGGCCAGGGCGCTGCTCCCGGTGACCGTCATCTTCCTGGCGGCCAACGCGTCGCTCAGCGCCGTGCTCATCCCGTTCGGCGTCGAGCGACTTGGCGGAAGCCGGCCGACCGGGATCCTGTTCGCCGGGCTCGGCGCGGGCTTCCTGCTCGGCGCCCCGGCGCTGCGCGGCCTGCTCGACCGGGTGCCGGTCAGGTTCTTGCTGTCCGGCACGCTGGCTGCCGCCGCCGGCAGCTACTGGCTGCTGTTTCACTCAGCCTCGCTGCGCCAGGCCGTGCCAGCCGCCGTGCTGGTCGGCATGTCCGGGTCCATGAGCCTGGTGATCTCCCAGACGGCGGTGCAGCGGGTCATTCCTGGCGCCAGCCTGGGCCGGGTCACGTCGGTCTTCCTGGCCGGCGAGGCCGCCGCCACGCTTGCTGGTGCAGTCGTCGGGCCGGCCCTCGCCGGCGCGCTGCAGCTTGGCGGCGCCGCGGACACGGCTAGCCTCGCCACCCTGCTGGCCGCGCTGACCTCGTTCCTGCTCGTTCCCAGCCAGCGGGCCGGCCAGCAGGGCCGGGCAGCCGGCCGCAGGGCCCGGCCGGAACCCGGTACCGGCGTGACGGCAGCTGACGAGACCAGGGCCTGCCCGTCGGCGGCCAGGCGCGGTGCCAGCGGCTAGGCCACCGGCTGCTGCCCGGCAGGCGAGCCGGCGCCGGATAGTCAGCGCCCGGCGGCCCGTTAGCACCGGCCGCGGGCTGCCAGCTCGCTGCCGACCGCGGACCGCTCACCGCCCGGCCGTCAGCAGCCTGACCAGGCAAGCTATCGAACATGTATTTGATTATCAGCAGGACACTGCTAGCATCGTCAAGCTCAGCCGACCCCGCGGCCGAGGTGGAGGCCGATGACCATCGAGCAGTCCGGGCGCCACGCCGGTCAGTCACCTGGCGACAGCCTGCCGCTGCCCAGGCAGCTGGTCGGGGACGGATCACTGGTCGCGGTCAGGGTCAGCGGCGACGCGATGATCGGCGCGGCCATCACCGACGGCGACTGGGCAGTCGTCCGGCAGCAGGATGACGCCGGCAACGGGGAACTCGTCGCCGTACTGCTGGACGGCGCCGACGGTCCGGCGGACGTCAGGATGCTCAGCCGCACCGCGGACGGAGCCTGGCTGATCGCCGGCAATCCCGCCTACCCGGCCGTGCCGGCGGCACGCGCGACCATTCTCGGCAAGGTCGTCAGCGTGCTGCGGCGGATCTGACCCTTCCCCGGGCAGCCGGTGCCGGCCAGGGCCCCTGCGGGGGCGGGCCCTGGCCGCGCCGGGCTGATGCCAGGCTCGTGCCAGACGCTGGACTCCGGCCAGGCGGGTGAGCACGCACCGCCATCGCCGCCCGGCCCGCCGCGCTCCAGCCGCTGGCAGAATGAACAGGTACCGGGTGAGCGCCGATCCTTAGCCGTTGCGATCGGCTGGTCAGAACCCGCTGCCGCTGCGGCGGGCGGGGTAGGGAGGCGTGACGGCTCCGGTCAGGGCTTCCATGTCGGGGACCTGGAGACTCGGCGACCTCGAGGTCAGCCGGATCGGATTCGGCGCCATGCGCTTGTCTCAGCGCGGTGCCGCCTTCTCTGCCGGGGCGCCCGCCAGCGACCGGCAGCAGGTCATCAGCGTGCTGCGCCGGGCGGTCGAGCTCGGCGTGAACCATATCGATACGGCAGCGTTCTATTTCTCGGCTCTTCGGTCAGCCAACGAGCTGATCAACTCGACGCTTTCGCCATACCCCGGCGACCTGGTCATCGTCACCAAAGTCGGGCCGGCCAGGGATTATGCGGGGGAGTGGCTGCCCACGCCCCCGCCAGGCGGGCTGCGCGGCCAGGTCGAGGAGAACCTGCGCCAGCTCGGCCGTGATCACCTCGACGTGGTGAACCTGCGCCTGCAGCCGGGCATGGAGCCGCTGGCTGACTACTTCGGCGCGCTGGCTGAGCTGAGGCAGGCGGGGCTGATCCGCCACCTCGGGATCTCCGGCGTGCGGCCCGGCCAGCTGGCCGAAGCGCGCAAGGTAGCGCCGGTCGTCTGCGTGCAGAACGCGCACAGCCTCGCGCGCCGTGAGTCAGCGCCGGTGCTGCGCGAATGCGGCGCCCTGGGCATAGCGTTCGTGCCGTTCTTCGCGATCGCCAGAAGCGGGCGGCACCGGGGCATGACCGGGCCAGAGCCGGCCGGGCTGACCGCGATCGCCAGGGCGCACGAAGCGACGCCGGCCCAGGTTGCGCTCGCCTGGACGCTGCACCAGGGCCCGCACGTGCTGGCGATCCCCGGTACCGGCGACGCGGATCACCTGACCGAGAACGTCGCGGCCGGCGCGATCGCTCTGTCGGCCGCCGAGCTGGCCGTGCTGGACGCGCTGCCCGGCCAGTGACCTGCCGTCAGGCCGCGAGCCGAAGCCGGTAGACGATGAAGGTCGGGACACCGGCGACACCCGCCAGCTCGGACGGGAACCGCTCGAGCGCATCCTTCGACGGCTGCGGCTCGGCTATCCGCTCGATCACGAACCCCGC
>DASXMR010000024.1:0-62511 GCA_036495525.1 Streptosporangiaceae bacterium | reverse complement strand
ATCACCGAGGCCGAACGAGGCGACGGCGGACTTGATGGTGATCCCGCGCTGCCGCTCCAGCGCCAGCGTGTCAGTCTGCGTCGTCCCGGCATCGACGCTGCCGACCTGGTCGATGACGCCTGCGCCGTAGAGCAGCCGCTCAGTGAGGGTGGTCTTACCGGCGTCTACGTGCGCCAGGATGCCAAGGTTGAGAGTCGTGCCCTGCACGCGTCATACCCTTCGAGTAGGTCCAAGAGGCCATCACGACGGAATGAACGCGAGCGCGCATCTACCCTCCCTTGAGACTCGGACGATTACTGCCAGCAGTAAAGCACGGCACCAGCGCGGCACGCTGCTGAGTTTCGCCGGGGCGCCGGCGGGCTGGCATCCTGGCTTTCGCCCGGCCGTCGGCCGCGGATACCCGATCAAGCGGATGCCCGATCAAGAGGAGGCGACCGGCGAGTGGACGAGCGAGTGAGGCATGCCGGACTGCTGTACGAGCAGGCTGTATTCGGCGGTGACGCCAGCCTGCTCGACGAGGCGGACCGGGAGCTGGACGCGGCGGAGGCCGAGCTAGCTCTTGCCCGCGGCCGGATCCTGCATACCCGGTTCCTGCTGCAGCGCGACCACGATCCGGCGTCAGCCACGGAGAACCCGGCCGAGCTGCCGTTCTTCGAGCGGGCAGCGCAGCGGTTCCACCGGCTGGACGACGTGAGCGGCGAGGCCGAGGCGCTGTTCTGGGCCGGCTGCTTCCACCAGGTGGTCCGGCGCGACAACGTCGCCGCCGTGCGGCTGCTGCAGCGCTCGCTTGAGCTCGCGACCGAAGCTGGCGAGAAGGCCACGATGGCCGAGGCGCTCCGGCACCTCGGCATCGACGCGCACTTCACCGGGCATCCGGATGTGGCCCGACGGCATCTGGAGGAATCGACCCGGCTGCGCCGCGAGATCGGGCTCATGCCGGGCGTGGCCGCGAACCTGGTCGGCCTGGCGTACGTCGCCCGGGCACAGGGCCGGCGCGCTGACATCCAGCCGCTGCTGGACGAGGCGGCAGCGATCGCCGACGCCAGCGGCGCGGGCCGGATCGCCGAGTCGGTCATCGAGGCCCGGGAGGAACTCGCCGGTCAGGACGGGCCGCCCGGCTGATTTCGGGGCGCCAGCCGTCAGCGCCGATGTCGGAGGCGACCAGGGCGTCCCAGCCGGATCCCGCGATCAGGCTGCTGTTGTCCGGAGTCACTGTCATGCCATGAGGAACGAGAAGTCATCGGCGACCCGCCGTACCGCACCATCTGCCGTCACCAGGTACGCGCGCCCGGCCCGGAACTCCTTGCCCGGCACCAGGTTGCAGAGCAGCTAGACCATGCACGTTCGTATCACCGCTAGCAGGAGCGCGTTCCTGTAACAAAGTGGCAGTCGGCCGTTGCCCCTTACGGCTCCGGACGAGCCGCGGCCGTGCGGCCCGGCCCCAATGACACCCCAGCGACGATGAAAAGGACCCGGCTCATGGCAGCTACCTTGCAGGAGATCCTGCTGTCGCCCGACGTCCAGCCCAAGGTAGTCGACGACTGCCATGCCCTGATCGAGCGCGAGCTCGCGGATAAGCCGGGAATCTCGATGGCCGCTATCAGGCTGGCCTACAAGACAGTGAACGCATTCGCAGCCGGGCACGTGCGGCACATGCTCGAAGTGCTGCTACCGCGGATCGTCGAGGAGCTGCAGCCGTACTGGGCGGAGTTCAGCAGCTCGGGTGCCGCCGAATTCGGCGACTACCTCGCCAAGCGTGGCGGTGAGGTGTCCCAGGCGCTGCTCTCGGTGACTGACGAGCGTGCCGAGGGCTCGCACCGGCCGGTCATCGTCAAGGCCTACCGGTCGGTCCGCGGGTTTCGCGGCCAAGCACATCCAGGCGGCGCTGCCCCAGGTCGGTGACCTGGTCATGAAGTACACGAGCTGACCGCCTCACGGCCGCCCTGCTGACGGCCCGGCCGCGCCGCCGCAGGCCCCGGGGGCTGCGGTCGTCACCCGGCCGCGATGGGCGGCTCAGGCTGCGACGGGCGAAGCTGGGCCACGATCTTGGCTAGCGCCGAGTGGAGGTGGTCGCGCTCGGCCGCGGACAGCCCGGCCGTGACCTGCCGCTCTAGCGCGGCCCTGGCGGCGCGGACCGGCTTGCGAGCCGCCCAGCCGCGCGGCGTGAGGTACAGCCGAACCAGGCGCGCGTCTGCCGGGTCGGGTCTGCGGCCTGCACACCACGCGGGCGCTGCTCGACCTCGGCGAGTCGTGTGTGCTCGTGCAGCGGCGCGAGCCGGTGCTGCCAGCTGACCTGGCCGGCCGGCCGGTCTACGCCGAGCGGGCCGATGTCGCCGACCTGGCCGCGCTCCAGCGGATCGGCGAGCGGCACCCGATCACCGGCGTCGTCCACCTGGCCGGCTCAGTGCCCTGGCCGGCCGACCAGTCAGCGCCCGCCGAGTCAGCGAGGACGGCGATCGGCGGCCTGCTCAACGTGCTGCAGGTGGCGTCCGAGTGGCAGGTGCCGCGGGTGGGCATCGCGTCCACCATCGGCGTCTACGGCGGGATCACGGCCGCGGGCCCGGTGCGCGAGAATCTGCCGCTGCCGATGCTGGCAGGGCACCCCATCCCGACGTTCAAGAAGATCGGCGAACTGCTCGCTGGCCACCTGTCCGCAGCCGCCGGGATCGAGGTCATCAGCTACCGGCTGTCCGCCTGGGGGCCCGGCGGCAACCCCTGGTCACCGTTCACCGCCGTGCCGCAGCTCGTGCACGCCGCGGCGCGCGGCACCGAGCCGGACTTGTCCGCGCTGCGCTCCCCGGCCTACGCTGGCGACGGCCTCGACATGTGCTACGCGAAAGACTGCGCCAGGGCCATCGCGCTGCTGCAGCTCGCGCCCCGGCTGCGGCACCAGGTATACAACGTCGCCGCAGGCTCGCCGCTGGCCAACCGGGACGTCACCGCCGCGCTTGCCGCGCTCGTGCCGGACGCACGAATCAGCCTGCCCGAGCGGGACGGTACCGAAGACGCCGGCCAGGCGATCTGCCTGGACATCAGCCGGCTGCGCGAGGACAGGGGATACTGCCCGCGCTATGACACCGGCCAGGCGGTCGCCGACTACCTCGGCTGGCTGCGCCAGGGCCATGAGCGCTAGCCGGCCGGGGCCAGCAGTCCCGCCTTAGGCAGGACCCGGCGCGCCGCGGGCCGGGCCGGCGATGCGGCGTATCTCCGCCTCAGGGACGGCGCCGGGCCGCAGGATCTCCAGGTCGTCATCGGTGATCCGGACCAGTGTCGAGGCTGCCTGATACCTGATCGACGTGTCATCGGCCACGACGAAGACTGGCGGGGCGGCCGGCCAGGCGAGGTCGCCGAGGTCGAAGTCGCGCATCGGCGCGGATGCCGCACCGCTGGCGTTGAGGCTGGTGGCGGTCAGCGGCGCGCCGACCGCGCTGATCACCTGCAGCGTGGCGGGGTGATCGGGGACGCGGATGCCGACCGTCCCGGCGACGGACACCAGCCGGTCGGGCAGCAGCGGCGTCTTGGGCATCACCACGGTCACCGGTCCCGGTGTCAGGCTGCCCAGCACCAGGGCTGCGCGTGCCCCGGCGTGACCGACCGTCGCCGCCATCTCCAGCGAACTGCACGCGACGTGCATGACCTGAGCCGCCGGCCGGCGCTTGGCAGCAAAGGCCAGCTCGACGGCGTCGGGCGAGGTCGCCAGCGCGGCCAGCATGTAGCCGGTCTCAGTAGGCAGCACGGCCAGGGCGCCGGCCAGCAAGCTGGCCGAGATCCGGGCGGCGTCGGCCAGCGACAGCAGGCCGCTCGGCTGGCGCGGCGTGAGGTAGTTGAACTGAGTCACCCGGCCGGCTCCTTCCGGCTGCCGGTCGCGCGCGGAGCTGGCTTGCCTTGCAGGCGGAGCGTTCCTGGCACGTCGCGGCAGTCTAGCGGCTGGCCGCTTTCGGCCGGCCGCGCGCTAGCCACGGTCGGCCACCGGTCACGGCCGCTTGCAAAAGCCGCGAAACCGCCCATCCCGGCGGGCGCGTTATTGCCCGGCTGGTTTTAGGCAGCTAACGGACAGCAAGCCCGCCGAGTCCGTTTCAGTCGAACTATGTTGCTTGGCCCGTAACGGCTCTACAGTTAGCGCGTGGACGGGGTGAGGTCCCTTTCGGGGGGGTCCGCACAGCCGCTCGTGGTGCGTTACCAGGGATCTGACCGGAGCCTGTCAGCCGGTCCTGAGTATCAGGTCGGCCGCGATCCGGAGTGCGACATCGTGGTCGCTGACCCGAGGGTGTCGTGGCGGCACGCGACCATCAGGGCGGAGAACGGCCACTGGCTGCTCACCGATAACGGCAGCACCAACGGCACCTTCGCGCAGGGCCAGCGGCTGGACCGGATCAAGATCAGCGCCGAGTGCGTGGTCCGGCTCGGCCACCCAGCTGACGGGCCTGTGCTGTCCTGCACTGTCACGCCGGCTGCGCCGCCCGCAGCCGCGCGGCCAGCAGCCGGGCTGGGGCCGGCCGGGGCTGACCCGGCCGCGGTGCCGGAGCCAGCGGGCCAGGACGACGGCCTCACGCGGCCGCTGGCGAGCCCGGTGCTGCGGATCGGCCGGGCGCCTGACAACGACCTGGTGGTCGCGCATCCCAGCGCGTCCCGGCAGCATGCCGAGCTGCGCTACGCGGCCGGCCAGATCACGATCGCCGACCTCGGCAGCATCAACGGGACGTTCGTCAACGGGCAGCGGGTTGACTCAGCCGTGCTGTCGGAAGGCGACACCGTCCGTATCGGCTCGGCGACCTTCCTGCTGGCCGGCCACGAACTGCAGCCCGTGCCGGTGCTGGGCAGCCCAGCCGCGCAGCCAGCGCCGCCGCCCGCGCAGCCGGAGCCCCCGCCCGCTCAGCCAGTCCTGGCTGGACAGCTCGCCTCGCCCGCCCTCCAGGCTGCCGCACCACCCGCACCACCAGCTCCGCCAGTACCCCAGCCTGCCTCGTCAGCCGCCCGGCCGGCGCCGCCGGCCGGTGCGGGGCCGGTCGAGATCCCGTACGCGATTCGCTGGCTCGTGCCGAAGGGCGAGCGGTTCGCGAACTTCGACATCCTGAACGACAACGACACGCAGCTCGACTATTACCGCCGGTTCGGCCACATTTACGCAGTCGGCATCCCGACGAAGAAATGGCGGCTGGTCGTGGTCTCCGACCCCGAGCTGCTCGATGAGGTCGCCGGGGATGAGGAGCAGTTCGGCAAGCAGGTTGAGGAGATCAACTTCTTCGCCCAGCTGCGGAACTCCCGGGGCGGCGGCATCTCAGTGATTGGTGACGGCGAGCATTACGAGAAGGTCCGCCGGGTGATGCTGCCGTGGTACTCGCCGCAGCATCAGCGCACGCAGCTGGAGCTGATGAAGGAGCAGGCGCGCCGGCTCGTCGCCGCATGGTCGGGCATCAGCGACGACGAGCCGCTCGATGCCCGCTCGTGGCTTGAGCGGTACACGCTGGAGGTCTCCGGCCGGGGCGCGTGCAACTACAACTTCGGCCTGCTCGACGGCTCCGGCCCCGCCGGACCGCACCCGTTCGCCCAGGCCGTGCCGGAGAGCACCAAGGAGAGCATCCGGCGGGTCGCCGATCCCCGGCCGGACTTCACCCTGTTCGCGAGCAGCTCGCAGCGCGCCCGCAGGCAGGACTACCTGCGGCACAACCAGGAGCTGTTCCGCACGGCCGCCTCGCTGGTGCACGCCCGCATGCACACCGGCCCGCTCGGCCAGCAAAACGACCTGCTCAGCCGCCTGGTCAGCACCCCTGACCCGGAGACAGGCGAGTACCTCGACGCCGAGACCATGCGCGACCAGGTCCTCATGCACTTGTCCAACGGGTTCAACGGGGCGTCGATCACCGGCGGCTGGCTCGCCTATGTCCTCGCCACCCACCCGGAGGTCGAGGCGAAGCTGGTCGCGGAGATCGACCAGATAACCGGCGGCGACCCGGAGTACGAGCTGAGCTACGACGACCTGATGTCGCTGACTTACACCACCGCGGTGATCAAGGAGACGCTCCGGGCCTACCCGCCGATGCCGGTCACCATCCGGCGCAGCCTCAAGGACGGCGTGCTCGGCCGGTACCGGATCAGGGCGCGGGACATCATCCTGGTGGGAACGCTGGCCGCGCAGCGCGACCCGCGTTACTGGGGAGCGGATCCCGACCGTTTCGACCCGGAGCAGTTCGCGACCGAGAAGGTCATCGACCGGCCGCGGCACGCCTTCATCCCGTTCTCCATCGGCAAGCGGCAGTGCATGGCGCAAGAAGTCACGTTCATGATGCTCCGCGTCCTGCTGTTCGAGATCTACCGCAACTACCGGCTGCGGATCGCGCCGGGCGCCACGGTCACCAGGAACACGGTGGTGACCACCAAGCCGGCCGCGGTCCCGGTCATCCGGCTGGCGCGTGACCAGCACCCCGGCAGGCTGGCGGCGATCAGCGCGGCCCCGCCCGCGGCCGATGCTGGCCAGGCCGCCCCGGCCGCCGGCGCGGCTGGCGCCCAGCCGGCTGCCGCAGTCCTGGAGCGCACGGCCGGACCGGCCGGGCTGGACTGGGGGGATCCGACCGAGATCCCGCCGCAGAGCGCCTACGGGCACGTAGTGATTGCCTATGGCAGCAACTTCGGCGCGAACAGGGAGCTGGCCGAGGGCTTCGCCGAGCGCAGCCACTTCCACGGCTACACCAGCGACATGATCACGCTGAACGAGCTCGCCGACGCGCCGCTGCCAGCCAAGCCCTGGCTGCTCGTGGTGCTGACCTCGACTTACACCTCCAACCCGCCCTCGAATGCGACGAAGTTCAAGGCGTGGCTGGAGCGCGCCGATCCGGGCAGCCCGGTGTGGCAGAACTGCCGGTTCCTGGTCTGGGGGCTCGGCAACAGCCAGTGGAACGCGTTCCTCGCCTTTCCCCGGTACGTGCACAAGAAGCTGTCCGAGCTCGGCGCCTCGCCGCTGGCCGACCTCGGCTATGCGGACGTGGGCACGCCCGGCTGGGAGCAGCGGCACACCGAGTGGAACGGCAGCGTCTGGCCGCTGCTGCTCGAGCTATCCGGGGCCCGGCGCTCGGAAGCGGCGGCCGCCAGGGCTGCCGCCGCGCGGGCCGCGGCTGGCGCGCTCATCGGCGCCGACTCTGGCACGGCCATGCACCGGTCGCTGCTGGCCGCCGACGCAGCGCCGGAGCCCGCCCCGGCTCCGGCCGGCCGGGTCACGAGCTTCACCTCGGTCATGCGCGCCCTTGCGCCAGAGACACGGCGGCGGTCAGTGCCCGACGGCGGTCCCCGCACCGGTGCCCAGCCGCGGGTACTGCTAGCCCCGACGATACTGCCGAACGCCGTCGGGGTGCAGACGGTGGCGGCCCGCGCGACCGCGTGCCGGGAGCTGCTGCCAGCCGGCTCGCCGAAGCGGATCAGGCACCTGGAGCTCGCCCTGCCGTCCGGTGTCAGCTACCGGGCCGGCGACCATCTTGGCTTGTGCCCGAAGAACGATGAGGAACGAGTCGAGCGGCTCGCCGCGCATCTGGGCGCCGAGCTCGACGGCCTGCTGATGGTGCCGAACACGCTGAACGTCAGCGCGGTACCGAAGGGCACCGTGCTGCAGGTGCGCAACGTGCTCACCAGCCTGGTCGACATCAGCGGCCGGCCAACGGTCCCGCTGCTTGACCTGCTGCTGGAGAAGGCCACCGATCCTGCCGAGCGGTCAAGGCTGACCGAGATCAGGGACGTGCTGCAGGCGCCAGAAGGCCCGGACTCGCCGCTGCGCGCGGCGCTCGACGCCGGCGGCTACGACGTGCTCCAGCTGCTGGATGAGTTCACCTCATGCTCGCTGAATGTCTTCGAGTTCCTGCAGGTCGCGCGCCAGCTGCGGCCGCGCTACTACTCCGTCAGCTCGAGCCCGCGCATCCACGGCGCGGGCGTCGCGCACCTGACCGTCGGCTTCGAGCCAGCGCCGGTGCCCGGCATGACCGGCCGCGACTTCCGCGGGATGAGCTCGCATTACGTCCACGAAATCCGCGCGGGCGATCGCGTCAGCTTGTTCCTCGACAGCGCGGACGGGTTCTGCCTGCAAGACGACGCGGCCAAGCCGATGATCTTCGTGTCGGCCGGCACCGGGTTCGCGCCAATGCGCGCGTTCCTCTGGGAGCGCCTGGCGATGAAGCACGCGGGGACCGCCATGGCCGAGGCGGCGCTGTTTAACGGGATCCGGTCCAGCAGCGTTGACTACATCTACCGAGACGAGGTCGCCCGCTTCACGGCCGAGGGAGTGCTCGACCACGTGCACGTCGCGGCCTCGCGAGAGCAGCCCGAGCACCGCGAGCACGTGCAGGACCGGATCCGGGAGCAGGGCGCGCTCGTCTGGCGCCTGCTCGCGGCCGGCGGCTACATCTACGTCTGCGGCTCGCAGCCCATGCGGGACGCCGTCCGTACCGCCTTCGTCGATGTCGTCGCCGAGTACGGGGCGCTGCCCCGCGACCGGGCCGCGGCCTACCTCGACGAGATGGAGCAAACCACTCGCTACCGCCCCGATCTCTGGGGCTAACTGCCTGGAGCCACCTTGGACGCACTCGCCCTCATCCTGACCCTCGCGGCGATGGCCATGTTCCTGTTCGCCGCCAGCGGCCGCGAGCTGCGCCGCTTCAACGAGATCGCGGTCGGGCTCGTCTTGCTGTCCGCGGCGCTGATCTGCCAGTTCACCCAGATCACGAATACTCACATCCACCGCTGAGGCAGGCCAGCGGGCGCTGTGTCCCGCCAGTGCGTGCGCCGCGTGAGCGGATTGCCGGCCTTGTTACGCTCTGGGGGTCTGGTCGCTGGAGGGCTGAGGATGAAGAGCTTCGACTGCTCGGACGAGGACGGCCGCGCAGAGGGAGTCGGTGCAGCGGTGGCAGCCGTGCACGATCAGCATCTGGTGATCATGCCTACCGATACTGGCTACGCGCTGACCGGCTACGGGTTCTCCGCCGCGGCGGCCAGCCGGATCCGGTCGATCAAGGGCATGGACACCACGGCGCCGCTGCAGGTGCTGATCAGCGACGCGCAGGTGCTCGAGGGCGTGGCCGCGCAGATCCCGGAGGAGGTCTGGGCGCTGGCCGGGCAGTTCTGGCCAGGGCCGCTGACCATGGTCGTGCCTGCCGCACCGACCGTGCAGTGGGACATCGGCGGCGACACCCGGTACGTGCAGGTGCGGGTCCCCGACCATCCGGTGGCGATCGACCTGCTCACCCGCACCGGGCCGCTCATCGTCTCGGCCGCCAGGAGCTCGATTTCCCCGCTCATCGAGAGCAGCGCCGATATGGGGGACCTTGAGCATCACGTCGCGGTGTTCCTCGATGACGGGATCATCAAGCCGGAGACGCCGAGCACGATCGTGGACTGCACCAGCAACTCGGTGGGCGTGCTGCGCAAGGGCCGGATCACTGTCGGCCAGCTTGTCGACGTGCTCGGCTATATGCCCCGGTTGCCGGCGGAGAGCAGCTGAGCGGAGGCCAGCCGCCGGCCATGGCTAGCCGGCGATTGCCGCGAGGTAATCCTCGAAGCGGCGCAGGCTCGTCTCGAAGCCCCGCCTGGCCTGCGGGCTCGCCATCGGGCCCGGCACGTTCGTCTGGTGCGTGACGACCTCGGTCCTGCCATCACCAAGGTCGGTGAACGTGATCGTCGTGGTCATCCCGCCCTCGACAGCTGGCTCGATCCAGGCGATCCGCTCCGGGCGGCGAACCTCCAGGTAGGTCGCCCGCATGGTGTACTGACTGCCATCTTCCTCGTTCACCATCACCGTCTCGAAGCGCCCGCCAGGGCGCAGCTCGACCGTGATGCCATCGGGCGGCGTGGTCGTCCCGTCCGGCCCCCAGAAGCGGGTGAGATGGACGGGCTGGGTCATGCAGTCGAACAGCAGCTCCCGGCTCGCCCGATGGGTGCGCCGGTAGGTGAACTCGCCGGCCTGCGTCATCGCTGCTACCCCTCCCGGTCAGCTTCTGGGCCATGGTCACCAGCATCGCCGGTGAGCGCGGCCAGGTGCCGGTCGAGCCGGTCATACCGCTCGTGCCAGGCCTGGCGCTGCCTGGTGATCCAGTCAGCGACGGTGTCCAGCTTGGCTGGCTCCAGCCGGCACGGCCGGGTCTGCGCGGCCACCGAGCGGGACACCAGCCCGGCCCGCTCCAGCACCTTGATGTGCTTGGAGATGGCCTGCTGGGTCAGCTCGAACGGCTCCGCCAGCTGATTCACCGTCGCCTCCCCGGCGGCCAGCCGGGTGAGGATCGCCCGCCTGGTCGGGTCGGCCAGCGCCGCGAAGATGACGCTCAGCTGGTCGCTGGCGATGACCGTCATCGGGCGTCAGCAACGCCGGCCAGCCGGGCGCCCTCGCCCTCAAACCGCTCGGCAGGGACCTGACGGCCGGCGAGCAGCAGCAGCAGGTCGCGGCTCGCCCCGTGCAGCGGGGCCCCGTCGCCGGCGGACCAGCCCAGGTCGATGGCGGTTACCCGGACCCCCGCCAGCGAGATGCCGAAGATGGTCTCCGCGCCCTTGCTCGTGACCGAGTCGAGCACGGTGATCATCGCCTTGCCGGCGATGGGGTAGTGCACCGGGATCGGCCAGGTCATGTCCAGCCCGTGAATCAGGTCGTGGCTGAGCGCGCCCGTCAGCCCGCCGCCGGGCGGGCTCCACGGGTTCTCCGCGTTGTCCAGCAGGACGGCCACCAGCTCGGCCGGCGGCAGCGCGCTGTCTCGCTCGGCGATCTCGTCTGAGTAGGCGGTGAAGTCGCCGCCGTGGCGCTGCAGCCCGGCCATGAACTCCTCGCCCGGGATCCGGAATGGCATGGTCAGGTGCGCCAGCACGTGCGCCGGGGTCCAGCCAGCGCACATCGAGGCGCCGCGCCACTGCTCGTCGGTCAGCGTGCCGAGCGCGTCGGCCAGCGCCAGCCGCCCGGCCGAGATCAGCTCCATCATGACGACCTCCTCCACATCTAGAGACTTGTACAACTAGTTAGATTAATAAAGGCCCGACGGACTCGTCAAGCGTCGGGAACAGAGGCTGAGCGGCGGCACGGCAGGTTCTCCGGCACGATGACCCACGGCGTTACCGGGAACGTGGTACGAGCCTGAGCATGAGAGTCGATGTTCAGACCCAGATCGAGATCGACCTTCCGCGATCGGAGGTCGCGGCCTACGCCTCCGATCCGGACAACGCGACATCCTGGTACGAGAACATCTCGTCCGTCGAGTGGAAGTCTTCCAGGCCGCTGTCGGCCGGCTCACGGGTTGCCTTCGTGGCTCGCTTCCTCGGCCGGCGCCTGGCCTACACCTACGAGATCAGGGAGCTGGTACCCGGCGAGCGGCTCGTGCAGGCCACCGCCGACGGCCCGTTCCCGATGGAGACCACCTATACCTGGGCTGACACCCCGGCCGGCGGCACCACAATGACGCTGCGGAATCGCGGCGAGCCCAGAGGCTTCTCGAAAGTCGCGGCACCAGCCATGGCCGGTGCGATGCGCCGTGCCAACCAGAAGGACCTGGCCCGTCTCAAGGCCATCCTGGAAGGCCCCGAGGCGGCCGGCTGACAGCGCGGACGATCGCGTTTCCGCGAGCGCTAGCCGGCGGCTGGTGCCCCGGAGCTGCCAGCGCCGGACTGACTGCCGGAGGCAACGACGGCTGGCTCGCCGGGCAGGGCCGGCTGCAGCGGGAAGTGACAGGCGGCCAGGTGGTCGTCGCCGAACAG
This sequence comes from Streptosporangiaceae bacterium, assembly GCA_036495525.1. Classification (GTDB taxonomy): domain Bacteria; phylum Actinomycetota; class Actinomycetes; order Streptosporangiales; family Streptosporangiaceae; genus DASXMR01. The sequence continues at coordinate 50,802 of DASXMR010000024.1, read as the reverse complement.
GCGCAGCGGCGGTTCCTCCGCCGCGCACTGGTCCTGAGCTATCGGGCAGCGGGTTCGGAACCGGCAGCCGGACGGCGGGCTGATGGCTGACGGCAGGTCGCCCTTGATCGCCTCTGACTTCTTGGCCCGCTCCACGACCGGGTCCGGCTCGGGGATGGCCTCGAGCAGCCCGGCGGTGTACGGGTGGGCCGGCTGGCCGTAGATCGCCTCCGACGGACCGACCTCGACCAGCTTGCCGAGGTACATCACGCCGATCCGGTCGGCGAGGTACTTGACCACCGACAGGTCATGGGAGATGACGATGTAGGTCAGCCCGAACTGACCCTGCAGGTTCTTCATCAGGTTGAGCACCTGAGCCTGAATCGACACGTCAAGGGCCGAGACCGGCTCGTCGGCGACGATCAGCCGCGGGCTCAGCGCCAGCGCCCTGGCCAGGCCGATGCGCTGGCGCTGGCCGCCGGAGAACTCGTGCGGGTAGCGGTCGACGGCCGAGCGCGGCAGCCCGACGCCCTCCAGCAGCTCGGCCACCCTTGCGGTGCGCGAGGCCCGGTCGCCGATCCGCTGGATGATCAGCGGCTCACGGATCGAGGAACCCACCTGCATCCGCGGGTCAAGGGATGCGTACGCGTCCTGGAACATCAGCTGCACGTCACGGCGAGCCTGCCGCAGCCGGCCGCGTGACAGCCTGGTCAGCTCCGTGCCGTCGAAGCGAATGCTGCCTGAATCGACCTGGTCCAGCGCGGCGATCAGCCGGCCAACCGTGGTCTTGCCCGATCCTGACTCGCCGACCAGGCCGAATGTCTCACCGGACGCGACGCTGAAGGAAACGCCGGACACCGCCTTGACCGAGGCGACCGTGCGCTGCAGCACGCCCTTGTGCACGCCGAACTCCTTGTGCACGGCGTCGAGCTGCAGCAGCTGCTGCCGGTCCTCGGGGGGCTGCTGCAGCCCGGTGACCGAGACGACGGCCTGCACGCGGGCCGCCGCCTCGGTGCGCGGGTGAAAGCACGCGTACTGGTGGCTCGGCTCTCGCTCGTCAAGCACCGGGTCCTGGTCGCGGCATTCGTCGGTGGCATACCGGCAGCGGGCGGCGAACCGGCAGCCGGCCGGCGGGCTCGACAGGTCAGGCGGCCGGCCGGGGATCGAGTACAGCTCCTGGCGCCGGTCCTGGGTCATCCGCGGGATCGAGCCGAGCAGTGCCTCGGTGTAGGGGTGCCGCGGGCTGCCGAACAGCACGTCGGTCGGCGCGGCCTCGACGATCCGGCCCGCGTACATCACCAGCACCCGGTCGGCCCGCCCGGCGATCACGCCCATGTCGTGCGTGACCAGCAGCATGCCCATGTCCAGCTGGGCCTTCAGGTCATCAAGCAGCCGCAGGATCTGCGCCTGGATGGTGACGTCGAGCGCGGTCGTCGGCTCGTCGGCGATCAGCAGCTTCGGCTCGCAGGACAGCGCCATCGCGATCATCACGCGCTGCCGCAGGCCGCCGGAAAGCTGATGCGGGTACGCGTCCAGGCGCTCGGCCGGCCGCGGCAGCCCGACCAGGCCGAGCACTTCCTCGGCCCGCTTGCGCGCCGCCGCCCTGGACAGTCCCAGGTGGATCCGCACCGGCCCGGCGATCTGGTCCCCGATCGTCATCGTCGGGTTGAGGCTGGTCATCGGGTCCTGGAATACCGTGGCGATCTGTCTGCCGCGGATCTGCCGCATCTGCGCGCCGCTGAGCGGCACCAGGTCCTGCCCGGACAGCCGGACCGAGCCGGAGGTGATCCGGCCGCCAGGAGGCAGCATCTGCATGATCGACATCGCGGTCATGGTCTTGCCGCAGCCAGACTCGCCGACCAGCCCCACGGTCTCGCCGCGGCTGACGGTGAAGGACACGCCGTCTACCGGATGCACCGCATCGCGCCGGCGGCGGATGTCGGTGCGCAGGTCTTCGACCTGCAGCAGCTCGGTCACCCCTGGCTCACCTTTCCTGCAGCCGGACTTCCAGGGCGGCCCGCAGCGCGTCGCCGATGAAGTTGAACGCGACCACGGTGAGCACGATCGCGACGCCAGCCGGGTAGATCAGCCACCACTTGCCCTCGTAGATGTAGTTGAGCCCGTTCGACAGCATGCTGCCCCAGTTGGTGGCCGGCGGCGCGGGGCCGAGGCCCAGGTAGCTGAGCGCGGCGAGCAGCAGGATCGCGTTCGCCACCTCGAATGTCGCCTGCACGACGATGGTGCCGACCGCGTTCGGCGTGATGTGCCGCAGCACGATCCAGCCGTGCCGGCCGCCCATCGCGCGCGACATCTGCACGTACTCGCGGGTGCGCAGCGAGATCGCCTCGCCGCGGACCAGCCGGGCCGGCACCAGCCAGGCAACCAGCGCCACGACCAGGATCAGCACCGGGGTGGACACCCTGAACACGCTCGCCAGCAGCAGGATGAAGATCAGCGGCGGGATCGCGAGCATCGAGTCGACCACCCGCATCATGACCGCGTCCACCGCGCCGCCGACGTAGCCAGCTATCGCGCCCCACAGGGTGCCGACGACAGTGGCGAGCAGCGCGGCCGACAGCCCGACGACGATCGAGGACTGGCCGCTGAGCATCAGCCTGCCGAGCACGTCGTAGCCGACGTCGTCGGTGCCGAGCGGATGCGCGTGACTCGGCGGCAGGTTGATCAGCGACAGCTTGGTGTGCACCTGGTCGGTGTGATAAAAGACCGGGCCGAGGAAGCTGAACAGGACTATGAAGATCACGATCCCGACGCCGACGATCGCGAGCCGGTTGCGCACGAAGACGGCCAGGATCATGCCCCAGGCGCTGCCACCGGGCGTGACATCGCCGCCGGCCGGCGTCTGCTGCGATCCAGGTACGGCGGGAGTCGACTCTCCGGCCAGGATCATGCTCACGGCCGCTTCGTTCCTCTCTGTCGTGGCCCGCTGACGGCGGGGCGTCGCGCTGCGCGCACCGCCAGGCAGCTGCTCATGAGTAGCGCACCCGCGGGTCGACGACCGCGTACAGGACGTCGGACAGCAGCGAGCCGAGGACCGTCGCGGTGGCGATGACGACCGTCGAGCCGAGCAGCACCGGGAAGTCGTGCGAGGTCGCCGCCGTGTAGAACAGCAGCCCCATGCCCGGGTAGTTGAACACCGACTCGGTGATCACCGCCCCCGAGATCGTGGCCGGCAGGCTGAGCCCGAGCAGCGTGACGATCGGGATCAGCGAGTTGCGCAGCAGGTACCGCGCCAGGATGGTGCGCTCAGGCAAGCCCATCGCCCGCGCGGTGCGGATGTAGTCCTGCACCAGCGTCTCGATCGCGCTGGAGCGCATGAACCGGCTGAACGCGGCGATCGACACCAGCGCCAGGGTCAGCACCGGCAGCACCATGGCCTGCGGATGGCTGAGCACCGCGGCGACCGTGGCGCCCTGCGGAGCCTCAGGCGGCAGCAGGTGCCAGCCGATGGAGAAGCCCAGGATGAGCAGGATGCCGAGCCAGAAGGTGGGCATCGAGTAGGCGACGAACGAGGCACCGGTGGTGACGTAGTCAGCCACGCTGTTGCGCCGGACGGCCTGCATGATGCCGAGCGGGATCGCGATGATCAGCGCCACCAGGTAGGCAAGCCCGACCAGCACGGCGCTCTTGGGCAGGTCCTGGCTGAGCAGTGCCCGCACGTTCTGGTTGTAGTGGTAGGAGTAGCCGAGGTTGCCCCGGGCCAGCTGGCCGATGAACCGGCCGTACTGGACGATGAGCGGCTGGTTGTAGCCGTTCTGCACGATGAACTGGTGCACCTGGAAGCTGCTCGCCTCAGGGCCGAGCAGGCCGCGGGCGGGCCCGCCGGGCAGCGCGTGGATGATGATGAAGACGATGATCGTGACGCCGAACACGACGGCCACCGCCTGGATGCACCGGCGGACCAGGTAGGCGGTCACCGCAGCGAGTTCCGCTCAGCGGCCGGCCGGCCGGGATCGCGCGAGGCGGCCCCGGCCGGCAGCGGAGAGGTTCCTGTCACCAGGTCGCTCCTCATGACCCGCTGGTGAAGTACCAGTTCTCGGGTGTGATGTTGAAGGTGGGCTCCTGCGGGGTGACCCCGTGCAGATTGTTCTTGGTCTCGGTGAGCTGGTAGTCGGCCTTCGGCATGAAGATGGCCGGCAGGTCCTTGGCCTCGAAGTCCTCGACCGCCGAGATAGTGCCCGGCACGTGGTCGCTCTTGGCGATCAGCGCGTCGGTCTGCGGGTTGGTGTAGCTGCCGAAGTTGTCGCCGGCCCCGCTCCCGAAGATCAGGTCACCGTTCGGGAAGTGGTCCATGCTGTAGCTCCAGCCGCCGCCCCAGTTGTCGAGCTGCCACTTGCAGCTTGCCTGCGAGGGCTTGCACGGGACCGAGCTGCTGATCACCTCGTCAAACGGCGCCTGGCTCAGGCTCAGGTCGATGCCGACCTGCGAGGCCACGGACTTGAGGTTCTCCATTTCCTGGGTCGTGCTGGTCGAGCCGCTGGCGTACTCCAGGCTGAAGGAGAGCTTGGTGCCGGCCTTCACGCCAGCGCCGCACTCGCCGGCGCCGCTGCCCGCCTTGCTGCAGATCGCCGCGCTGCCCGCCTTCACCGTCCAGCCGTGGCTGGTCAGCAGGTTCTTGGCGTCCGACACACTGAACGGGTACGGGTTGGCTTTCTCGAAGCTGTCCACGAACGGGTTAGCCGGCTGGATCGGCACCGGCCCGTAGGTGGGCGAGGCGTAGCCCTGGAAGATCTTGGAGATGTACTCCGGCTGGTTGATCAGGTGCTGGAACGCCTGCCGGAAGTACAGCTGCCGGAAGATCGGGCCGGCCGTCGGGTTGTTGAAGTTGTACGGGAAGTAGTTGATGCCGGCGTCCACCCAGATGTTCATGTTGTAGCCGGACGACTGGATGAGGCCCTTCTGGCCGATGTCCGTGGTGGGCAGGTAGCCGACGCTGACCTGGCCGCTGCGCAGCACGTTCAGCTCGGCTGACTCGGTGGTGAACGGCGTCTCGACGAACTCCGACAGCCGCGGCTTGACCGGCCCGGAGTAGGAGGGGTTCGGCTTGAACACCGACAGGCCGGTGGTCTGGTAGCTGCTCAGCACCCACGGCCCGTCCACGACCTTCCACAGCGGCGACTTGCCGTAGGTGGACACCTGCTTGGACTGGTTGTACAGGTACTGCCAGACCGCGGCGCAGCCGGAGACCTTCGTCGCGCAGTCGCCCTTGCTGGTGGCCGACGTCATGTCCCACGCCATCGGGAGCGGCGTGATCTGGGACAGCTCGTTGTCCTGGAACCAGGAGGGGCTGAAGGCGCTCTTGAGGTTCAGCACGATCTTGGTCGGGCTCTCGACCTTCCAGCTCGTCAGGTTGTCCGGGATCCCGCCTGGCACGTAGTAGGCCCAGTGCGACTTCTCCGCCGCCATCATGTTCAGCCAGAACTCCACGCCGGTCGCGGTGACCTGCTCACCGTTCGACCACTTGTAGTTCTTCATCGTGATCGTGATGGTCTTGTTGCCGTTGCTGAACACCGGCGGGTTGGCGATGCTGAGGCTGTTGTTGGGTACCGGCTGGCCGTTGTCGCCGAAGAAGTACAGCGGCCGGTACATCAGGTACTCGAACTGGTTCCTGTTGTCGATCGAGCTGTGCGCGCTGTCGATGAACGGGAGGATCCAGTTCGGCACGGCACCGGGCGGCAGGGCGAAGGTCGCGGTGCCGCCCTTCTGGATGGTTCCGCCTGTCTTGCCTGAGCCCTGCGAGCTGCTGCCGCCTGAGCAGGCGGCGACGAGCAGGACACCGGCGGCGGCCGCTGAGACAGCGGTCAGCAGGCGACGATAACGACGTGCATGCATGGACATGTGCCTTCCAGCCCCCATGCTTCCGTTAGGGATAGGTCTGCGAAGACTGTGCCACCAGCCGTTTCTTGGTGTCAAGAATGTGGTATACCAATATGGCAAAAAGCGGCCGTCGCGGCGGACCGTGTCGCTGCGCGCCGCCGGCCCGCCGGGGCGTGCCCGGCAGCCCCGTCCCTGCCCCGCTGTTCCTGCCCGCCATAGCCGCTTACACTGCTGGTGCGAAGCCGCGCTGGCAGGGTGGCCGGTGCGCGTGGAACAGGGGGACTACTCATCGCTTCACTGCAGTCGAGGAAAACCGCGCCGGGGCGGCTGGGCACAGACAGCCTGCGCCTGCCCGCCCTGGAAATCGAGGCAAGCCTCACCTCACGGGCATATGACATTCTCCGCGACGCCATCGCCGAGATGCCGATCTATGACGGCACCGACGACGACATCCGGCTCGACGAGCGCGCGCTCGCCGAGCGGCTCGGCATCAGCCGGACGCCGGTGCGCGCGGCGCTGCAGCGGCTGGAGATCGAGGGCGTGGTGCAGACGATCCCGCGCCGCGGCATCTACGTCGTGCGCAAGACCAAGGCCGAGATCATCGAGGTGATCCTCGCGTCGGCGGCGCTGGAGGGCATGGCGGCCAGGATGGCGGCCGAGCGGGCATCCGACGCCGAGATCGCTGCCCTGCTCGCTGACTTCCCGGCGTTCCGGCCCGGCGGTCATGCGATCGGTGACGACACGCCAATCAGCGAGTACTCGGCGGTCAACGTGGAGTTCCACCAGCGGATCGTGGACCTGGCGCATTCCGAGCTGTTCGCCAAGTACATCTCCCGGCTGAAGATCCACATGCGCGCGATCAGGCAGCGGACAATCGGCGATGATGACCGGCGGGCGCACTCGGTGCTCGACCACGCGGAGATTGTCGCGGCGCTGTGCGACCGTAACGCCGATCGCGCCGAGGAGCTCACCCGGCGTCACGCCGTCGGCCTGGCCGAGCACGTCAGGGACAACGTGACGTACCTGCGATAGCCCCGCTCAGCCCGGCTGCGAATCAGCCGACGAGGCGCCGGGCATGACCGTTGCCGCGTCGGCGGCCAGCTGGTCAAGCACCGCGGCCAGGCTGTGCAGCTGGGCGAGATGGGACGGGGTCAGCTCGGCCAGCACGCGCTCGCCCTGCGCGGTCAGCGCAACCCGGACCAGGCGGCCGTCAGCCGGATCGGCTGCCCGCCGCACGAACCCGGCTGCCTCGGTGCGGTCGACCAGCTCGACCGTGCTGTGGTGCTTGAGCAGCAGGTAGCCGGCCAGCTCCCGGACCGTGGGCGGCTGGCTGCCAGGGTGTCCCTTGACCGCGACGAGCAGCTGGTGCTGGACGTGAGTCAGGCCGGCCGCCCTGGCCTGCTCCTCGCTCCAGCGCTGGAACCGGCGCAGGCGGCTGCGGAACTCCAGCAGGTGCTCGAATTCCCTGTGGGTCAGCTCCGGCACGATCGTCCCCCCGGTCGGGCCTGCGCGGCTGGCGGCGCGGCTGCTGTCCTGGCGGGCGGCCCGTTCCCGCTCGCAGCCGGCGTCGCCTACTGGCGCGTCAGTTAACGATAGGGCACCGGCCGTCGGCGCCGGGCCGCGCCGACCCCGGCGATCCGCGCGCCCTGAACGTCGCGGTTACCTGCCGCGAGGCCTGGTCAGCCTGCCGGGCTGGCGGTCAGGCCAGCTGGCCGGAACAGCATTCCTAAATTATATCGTGCTACGATATTTAGCCATATGCAAGTTGACGGGAGGTGCCGGAGAGTGGAAAGTATATCGTAGCACGATAGATCTTAGCAGCTAGCAAGATCGTGCACTGGAGTCAGCGGGCCCGCTGCAGCGGCCGGCCACCTGCCAGCCGCGTTCCCGCCGTCACGGTAGCCCGCGGGAAGGGCGACCGATGTCCGCAGCAGACCTCTCCGGAACTGTCCTGGCCGGGCGCGCCGCCGCCCGCCCGGCTCAGCTGCCGTCCGGGTCCGATCCGATCCCGCTCGGGATCGCCGGCTTCGCCATGGCCGCCTTCGTGCTCTCCTGCATCAACGCCGGCGCGGCCAAGCAGCACGACGCGGTCACCGGCTGACGCGCTGCGGTCACGATCCGGCGGAGGTGACGAGATGGCCCTCAGTGCGCAGGAGCAGCAGGCTCTGGCGGCGATCGAGGGCGAGCTGGCTGCTGCTGCGCCGCGGCTGGCAGCGGAGCTTGATCAGTTCTCGGCGCGGACATCAGGCGCCGCCATGCCGCTGCGGGAGACGATCCGGCATGGCTGGCGCCGGGCACGCAGCCGGCCGCCGCGGGGGCGCCGCTGGCTGCCGTCCTGGCTCAGCTGGCTGCCCGGCACCGGCTGGCCAGCCGCGCCGGGACGGACTCAGCCGGGTCAGCGGCCCTGGCTGCTGCTGTGGATACCGATCACGGTCGCGCTGATCGCGACCGCCCTGGCAGTCAGCAGCGTCAGCCCGGTGGGCTGCGGCGTGGCCAGCTGCCCGAGCGCATGGCCAACCAGCAGCACGCAGGCCGGCCAGCGCTGATCGCGCTGGCCGGCCCGCTCCGCCCCCCGGTCACAAGGGCAGCGTCCTCGCCCGGTTACAGGGGCAGGGTGTACTTCAGGATGGTGTTCAGCATGTCGGCGAACACCAGGTACATGAGCCAGAAGCCGGTGCCCAGCCGGAAGAAGCCGAGCATCCGGTCGGCCGGGCCGCTGAAGCGCGGCAGGTCGTCCCTGAAGCTGACGAAGAAGTCAGACACATAGATGCAGGTCAGGCCGATGAAAAGGCCGCCGACCGGGTCGTCGTGGGACTTGAAGAAGACGATGATGCCGAGCACCGAGATGAGCGTGAACGCCACCGTCATGCCGACGTTTGTCTTCGGGTCGGCGCGGTGCAGCCGGTTCCAGCCGAGCGCGAACCAGTGCACGCCGTATGCGGTGAACGCCAGGGCTGCCATGAACAGCGGCGGATCGGTGAAGGTGCCGAACAGGGTGAGCCCGAGGAACAGGTACGTGCCGGTGAGGAACTGCAGGAAGCCGGGCATCCAGATGCCCCACATGCCGGTGGCGAAATCCACCGTTTCGCTGCGCTTCGGATAGCCGAACAGCTCCTGGGTCCCGTAGATCAGGTAACCAGTGCCTAGCCCGAAGAAGCCGAGGGCGAGCGGCGGGAACGGCGATACGGGCAGGCTGATAGCAGCAGACTGCAGCAAGGCAAAGGACATGTGATCTCCTTACCGAGACTGGTAGGGATCAGACATTATCGTACTACGATATAAATCGGTAGCCTGGTTCGAGGCCCCGGCTCCGTGTCGCCTTGGCAGGCTGCCTGCCCGCCAGGCCGGCAGGCGAAACCCTCAGGGGCGGAGCGGGCCAGCGGGCCAGGGCGGTGCGACCATAGCCCTGTGCCGCCCCCTGCCAGCGACGCGAACGATCCCGGCCGGGAGACCGAGCCGGACCCCGTCCGGGAGACAGAGCCGGACGCGCGCTTCACGCTGGCCAACCAGCGGACGTTCCTTGCCTGGAGCCGGACCGCGCTCGCGCTCGTGGTGGCCGGCCTCGGCATCGTTCAGCTGCTGCCGCCGTTCCCCGGTATCCCGTGGGGGAGGCACGCGCTCGGCATCCCGCTGATCGCACTCGGCGCCATCGTCGCCATCAGCGCGTACTGGGAATGGAACCGCAACCAGGCTGCGCTGCGCCGTGGCCAGCCGCTGCCGCCCTCGCTGCTGCCCAGGATCCTGATGGGAACCATCGCCGGCGCGGCGCTCGTGTCGGCAGTCGTCCTGCTGGCCTCCGCCACCCGGTAGCGGTCAGGAACCTGGTGGGCACCGTGACCAGCGAGCGGCCGTGACCAGCCAGCCTGGCGGCATGCGCCAGGCAGGCAACGGCGGGCAGGCCGGCCGCGGCGAGCCGGGCCTGGCGGCTGAGCGAACCCGGCTGGCCTGGTCGAGAACCGCCCTTGCTTTCGCGATCGTGGGCGGCGGGATGCTGCGCTCGAGCGCGATCGCCGGCGCGGTGGTGATCGTGCTGAGCCTGCCGGTCTGGTCCGTCGGCCGGCTGGCCAGCGGAACCCTGAGCAGCCGCACGCTGGCGCGGCATTTCCTGCTGATCACCGCCCTGATCGTGGCGGTCGCGGCGACCGCGCTGGCGGTGGCGATCTTCGGCCACGCGCCGGGCAGCGTCGATGAGCTGTTTGGCCGCGGCGGCAAGTGACGGCCGCTCGGCCGGCGTCAGCCGGGCGGAACCGGCTCGCCAGGTGGCGCCTGACCGCCCGCCGCTTGCTGACTGTCGGGCGGCACCGTGCCCGATGGCGAGGGCGGCCGGGCAGGCGGCTGCTGCCCGGCCGGCTCCGGCAACGGGCCGGCCCCGGCAGGCGGTGCTCCCTGTGCCGGGCCCGCAAGGGGCGCGGCCGGTCCGGCCGGCTGTCCCCAGGGATCCTGCGCTGTGCCCGGCTGCCCCACGATGAGCGCGGCGGTGCCGGCGGAGTAGCACCAGCCGCTGGCGGCTGTCCCCACGCGCCCGGCGGCGGCATTCCCTGCCCGCCGGGCGGCACCCACCCGCCTGGCGGCACCCACCCGCCTGGCGGCAGCCAGCCGCCTGGCGGCACCCAGCCCCCTGGCGCGCCAGCCAACTGCAGCGCACGCCGTGACCCGCGCCGCCGCAGGAACGTGATCAGCCAGGTTCCCAGGGCGGCCAGCCCCAGCACGACGGCTGCCACCGCAGGCAGGATCGTGCCCAGCAGGTTGTGGCCAAGGCCACGCCACCCAGTACCAGAACAGCGCAGGCCGGACCGACTGGCCATTCATTGCATAACCGCCTCGCCGAAGGCCGGCGGGCATGCCGCTGGCCAGTGGACTCAGGGCCGGCTGCCGCTGCAGCCGCAGCAGTGGTATAGCAGCACGACTGGCTTGCGGCAATTGCCGGAGGGCGGCCAGTTGGTCACGAAACGGCTAACTGCGCCATTAGTGCCGGTCACGAGCGTGCGGCCGCGACGGTTTGCCGTGGCCGGTCGCTGGGCAGGGCATCGCGAGGCGCGGCGGCTGAGTCGCCGCAGCCGACGTCACTCCGCGGCCGTGTGCGGCCCGTCCGCGGCGTGCCCCCTCCACCGAGGCGATCGCGGCCCGCCGGCCCGCGCCGCGGTCGGCCCTGCCCAGGGCCAGCCGACCGGCTCCACGGAGGGATCCATCATGTTCAAGCACTACCGCATGCTGCTCACGTCCGCCGGCGCGCTCGCCGCGGCCGGAACCCTCGCGGTCACAGGGGTGACCGCTGCCAGCGCAATGCCAGCCGCGCCGGCTGGCGCGGCCTCGTCCGGCACCCTGCACGTCCAGCTCATCTCCACGTCCGCGACGTCCAGCACGGCCAAGGCGATCGTCTTCGGCGTGTTTACCGCCGGGGGCGTCGACCACCAGGGCAACAAGGTCGACCGCCTCGTGTTCAAGGGCGGGTCGTTCAAGGTCAGGCACTCGCCGGGCAAGGGGCCGCAGACCTTCAATCCCAAGACCTGCCTGCTGACTGTCAACCAGCACGGCACCTACCGGATCTTCGGCGGAACCGGCAAGTTCAAGGGCATCAGCGGGCACGGCACCTACCGCGTCAGCATCTTGTCGATCGCCGCGCGGAACTCTAGCGGCAAGTGCTCGATGAGGAAGGCGCCGACCGCATTCCAGCAGGTGATCCGCGCTTCCGGCCCGGCCAGGCTCTGACCAGCCGGACCGGCCAGACCAGGCGGGCTGCGGCGGGCGGCCACTAGCCGGCGCCGCAGCGCAGAGCGGGCACGGGACGGCAGGTGAATGCCGTCCCGTGCCCAGCCCGTCGCCTGGTGGTGCGGTCAGGCCGCACCGTCACGCCCGACTTCGTAGCGCAGGTGCACCGCGCCCTCGCCGGCCACCGCGGCTGTGCTGCGCAGGCTCAGCCGCTGGCCGTCAAGCACGTCGAACAGGGTGCGTCCGCCGTGCCCGATGAGCACCGGCGCGACGTGCATCACCAGCTCATCGACCAGGCCGGCCGCCAGGGCCTGCCTGGCGACGCTAATCCCGCCGGCCACCAGCACGTCCTTGTCGCCAGCCACCTTGCTGGCCTGCCGGATGGCGTCCTCGATGCCGCCAGTGACGAAGGTGTAGCTGGTGCCGCCCTGCTTGGAGACCCGCTCCTGGCCGCGGTGGGTGAGGACGAACACCGGCGCGTGAAATGGCGGATTGTCTCCCCAGTACTGGTAGCCGACGTCGAACATGCCGCGGCCGATGACCTGCGGGCCGAATCGGCCGAACTCCTCATCCCACAGGCGCGAGTCCACCGAGTCCTCGCCGCCCTCCTGGCCCTGCTCGCGCCGCCAGCTGCGGATCGGGAACACCCAGCCGAGCACCTGCTCGTGAATGGCCCAGCCTTCCTCGGTCAGCTCGCCGCCCGCGACGCCGTCCAGGGACATGGTCATCGACAGCACTACCTTGCTCATCTGCATACCTCTTCCGGTGGTGGCCGCCCGTTGCGGCCTGCACCGGTGAGTCGGAGCCCGGTCGCGGTTCTCTACATCAGCGCGGAAAGTTCTCCGCGGCGGGCCGGTCAGCCGCCCTACCTGGCCGGATTCCGCTGGCCACGCGCTGTGCCCGGCCGGCCAGGTAGCGCCGCTCGGGTCCGCTCGTGGTCCGCCGGGCCGCCTCGCGATAGCCGGCCAGGGCGCCATCGCTGTCCCCGGACAGCTCGAGCAGGTGCGCTCTGGCGGCGAGCAGCCGGTGGTGGGCTGCCATCCGGTGATCATCGGCGGCCAGGGCGGCAAGCTGCGCCAGCCCCGCGGCAGGGCCCTGCACCATCGCCACCGCGACGGCCCGGTTGAGGGTGACCATCGGGCCCGGATCTGTCCGCTGCAGCAGGTCATACAGCGCGAGGATCTGCGGCCAGTCCGTGACCGCGAGATCCGGTGCCTCGTCGTGCACCGCGGCGATGGCCGCCTCCAGCTGGTAGCGCCCGACCCGGCCGCGCGGCAGCACGTCGCTGAGCAGCTGCACGGCCTCGCTGATCTGCGCCTGATCCCAGTTGCCCCGGTCCTGCTCGGCCAGCGGCACCAGGCTGCCGTCCTGGCCGGTACGGGCGGCCCGGCGAGCGTCGGTGAGCAACATCAGCGCGAGCAGCCCGGCGACTTCACCGTCTTCTGGCAGCAGCCGCCGCAGCCAGCGGGCGAGCCGGATCGCCTCAGCTGACAGCCGCGGGGCAGTCAGCTCCGCACCGGCCGAAGTCACGTAGCCCTCGCTGAAGACGAGGTACAGGACGTGCAGCACGCTGCGCAGCCGGGCCGGCCGCTCGGCCGGGCCGGGCATGACGAAGCGCGCCCCGCTCGCGGCGATCGCCTGCTTGGCCCGGCTGATCCGCTGCGCCATCGTCGCCTCGGGCACCAGGAAGGCGGCGGCGATCTGGGCGGTGCTCAGCCCGCCGACCGCGCGCAGCGTCAGCGCTATCTGACTCGGGCCGGAGACCGAAGGATGGCAGCAAAGGAACAGCAGCGCGAGGCTGTCGTCCTGGCCGGCCGCGGCGCCAGGGTCACCGCCGGCTGGTGCTGGCTCGGCGGCGAGCTGGACCTCGCGCCGCCGCCTGGCCTGCTCGCTGCGTACCTCGTCGATGAGCCGCCGGCTCGCGACCGTGATCAGCCAGCCCTTCTGGCTGTCCGGCACGCCCCGGCCGGGCCAGGTCCTGACGGCCTCGATCAGCGCTTCCTGGGTGGCGTCCTCGCACGCGTCGAACTGGCCGTAGCGGCGCACCAGCGCGCTGAGCACCTGCGGGGCCAGCTCGCGGAGCAGCTCAGCGACGGCGTCGCCGGTCACTGATCAGCGGCGGACTCGTGCATGACTGGCCACACCTCAACCGGGTCGGTGTCGGCGAAGGGCATATCCGCCGCGATCTGCAGCGCCCGCTCCTCGCTCTCGCAGTCCAGCAGGTAGAAGCTGGCCAGGTACTCCTTGGTTTCCAGGTACGGGCCGTCGGTGACCACCGGCGCACCGTCCTGCCGCCGTACCAGCCGGGCGCTCACCGCGTCGGCCAGCCCGTAGGCGCCAAGCAGCTCGCCGGTCCTGCGGTACCTGGCGTTGAACGCCTCCTGCCTGGCGATCGCGTCGGGCCACTGGTCGGCGGGCAAGGAGTCCCACTTCTCCTGATTGCCGTAGATCATCAGCAGGTACTTCATGCCGCCCCTTACTCGCTCGGGTCCGGTACCGGGTGGAACTCCACCCGGTACAGCAGGGTGTCGTCGCTGACCGGTCCGGCGTGCGCAGCCCGCTGCCGCAGCGCCTCCATGTCCGGCTCGCCGGACCGGCGCAGGTCATCAGCGCCGATGGCAGCGAACGGCACCAGCTCGACCGAGTCGACCTGGATCCGCGCTGGGCCCGGGCCGACCGGATAACGACCGCCCGCCCTGACCCGCGGCCGCTGCCAGAGCCGGAACGAGACCGTGATGTCCCCAGCGGCCACCGCGTCGCGCAGCTCTGCGCTGAAGTCCACGCTACGAGCCTACGTGCGGCACCGTTCACCGTTTTTCCACCGCGGCCGGCCACGCGTGCACCGCGCCGTTACCGGCCGGCGGCCGATACTGGCCACATGGCTGACTTCCTCGCGACCGCCAGGATCGTCGTGTTCACCCCGGCGATGGTTGGGGCTCCGGACCTGGGTAGATGAGCATCCCTGGCGAGGGCGAAAGTTTGCTTTACCCTGCCTGCCGCGCCGCCGACCGAGGAGCTGGAAGATGACCAAGCCGTTCGGCAATGCGTGAGCAACACGCCAGGGTGCAGGTGACGATGCGCCAGCACCGCGCGGCCGGCCAGGAAGGCGCCGGGCCGGCCGAGCTGGACGCCGGGCTGCTGCACCTGGACCTGGTACACCGGCAGGCCAGCTACGCCGGCCGCGAGCTCTCCCTGACGCCGCGCGAGTTCGACTTCCTCGCCTACCTCGCCGCCAACTTGGGAAAGGTGTGCACCCGGCGGATGATCCTGGAGAATGTGTGGGGCGCTGGCTACGCGGGCGAGCAGCAGTACCTCAAGGTCTACGCGTACCGGATCAGGCGCAAGCTGCACGACGAGGCCGGCCGCTTCCTGCAGAGCGACCCGGCCGTCGGCTACCGGCTCAGGTACTAGGCGCTGCTAGCCGGGGACGACATCCCCGGATCGGGCCAGGGCGGTGATGCCCGCCGCGGCCGGCCGTCTAGCTGCTGACGATGGTCTCGGTGCCGTCGTCCCACCGCCACGGCACGTCCCGGCCTCGCAGCTGGACGCCGCCGATCCAGCGGGCAATGCCGTTCAGGGCGACCTGGTCAGCCTCGCCCGCGAGCACTCGTGCGCCGGCATCGGTCAGCCGCACGCCGGTAGTCCGTGCTACCTGGCGGCCGGGCGGGTCGAGGCGGAGCAGCGGGTCGGGGCCAGCGGCCAGCCGGCCAATCATGGCGAAGCACGTGCTGTCTCCCAGGTACGGGCGCGTCTCCCTGGCCGCTGCCCGCACGAAGGCCGCGCCGGCGTCGGCCGCGCCGTCGGCGACGGCGGCCAGCACCCGCCGCTCGGTCAGCGACAGGCCATCGCGTGTCGCCGGGTACTCCCGGCTCAGCCGGTCGAACGCCTCGCCAAGGAACCGCAGCTCGGCCAGCCGCGAGGCGGCGATGGCGGCCAGCCCGTCAGGGCTTGGCGCACGGAAGGCCGCCCAGGCGCGGCTGGCGAGCTCGAGCGCCGCCGGGTCAGCCTGGCGCACGCGTTCGTGCCCGGCAGCTCGGCTAGCTGGCTGGCGGTCAGCTCGCCCAGGCCGCCGAAGCGGGCGATGCCCGGGTGCTCGCCGATGCAGATCAGGGTGACCCGCTCAGCTGGCACGTCCAGGGCGGCCAGGCGGGCGACGACCTCGGTGAGCTGCAGCTGGTCGTACAGGTCCGCCTCGAACCACAGCACGTAGTCCCCGGCCCGGCCGTCGGCCAGGGCCTGATCCCGCTCGGTGAGCTGGCGCAGCGCCGTGGCCCGGTCGGCGCCTTCGTGCTCGCTCAGGTAGCCGGCCCTGATCCGGCGCAGCTCGGCCGGGCCAGCCTCGGGCACCGGTCCCTCGTGCAGTACGTCGCGCCAGTAGACCACGCGCCGCGCGAGCCCGGTGCCTGGCACGTCCGTGGCGTCGCCGTTGCTGACGTGCAGCGCCTCGGGCATCCAGTCGAATGGCGAGTCGTCCGCCGGCGCGGCCGGCTGGCCGGCCAGCAGCCTGCTGCGTGCGGTCGCGTACGACTCGGCGGTCTTGGCCATCCGGGCGCGCACGCGCTGCTTGAACCCAGCCTGCTTGGTCATGATCGTCTCCCGCTGCCCGGCCGCTGATCCCCCAGCGATCGCTGCGGCAGGCGCACGATCGACGAATGACGCCCCGGCCGAGAGGTAGGCCTCCCTTTGCCTCCGTCGGGTGACCAGGCTGGGGCAGGTCGCCGGAGGTTGGGCGCGGACGGTCGCCGCCTTCACCGTACCCCGGCAGCACGTCCCGGCGGCAGGCCATTCAGCCCGGCGCCGTCGCCTTCGCTGGTCCTAGGCTGGGCGCATGACGCTCCCCTCCGGTATCCCCGTAGACGAGCTCGAGCCCGGCATCAGGCCGCAGGACGACCTGTTTAGGCACATCAACGGCCGGTGGCTAGCGCAGACCGAGATCCCCGCTGACCGGGCTGCCTACGGCTCGGCCCAGATCCTGGCCGAAGAGGCCGAGAAAGCGGTGCACGAGATCGTGGAAGAGGCCGCGACGGCACCCCAAGGCAGCGAGGAGCGGAAATTCGCCGACCTGTATGCCAGTTTCATGGACGCCGAACGAGCCGAGCAGCTCGGCTCCCAGCCCATCAGCGAGATGCTCGCCGCAGCGCGCGCCGTCGGCTCCATTCCAGCGCTGCTCGAGACGCTCGGGCGGCTGGACCGAATAGGAGCCGGGGGCCTTTTCCAGCTCTTCGTCTACAACGACCCTGGCAACCCAGACCGTTACCTGGTGTTCATGGAGCAGGGTGGCATCTCGCTGCCGGACGAGAGCTACTACCGCGAGGAGCGATTCGCTAGCGTCCGCGACGCGTTCGCCGGTCACCTGCGGCGAATGTTCGTGCTGGCCGGACTGCCGGACGCCGGCGACGCAGCGGGCCGCGTGCTCGCGCTTGAGACGGCGGTGGCCGGCCAGCACTGGGATAACGTCGCCAGTCGCGATGAGGAGAAGACCTACAACCTGCTCAGCTGGCACGATGTGCTGTCTCAGGGTCCGGACCTGCGCGGGTGGCTGGCAGCCCTTGACCCGCCAGCTGGCGCCTTCGACGAGATCGTGCTCCGCCAGCCGAGCTTCAGCACGGGGCTGGCCTCACTGCTCACCGGCGAGCACGTGCCGGCGTGGCGGGACTGGCTGTGCTGGCGGGTGATCCACAGCGCGGCCGGGTACCTGTCCGAGGCGTTCGTCCAGGAGGACTTCGACTTTTACGGCCGCACCCTGAGCGGCACCCAGCAGGTGCGTGAGCGCTGGAAGCGCGGTGTCTCACTGGTGCAGGACGCGATGGGGGAAGCTGTCGGCCGGGCGTACGTCGCCCGGCACTTCCCGCCAGGGGCACGGGAGCGGATGGATGTGCTGGTGGCCAACCTCATCGAGGCCTACCGCCAGCGCATCGAGCAGCTCGAGTGGATGGGGGCAGGCACCCGGCGGCGGGCACTGGACAAGCTCGGCAAGTTCACCCCGAAGATCGGCTACCCGGCCAGCTGGCGGGACTATTCCAGCCTGCGGATCGACCCGGCGGACCTGACAGCCAACATGCGGGCAGCTCGCGCTTTCGAGTTGCACCGCCAGCTGAACAAGATCGGCAAGCCAATCGACCGGGACGAATGGCTGATAACCCCGCAGACAGTCGACGCCTACAACAGCCCGGGCATGAACGAGATCGTGTTCCCGGCTGCGATCTTGCAGGATCCGTACTTCGATCCTGGCCGCGACGACGCGGCCAACTACGGAGCGATCGGCGCGGTCATCGGGCACGAGATCGGCCACGGCTTCGACGACCAGGGCTCCAAGTTCGACGGTGACGGCAGGCTCGCTGACTGGTGGAGCGCGGCGGACCGGCAGGCGTTCGAGATCCGGACCCGGTCGCTGATCGACCAGTACAAGGACCTGGCGCCGAAGCAGACCCCTGACCATCATGTGAACGGCGCGCTGACGATCGGGGAGAACATCGGGGATCTCGGCGGCGTCGGCATCGCCTGGCAGGCCTATCTGCTGTCGCTGGATGGCGAGGACGCACCGGTCATCGACGGCCTGACGGGCGCGCAGCGCTTCTTCCTGTCCTGGGCTCGCACCTGGCTGTACAAGATACGGGACGAGGAACTCATCCGGCACCTGGCCATCGACCCGCACTCCCCGCCCGAGTTCCGCTGCAACCAGATCGTGCGGAACATCGACGAGTTCTATGCCGCGTTCGGCGTCGGGATCACCGACGACCTGTGGCTCGAGCCTGCGGCTCGGGTCCGTATCTGGTAACGAGGGCCGCCTGGCAAGCAGGCGATATCCCGGCCGAGCCCGGCCGCGCGACCCCGTCTCTGCCTGGCGCCGCTTGGGTCTCGGCAGGCTAGCCGGGCCGCAGCCGGGACCAGGCGTCGGCGCCGACCGCGATCAGCAGGATCACGCCGAGCGCGATCTGGTCGTAGAGCGGGTTGAGGCCGAGCAGGTCCGACCCGTTCCCGATCAGCGCGATGAACAGCACGCCGACGACGGTGCGCCATAGCGTGCCCTCGCCGCCGAGGATGCTCGTGCCGCCGACCACGATCCCGGCCAGCACGGTGAAGGTGAGCGTGGTCTCCCCGTTGGAGGCCTGGGCGCTGAGCACCCTGGACGCGTCGATCACCCCGCCGAGCGCGGCGGCACCGCCGCTGAGCACGAACGTCAGCAGCCGGGTCTGCTGCACCCGCACCCCGGCCAGCCTGGCCGCCTCCGCGTTGCTGCCGGCCGCGTACATGTACCGGCCGGCGGTGGTGCGGGACAGCACGATGCCCAGCAGCACGACAGCGATGAGCATCGTCCAGGTGGAGGTGTTCACGGTCAGGAACGAGCTCCGCGCGAGACTGCCGAACGAAGGGCGGGTGTAGGCGATGATCAGGTTCCCGCCGGTGACCAGGCTGGCCAGGCCGCTCACCACGAACGACATGGCCAGGGTCGCGATCAGCGAGTTGATCCGCAGCAGCGTGCTGATGACGCCGTTCACCAGCCCGACGGCGAGCCCGACCGCGATCCCGGCCAGGATGGCGACGGCCGGCGGGGCGGACAGCGCGAGCTTGGTGGCGACGACTCCCGCCAGCGCGTAGGTCGCGCCGACGGACAGGTCGATGCCGCCGGCCACCAGCACGAGCGTGCCAGCCGCGGCGATGATCAGCGTGGACGCCTGCTGGTCGAGGATGTTCAGCAGGTTGACCTTGCTGAAGAACGGCCCGCTAGCCGCGGACAGCACGATGAACAGGATCACGAACGGGATGAGTATGCCGCCGCGCTGCAGCACGGCCAGCCCGGCCGCCGGACCTGGCAGCCGCCGGGCGACTGGCCCGGCGGGGGCGGCCTGGGCCTGCTTCACCTCGGGGTTGGTCATCACGTACCTCTCCTGGCGGCGCCGAACGCCGCGGCAAGGATCGATTCCTCGGTGGCCTGCGCCGAGCTGAGCTCGGCCGCGATCTGCCCGCCGCGCATGACCAGCACCCGGTGCGCGAGGCCGAGGATCTCCTCGACGTCGGAGGAGATCAGCAGCAGGCCGAGGCCGTCAGCGGTGAGCGAGGCCAGCAGCTCGTAGATGGCGCGCTTGGAGCCCACGTCGACGCCCCTGGTCGGCTCGTCCGCGATCAGCACCTGCGGCTCGCCGAGCAGGGACCGGGCGAACAGCAGCTTCTGCTGGTTGCCGCCGGACAGCGTGGCCGTTATCGCCGTCCGGCCGGCCCGCACCCCGGCCCGGCGCAGCGACGCGTCGACCGCCTGCCGCTCTGCCCGGCGCCGGACCACCCCGGCCCGGCTCAGCCGGTCAAGCGCCGCCAGGCTGACGTTCTCCGCGACCGGCCGGCCAAGCATCAGGCCCTGCTCCTTCCGCGACTCGGGGATCATGACCACGCGCGAGCGCAGCGCCTGCCGTGGCCCGCCAGCCAGCTGCCGCCTGGCCAGCTCGCTGCCGTCCGCGAGCGTCACCGACCCGCCGGTCGAGCGGTGCGCCCGGTACACGGCCCTGGCCAGCTCGGTGCGGCCGGCCCCGACGAGCCCGGCCAGCCCGACGATCTCGCCGGCCCGCACCTGCAGCGACACGCCTGCCACGCCGGGCGCGGTCAGGTCACGCACCGACAGCAGCACTGGCGCGTCGTCCGGCACCGGCCGCCTGGCCGGGAACGCTGCGTCCAGCGGCCGCCCGAGCATGGCGCTCAGCAGCGACTCCTCGGTCTGGCCGCCTGCGGCCGCGGTCTGGATGACCCGGCCGTCGCGCAGGATCGTCACCTCGTCCGCCAGCTCGAGGACCTCGCCGAGGAAGTGCGAGACCAGCACGACGGTGGTGCCGGCCGCCGCGAGCCGCCTGATGATGACGTGCAGCCTGCTGACGTCGGGCCTGGACAGCGCCGCGGTCGGCTCGTCCATCACGATCAGCTTCGCGTTCCGGCCGAGTGCGCGCAGGATCTCCGCCTTCTGCTGGTCGGCTGTGCGCAGCTGGCCGGCCGGAGCGTCGCCGGGCAGCTCGAAGCCGGCCGTGCCGGCCAGCTCCGCGTAGCCTGCCCGCAGCTCCCGGCGGCGCACGAACCCAGCGCGGCGAGGCTCGGCGCCGAGGAACACGTTCTCCGCCACCGTCAGAGCCGGGACGATGGACAGTTCCTGCGCGATCAGTGCGACGCCGCGGCCAATCGCATCCCGTGGCGAGTGGAAGCGGACGGGCTCTCCGTCCAGCAGCATCTGGCCTCGGTCTGGCGCCAGCACCCCGGCGATGATCTTGCCAAGGGTCGACTTGCCTGCCCCGTTCTCGCCGACCAGGGCGTGGATCTTGCCGCGCCCGATTTGCAGGCTGACCGCAGCCAGGGCGTGCGTGCCGCCGAAGGACTTCGAGACGTCCCGCAGTTCGGCATGCACGCCCTGGCGAAGTGGCGCGCCGGGCACCCTAGCCGGGCCACTCGGCGGTGAACTGGCTGACGTTCGCCTTGGTCACCACGCCGCCGTTCGGCAGCGCCGCGACGGGGTCCTGGCCGGCGCTGTCCTTGCCGGTGCGCACCGCCTGGACCAGTTCCTGCACGGCCAGCCTGCCCTCGCTGGCTGGCGCCTGCGCGACGTCGGCGTACCAGGCGCCGGAGGCTACCCCGGCCAGCGCCGCGGCGCTCGCGCCGTAGCCGACCAGGATGACCTTGCCGGTCTTGTGCGCGGACTGCAGTGCTTCGGCACCGCCCTCGATGCCCTGGTCGGAACCCACGATCAGGCTCAGGTCCGGGTTCGCCTGCAGCATGTTCTGCACTGCGGTCAGGCCCTGGGTCGGGCTGAAGAAGCTCTGCCCCTGCGCCACGACCTTCACCGCGGGGTCGGCGGCGATGGCCTTCTTAAAGGCGCCGTTGATCGCCACGTCGAGCGCGGACGCCTTGATGTCGTACAGGTAGCCGACGTTGCACGGGTCCAGGTTCTTCGACTTGCACGCCTGCACGACCAGGTTCCCGAGCTTGGTGCCGATCTCGGTCGGCACGAACACCACGTTGCCTGCCATGCCGGGGACCTGAGGCTTGTCGGTGGCCAGGTCGGCACCGAGGATCTGGTCCATATTCACGATCTTGATGCCCTTGGTGATGGCCTGCTTCACCAGTGAGGTCAGGCCGGTGCCGAAGATCGGCTGCACGATGATGCCGTTGTACTGGCCGGACGTGATCGCGTCCTGCAGCTGGGAGAACTGGGTCTGCGGGCTGTTGTTCGCGTCGAAGACCTTGAGTGTCGCGTGGCTGTCGCTGGCCACGGCCTGGGCCGCGGCCAGCATCGGCGCGTCGTAGCTGTTCTCGACGGCGAAGGACAGGTAGGCGATGTGCACCGCCTTGCCGCTTCCGGACGAGGTGGTGGCCGCGTTGCTGGTGCCGCTGCTGCTGCCGCCGCAGGCGGCGAGCGCGATCCCCGCGGCTGTCGCCGCCGCCAGGATGGCGCCGCGGTGCAGCCGCCGCCGCGGACTAGTCGGGACGTAGTGCACGGCTAGACTCCTTGTGCTTGCTCACTGGGAGGTGGGTGGGTGCTGTGCCGGTGAGCCGGGTGGCAGCCCGGCTCACCGGTATTTCAGTGCCGGGCATGGTGCTGTGCTGGCCGTCAGGGGGCGGTCGGACACGCCGCCGCCCCGGCTTCAGGGGATCAAGACTGCCCGCCGGTGCGGAGGCTGCCCGCAGCGTGACCAGCCCTCGGCGGCCCTGGCCAGCGGCAGGGTCTCCAGGTCGGTGGTCAGCCGGGCGGCAGCGGCGTGGGCGAGGATCTGGGCGAGCGCCGAGGCCTTCTGCGCCGCGCTCAGCGCGTTGTTGGTGTAGCCGAGGATCGACATGGAGCCGCCGCGCAGCTCGGCTGAGCCGAGGCTGGCCTGCGGCCCGGCCGCTGAGCCGAGGTTGACCAGGCGGCCGCTCGGCGCCATGATCCGCAGCGCGGCCTCAGCAGGCCGGCCCCAGACGGGGTCGACTACCAGGTCGGGCTTGCCCTGCGCGGCCCCGGCTAGCGCTCGGCCTATCGTTCCCGCATCTTCTCCGGTCAGGTCTGCGACCGCGTGTGCGCCAAGCTCGAGTGCCCGCGCCCTGCCGTGGGCGTCACGGCACGCGGCAGTCACCCTGGCGGCGCCGAGCAGCCTGGCCGCCTGCACGGCCACCTGGCCGACCGTGCCGCTGGCCCCGAGCACGAGCACATGCTCGCCCGGCTGCAGCCCGCCGCGCCAGGTCAGCGCCATCCACGCGGCGATGGCCGAAAGCCCGAGCGCGGCGGCGAGCTCGTCGCTGACGCCGCCAGGTAGCGGCAGCACCGCCGCCTCGTCTGCCACGCACAGCTCGGCCATGGCGCCGTCGCCAGGCCGCATGCCGGCGTCGCAGCTGAACCAGACCCGCTGGCCGGCCGGCAGCGTGTCCGCCTGCTCGATCACCCCGGTGCCCTGCACGCCGGGCGCGTACGGCAGGGCGGGCGCGCCGAAGTACGACGCGCCGGACGCGCAGAGCAGGTCGAGCGGGCTGACCGGTGCCGCCGTCACCCGGATCAGCGCCTGGCCCGCGCCACGGCCTGGCACCTGGTGGTCGCGGTAAGCGGGCAGCTGGCCGTGGCTGTGCACCAGCGCGGCCCGCATCGTCGCCGCGCTGGCGCTGCCGCTGCCGGGCTGGTCAGGCCGGGCTGTCGTCATTTCGGCCGGTGCCCTTCCACTGCGCCGAGCCCGCGTCCCATTCGGTGTAGGTGTAGGGATTGTCGAGCACCTTGGTCTCGGGGATCTCCGGGTGCATGCCGGCCGCCCAGGCCTCGTCGCCGAGCTCGCCCATCAGGTACTCGACGGTCTGCCCGGTGACCTGCCTGGCCCTGGCCAGGTCGGTGCCCTGCAGCTGGTGCTGGTACTTGACCACCCGGCCGTTGACCAGCACCGTGTGCACGTCACCGCGCTGTGCCTGGAAGGCCACGTGGCCGTAGGGGTTGATCAGCGGGAACATCACCGGCGAGGCGTCGTTCTTGATCAGCACCAGGTCGGCCTTCTTGCCCGGCTCCAGGCTGCCGGTGACCGAGTCAAGCTGCAGCGCCCTCGCCCCGCCGCGGGTCGCCCAGTCGACCACGTCCTCGGCTCGCAGGTGGCAGTTGGTGACCGTTTCCTGGCGGCCGTGCGCCTCCAGGTGCTCGCGGGACCGGTCGGCGCCGAGCGTGGTGCGCATCGCCGAGAACAGGTCCCCGCTCCACCACACGCTGGTGTCCATGGACAGCGAGACCGGGATGCTGTGCTCGCGCAGCTGCCAGGTGGGCGGGTAGCCCTGCCCGGCGCTCTGCTCGCTTTCCGTGGAGACCGACGCCGACCCGCCCGTCGCGGCGATCCGGTTGTAGGAGTCCCTGGTCAGCGTCGCCGCGTGCACGTAGATCGTGGACGGGGTCATGAACCCGCCCTCGTGCATCAGCCGGATCCCGTCGTCGTTCGTCGCGCCCCACACGCCGGCGTGGGTGGTCACCGGCACGCCGAGGTCACGGGCCACCTCGAACGCGGCCCGCTCGGGAAACGCCGGGTCGCCCGTCACGTCGAACGCCATCTGGAACCCGAGCATGTCGTTACCGCCGCCATTGAACCGGCGGGTGACGAAATCACGGAATTCGGGCGCGGCCGACCATTCCCACGGGCCCTGCTGGATGTTGCCGTAGGCGAGCACGAACCGGCCGGGCACCTCGGTCAGCGCGTCCACCGCCGCGTCGGCGTGCTCAGTGGTCTGCAGCCCGTGCGACCAGTCGACAGTGGTCGTCACGCCGGCGTCGATCGCCTCGATCGCGGCGAGCAGGTTGCCAGCGTAGATGTCCTCGGGCCGGAACACCTTGCCCCACTGCAGGTAGTACCAGACGAAGTACTGGGACAGCGTCCAGTCAGCGCCGTAACCGCGCATCGCCGTCTGCCACATGTGCCGGTGCGTGTCGATCATGCCGGGCATGACGATGCCGCCGGCCGCGTCGATTTCCGCGGTTCCGTCAGGTACCTGCAGCTGGTGACCGACCGCGGCGATCTGCTCGCCGGTGATCAGCACGTCAGCGCCGGTCAGCACCGAGTGCGCGTCGTCCATGGTCAGCACCGTGGCGTTACGGAACACCACCGGCCGGCCGGGCGTCAGGTCGGCGGCGGCCGGGCCTGCGGTCCGGCTTGATTCGGCTGTCATGGGATCCTCCACTGGCCGCAAGTCCGATTCGCTAGTCGCGGACAGATGTCCGTACAACGGCCGCAAAGAGCCTGACCGGAAGCGTCCCCGGTTCTGTTTGCGGTGTCAAGAGGCAACATGGTGACAGGCCAGGTTAATTCTGAACGGCATGTCCGCAGTGCGGACAAGTCGGCCTGGCCACGCTACAGTCGCGGCATGGCACGCCGCGACACGAGCCCGGACTTCATCGAGGCGCTGGCCCGCGGCCTGGACGTGATCAGGGCGTTCGAGCCGCGCCAGCCAGTGCTTTCGCTGGCCGCCGTGGCCGCCGCCACCGGGCTGGCGCGGCCGACGGCGCGGCGGGTGCTGAAGACCCTTGAGCAGCTCGGCTACGTGCGCGCGGTGCCCGGCGGCTACGAGCTGACCCCGCGGGTGCTGGAGCTCGGCATGTCGTACGTGCTGTCGCACAGCCTGTGGGAGGTGGCCAGGCCGCATATGGAGCGGCTGGTGGCCAGGACGCACGAGTCGTCGTCGATCGCCCAGCTCGACGGCTCGGACATCGTGTACGTCGCCAGGGTCGCGGTGCCGAAGATCATCGCGCTGGCAGTGACGATCGGCACCAGGTTTCCGGCCATGCAGACCTCGCTGGGCAAGGCGATGCTCGCCGCGCTGCCGCCCGAGCAGGCAGAGCGGGTGCTGGCCGAGCCGAGCCGGTCAGGCATCACGGCCCGCTGGCAGCCGGCCGCGGCCGAGCGGGCAGCTGAGCTGCGCGAGGTCAGGGCCCGCGGCTGGGCGCTCACCGACGAGCAGCTCGCGCTCGGCATCCGCTCGGCGGCCGCGCCGCTGCGCGACGGCGACGGCCGGGTGATCGCCGCGATGAACGTCACCGTGCACGCGGCGGAGACCACGGTGGACGTGCTCACCGGCGAGTACCTGCCGCTGCTGCTGCAGGCCGCCGGCGCGATCAGCGCTGACTGGGCGGCCTGCCAGGCGGTTCCGCAGGTGACCGTGGAGCAGCCAGCCGCCGTGCCCGACCTGGGGTCGGTCGGCTGAGCCAGCGCGTTGACAATGGAATTGGCCAGCACTCACAATGCAGTTCGCCGGACACTTGTCCGGTCTGCGGACAGAAGGATGCGCACCAGCAGATGAGCCAGCGCCCGCACGCCAGCGACGACGACCGCCAAGCCGGGCCGCACCCAGCTCCGGGCAGCGCGCCAGGACCGCTGGACGGGCTGCTGGTCGCCGACTTCTCCAGGGTGCTGGCCGGGCCGTACTGCACGATGCTGCTGGCCGACCTCGGCGCCGACGTGATCAAGGTAGAGAGCCCGGCCGGCGACGACACCCGGCGCTGGGTGCCGCCAGTTGACCCCCGCGGCGTCTCGACCTACTTCCTGGCGATCAACAGGAACAAGCGCTCAGTCGCGCTTGACCTGCGTGACGAGGCCGACTTGGCGGCCGCCCGCGAGCTGGCCAGGCGGGCCGACGTCTTCGTGCAGAACTTCAAGCCCGGCGGGCTGGCCAGGTTCGGGCTCGACTATGACACCGTCAGCGCCGCGAACCCGCGGGTGGTGTACGCGTCGGTCAGCGGCTTCGGCTCGGGCGGCGGCAAGGACCTGCCCGGCTACGACCTGATGGTGCAGGCGATGTCCGGGCTGATGAGCCTCACCGGGGACCCGTCCGGGCCGCCCTACCGGGCCGGCATCTCAGTCTTCGACGTCATCGCCGGGCTGCACACCACGATCGGCATCCTGGCGGCACTCAATCACCGGGCCGCGACCGGCCGGGGCCAGCACGTGGAGTCCAGCCTGATGGCCTCGGCGCTGTCCGGCATGGTCAACCAGGCAAGCGCGCAGGTCGCGGGCGGCGTCGTGCCGTACCGGATGGGGAACTCGCATCCCAGCCTGTTCCCGTACGAGCCGCTGCCCACCGGCGACGGCGAGCTGATCGTCACGGCCGGCAACGACGCCCAGTTCCGCAAGCTCTGCGAGACCCTCGGCGCGCCGGAGCTGGCGGACGACCCCCGGTTCGCCCGCAACGACGGCCGCACGGCGAACCGGGACGAGCTGCGGCCGCTGCTGGTCGAGCGGCTCGCCGCCAGGAGCGCCGGCGAGTGGTTCGACCTGCTCATCGGCGCGGGGGTGCCGTGCGGCCCGATTAACACCGTCGACCGCGGCATCGCGTTCGCCGCCGACATCGGCCTCGAGCCGGTCGTCAGGGCCGGCCACGGCGACGCTGCGATGCCCGGCATCAGGCACCCGCTGAGCTTCTCGCTCACCCCGCCCAGGTACGACTACCCGCCGCCCCGGCTGGACGAGCACGGCGAGCAGATCCGCGCCTGGCTCGCAGCGCCCGACGGCGAGGCAGAGAGCGGATCGGACGGCGCAGCGGGCGGCGCGGCCGGAGCTGCGCCGTGACCGGGCCGGGCCGCGAGGTACCGCGGTTCCCGACCTCGATCGGCGCCTCCGACTCCGACAAGATCACGCTGCTGGGGCACGACCTGGCCGCCGAGCTGATGGGCAAGATCGGCTTCGGCGAGCTCGCGCTCTGGCTGG
This sequence comes from Streptosporangiaceae bacterium, assembly GCA_036495525.1. Lineage (GTDB taxonomy): Bacteria > Actinomycetota > Actinomycetes > Streptosporangiales > Streptosporangiaceae > DASXMR01. The sequence goes on along the minus strand of DASXMR010000024.1, from coordinate 23,614 downwards.
TCACCCAGCGCCGGCCGAACCCGGCGCAGGTCAGGGTCTTCGAGGCCGTGCTGGTCGCGCTCGCCGATCACGGGTTCACGCCGACAGCGATAGCGGCCAGGCTCACCTACCTCAGCGCGCCCGACTCGGTCCAGGGCGCGCTGGCGGCCGGGCTGCTGGGCGGCGGCTCGCGGTTCCTCGGCGTGACCGAGGACGCGGGCGCCTTCCTGGCCGCGGCGCTGGCTGGCGCGGATCAGCAGCCGACCGCCGACGCTGACTTCGACGCCCTGGCCCTCGCGAGCGTTCGGCAGGCCAGGGCGGCTGGCCGGCTCATCCCCGGCCTTGGCCACCCGGTGCACAAGGTCACCGACCCGCGCACGCCGGTGCTGCTGGCCATCGCTGAGCAGGAAGGGCTGCGCGGCCCGCACCTGCGCCTGTTCGAGGCCATCGGCCGGGTGCATCCGCAGGTGCTCGGCCGCACCCTGCCGCTGAACGGCGCCGGTACCTGCGGCGCCGCGCTGGCCGACCTCGGCCTGCCGCCCGCGCTGCTGCGCGGGTTCGCGCTGCTGGCCAGGACCGCCGGCCTGCTCGGCCATATCGCCGAGGAGCAGCGCAGGCCAGCCGCCATGGACATGTACCTGACGGTCGACCGCAATACCGACTACCAGTCACCCGACCCGGGCAACTAGCCGGCAACCCGCCCCAGGGAGCGCGCCATGGCCACCGTCGCAGCGGTCATCGCATCCACGCATCACCCGTTCTACTACCGGGCCAGCACCTCGACGGGGGCCGACCGGCCGCCGTTCGCCGACGAGTGGGTCGCCAAGATCCAGGCGTTCCGGCAGACCCTCACCAGGGCCGGGCCCGACGTGCTGGTGATGGTCGGCAGCGACCACTTCCACCAGCTGTGGCTGGACAACATGCCGCAGTTCCTGATCGGCAAGGCACCGTTCTACGACGCCAACTTCTACAACGAGGAACGCGAGTTCGGCCTGCCGAGGATGCTGCTGCGCGGCGACGAGGAGCTGTCGGGCTACCTGCTGCGGCAGGGCATGGACTCGGGCTTCGACCTGGCTTTCAGCAACGAGCTGCGGATCGACCACAGCATCACCTGCCCGATCATCACGCTGCGGCCGGAAGCTGACCTGCCGATCGTGCCGGTGTACACCAACATCTTCGCGCCGCCGATGCCGCAGCCGAGCCGGTTCGTCGAGCTGGGCCGCGCGATCAGGCGCATGGTCGAGCAGTGGCCGAGCGACCAGCGGGTCGCGATCATCGGCACCGGCCACCTGTCGCTGGAGCTCGGCGGGCCGCGCCAGTTCGGGCCGCACGGTCCAGACCCGGAGTTCGACCGCCGTGCGGTCGAGTGGATCCGCACCGGCGACATCTCGGCGGCGCTGGCCGGGGTCAGCCTGGACAGCCTGTGGGAGCCGGGCAACGCCACCCACGGCTTCATGGACTTCATGCTGATGATGGGCGTGGCAGGAGATGACGCGAAGGCCGACTACGCCGACTCGCTGGACCTGTTCCACACCATGGAGGCTTACTTCACCTGGTACCCGAACGGGGTGGACGCGCGATGAGCAAGTACCTGCTCAACAAGTTCCTGTACACCGTGGACCGCAGCCCCGAGCTGGTCGAGCGCTACCGCGAGGATCCGCGCGGCACCGTCGAGTGGTGGGAGGCCGAGCAGGCCAACGTGATCCTGAACTGCCATCAAGGGGAGCGGAGCACCTGGCTGGCGTTCACCGCCGAGGAGCGCGAGGCGCTCGCCGGGCACGACTACGTGCAGGTCTTCGAACTCGGCGGGCACCCGTTCCTCAACCTGACCCTGTTCATCGCCCTGTTCGAGCGGGACTACGACGAGCCGCTGGCGTTCCAGCGCGAGTTCGGCGCCCGGCTCGGCCACTGGACGCTGCCCTACCCCGACATCGCCACCTGATCTCGGCTGCCGGTCCCGCCGCTGCGCTTCTGGACAATCGCCTTGCGCGCTTAAGGTGAGCCAGTGGACCTGGCTCATGCGGACGTGGTGCTTGGCTCGCCGCTGGGCAGGCAGCTTCTCGTCCGCTATCTGGGTTTCGGGTCTGAGAGGTCGGTGCTCGAGGAGCTTGGGCTCGCCGCGTCGTCAGGATCCTCGGTGCTCCGGGCGGTGAGCCAGCGGCCCCGTCGGCTCCAGCGACCTCGCCGGCGGCGTAGCAGGGAATGGCATCAGGTCCCGACGGACGAGGCGCGGGCTGTCATCGCCGCGGCTGTCGCGCGCGGGGAGTGGCGTGAGCTTTCAGATCGTGCCGAGCTTGACCTGCTGACCGATCTGGCCGAGACCAGTTTTGGCTTCGGGTTCGGCGGCGACGAGGCAATCTGGGCGCTGACCGCACTGGCGAAGCAGGAACTGCGCCCGGTAGCCGAGGCACTGGTCGCCGCCAGGGGAGCGGCGAAATGGTGGGCCTCGGTAGCGCTTGCTGACCAGCGATTCCTGGAGTGGGACGGCTCCCCGCGTGCGACCGGGCCTGCGGCAGAACAGGTGGTACGCGACGGCATGCGGGACGAGCGGGCCGAGAACCAGCAGGGCCTGCTCCGGCGCCGCCCGCAAGAGCGTGCCGGAACCCGGATCGGCGCGATCTGGTGGTCGGCACCGGACTTCGCCCAGCTGACCTGGACCACTAGCCCGGCTGGTGACATTCCCGCGATCGCCCTTGGCCATTTCATCGACACCCTGTGGCCATTTGAGGAGACCGGCGTGACGATCTGGTCGCTTCAGATCGCGCCGGACGCCAATGTGCTGGAGATAACCGAGCCCGCCGGGTGGCAGGCGCTGGTGGCACGCTTCCCGCGCGACGTGACGGGAACCCACGACGGTGAATGGCGATACTGGGGCGGCGTGCCAGGACCGTGGCTGCTGCCCGACTGGGAACAGGTCATGGCCCACTACGACGGCGTGCACGTCACCATCGGCGGGTACCTGGCCTCCTGCGGCCTCGCCCTGCCCGTGGCCGACGGATACACCATGCTCGCCGGCTGGATACCCGGCGCCACGCTCTGGCTGCGGGATATGGCCGCCGCCGCCAGGCCACTAGGCCAGTGGCACGGTCAGCCGCAGGACCTGAACTGGGACGAGTTCCGTTCCGGCTGGCTCAAGCAGTGATGGCATCGGCCGCCTGAGCTCCCGGCCGCGCGGCCGGCGCCAGCGCTGGCCGGAATGTCAGACCCGGCTGCTTGCATGAGGGCATGCGCTCAGCTCAGTATGCTCATTCCGGGCATCGGTAATTCACCGGTGCGCTTCCCCGGAAATCGGCCTTCGTCGGCCTGGCACTAGCCGCCAGTCGCGGGCAAGATTCCCGGCGAATCTGTCACAGGGCCTGTGACCTGCGGATACTCGGAGCCTGGCGACCCTCGCCGGACGCTGCGGGAGCCGCTGAGGTTTGCGCTGCCGCCCGGAGTGCATAAGGGTGGCCGTAGAGGACGACTGCTGCTCGGTCGCCCCCGCACCGACCCGCGGCGGACATTCACTGCCCGCCGGCCCGGACCTGGAGGGGGTCTTCATGGCCGCACCGCGTTCTGGATCAAGCCATGCCGCAGCAGGCCTCATGACCCCCGAGGAAGAAGATGATCCGGCCGCGCCTCTGGCGCTGGACGGCGCCTACGCGCGGGCCCACCGGGCCGCTTTGACCGACTCCGCGCTCGGTCCGGTCGGGCTGGAGGTGGAGAGCCACCTCGTCACGCTCGGTGCGGTGGCCGAGCCGGTCAGCTGGGACCAGCTTGACCCGCTGCCGGCCGCGGTGCTCGACGCCGCCGGCCGGAGCAAGGTCACGCTCGAGCCGGGCGGTCAGTTCGAGCTGTCCGGCCCGCCGGAGCCCGGCATCGCCGCCGCGGTCGGCGGGCTCCGCCGAGATGCCCAGCGGGCCAGGCTGGCGCTGGGGCAGCTAGGCCTCGGCCTGGCGCACGCCGGCGCCGATCCGCTCCGGCCACCGCGGCGGATCAACCCGAAGCCGCGCTACGAGGCGATGGAACAGCACTTCGCCGCCACCGGCCGGGCCGGGCCCGGCATGGTGATGATGAACTCAACCGCCGCCTTGCAGGTCAACCTCCAGGCCGGACCGGCGCGCTGCTGGCCGCAGCGGCTTGCCCTGGCGCACAGGCTCGGGCCGACGCTGCTTGCCATCTCGGCCAGCTCGCCGTGGCTCAGCGGCCGTGACACCGGCTGGAAGTCAGCCAGGCAGCGGGCCTGGAACATGCTCGACGCCCGCTGCTGCGGCCCGCTGCCGGGTTTTGCCAGCAGCACCGTGCAGACCGCGGCCGACCCGCCGGCCGCCTGGGCGCGCTACGCGCTGCGGGCACCGGTCAGCTATCTCGGCGCTGGCGGCAGCGCTGAGCCGGTGCGCGGCTGCGTCGCGTTCGAGCGCTGGGCCAGCGGCGCCGTCCGGCTTGGCGGTCGCGCGCCGACCAACGCGGACCTGGACAGGCACCTGACCACGCTGTTCCCGCCGGTGCGGCTGCGCGGCTGGCTGGAGCTGCGCTACCTGGACATGAGCGCGCCGCGCTGGTGGCCGGCCGTCGCGGCTGTCACCGCCACGCTGATGGATGACCCGGTAGCGGCCGACTTCGCCGCTGAGGTGACCGAGCAGGCGGCGCCGTTGTGGACCGAGGCGGCGCGCGACGGGCTGGGCAACGCGGTGCTCGCCAGGGCCGCCAGGCGGTGCCTGCGTATCGCCGCCGAGCGGGTGCCGGCCGAGCTCGCACTCGCGGTGTCCGACCTGGCCGAGCTCGTCGAGTCGGGGCGCTGCCCCGGTGACCTGCTGGCCGAGCGGATCGGCGAGATCGGCCCGCGCGCCGCGCTTGAGGAGCTGGCGCATGCTTGACGTCGTCGTGGCCGGCCTGACCGGCGCGCGCGCCCGCACCCTGCAGCTGACCGACCTGGACGAGCCGAGCCTGCTCGCGCAGCATGACCCGCTGATGAGCCCCCTGGTCTGGGACCTGGCGCACATCGGTCAGCAGGAGGAGCTCTGGCTGCTGCGCGATGGCGACCAGGCCCGTCCTGGCATGCTGCCGCCCGAGGTTGACTCGCTGTACGACGCCTTCAAGCACCGGCGGGCCGACCGGCCGCTGCTGCCGCTGATGCCGCCAGTGCAGGCCCGCGCCTACTGCTACGAGGTGCGCGGCCGGGTGCTCGACCTGCTCGACGGCATCGGCGACGGCGACCTGTTCGCGGCCGGCATGGTGGTGCAGCACGAGCAGCAGCACGACGAGACCATGTACGCCACGCTGCAGCTGCGGCAGGGACCGCCGGTGCTGCTCGGGCGCTCGCTGCCGGCCGGCCGGCCAGACGGCGGCGCCGAGCGGGTCTTCGTGCCTGGCGGCGCGTTCACCCTCGGCGTCGATGAGTCCGACGAGCCGTTCTCGCTGGATAACGAGCGGCCGGCGCACACCGCGCGGGTCGGGCCGTTCTGGATAGGCCGGCTGCCAGTCAGCAATAGGCAGTGGCAGCAGTTCATCGCCGACGGCGGTTACGACGAGCCGCGCTGGTGGTCGCGGCGCGGCTGGTCGCACCGCCGGGAGGCCGGCCTGCAGCGGCCCAGGTTCTGGACCCCAGCGGGCACCAGGATCAGGTTCGGCGCCGAGGAGGACGTGCCGCCCGACGAGCCGGTGCAGCACGTGTGCTACTTCGAGGCTGAGGCGTACGCAGCGTGGGCCGGCGCGCGGCTGCCGACCGAGGCTGAGTGGGAGAAGGCCTGCGCCTGGGACCCCGAGCGCCGCGAGCGCCGCGCCTGGCCATGGGGCTCGCTGGCGCCGGCGCCGGACCGGGCGAACCTCGGCGGCACCGCGCTGCGGCCGGCCCCGCTGGGCGCCTACCCGGCCAGCGCGTCCGCGTACGGCGCTGAGCAGATGATCGGCGACGTCTGGGAGTGGACCTCCTCGGACTTCCTGCCCTGGCCGGGCTTCAAGCCGATGATCTACCGCCAGTACAGCGAGCCGTTCTTCGGCGGCGACTACAAGGTGCTGCGCGGCGGGTCATGGGCGGTGGCCGGCAGCGCGATCCGGCCGTCCTTCCGCAACTGGGATCACCCGATCCGGCGGCAGATCTTCACCGGGCTGCGGCTGGCCTGGGATGCCTGACCCCGACCCGACGACGACAGGGAGCGCTGAAAGCTGATGGCGACACAGTTCCGCCTGGGGCGACGGCCCGGCCGGTACCTCGACGCGCTGCGCGCTGACGTTCGCGCCGGACTTACCGCTAGCCCCAAGAGCCTGCCGCCGAAGTACTTCTATGACGCTCGCGGCAGCGAGCTGTTCGACGAGATCACCCGGCTGCCCGAGTACTACCCCACCAGGGCAGAAGCGAGGATTCTCCGGCAGCACGCCGCCGACATCGCCAGCCTGGCGGGGGCCGCGTCCCTGGTCGAGCTCGGCAGCGGTACCTCGGCGAAGACGCGGCTGCTGCTGAGCGCGCTGGACGCCGAGGGCACCCTGCGCCGGTTCGTGCCGTTCGACGTCGACCCGACCGTGCTGACCGACGCCGCCGAGGCGCTCGCCGGCGAGTACCCGTCGCTGCGGGTCGAGCCCGTCGTCGGCGACTTCGAGCAGTCGCTGGCCGGCCTGCCCTCCGGCGGCGGGCTGATGATCGCGTTCCTCGGCTCGACGATCGGCAACATGCAGCCAGCTGACCGGCGGGACTTCCTGGCCAGGGTCAGCGCGGCGATGCGGCCCGGCGACACCTTCCTGCTCGGCACCGACCTGGTCAAGGACCCGGCACGACTGCGGCGGGCGTATGACGACGCAGCCGGCGTGACCGCCGAGTTCAACAAGAACGTGCTGCTGGTGATCAACCGGGAGCTGTCCGCCGACTTCGATGTCGACGCGTTCCAGCACGTCGCGGTCTGGGACGCGGAGCACGAGTGGATCGAGATGCGGCTGCGCTCGCTGCGCGACCAGCAAGTCACCGTGGCCGACCTCGACCTGACCGTGCCGTTCGCCGCCGGCGAGCAGATGCGCACCGAGATATCGGCGAAGTTCCGCCGCGCGGGTGTCGAGTCGGAGCTAGCCGCGGCCGGCCTGGAGATGACCAGGTTCTGGACTGACCAGGACGGCGACTTCGGCCTGTCGCTGTCCCGCCGCCGCGGCTAGCAGCTGCTGAGCACTGGCTGGCCGTTGTATCGGCAACCCTCGCTGGCTTTAGATCTTTGTATCAGCCATTCGTGCTGTCTATAGAACTCGGACGGCCAGGCCGATGAATGGCCGGCCGGGGAGAGGTCAGATCGGGTATGGCACACGTCACCGGGCCCGACTTCATTGGCCTGCAAGTCCGTGATCTTGACCGCTCGGTCGCCTTCTACGAGCGGGAACTTGGCCTGCGACGCACACCAGCGCCGCCCGGCGTGGTGGGCATGGTGACGTTCGAGACCACGCCGATCCCGTTCGCAGTCAGGGAAGTGCTGCCCGGCACCGATCTGGAGGCCGGCCCGGCTGGGCTGGGACTGCTGGTGTCGCTGCATGCCGACGACGCGCAGGCACTGCACGACCAGATGGAGGAGCACGGCGTGGTTATCCTGACCGATCCGTTCGACACGCCGATCGGCCGGACCTTCGTGTTCCGCGATCCCGACGGCTACGCGGTAGCGATCCACGGTAGCTGAGAGCCTGCATCGCCCGGCGCCGTAGTCCTGACCGCGCTTAGGCTCGCACCTCGACAAACCCGGCGGCAGCGAAGTCCTGGTCGAAGGCGAGCGCTTCCCGCAGCCTGCGGTCTCTCATGATCCGGAAGCTCGTGGCGTCGACGTAGGAGTACACCCGCTCATCGTGTTGCCGCAGCCAGTCCAGCGCGGCTGCCTCCTGGTCCGGGCCGACACGGTGAAGGACGAGCCGGCCATCGTGGACGAGAGCATCAATCCGGTCGAGAAACGTCACTGCTGTCCGGTGGCGGTCCTTGCGTCGCAGGAAGGTCCAGGTCTCCCCGACAACGAGGTTGCTGGTGAGCACCTGTTCGGACTTGCCAAGAGAGGCGAGCATGCCCATCGCCTGGTGGTGCCTGACATCACCGGGCAGTGCCCAGGCGACCCACCAGCTTGTATCAGCGAACCTCACTGGTCATAGACGAGGCTGTCGATCTCGCCAGGTTCTGCTGAGAGCCCTTCGGTGCCGAACCCCCCGAGCGCGCGCCACGGGTCGTCGTCTGGCTGGTCGGACACCGCCGGCATCACGCAGCCCAGGCCTTCCCGGATCAGCTCTGATTTCGAGATCCCGCGCCGGCGAGCCTCCGCGGCAGCGCGCTCGTCGAGATCCTCGGGGATAGTGATCGTGATGCTCTTCACCATCTCATTATACATAGCCTGCGTAGCGTGGGATATGTAGAGGTAGCCGCTAGATGCGATCACGAAAGAAAATGGGCGGCGTCCGGGCAGCAATAATCCTTCCGGATCATGGTCGCCTGCCCCGACGGCGCGGTCAGAGTAGGGCGGGAGCCGGGATCATGGGAAGCGTGACTGACCCTGCCAGTGCCGGCCGCGACGATGAGGCGGCTCGATCCGCGCTGGCCCGGTACGACATCGGCTCGGTGCGGTCGCTGGAACGGCTGCCATCCGGCCGGGCGGCTGTGCGCAAGGTGATCACATCGGGTGGCACGTACCTGCTGAAGCCGGCCGGCCGGCCTGCCGAAATTGCCCTGCTCGCCAGGCTGCGGGCACTGAGTACCTACGGCATCCGGCAGCCGGAGGTCGTCAGGACCGGGACCGGGCAGCTGATCACGCCTGAGGGCTACTTTCTGCAGGAGTTCCTGCCAGGCGAGCTAGCACTGGACCCGTCGGCCGGGCAGGTAGTGGTGGTCATGCGCGCGGTTGGCGGCCTGCACGTGGCGCTCAGCAACCTGAGTCAGGACTATGCGCCGGATCCCGGCTCGGTGTTCGAGCAAGTGACTGACCCGGGCTTCCTGATTGCTGAGCTGCCTGCGCTGCTGCGGTACTACCGGCTCGCCACCGAGGGGGCACTCCGGGCTGTCGCCCGCCTGACTGAGCATCAAGGCGCCCTCGCCGCCCTGCCCGCGCAGCTCGTGCACGGTGATATCGGCCCGGATAACGTGCTGCTAGCCGGCGAGCAGGTCATCGCGATCATCGACTTCACGCCGCATGTGCTGCCCGTGCTGTTCGCGGCCAGCACCGCGCTGTACTGGTATCACGTCTACGGCCAGCGGCCAGTGCTGGCGGCCAGGCTCGCCGCCAGCCGGGCGGCGATAGCCGAGGCGCGGCCGTGGCCCGTGGCCGAGCAGGACCTGTGGGCCGCCGGCCTGGTGTGGGAGGGTCTGCGCAGGCTCGCCACCACGCTGGAGCTGGCCAGGCGGGCCGGGGCCGACCCAGGCCGCGCTGCGCAGGCCCGGCTTGCCGCGGTCGAGGCCATCGCCGGGCTCACGCCTGACTAGCGGCGTGACCAGCGACCGGGCTATGCCAGGCCGCGCGGGGCTCAGGGCGCATCGCCAGGCCTGTTTTTAGAATCCGGTTCTAGTACGCTGGAGGTCACTCTCTCTTCCCGGAGGACGCCGTGGCGTGGGATTTCTCGACGGAGCCAGAGTTCCAGGAGCAGCTCGACTGGGTCGAGGAGTTCTGCCGGACCGAGGTGGAGCCGCTGGACCTGGTCTTCCCCGGCGCGGCCTACTCGCGCAACCCGAAGGCGAAGGCGCTAGCCGACCCGCTCAAGCAGCAGGTGAAGGACCGCGGCCTGTGGGCGCTTTTCCTCGACCGGGAACTGGGCGGCCCGGGCTTCGGGCAGCTCAAGCTCGCGCTGCTGAACGAGATCCTCGGCCGCTACCGGTCGGCCCCGGTCGTGTTCGGCACCGCTGCGCCGGACACCGGCAACATGGAGATGCTGGCCGCCTACGGCACCGAGGAGCAGAAGCAGCGGTGGCTGGTGCCGCTGATGAACCAGGAACTGTTCTCGGCCTACTCGATGACCGAGCCGCAGGGCGGCTCTGACCCCAGCCTGTTTTGCACCAGCGCCACGCGCGACGGCGGCGAATGGGTCATCAACGGCGAGAAGTGGTTCACCAGCGCCGGCTCGCGGGCCGACATCATCTTCGTGATGTGCACCAACGGGATGTTCGTGGTGCCGCGCGAGACGCCAGGCGTCGAGATCCTGGAATACCCCCAGCTGCACAACCACATCAGGTACTCCGGCGTCCGGGTGCCGCTTGACCACCTGCTCGGCCCGGAGGACGGCGGCCGGGTGCTGGCCCAGCGCCGGCTCGGCGGCGGCCGCATCCATCACGCCATGCGCACCGTGGCCCAGGTCAAGCTCGCCTTCGACATGATGTGCGAGCGGGCGCTCAGCCGGGAGTCGCACGGCCAGGTGATCGCCGATCACCAGATGGTGCAGCAGGCCATCGCCGACTCCTACGCCGAGATCAACATGCTGCGGCTGATGGTGCTGTGGACCGCGTGGACCATCGACAACTCGAGCACCCGGCTGGCCAGGACGCAGATCGCCGCGTGCAAGTACACCTGCGCCAAGGTGCTCCGCGAGGTGTCCTACCGGGCGCTGCACATCCTCGGCTCGCTCGGCACGACGAACCTGACCCCGCTGCAGGCGATGTGGGCGAGCGCGCCGACGATGGCCATCGCCGACGGCGTCGACGAGGTCCACAAGGTGACCGTCGCCCGCAACGTGCTCAAGGGCTACCAGCCGCAGGAAGGCCTGTGGCCGAGTGAGTACTTCCCGGCCAAGCGGGAGGAGGCCAGGAAGAAGTACGCGGACCTGATCGCCGGCGACCCCGACCTGGCCGCCTGGGCTGACGGCGCCGCCCGTGCCGCGCTCAGGCACTGAGCGGGGCGGCCGGCATGCAGGTCACCGACCGGGTCGCGGTCGTCACCGGCGGGGCCAGCGGGATCGGCCGCGCGCTCTGCGAGTGCCTGGCCGCCGCAGGCGCGGCCGGCGTGGTGGTGGCCGACGCCGACGGGGACGGCGCGGCGCAGGTGGCCGCCGGGCTGAGCGCCGCCGGGCACCGGGCGCTCGCGGTGACCGCCGACCTGGCCGACGAGGCCGCAGCCCGCCAGCTCGTCGAGCGGGCCGAGCGCGAGTACGGCCGGGTCGACCTGCTCTGCTCCAACGCCGGCATCATCGTCGGCGGCGGCGTCGAGGTCAGCAACGAGGCCTGGTCGCGGATCTGGGCGATCAACGTGCAGAGCCACGTCTACCTGTGCCGGGCCGTGCTGCCCGGCATGCTGGAGCGCGGCGACGGCTACCTGGTCTTCACCGCGTCAGCGGCCGGCCTGCTCACCCAGCTCGGCTCGGCACCCTACTCGGTGACCAAGCACGCGCTGGTCGCGCTCGCCGAGTGGCTGTCCATCACCTACGCGGACCAGGGCATCCGGGTGTCCTGCCTGTGCCCGCAGGCCGTCAGGACGAACCTGGGCGCGACCAGCCGGCGCGAGCTCGGCGCCGACACGGCAGCCGCGGCTACCCGTTCGTCAGCCGAGCAGGTGCCGGCGGAGCCGGCCGCTGATCGGCGAGCCGGAGACCAGCTGAGGGCGAGCAGCCGTGCCGCGGTCCCGCAGGCCGCGGTCGATGGCATCCTGACCGCTGACCAGGTTGCCGCCAGCGTGCTTGACGCGATCGGCCGGGAGGAGTTCCTGATCCTGCCGCACCCCGAGGTCGCGACCTACGAGCGGCGCCGCGCCGACGACCGGGAGCGCTGGCTGCGCGGCATGCGCCGGCTGCAGTCCCGGCTGACCGCCAGCCGCGCCGCCGACTGAGCCGCCCTGAGCGTATTACCCTGGAATGGCGCCGGCCCGGCGCGCTGAACGTCAGTGATTGGTGGCGCCGATGCTGACCAGGCGTGGCGCGCTTGATGCCTCGTCCTTTGCCGAGTTCGGCACGTTACTTCGGGTGCTGCGGCTGCGCGCCCGGCTGACCCAGCGCGAGCTCGGCCTGGCCGTCGGCTACAGCGAGGCGCAGATCAGCCGGCTGGAGCAGGCCAAGCGCCAGCCTGACCCGTCGGTCGTCGCCGCGCTCTTCCTGCCCGCATTGCGGCTGTCTGCCGAGCCGGAGCTCGCGGCGCGGCTGCACGAGCTGGCCCTCGCTGCCGCCGGCCAGGCCAGGCAGCCGCCTGGTCCGGCCCGGCGGGCACCGAGCCAGGCCAGCCAGCAGCCGGACGGCCGGGGCGGCGCCGGCGATCCCGAGGATCTCGCCGCTATCCCCGCGCCGCCCAGCCACCATGTCGAGCGGGCCGGCGCACTCGCCGAGCTGCGCGGCCGGCTCGCCGCCGAGCAGCGGCTGCTGGTCTGCGGCCTGCCAGGTACCGGCAAGACCGCACTCGCGGCCGGCCTGGCCAGGCAGCTGGCCGGCGGGCAGCCGGTCTGCTGGATGACGCTGACCGCGGGGATCACCACGCCGGCCGAGGCGATCATCAGGCAGCTGGCCCGCTTCCTGTCCAGGCACGGGCACAGCAAGGTGGACCCGCTGTGCCAGCAGGGCGGCATCGAGCGCTCGCTGCCGCTGCACGAGCAGCTCTACCTGATCACCACCGCGATGAACCGGGCCGGCGCGCTGATCTGCATCGACAACGCGCACCTGCTGCGCGCAGAGCCGGCCGGCCGGACGGTCATCGAGCACGTGGCCGGCTCGGCCGTGGTGACGATGCTGGCGCTCAGCCGGGAGGACATGCCGCTGGCCGCGTTCACGCCGCACCGCCTCGGCGGGCTCACCAGGGCTGAGGCCCGCGCGCTCACCGCCGAGCTGGCCGGGCCGGTGCTCACCGCACCGCTCGCCGACACGCTGATCGAGCGCACCGGCGGCAGCCCGATGCTGATCCGGCTGGCGCTCGGGCAGCTGCGGCCCGGCGGGCCAGGCGCGGCGGCGCTCATCGACCGGCTCGAAGCCGAGCCCGGCATCTCCGGCTACCTGCTGCAGTCGACTCTCGGCGAGCTGAGCGACGCGGCCCGGCGGCTGGTCAGCATCGTCGCCGTGTTCCGCCGGCCGGTCGACTTGCTTGACGGGCGGCTGATCGACGCCAGCGAGGCGCTTGGCGGCCGCTACGACGTGCTGGCAGGCCTGGATGAGCTGCGCCGCAGGCAGCTCGTCGACCACCCGGCCCGCGCTGAGCTGCATCCGCTGGTCCGCGATCACGTCTACGCCGGCCTGCTCGGCGCCGCGGCCGGCCGCGCCGAGCTGCACCAGCTTGCCGCCCGGCACTGCGCGCAGGCACTCGCCGACCCGCTGGAGGCGAGCTGGCACTACGCCCAGGCGGGCCGCGGCGCGCAGGCAGCCGAGCTGCTGTCGGGCCGGGTCGCCGAGCTGATGGCCGGCGGCCGGTGCGGCCGCGCCGCCGACCAGGCCGGCGAGCTGCTGGCCGCCGGCGACCTGCCCGAGCAGACCAGGCGCCAGCTGCTGATCGCCCGCGGCGACCTGCTGCTGCACACCGAGCGCGCCGGCGAGGCCGAGGCCTCCTACCGCGCCGCGCTGGCCAGGCCCGCCCGGCCAGCGGCGCGCGCCGAGGTCGGCTGGCGGCTGGCCCAGAGCCTGCTGCAGCGCGGCAAGGTCCCCGAGGCGCTCGAACTGTGCCAGGCCACCGCGGCTGGCCTGACCGGGCCCGAGGAGGTCCTCCGGGCGCAGCTTGCCGCCGTGCAGAGCCGGGCGCACATGATGCTGTCCCAGATCGACCAGGCGGCCAGCGTCGCCGGTCAGGCCTGCGCGGCGGCTGACCGGATTGCAGACATCGCGCCAGGCGTGGCCGCAGCGGTCAGGGCGCGGGCCTGCTGGGTGCTTGGCGTGACCGCCAGGCTGCGCGACCGCCCGCAGGAAGCCGAGAGCTGGCTGCGCCAGGCGGCCGAGTCGGCCAGCGCGGCCGGGCTGCCGGAAGTGGCCGGCCGCGCGCTGTTCAACATCGGCGCCATCGCGTTCGAGCTGGGGCAGGCCAGCCGGGCCGAGGAGCTCTACGCCGAGGCGCTGGCCAGGATGCGGCCGATCGGCGACGGCTACGGCATCGCCAGGGTGCTGCACGCGCTCGGCGTGCAGCGCGCGCAGTCGGGCCAGCCGGAGGAGGCGATGCGGCTGCTGGACGAAGCCCGAGCGCTCAAGCTGCGGCTTGGTGACCCGCTCGGCGCGGCCAACTCCGAGCACTCGCAGGCCCTGATTCTGCTGCACCAGGGCCGCACGGCCGCCGCGGCGCAGCTGCTCACCTCGATCATCTCCGCCACCAGCGAGCTTGGCGACCGGCACTCCCGGCCGCGCTACTACGACTCGCTGGCGATGGTGAGCCTGGCCGACGGCGACACGCAGACGGCGCAGCGCTGCCTCGCCGAGGCGGAAGCGCTGAACGGCCCCCACGGCAGCCCGAGCCTGCGCGGGCTCATCCAGGTGCACCGCGGGCTCGCTCTGCTCGCGGCCGGCGACCTGGCCGGCGCGAGGCAGCTGGCCGACAGCTGCGCGCCGTTGCTGACCGCCGCCGGCGCGCACGCCGACCTGTCGGCCGAGCACGCTGGCCTGACCGCGTGCGTCGCCCTGGCCGACGATGACCAGGCGGCCGCGGCGGCGGCCGCGGCGCTGATGGGCAGCCTCGCTGACCGGACCGGCAACGCCCGTCACCGGGAGGCAGCCGAGCAGCTGGCCGCGCTGGCCGCCGCGCAGGAACCGGGCGGCAGCCGGGACCTAGCCAGCCTGCCGAGGCTGCTGTGGGTCGGCGCCCCGGCGCAGCCGGCCTAGCCCCGCCCGCGGCCGGTTATCCGCCCGGCACTGCCGGCCAGCGACCGCGTTCTGGCTGCGCGGCGGCCAGCTGGCGGCGAGCCGTAGCTGAGCTGGCAAGGGAAGCTGGCAAGAAACGTCACGTCCGCGCGGCATCGTGGCAGTACCAAGGGAGCATGACCAACACGCGAGCAGGACGCGGCTAGATGCACGGCTATGGCTGGGCGATCGCGTCCGGCGGATGGATCGTGCTGCTCATCGCCGTCGCGTTCGCCACCAGGAACTGGCGGCCGGGGCCGATGCGGCCGTCGCTGGTGCTGCGGGACGAGCCGCCGGCGGTGGTCAGCCTCCTGGCTGGCCGGATCGCGAAGGACGGCTACCCGGCGACGCTGCTCGACCTGGCCGCCCGCGGCAGGTTCCTGATCAGCGAGACTGGGCCTGGCCAGGTGACCTGCCGGCTGCTGCCCGGGCTGCATGATGGCCAGCTCACCGACTACGAGCAGCTGGTACTCGGCCAGCTGGCGCACCGGGCGCAGGGCGTCGAGGACGTGCCAGGTGCGGCC
Source organism: Streptosporangiaceae bacterium (assembly GCA_036495525.1). Classification (GTDB taxonomy): domain Bacteria; phylum Actinomycetota; class Actinomycetes; order Streptosporangiales; family Streptosporangiaceae; genus DASXMR01. The sequence goes on along the minus strand of DASXMR010000024.1, from coordinate 8,417 downwards.
CTGGCGAGCGGATTCGAGCAGGGCGACAAGGAGTTCGCTGACAAGTTCGAGGCGCAGGTCAGCGCCGACGCCAGCTGGCGGGGCCTGATCAGGCGGCGGCTGTCCGGCGGCAGCGCTGCGCTGCTCGCCGCGGCCGGGCTGCCGGGCACCGCGCTGGCCGCCCAGGCGGCGGCGCGCGGCCACCACCCGGCCGCGTGGCTGCCAGTGGTTGTCTACCTGGTCCTGCTGCAGTTCCCGGCGCGGCTGTTCCGCGGCACGCGGCTGACCGCCGCCGGGCGCCGCGCGCTGGCCGAGTGGACGGCCTTCCGCGCCGGGGTCGCTGGCAGCCGGTCGCAGCCGACGGCTGGCACCGCCCTGCTAGCAGCCGCCGGGGACCGCCGGATCGCCTACGCGGTCGCGCTCGGCGCCGCGCCTGCCGCGGTCAGCGCGTTCGCGCCGGACGGCAAGCGGCTGTGGTCCTCATTCGGCGGCACCTGGCACCGGGTCAGCGTCGGCAGCTCACAGGAGAAAATCGCGCCTGGCATCCTCGGCCAGGTCGCTGCCGTTCTCGGAATGGCCCTGTACGCCGCGCCGGTCATCGTGGTCTCCAGAGCGTGGGGAGCGCGCTGGGGACTGATCATCGCGGTCTTTCCCGGCTGCTTCTTCTGGGGCACGCTGCTGTGGGTCTTCGTCGCGGCCGCCAGGGCACGCGGGCTCCCGCGGCAGGTCGAGTTCGACGGCCAGCTGCTCAAGAAGTGGGAAGAGGAAGAATCCACCGGCGGCGAGAACAGCACGACCTGCACGGTCTACTGCGTCGCCATCGACGATGGCCAGCACGAGCGCGCGTGGAGCGTGCGGGTCAACCATTCGCAGTACCTGAACCTCAGGCAGGGCATGCACGTGCGCGCCCGGATCGACCCGCGCCGCAACAAGCTGCTGGAGCTGACAGCGGCCAGGGTCGAGGCCTGACTAATCCTCAGCCCGGCGCTGTTCCTCGAACAAGACGTCCATCCCGTTCGGCGAGCGCACCGTGACTACCCGGTAGCTCCAGTCCGGCGCGGGCTGCTCCGTCGTCACCTCGAAAGCCAGTCCAGCCTGACCGCAGGCCTCGATGAGGGCCTCAATGTCGCTCACGCCGAGCTGCCAGGTCATCCCGGCCGCTGCCGGGTCAGCCTCCGGCCTACGGCTCAGGCCGAACTCGATCGCGTCGTTGCCAACGGCCAGAAAGTCCGGGTATTCGGGACCTTCGTAGGTCGTCCGCAGACCGAGCTGGACATAGAAGTCCCGCTCGGCATGCGGATCCATCACGTGCAGAATCGGCAGCAGCTTCGTGATGAGGTCCGCCATCAGGCCATTGTCCCTGGAGCACTGGTCATGGCGAGCGCCGACCTGCGATCAGAGCTTGGCCAGCGCGCTCTGCATCAGCTCGCGGACCTTCTGCTCGTCCGCCGGGCTATCGCTGTCCACTGAGATGTTCAGGGCGAGGCCGCCCTTGGCGGCCCAGAACTCGTAGTCGTGCCCGCCGGCCGACTGCACGGTCTGGAAGGCATCGTCGCCGTAACCGGGCACGGTGCGGAACGAGATCGGGCCGGTGGTCGCCGCACCCTGCGAGAAGCTCTTCGCGAAGTCGTATCCGGACCGCTTGCTCACCATCAGGATGAAGCTGGAGCCGTTGTCCACGGTCTGGTTGTAGAAGCACGCGGTCGTGCTGTTGCCCTGCTGCGGGTCGGTCGCGCCGATCACCCGGCTGACCACGGCGGGCGGGATCAGCTGGCAGGCGTGGATGCCGGCCAGGCTCCCGTCCGGTGGCCCGGCGTTGCCTGAGCCCGAGCCGCTGCCGCCGCCCGCGCCGAAGACGGAGCCGCCCGAGCCTGCGCCGGACGACCCGCGGAGGTGCGCGCTGAGCTGGCCGGCCGCGCCGTGCCCTGACCCGCCGCACCCGGCCAGGGCAACCCCGGCGGCGCACAGCCCCGCCGCGAGCTGCGACCGCCGGCTGCCCCTGCGCTTGCTGCGTTGCTGCATGGTGCGTCACTCCCGTTTCTGGCTGGGGCCCGCCCCCGAGCGGGGCGGGCCGTCAGCATCAGCCAACGGGTCGCGGCACGCCGCGATGTGACGCTTCTTGCCAGCGCACTTGCCAGTCGGTGCCAGGCGGCAGCGCCTGGTCAGCCGGAATGCCCAGGCGGTCCTGCCCGGCGCACGGCTCGGTCTGCCTGCCGCAGGGCGAGCTCGGCGTCACGCACCGCGGCGTCCGAGTCCCGCAACGCGAGGTCAGAGTTCCGGAACGCGGCGTCGGAGTCCCGGAGCGCGACGTCAGTGCCGCGCGGGACCTGATCAGCGGCCGGGCCGGGCTGGGACACCGGCTCGGCCGGGCCCGGTCCGGCGGGCGGAGCGGGCTCGGGATCCGGCGCGGCCGCTGGCGTCGCCGCGACCGCGCGGCGGTAGGCCTCCTGCAGCTTGGTCACTTCGCCCTGCGGGTTCTGGAACCAGTTGGTGGACCACAGCCGCTGGAAGCTCCAGCCGAGCCGCTGCAGGTGCTCACCGCGCAGCCGGTCACGGTCGCGCACGCTGCCCGACTCGCGGTACGACGCGCCGTCAGCCTCGATCGCCAGCACCATCCGGCCAGGGTCCTGCGGGTGCGCGGCCGCGAAGTCGACCCGGTAGCCGCCGACGCCGTACTGCGGCACGACGGTGATGCCGCACTCGGCGAGCCGGTCCCGCACGTCAGCCTCGAACGGGTTCAGCTCGGTGCCGCCCGAGGCGGGCCCGACCGCGCCGCCGGTGCTCGCGTACTCCAGGTAGTCGGCCAGCAGCCGGGCGCCCGCCTTGGTCACCCGGTCCGGGTCAACGTCATGACTGGAGAACGAGCTGACCACGGTCAGCCGGTGCTTGGCCCTGGTCGCGGCCACGTTCAGCCGGCGCTCACCGCCGTCGCGCAGCAACGGCCCCCACTGGTAGCGCATCCGGCCGTCCGGGTGCTTGCCGTAGCCGATGGACAGGATGATCGCGTCCCGCTCGTCGCCCTGAACTCTTTCAAGATTTTTAACGAAGAACGGCTCGCTGGTGTCTTCCGCGAAGAACTCCTCCAGCTCCTCAAGGTCAGGGTCGTCGCTCAGCCGGCCGCGCAGTGCGGCGTCGATCCGCTCCGCGTGCTTGATGCCGAGGGCGATCACCCCGAGCGACTCATCCGGCCTGGTCCTGGCGTGCTCGATGATGAGCCCGACGACCTTGTCCACCTCAGCGGTGACCGACACCTCCTGGCCCGGTTCCGGCCCCTGGGCGACCACGACGTGCCGCAGGCAGTCGCCGGTGAACACGCCGGGGAACGTGGTCAGCGCGCCGCCGTAGATCCGCGAGTTGGAGAACGCCACCAGCCGTTCGTCGCGGCTGCGGTAGTGCCAGGCGAGCGGCGCGGTCGGCAGCAGCGGGCGCAGCGCGTCCAGCACCGACTCAAAGCCGGAGCCGAACGAGATCATGCTCTCCTCGTCCTCAGCTCCCTCGTCGCCGTCGTCGAACTGCCGGAAGAAGTTGGTCGGCGGCAGCTGCCGGTCGTCGCCAGCTACCACGATCTGGTGCCCGCGCATGATCGCCGGGATCGCATCGGCCGGCACGATCTGGCTGGCCTCGTCGAAGATCACCACGTCGAACAGCCTGGCCGGCGGCAGCACCTGGCTCACCATCAGCGGCGACATCGCCCAGCAGGGCTTGATCGCGAACAGCACGTCGCCGGCCTGGTCGAGCAGCCGCCGGAGCGACAGGTGGCGGCGTCGCAAGGCAGCCTGCTTGCGCAGCACCCTGGCTTGCAGCGGGTGCTCGTCCTGCGCCTCGCGCAGCCGGTCAGCCCAGGCCCGGCGGACCCGCGCCTGGTTCGCCGCCAGGTGCTGCACGTCACGCTGGCGGAACTCGGTGGCGATCTCGTCCAGCGCCTCGCCACGGTAGGCGGCGTAAGCGGGGTCACGCACCCTGATCTGGTCGAGCACCGAGGTGTACCAGGCGTGGTCGAACGCGCTGGCGGCCAGGTCAGGACCGGCCTGGCGGCGGGCCAGCTCGTCCAGCAGCTGGCCGATGCCGAGGTCGTCGAAGTGCGTGCCCAGCTCATACAGCCTGGGTAGCTTCCACGCAGTGTCCTGGTCGGCGGCCAGCTCCGTGAGCAGCGGCTGGGGGTGCTGCGGCAGCCGGACGAAGGCAGCCATCTCGGCCAGCAGCCGGGCACAGTCCTCGCCCTGAGCCGACAGCTCGTCCAGCCCGGCCGGCAGCCGGGGCGCGCCGTCGTCGGTGCGCAGCTGCTGCCAGGCACCGAGCTGCCCGGCGGCCTGCTGGCAGACGGCCGACAGTTCCTGCCTGGTCAGTTCCTGCCCGCCGGTGACCAGCTCGGCGGCCTGCTTGCGCAGCGAGCGCCGTTCCCACAGGCCGAGGCCGACGCCGTCGCCGGCCGCGGCGGCCAGCCGGTCCGGCTGCGCGGCGAACACACCGGGGGACATGGTGCGCACCGTCTGGCGCAGCGCCGCGTACAGCTCAAGCCGGCTGACGCATTCGGGGTAGTCGGACGGCTCGGTCAGGCCAGTCTCGCGGCAGGCCCGGCTGACCCGGTCAGCGAGCGCCGGCAGCAGGTGGCTGCTCAGCCGCGCCGCCAGGTCGACGGCACGCTGGGCGTCGTCAGCGGTGCGCAGCGCGGCGCCGAACCAGGGGGTGGCCTGCGGCCGCAGGGTGAACCCGCCCAGGTGCGCGAACTCGCGCAGCTCGTCGCGGATGTCGTCGGCAAGCTGCCGGCTGAGCTGCTCCGGCAGCGCCAGCCGCACCCCCGTGCGCGCTTCCGCCGGGATGCCGAGCAGCGCGGACTGCGCGGCGAACGGGGTGATGTCCCACGGCTCGTGCCTGCGGTGCAGCGCGGCCGCGTGCGCGCTGAGCCGCTGCTGGCGATCCGAAAGCCGCCGGTGCAGGTCGCTCACCTCAGGCCTGGCCGCCTTCAGCGCCTCCTCCAGCGCCTCGCCGAGCCCGCGGGCGATACGCAGCCGGTCCCTGGTGCCTTCGTGAATGTCCAGGACCATGTCGGACAGGCCGACGCTCTTCAGCCGGGACAGCACGGCGTCGATGGCCGCTCGCTTCTCGGCCACGAACAGGACCTTTCGGCCGCGCGCCACCAGCGTGGCGATCAGGTTCGCGATGGTCTGGCTCTTTCCGGTGCCCGGCGGGCCGTGGATCACCAGGCTGCGGCCGGCCAGCACGGTGTCGATCGCGGCGCGCTGGGAGGAATCGGCGTCCAGCACCGAGTAGTCATCCTGCGGCGAGTCGGGCGAGGCAAGCAGCGGGTCCGGCGCGTCCTCCGGCGCCCCGTGCTGCTCGGCACTGAGCAGTTCCTGCGCCTCCAGGTCACCGGCGATCGCCGCGACGATGTCACTGTCGGCGAGGAGTTCGCCGGCCGCCTGCAGGTCACGCACCATCGGCAGCTTGGCGTAGGTGAACGTGCCGATCACCATCCGCTCGGTGATCGCGAAGCCGGGCACCTCGGCTGCGTCAGCCGCGCTGGTCAGCAGCTCGCCGATCTTTTCCGGCGGCTCGTCGGCGAGTTCCTCGGTGGCGGCGCCGAACATGCTGGCGAGCTTGTGCAGTAGCACCGGGTTGACCTCAGTGTCGTCCAGGCTGAGGTCGAAGTCGTCGTGCCGGGCCCTGGTCGGGGTGATGGTCAGCCCGCGCAGCAGCACCGGCGCGGCCGGCTCAAGGAACAGCTCATCCCAGCGGGCCAGCCCGACAGCCAGGTAGCCGGCCCGGATGCCTCGTTCTTCCAGAAGCTCGCGGGCCTTGCGGTAGATCACCTGAACCCGCCGGATCGCGTCCGCCCGGACGTCGACGTCGCGGAACAGCCTGGTAAGCCGGATCGAGCCGGTACGCAGGAACGCGGCGAGCGCGTCGGGGTCGGCTTGCCGCAGGTCGAGCGTTCCCGCGCGGCGGTCCTTGTAGTACAGCAGCGTGTTACGGCCGCCGAGGTCGGTGAGCGCCGATACCCACCGCGCCTGCGCCGAGGCGACCAGTTCCAGGTGATGCTGGTCGGCTTCGCCCGAGATCCGGGCGTCATCGTCGTCAGGTGCGTCCGCTGCGCCGTCCGCGGCAGGTCCCGTGGCGCTGCCGCCGGCGGGTACCGCGACGTCGCTGCTGGCGAGTCCCGAGACGTCGTCCTCGCCCGATGTCCCGGCGTGATCACTAGCCATCTGGTCGGTCATTCCGCAACCCCGTTCGCGTGAGTTACCCCCCTCCTTCTTCCCCAAGCTGGAAAACCAATCCGGCGTGCGGAAGGTTCCCGCCGCGGGCCGGCGAACCGTGCTGGTCAGCGGGCTGACTGTCAGCCGGCCAGCTCGGAAAGCTCCAGGCGGCTCAGGCTCGCCTGGTCGGCGATGATGCCGATCCCGGTGATCTTCCCGCCAGCGGTGCTGAACGTCATGACCGCTCGCTGCCGCCAGGGCTGGCTGACCACCGCACCCACCGACCCGTTCACCAGGAGCGGCTGTGCGGACATCGCGTCCTTCGCGAATGCCGCCGCCTGCCTGGCCACGGCTGCCGCGCCCCTGGTCTGCCTGGGCACCCCGGCCGGCACCGCCGCCGCGTCGGCCCTGACCTCGACGTCCGGGTCGAGAAGCGTGAGCAGCGCATCGAAGTCACCCGCCCGCGACGCGGCGAAGAACGCGCTGACCAGGTCACGCTGATCCCGGTGCGGTGGCAAGTCGTGGTGGGGGTGCACGCCCGTTGCTGAGGGCGTCCGGCCGCTCAGAGCAGTCGCGGCCACATCCTGGCCTGGGCCGGAACCTGGCCCGATGCCGCGGACCCGGCGGCGGGCCCGGCTGGCAAGCAGCCTCGCGGCGTTGGGTGAGCGCTCCATGATCGCGGCGATCTGGTCGAAGGGCAGGTCGAACATGTCGTGCAGCACGAACGCGACCCGCTCGGCCGGCGGCAGCCGGTCGAGCACCACGAGCAGCGCTAGCCCCACCGAGTCGGCCAGCAGCGCTTCCTGCTCCGGCCCGGCGGCCCGCCAGGCACCGGCGGCCGGGCTGGCCAAATCCGTGCCCAGTGGCTCTTCCCGGCGGGCCTTGCGCGAGCGGAGCATGTCCAGGCACACCCGGGACACGACGGTGGTGAGCCAGCCGCCGATGTTCTCGATGCCGCCGGCGCCGGCCCGGCTGCAGCGCAGCCAGGCTTCCTGGACCGCGTCGTCTGCTTCAGCCAGCGAGCCGAGCATCCGGTACGCCACAGCCAGCAGGCGCGCCCGGTGCTCCTCGAATCGCTCGGCCAGCCAGTCGTTCTCGGTCACTGACACATCCTCCGGTCGCCTTCCGTCATATCAGTGACTCCCGGCACGCGGTAAATGTGCCATCCCCAGCCAGGGCCGGCCGCCCGCCAGGGCAGCTTGCGGCACGGCCGGCCTGCCCGTCACGGCCGCGCTGCTCGTCGCTCAGCAGTGCCGCAGCCCGGCAGCGCAAGGAGGAGACGATGGCGAGGACAGTGCATACCGCTGAGGCCACCGAGCACCTCAGCCCCGGCCGCTGGGGCAGGGCTGACACGGCTCTGCTCACCCTGGCGGCGGTGACGCTGACCCTGGTCGCGGCGCAGTTCGCGCTGGCCGGGCTCGGCGCCTTCACCATGGTCAAGACGCCAGCTGACAACGCCTACGGCGCGCACGAGGTGCTCGGGGTGGTCATCGGCGTACTGACCTGGCTGACCGCCGCGGCCGCGCTGACCAGTCATGCGGCGCGCGCTCACCGGCCGACAGCCTGGCGCGCCGTGGCGCTCGCGCTGCTCGCGATCCCGGTTGAGCCCCTGTTGGGCGACACCGGCCAGCACGTTCCGGCCATCGGCGCGCTGCACGCGCTGACCGGCCTGGCCATCGTCGCCCTGGCCGGCTGGCTGACCGCCGAGACGGCCCGCCGCCGGCCCGGGTGACGGCACGCCCTGGCACATCCAGGTCCGAAGGTCAGCGATCCAGGCACATCCTGAGAGTCAGCACGACGGGAGAAGGTCCGATGAGCCTCGCGCTGCGCAACATCCTGTTCACCATCGTCGTGCCGGGTGCCGGGGGAGCGTACGTTCCGTGGCTGATCCTCACCAGGCACGGCCCGCTGCCGGCGCCCGCCGCCTGGTACGCCATCGTGGTCGTCGCGCTCGGCGTGCTGCTCTACGCGTGGTGCGTCTGGTCATTCGCGCACATCGGCCGGGGCACGCCTGGCTTGTGGGACTCGCCGCGCCTGGTGGTCGCGGCTGGGCCGTACGGCTGGGTGCGCAACCCGATCTACATCGCCGCCCTGATCATCGTCGCTGGCGAGGCCTGGCTGTTCCTGTCGCCGGCGCTGCTGGTGTATACCGCTGCCCTTGCCGTGGCGTTCCACCTCGTCGTGGTTGGTTACGAGGAGCCGCGACTTAGCCGCCGGTTCGGCGACCAGTACCTGGCCTACCGG
>DASXMR010000023.1:0-259393 GCA_036495525.1 Streptosporangiaceae bacterium | reverse complement strand
GCATAGCCGTGGATCGCCGCCCACCACGACGACATCCCGTCGATGAGCTCGCGCCCGCGCCCCCGCCCGTCGGCCAGCTTGAGCCGGACGCCGTCGGCCGATTCGACGACCAGCGGCGGGCTGCTCGCCGGCATCGGGGCGTACGGGTGCCAGACTCGGCGTCTGTCCAGCTCGGTGAGCCACTCGACGGTAAACACGAAAACCCATTATCCCGAACGGGGGCGGACCGCCTGTGCCTGCCCACGGTCCTCGCCGACATGGCTAGAATCGTCGCCGATGCCAGAGCCGAACGCAGGAAGCGCCGCGCCCGCCGGCCGGGCCCTCACCGACCGTGACATCGAGGTGCTCTGCGCGGTCGCGGCTGGCCGGACCAACAGGCAGATCGCGGAACTGTTGAACATCAGTGAACACACAGTGCATCGCCACATGACAGCGATGCTCCGGCTGGCCGGTGAGAAAAGCCGAACGGGACTGGTATCACGCACCTATCACGCGGGAATTCTCGTTCTCAGCGAAGAGCACCCAAGCTGGAGCGGGCGACGGTGCCTGCAGTCCGGGCAGTGGGCGGCGAAGGCCCGTCCCGCCAGGCTCAACTGGCCCCGGTAACCCGGCTAGCCGCGTCTGGCGGCAGGGCGGGACGTGCGGCCGGACTGGCTAGGCCTGGCGGCGTTTTTGCCGCGCTTCTCGCGCAGGCGCATCGAGACCTTGATCGGGGTGCCCTCGAAGCCGAACTCCTCGCGGAGCCTGCGCTCGATGAACCGGCGGTAGGTTTCCTCGAGGAACCCCGTGGTGAACAGCACGAAGTGCGGCGGCCTGGTGCCCGGCTGGGTGGCGAACATGATCCTTGGCTGCCGGCCGCCGCGTACCGGCGGCGGCGTGGCGGCGACCAGCGCCGACAGCCAGGCGTTCAGCCTGCCGGTCTGCACTCGCGTCTCCCATCCGGACAAGGCCAGTTGCAGCGCCGGCACGAGCCGGTCGGCGTGCCAGCCGGTGGCTGCCGAGATGTTGACCCTGGGCGCCCAGCGGGCCGTGTGCAGCTGCCGGTCGATCTCACGGTCCAGGAAGTGCCTGCGCTCCTCGTCCACCAGGTCCCACTTGTTGTAGGCGATCACCAGCGCCCGGCCCGCCTCGATCACCATGGACACGATCCGCAAGTCCTGCTCGGCCAGCGGCTCGCTCGCGTCGATCAGCACGATGGCTACCTCAGCGCGTTCCAGCGCCCGCTCGGTGCGCAGCGCGGCGTAGTAGTCGGCGCCCTGCGCGTGCGAAGCCCGTCTCCTGATGCCGGCGGTGTCCACGAACCGGTAGGGCACGCCGGCCAGCTCGATCAACTCGTCGACCGGGTCACGGGTCGTGCCCGCCACGGGGTCGACCAGCACCCGCTCGTGGCCCGCCAGCCTGTTCAGCAAGCTTGACTTGCCGACGTTGGGCCTGCCGACCAGCGCTACCCGGCGCGGCCCGGCCACCTCGTCGGCCGACTCGGCCGGAGCAGCCGGCAGCGCGCCGAGGATGACGTCCAGCAGGTCACCGCTGCCGCGGCCGTGCAGCGCGCTGACCGGCTGCGGCTCGCCAAGGCCCAGCGACCAGAGCGAATGCACTGCCAGCTCAGCGCCAGCGTCGTCGGCCTTGTTCGCCGCGAGCACCACCGGCTTGCCCGACCGCCGCAGCACAGCCGCGACGGTGGCGTCCGCGTCGGTGACGCCGACCACCGCGTCCACCACGAACAGCACCGCGTCGGCGGCGTCGACGGCAACCCTGGCTTGCGCCGCTACCCGCGCCGCCAGCGTGCCGGAGCCAGCGGTATCCGGCTCCCAGCCGCCAGTGTCGACAATGGTGAAGGTCCTCCCCCGCCACATGGCGTCGTAGGCGACCCGGTCCCTGGTGACCCCCGGCGTATCGAGCACGACCGCCTGCCGGCTGCCGAGGATCCTGTTGACCAGCGTCGACTTGCCGACGTTGGGCCTGCCGACGACCGCGAGCACCGGTGCGGCCGGCCCGGCCTCCTGGCCGGCGGGGGACGCTGGCTCGCTCACCCGGTCCTCGCACCGGCGCGGCTCGCTCGCGCAAGGCCGACGATCTGCGCGATCACCTCGTCAAGTGGCAGCGAGGTGGCGTCAATAAGGACCGCGTCCGCGGCCATCGTGGTCTGCGCCGCGTCCCTGCGGTCCCGCCTCGCGATCTCCTGCATGGTGAGTGACGCGGTCGCCGCCGGGTCGGCGGCCAGGTCGGCAGCCCGCCGCGCGGCCCGGACATCCTCGCTGGCGGTGAGGAACACCTTTACCTGCGCCTGCGGTGCCACCACGGTGCCGATGTCGCGCCCCTCGGCGACGATGCCTGGCCCGGAGCTGACGGCGCTGCTGATGATCTCGCGCTGCATCGCTATCAATCGCTGCCGCACCTGCGGCACCGAAGCGACGGCGCTGACCGCATTGGAGACGGCGCGGCCGCGGATCGCACCGGCCACGTCACCGCCGTCCACCTGGACCGAGGGTGCCTGCGGATCGATACCCACCGAGATGACCGGGCGGCCGGCCAGCCCGGCTACCTCTGCCGGGCTGGTCACGTCCGCCTTCCTGGCCAGCAGCCACCAGGTCAGCGCCCGGTACATGGCGCCGGTGTCCAGGTAGCGCAGGCCGAGAACGCTTGCGACCCCGCGCGCCGCGCTCGACTTGCCCGAGCCGGCCGGCCCGTCGACCGCGACGATCAGGCCGCGGCCGCAGCCGCCGGCCGGCCCGCCGGGACCCGGTACCGTCCCCTGCCCGCTGGCAGCAGCATTCATCACCCTGCGATGCTACCGGCGGACCGGCCAGCCCCGGGCAGCCAGCGCCTCGGTCAGCTGGCCAGCCGCCTGTCGCCGGACTGACAGCTCAGCTACGCCGGCCGGCAGGCCAGGCGAGTGCTCGATGGACACGTCCTCGATGTTGACGCCCGCGTCGCCGGCCGCCTGGAATAGCCGGGCCAGCTCGCCTGGCCGGTCGCCGATGACGACCTGGACGACGGCGTAGGCGGGCGCCGGCCCGCCGCGCTTGCCGGGGATCCTGGCTACTCCAGCCCCGGCCCGCTCCAGCAGGCCGGCGACCCGCTTGATCGCATCCTCGTCGCCCTCGGCCAGCGCGCCGAGCGCGTCGGCGGCGGTGCGCAGCTCGTCGGCCGCCGCGAGCGCCACCTCGCACGCGTGCGCCGCGTTCGCGCCGAGAATCTCTGCCCACAGCGCAGCGTCGCCGGCGGCAATCCTGGTCACGTCGCGCAGGCCCTGCCCGGCCAGGGCGAGCGCGGCGGCCGGCGCGTGCTCGAGCCTGGCGGCCATCACAGCGGCGACCAGGTGCGGCACGTGCGAGACCAGCGCCACCCAGCGGTCATGGTCCGGCGCCGACATCAGCACCGGATGCGCGCCGCAGGCCGTGGCCAGCTCGCTGACCGCAGCGACGCAGCTGGCCGCCGTCTGCGGCGACGCGCAGATCGCCCACGGGCGGCCGAGGAACAGGTCGGCGCGGGCGGCCGCTGGCCCGGACCGCTCCCGGCCGGACAGCGGGTGGGCCGGCACGTAACTGCCCAGATCGCAGCCGAGCCGGGTGGCGCCTGCCAGCGGCAGCTCCTTGACGCTGGCGACATCGGTGTAGCAGCGGGCCAGGCCCTTCCGCTGCGCGTCGGCCAGGCTGGGTGCCACCGCGGCCGGCGGCATGGCCAGTACCGCGACGTCGGCCTGCCCGCCCGGCGGCCCGCCGGGGGGCAGCAGCTGACCAGCGCCCAGGCCAGCGGCCATCTCGGCCGCCCCCTGCTCGCGGTCAGCGAGCCACACCTGACTGCCCTGCTCGCGCAAGGCGAGCGCTACCGAGGTGCCGATCAGGCCGGTGCCGATCACCACCACGCTGGCCGGGGCCAGCGCGCGGCGGTCCGCCGGCTGCCCGCTCACTGGGCGATGTCCAGCCGCAGCGCGGTCGCACCGCGCAGGTACACGTGCTGTACCGCGGGCCGCGGCCGGTCGCTCTCCACGTGCATCAGCAGCCGGACCACCCGCGGCATCGAGCCGGGCACGGCGATCTCCGTGCAGCACAGCAGCGGCACCTCGCCGAAGCCCAGCTTGCGGGCGGCGAGCGCCGGGAACTCGGCGTTCAGGTCCGTGGTGGCGGTGAAGATGACGCTGATCACGTCCTCGGTCGTCAGCTGATTCCTCGTCATCACTTCGGTGACCAGCTCGGACGTGCCGTCGAGGATGGCCGGCCGGTCGTTGGCGCCGACCTGGATCGCGCCGCGTACTGCCCTGACCGCCACCGCTTCATCTCCTTTCGCGCGAGCCTGGCCGAAGCGGCCAGCAGCCTTGAAGTCACAGGCCAACAGCAAGGTACAGGTCGCCGATTTCCGGCACTGACAGGTCCCTGGTCGCGCCGGGGCGCAGTGAGCCAAGCGCCACCGGCCCGACGTGGGTGCGCACCAGCCGGCTGACCGGATGGCCAGCCTCGGCCAGCATCCGGCGCACGATGTGCTTGCGGCCCTCATGCAGGGTGATCTCCACCAGCGCGCGGGAGCCGGCTCGCTCCACCACCCGGAACCTGTCCGCGCTTGCTATCCCGTCGGCCAGCTCTATCCCGGTGCTCAGCCGGCGTCCCAGGTCACGCGGCAGCGGGCCGGGGATATCCGCCAGGTAGGTCTTCAGCACGCCGTACCTGGGGTGCGCCAGCCGGTGCGCCAGGTCACCGTCGTTCATCAGCAGCATCAGGCCCTCGGTCTCATAGTCCAGCCGGCCGACGTGAAACAGCCGCTCGGCCCGGTCGCCGAGGTAGTCGGCGATCGTTGCCCGCCCCCGGCTGTCGGACATGCTGGTGAGCACGCCGGGTGGCTTGTTCAGGGCCAGGTAGACCAGATCCTCGCGAGCCGGGATGCGGCGGCCGTCGACGCGGATGACCTGTCGCGCCGGATCGACTCTGGCGCCGAATCTGCGCACGATCTCACCGTCGACCTCGACCCGCCCGGCCCCGATCATCTCCTCGCAGTGCCGGCGGCTGCCCACGCCGGCTGCGGCGAGCACCTTCTGGAGCCTGACCCCGTCCGGCACGTCGACCAGCGAGTCGCGCTCCTCAAGCTCGAGCTCGTCGCCCGGCGTGGCACCGCGATCACGGTCCTGCGTGCTCATAGGCGCAGATCCTGTTCATCGTCTGGGTCGGGCAGGAACGGCGCGAGCTCCGGCAGGTCGTCGACGCTGGCCAGGCCGAGCCGCTCGAGGAAGTACCCGGTGGTACGGAACAGCAGCGCGCCGGTCTCCGGGTCACTGCCGGCCTCCTCTACCAGCCCGCGCAGTGTCAGCGTGCGCATCACCCCGTCGCAGTTGACTCCGCGCACCGCGCTCACCCTGGAGCGGCTCACCGGCTGCCGGTACGCCACCACGGCGAGAGTTTCGAGCGCGGCCTGGGTCAGCCGTACCTCCTGGCCGTCAGTGACGAACCGCTCGACCACCGGCGCGCACTCCTCGCGGGTGTAGAACCGCCAGCCGCCCGCCACCTCCCGCAGGTCAAAGCCACGTTCCTGCTCAGTGTAAGAGAGCGAGAGATCGGCCAGAGCGGCAGCTACCTCGCCGGTCGGCCGCTCGAGCACCTGCGCGATCACCGCGGCCGGCACCGGCTCATCCGCCACCAGCAGTATCGCCTCCAGGCTGGCTGGCAGACCGGGGCCTCCCGGAGTGGGCTGGAAGCCGAGCGGTTCCTGGCCCTGGTCCGCCGGGCTGGCCGGGCGGCCGGGCACGGGACGGGTACCATCCGCCGGGTCCGGCCCGGCGTCATCGGGCCGTGGCAGGTCTTCGTTCCGCATGAATTTCAGGGTTCTTTCCTTGGTGGGATGTCCGGCTGCGGGTCCTGCTGCTCCGCTGTGCCGAGTTCGCGGCCATTGCCCTCGAGTTGCGGCTCCGATCCGGGCACCGCTGGCCTGGGTTCCCCGGAGAGCCAGACGTGCAGCTCGCCGAGGGGAGTGAGCTGGTCGAACCTGACCACGCCATCCCGGTACAGCTCGAGCACGGCGAGGAACCGCGCCACGATCTCGTAGGTGCCGGCGCAGTCGGCGGTCAGCTGGCGGAAGGTCGCCCGCCGCAGTTCCGCCAGCCGCCGGGTGACCAGCTCCGCCTGCTCGGCGACACTGGTCAGCGGCATGTGCAGGTGCGCGACCGACACCTCAGGCGGCCGCCGCGGCGTCAGCGTCCGCGCCGCGATCGCGGCGAACTCGGCCGGGCCGAGTCCCAGCAGCACCTCGGGTAGCAGCGCGGCGAACCGCGGTTCCACCGGCACCCGGCGCGCGAACCGCCGTGCCTGCACGGTCATCTGCTCCGCCAGCACCGCCGCGACCTCCTTGTACGCGCGGTACTGCAGCAGCCTGGCAAACAGCAGGTCCCTGGCCTCCAGCAGCGCCAGGTCCTCCTCGTCGTCGACTTCGCCGGCCGGCAGCAGCCTGGCCGCCTTCAAGTCGAGCAAGGTGGCGGCGACGACCAGGAAGTAGCTGGCCTGGTCCAGGTCCCACCCGCCGGACAGCGCGCGGATGTAGCCGATGAACTCGTCGGTGACGCTCGACAGGGCGATCTCAGTGATGTCCAGCTTGTGCCGCGAGATCAGCGCGAGCAGCAGGTCGAAAGGGCCCTCGAAGACGTCAAGGTGCACCTCGAAACCGGGTGCCACCTGGTGGCCGCCTGCTTCGCCAGTCGTCATGTTGGTCATTCAGTATCCGTCACGGTGCTGCCGCGCTGCCAGCCGCGTCCCGGCCTGGTCAGCAACGGCCGGCGGCCGGCAGCCGTCACTGGTCGCCGCGCAGCCGCCGCGCGAGCAGGCTCTTCTCACCCTCGGCGCGCATGTCGGCCACCAGCACCGCGATCGCCTCGCGGACTATCCTGCCCCGGTCGACGCTGACCCCGTAGCCGCGCAGCGCGATCCTGGCGCGCTCCAGCGCGAGCAGCTCGTCGGCCGACAGGTAGACCGTGATCTTATGCGGGTGCTGCTCCCGGCCGCTGGCCGGGCTCAGCTCCTCGACCGCCGGCCCCCGGGAGCCCTGCCGCAGCAGCTCGGCGACCCCCGGCAGGCTTACCCGGCGTGCGCGGGATCCGCGGGATCGCCCCGGCGCCATCGGTCGAGTACCTCCCTGGCCAGATCCCGGTAAGAGTTCGCGCCCGCCGAGGTCGGGTCGAACCTCGTGATCGGCTCCCCGGCGACGGTCGCGTCCGGGAACCGCACGGTGCGGCTGATCACCGTGTGATACACCTTGTCGCCGAATCCCTTGACGACTCCCGCCAGCACTTCGCGGCTGTGCAGCGTGCGCGAGTCGTACATAGTGGCGAGCAGCCCGTCCATGCCCAGCTTCGGGCTCAGCCGGCTCGACACCTTGTCGATGGTCTCCATCAGCAGCGCGACGCCGCGCAGCGCGAAGTACTCGCATTCGAGCGGCACGATCACGCCGTCGGCGCAGGCCAGCGCGTTGACGGTGAGCAGTCCCAGCGACGGCTGGCAGTCGATCAGGATGACGTCATAGTCCGGCACGACCGTCGCCAGCGCCCGGCCGAGCACGAACTCCCGGCCGACCTCGTGCACCAGCTGCACCTCGGCACCCGACAGGTCGATGTTGCTCGGCAGCATGTCCATGCCGTCGACGTTGGTCTTGAAGATCACGTCGCGCGCGGTCACCGCGCGCTCCATCAGCAGGTTGTAGACGGTCGCGTCGAACTCGTGCGGCTGGAAGCCGAGGCCCACCGACAGCGCGCCCTGCGGATCGAAGTCGACCAGCAGCACCCGCCGGCCAAGCTCGGCCAGCGCGGCGCCGAGGCTGATCGTGGTGGTCGTCTTGCCCACGCCGCCCTTCTGGTTGCAGACGGCGACGACGCGGGCCGGACCATGCACCTCGACTGGCTCGGGGTCGGGAAAGGCCGGCAACGGCCTGCCCGTGGGACCACGCACGCCGGTCCTTACCTCCAGCATTCCGGTCGCCGCCACAGCTGCACCTCCCCGCGGCACGCGGCGGAAAATACGCCCGCTCAAGACCCGGACTTTAGGGCCTGGGCCACCTGCCGGCAAGCCGACTCACCGTTTGCGCCGAAATGGCCCGCCATTACCAGGCCAGATGCGCCGCGGCGGCGGGCCACCGTCAGCGCGCCCTGGGATGCGCCGCCGCGTACACTTCGCGCAGCTTGTCGACGGTCACCAGCGTGTACACCTGGGTGGTGGTCACCGACGCGTGGCCTAGCAGTTCCTGCACCACCCGCACGTCGGCGCCGCCGTCCAGCAGGTGGGTGGCGAAAGAGTGCCGCAGCGTGTGCGGGGATACGTGCTCCAGGCCAGCCCGGTCAGCCGCGGCCCGGAGCGCGCCCCAGGCGCCCTGCCTGGTGAGCCTGCCGCCGCGCGCGTTCAGGAACACCGCCTGGCTCGGCTGGCCTCGGCGCGCCGCAGCGGCGAGCGCCGGGCGCGCCCTGACCAGGTAGGCGTCGAGCGCCTCGACGGCACAGCTGCCGACCGGCACCATCCGCTGCTTGCCGCCCTTGCCAGCCAGCCGCACCGCGGGAACTGCAGGCGGTGCCGCGGCGGCCAGGTCGAGGTCGCCGGTATCCAGGCCGGTCGCTTCGGAAATCCTGGCCCCGGTCGCGTACAGCAGCTCGAGCAGCGCCCGGTCACGCAGCTGAGCCGGCTCGGTCCCCCGCACGCTTCCGGCGGCCGCCAGCAGCTGCTCGACCTGGTCCACCGAGATAGCCCGCGGCAGCCGCCGCGGCGGGGCCGGCGGGCGGACCAGCCGGGCCGGGTCGGCCCGCGCCATCCCCTCGGCGGCGGCGAACGCATGCAGCCCGCGGATCGCGACCACCGCTCGGCCGGCCGAGCTGGCTGCCAGCGGCGGGTGCTGCTGGTCACCTTCGCGCAGCAGCGCCAGGTACCCCGCCACGTCAGCGGCGGTGACCGCGTCGATGTCCGACCGGCCTGCCCCGGCCAGGGTGAGCGCGTACCTTTCCAGGTCGCGGCGGTAGGCCTGCAGCGTGTGCGCGGCCAGGCCGCGCTCGACAGTCAGGTGGTCGAGGTAGCCGCGCACGGCCGCGGCGACGGTGGTCAGCCGAGCACCTCAGCAAGCGGCGTGGACGCCAGGTCGTGCGCCTCGGCGACCGGCTGGCAGGTAATCGTTCCCTCGTGGGTGTTGAGGCCGGGTGCGAATGACGGGTCGCGGCGCAGTGCCTCACGCCAGCCGTAGCGCGCGATCTCCAGCGCGTACGGCAGCGTCACGTTCGTCAGCGCGTAGGTCGAGGTGTGCGGCACAGCGCCGGGCATGTTCGCCACGCAGTAGAAAACCGAGTCGTGCACCCGGTAGGTGGGGTCAGCGTGAGTGGTCGGGTGGGAGTCCTCGAAGCAGCCGCCCTGGTCGATGGAAATGTCCACCAGCACCGAGCCGGGCTTCATCCGCGAGACGAGCTCGTTGGAGATCAGCATCGGCGCCTTCGCGCCCGGCACCAGCACGGCGCCGATGACCAGGTCGGCGTCGATCGCCGCCCGCTCGACCTCGTAGGCATTCGACGCCACGGTCTGGCAGTGCCCCTGGTAGATCGCGTCGGCGGAACGCAGCCTGCCGACGTTCTTGTCCACCAGCAGCACTTCTGCCTGCATGCCGAGCGCGATCGCCGCCGCGTTCATGCCCGATACGCCGGCCCCCAGCACGACCACCTTGGCCGCGTAGACGCCGGACACGCCGCCCATTAGCACGCCCCGGCCGCCGCCGTCGCGCTGCAGGTAGTGGGCACCGACCTGCGGCGCCATCCGCCCGGCGACCTCGGACATCGGTGCCAGCAGCGGCAGCGAGCCGTCCGGCAGCTGCACCGTCTCATACGCGATGGCGGTGATGCCCGATGACAGCAGCGCGTCGGTGCATTCGCGCGAGGCAGCCAGGTGCAGGTAAGTGAACAGGACCTGGTCCTTGCGCATCCGGTGGTATTCCTCCGGCACCGGCTCCTTGACCTTCAGAATCAGGTCGCCTGCCTGCCACACGTCGTCGGCGGTGGGCAGGATCCGGGCGCCGGCCGCCTCGAAGTCCGAGTCCAGGATCCGCGAGCCGGTGCCCGCCCCCTGCTCGATGACGGCCTCGTGGCCGCTGCGGACCAGCTCGTGAACTCCGGCCGGGGTGATCGCGACGCGGTACTCGTGATTCTTGACTTCCTTCGGAACGCCGACCCTCATAGCCCCGCCCTTCCTCCTCGCTTGCCGCCTGGCCTCGCTGCCAGGCGGACATCGTCGCACGCGGCCGCGATCAGCTCTCCGGCGCGTCGGCGGCCCGCAGCACGCCGAAACCTTCTTCCGGCCCCGCCTGCGCGTCCCGCAGCGCGGCGAACCCGGCAAGCAGGCCGATGACGGTCACGCCGTTGTGCAGGTCACCTGCGAGCACCTGGTGCACCGCCGCCTCGAGCGGCACCCACGCCGTCTGCAGCTGCGCTTCCTCGTGCCGTCGCACGTAAGTCTGCTCGGCGGCCGGCAGCTCCGCCAGGCCGCGGGCCAGGAAGATCCGCACCCGCTCAGTGCTGATGCCCGGCGAGGTGAAGACGTCCGCGAGCACGTGCCAGTCAGCTGCCCGGTACCCGGCCTCCTCGGCCAGCTCGCGCTGCGCGGCCAGCAGCAGCGGCTCACCCTCGACGTCGCGCAGGCCAGCCGGGATCTCCCAGAGCACGCGGCGCACCGGGTGCCGGTACTGCCTGATCATCAGCACCTGCCCGGCCTCGTCGATGGCCAGGACAGCCACCGCGCCTGGGTGCTGCAGCACCTCGCGGCCCACCTGCTCGCCGTCCGGCATCCGCACCATGTCGCGGCGCAGGGCGACGATCCGGCCGCTGGCCAGCTCAGCCGAGGAACCCACCGGCCAGGACTCCGCTTCGTCGCGCAGCCCGGTCGCCGTGGCCGGCGGCCGGGTCGTCACGCGCTCGCCGCTGCGCGCCGCCCGGCGGCCGCGGCCCGCCCCGCCGGGCCGTCGAGCCCGGCCTGGCCGGCCGCCACAGCATGCGACCGCTCAAGCGCGGCTGCCACCAGGCCGCTGAACAGCGGGTGCGGCCGGGTAGGCCGGGACAGGAACTCCGGGTGCGCCTGAGTGGCCACGAAGTAGGGATGCACGTCACGGGACAGCTCGACGAATTCCACCAGGCGGCCGTCGGGTGACATGCCGGAGCAGATCAGCCCGGCCGCCTCGAGCGCCTCGCGGTAGGAGTTATTGACCTCGTAGCGGTGCCGGTGCCGCTCATGCACGACATCAGTCCCGTACAGCTCGCGCACCAGGCTGCCTTCGGCCAGCACCGCCGGGTACAGGCCGAGCCGCATCGTCCCGCCCATGTCCCGCTGCCCGGCGATGACGTCTTCCTGGTCCTGCATCGTCGCGATCACCGGGTGGGGCGTCTGCGGGTCGAACTCGGCGCTGTTAGCGTCCGGCAGGCTGGCCAGGTCACGGCCAACCTCGATCGCCATGCAATGCAGGCCAAGGCAGAGCCCGAGCAGCGGGATCCCGTGCAGCCGGGCATGCCTGACCGCGCCGATCTTCCCCTCGATCCCGCGCACGCCGAAGCCGCCGGGCACCAGCACGCCGTCGACCCCGTCCAGGTGCCGGGCCGCGCCCTCGGGGCTCTGGCAGTCGTCGCTGGTGACCCACCGGATGTTAACTCTGGCGTCGTTGCCGAACCCGCCAGCGCGCAGCGCCTCGGCCGGCGACAGGTAGGCGTCGGGCAGGTCGACGTACTTGCCGACCAGCGCGATCGTGACGGTCCTTGCTGGCCGGTGCACCCGGCGCAGCAGATCGTCCCAGTCACTCCAGTCGACGTCACGGAACGGCAGCCCGAGCCTGCGCACGACGAAGGCGTCCAGGCCCTCGGAGTGCAGCACCCGCGGGATGTCGTAGATCGACGGCGCGTCCGGCGCGGAGACGACGGCCTCCTCGTCCACGTCGCACATGAGGCTGACCTTGCGCTTCAGGCCGTCACTGATGGGCCGGTCGGACCGGCAGACAATCGCGTCGGGCTGGATTCCGATGCTGCGCAGTGCCGCCACCGAGTGCTGGGTCGGCTTGGTCTTCAGCTCGCCTGACGGGCCGATGTATGGCAGCAGCGACACGTGCAGGAAGAAGCAGCGATCCCGGCCGATCTCGTGCCTGATCTGCCGGATCGCCTCCAGGAACGGCTGCGATTCGATGTCGCCGACCGTGCCGCCCACCTCGGTGATCACCACGTCCACCTCAGGGCCGGCCATCGCCATGATCCGGGCCTTGATCTCGTTGGTGATGTGCGGGATCACCTGGACGGTGTCGCCGAGATAGTCGCCGCGGCGTTCCTTCGCGATGACGCTCGAGTAGATCTGCCCGGTCGTCACGTTCGCCGACCCCGGCAGCCGGGTGTCGAGGAACCGCTCATAGTGCCCGACGTCCAGGTCGGTCTCGGTGCCGTCGTCAGTGACGAACACCTCGCCGTGCTGGAACGGGTTCATCGTGCCCGGGTCGACGTTCAGGTACGGGTCGAGCTTCTGCATGCTGACCCGCAGGCCCCTCAGCTTGAGCAGGCGGCCAAGGCTCGAGGCAGTGAGCCCCTTGCCGAGACTGGACGCTACTCCCCCGGTGACGAAGAGGTGCCTGGTAGAAACCGGACGTGATGCGTGCCGTAGCGTCGCCAAGATCAGGCTCCCGTGGTCCATGCCGGCGGGTAATCCCGCCAGTCCACGGAGCCTCAGGATATCAGGCGACGGTGCCCGGCGGCAGCTAGCGACCGCGCCGCCGCGCGTTACCAGGGCATTTGCGGCGGGCTGCGCGATATCTGCTGCCGCACGTGACAAGCCGGCGGCCGGGAGCGAAGGTCAGTGTCCGCGCAGGGTGGTCACCGGTACCAGGGCCACTGCCGGGACGGCGGCTGGCCATGGCCCGTCGATCCGCCGTGGTGCTGGTCGCCCTCGCCGGGCGAGCCGGTGCCACGCCTGCCTGGCGATCCCGCAGCGCCAGGCGTGCTGGCCGTCCGGTTGCCGGTAGCGGCAGGCCGGGCTTGTTCGCTGCCCTGCCTGGCCGCCGGAATGGCAGCGCTGGCGCCGTGCGCGACGACCCTGGTTGCTGGCCACCGCTGGTCGTAACCCTGGCCGCCAGCCGGGCCAGCATCGTCGCGGCCAGCCGGCTCGTTCGCTGCCGCGTGGTAGGCGGCGTGCCCGGCCACCGCGGCGTTATCGGCGGGTACGCCGGATGTGTCCTGGCCGGGCGCGGCTCCGGCCGCAGCGCGCCCGCCGTCATCGCCGTCTGCGAGCGCGCCGCCGGTGAACCCGCCAGCCGTGGCTGGCTCGTGCTCGCTCGCCTCGCCGAATCTGGCCAGCGCCACCGCGCAGACCACCGCGAGGGCGAACCCGACCGCGGCGACTTCGGTCAGCCCCGGCCGGGTGGTGTCACCGAGGAACAGCACGCCGATGACCGCTGGCGGGATGGTCTCAGCCAGCACGACGGCAGCGGTGGCGACCGTGACGCTGCCGCCTTCCAGCGCTGACGCATACAGCATGAACGAGACAATCCCGGCAGCAGCCAGGGTGTAGGCCGCCGGATTGCGGACGAGCTGCTGCGGCGTGAAGCCGGGCAGGATGCGGGCCGCCACCGCGAGCACGCCGTAGCCGAGCCCGGCGACCGCGCCGAGCACCGGCGTGCGCGCAGGGCTTGGCAGCCTCGCCGCGGCGATGCCGGCAAAGGCGACGCCGACGACGGCCAAGATCAGGCCCAGCTCGAAGGCCGGCCCGACGGTCGCCGCGCCTTCGGCCCCGGCCGAGGAGCCGAGCAGGCCAACGCCGGCTACCACGCCGATCACGGCCATCCACTCGCGCCAGTGCAGCTTGACGCGCATCAGCACCGAGGCGAACACCGCAGTCACCGCCAGGTTCGACGCGATCATCGCCTGGACCGCGAACAGCGGCAGCCGCCGCAGCGCAACCAGCTGAGCCAGGAAACCAACCGTGTCGATGATCAGGCTGGCGATGAACAGGCCCTGGTGCAGCATCCGGACGATCAGGCCGGGATCGACCCGAACTGGCGCATCTCCCGCTGCCGCTGCGGCCCGCTGGTGGCTCGCCGAGCGGACCGCGATCGCCTGCATGACCGCGGCCACGCCGTAGCAGAAGGCCGACACTATGGCGGCGACCAGGCTCGCCAGCATGCATCCGACCTTACCGGTAACGGAACCGGACGATTATCTCGCCCGCGCGGCTCGCCGCAGATAAGTCCGCAAATGCCCCGGTAACCAGGCGACCGGGCGCTGGCCGTGCCCGCTCAGCCAGTCACGCCGCCCTGCCCAGGCCCGAAGGGCTGCATCTTGCCCTGGCAGTGCCTGATCTCACCGGGTACCGAGATCGGCCCGCACGGCCGGCGCTGCACCGGGAAGAAGGGTGAGTTGAGCACCCCGGTGTCGTGAGCCAGCCTCAGCCAGAAACCCGGCGTCCGCATGACGGTGCGCGGCGGGCCGAGCCCGGTCACCTGCTCGCAGCCGGAGGTCTGGACTCTGACCTGCGGATAGGAACGGCCAGCGGTGCTGAACTGGATCCGCACCACAGCACCCGAGATGATCATCGGGCAGGCCATCGGCTCCCTCGGCATCCGCGGCAGCGCGCAGAGCGCCCTGGCCAGGTCGTGCACCTTCGCCGGGCTGGTGACCACGGCGTGCAGGGCGAGATTGCGGTTCTGCGGCAGGATCGGGTGCAGTACGGGCGTCCTGGTGACCACCGCGCGGCTGGCGCCGGCCGGGTTCGCGCACAGCAGCCGGGTGGCTGGCACGGCCGGCGGCGGATCGGTAGCGGCCGCCCGGCCGGCCAGCGAGCTCGGTGCCTGCGCCGAGCCGGGCGCCGGGATCGTCCCGCAGCCAGCCGCTGCGAGCCCGCCGAGCACGCAGAATGCGATCAGGCCGGCCGGACGGCGCAGCCCGCGGGACCGCCATGATGACAATGGCATGGCTCGCTCACTTCCCGGCCAGCAGATCGCCGCCCAGCGGGCTGCGCAGCCGGCCTTTCCTGAGCCGTTCAGTCCAATCTGAGTCTTAGACGGCGCCACCGGGCCGCCGGTTCCCTGCTGTGCACTTTCCGCCCGCCGCCGGCCGGTGGCAGGCGCTGCTGACCAGCGATAGTCGCGCAGCGTGGCCGCCTTGCTGACCCGGCGAGCCACGTCAGCCGGTGGCCTTGCCGCCCTGCTCCCGTATGCCCCCCGGCCGCACAGTGCCAGGGCAGTCCCTTTTGCCGCCGGGCAGCACGATCGGCCCGCACTGCCGGCGCTGCGGCGTGAAGATCGAGCTGGGCAGCCCGCCCGAGTCGCGCGTGAACGTCGGCCAGAAACCGGGCGACCTGGCGACCGTCCGCACCTTGCCCAGGCCAATTACGTCCTGGCAGCCGCTTCTGTTCACCACGATCGGCGGGTAGGCGTGCTGAGCCGTGCTGAACAGCAGGCGGATCGAGTCGCCAACGAATGCCGCCGGGCAGTTGATGGGGCCGCTTGACTCCCGCGGCAGCGCGCACAGGGTCCTGGCCAGGTCGTGCACCCTGGCCCGCTCAGTGACGGTCGAGCGCACGGCGATCAGGTAGTGATGCGCCGAGCTCGCGCGGGGCATCGCCGGCCTGGAAAGCACCAGGCGGCTGGCGCCGTCCGGGTTGGCGCACAGCGCGCGTGCTGACGTGCCCGAGCCGGTGCCCTGGGCGGGGGCGGTGCCCGGCGCCGGGACAGTGCCGCAGGCCGCCAGCGCGAGCAGGCCTATGCCGCCGAGTGCGAGGATGCGAGCGGGCCTGCGCAGCACGGCTACGGCCGGGCTGCGCCCGGCGGGCCAAGACCGCCTCACCCGGTTTCGCCCGGCTAGCTTCCGCAAGGGTGACAATGACATCGGCCACTCGCCTCCTGGCCCGGCAACGGCGAGCGCGCGGGATGCGGTGCCTTTCCGAGCCGCGAATTCCTGATCCGGTCCTTAGACGGCCCAGCTGAGGCTGCCGGTTCCCCGGTCTTTCCCAAGGCCGGTCCCGCCTGCCGCAGGCCAGCCAGGCGGCCCGCGCTCGCTCCACCCGCCGAACGGACACCGGCCGCCACCAAGGCGATGGGGGCAACCGTCAGGCAGGTCCCGGCGGCATGCCGCCAGCCGACGTCAGGCACCGGTGACCGGCATGCCGCCGGCTGCCTGCCCGAGCGATGTCTGGCGCTGCCTGGCTGCCTGCCCGGCGGCCTCAGACGCCAGCTGCCGGTATCGCGGGGGCGGCCTCAGACGCCAGCTGCCGGTAACCGCGGGCGGTGTCAGACGCCTGCCGCCTGCATGCCGCGCAGCTCGTGCTTGAGCTCCTTGATCTCATCCCGCAGCCGGGCGGCGATCTCGAACTGCAGCTCGGCGGCCGCGGTGTGCATCTGCTCGGTCAGCTCGGTGATGAGCGAGACGAGATCCGCCCTGGCCGGGCCGCCCTCGCCGCCCGCTTCCTGCGCCGCAGCAGCTGCCGAGGCGGCCGCCCGCGCCTTGGAGGACAGGCCGGGTACCGGCGCCTTCCCCCTGCTCTGCTGTCGTCCGGATCCGCCGAGCAGCTTGGCCGTGTCCTCGTCCTCCCTGGCCAGCTGGTCGAGGATGTCCGCGATCCGCTTGCGCAGCGGTTGCGGGTCGAGGCCGCGCTCGGTGTTGTAGGCGATTTGCTTGGCGCGCCGCCGGTTGGTCTCGTCGATCGCGCGCCGCATGGACGGCGTCACGGTGTCGGCGTACATGTGCACCTGGCCGGACACGTTCCGCGCCGCCCGCCCGATGGTCTGGATCAGCGAGGTGCCGGACCGCAGGAACCCTTCCTTGTCGGCGTCGAGGATGGACACCAGGGAGACTTCCGGCAGGTCAAGGCCCTCGCGCAGCAGGTTGATGCCCACCAGGACGTCGTACTCGCCGAGCCGCAGCTCGCGCAGCAGCTCCACCCGCCGCAGCGTGTCCACCTCGCTGTGCAGGTACCTGGCCCGGACGCCGAGCTCCAGCAGGTAGTCGGTGAGGTCCTCGGCCATCTTCTTGGTGAGCGTGGTCACCAGGACCCGCTCGAGCCGCTCCGCCCGGTCCCTGATCTCGCCTACCAGGTCATCGATCTGGCCCTTGGTCGGCTTGATGACGACCTCGGGATCTATCAGCCCGGTCGGCCTGATCACCTGCTCGACGACGTCGCCTGCCACCCGCCGCAGCTCGTACGGCCCTGGCGTCGCCGACAGGTACAGCGTCTGGCCGATACGGTCGCTGAACTCCTCCCAGGTCAGCGGCCGGTTATCCATCGCGCTCGGCAGCCGGAAGCCGTGCTCGACCAGGACCCTCTTGCGGGACGCGTCGCCCTCGTACATGGCCCCGATCTGCGGCACGGTGTTGTGCGACTCGTCGATGACCAGCAGGAAGTCCTCGGGGAAGAAGTCGA
The DNA here is from genome assembly GCA_036495525.1 of Streptosporangiaceae bacterium. Taxonomy (GTDB): domain Bacteria; phylum Actinomycetota; class Actinomycetes; order Streptosporangiales; family Streptosporangiaceae; genus DASXMR01. The sequence goes on along the minus strand of DASXMR010000023.1, from coordinate 242,021 downwards.
GCAGGGTGTTGGGCGCGCTGCCAGCCTCGCGGCCGTCGATATGCCGTGAGTAGTTCTCGATGCCCGCGCAGCTGCCGACCTGCCGCATCATCTCGATGTCGTAGGTCGTGCGCATGCGCAGCCGCTGCGCCTCAAGCAGCTTGCCGGTCCGCTCCAGCTCGGCCAGCCGTACTTCGAGCTCGGCCTCGATGCCGCCGATCGCCCGCTCCATCCGCTCGGGGCCGGCCACGTAGTGCGTGGCCGGGAAGATGTAGAGCTCCTGGTCCTCGCTGATCACCTCGCCAGTCAGCGGGTGCAGCGTCATCAGCCGCTCGATCTCGTCGCCGAACATCTCGATCCTGACGGCCAGCTCCTCGTAGACCGGGATCACCTCGATAGTGTCGCCGCGCACCCGGAACGTGCCCCTGGTAAACGACAGGTCATTGCGCGTGTACTGCATCCCGACCAGCTTGCGCAGCAGCGCCTCCCGGTCAAGTTCGCCGCCGACCCGCAGCCGCAGCATCCGGTCGACGTACTCCTGCGGCGTGCCGAGGCCGTAAATGCACGAGACCGACGCCACCACAATCGAGTCGCGGCGGGTCAGCAGCGAGTTGGTGGCCGAGTGCCGCAGCCGGTCGACCTCGTCGTTGATCGACGAGTCCTTCTCGATGTAAGTGTCAGTCTGCGGCACATAAGCCTCAGGCTGGTAGTAGTCGTAGTAGGAGACGAAATACTCCACCGCGTTGTGCGGCAGCATCTCCCGCAGCTCGTTCGCGAACTGGGCGGCGAGCGTCTTATTCGGCAGCATGACGAGAGTCGGCCGCTGCAGCCGCTCGGCGAGCCAGGCGACGGTGGCCGTCTTGCCGGTACCGGTCGCGCCAAGCAGCACCGTGTCCTTCTCGCCGGACGCGATCCGCTTCTGCATCTGCTCGATCGCCGCTGGCTGATCCCCGGCCGGGATCATGTCGGTGACGACCTCGAACGGCGCTACGCGTCGTTGCAGGTCACTCACCGGGCGCATGTAGCCTCCACGTTTCGCAGCTGACGGATGTCACAGTCTCAATGTACGACGCTGCCCTGACAGCGGGCCCGCTCCGCGGCAGGCCGCGGCTGAGCAGCGGCAAGCCTTACTTCAGCAGGCGACGGCGCCGCTGCATTCCCGGCCCTGCCGCCCGGTGCCCGGCCGCCCGGTGCCCGGCCGCCCGGGTGCACGTCAGGCCGGCTCGGTGGCTGCCCGGCGGACCTGAGCCCGGCGGCGAAGTTCCGCCCACAGCTCGCCTACCTGCCGGTCCAGCTCCGCGAGGGAGCCGGAGTTGTCGATGACGATGCTGGCGATGGCCAGCCGCTGCTCCCTGGTGGCTTGCGCGGAGATCCGCGCGGAAGCCTGCTCGCGGCTCATGCCGCGCAGCCTGACGAGCCGGTCAAGCTGCGTCCTGCGCGGCACGTCGACGACCACGACCAGGTCGTAACCGGCTGCCAGGCCGTTCTCCGCGATGAGCGGCACGTCGTGCACGACGATGGCGTCAGGCCCGGCCGCCTCGGCCAGTTCCCGCATCCGCTCCCCCACCAGCGGGTGGGTGATCGCGTTCAGCTCGGCGCGCCGGCCGGCGTCGGCGAAGACGATCTCGCCCAGGGCAGGCCGGTTCAGGCTGCCGTCTGGCAGCAGCACCCCGCGGCCGAAGGCGGCAACCACGGCGGCCAGCCCGGCGGTGCCGGGCGCCACTACCTCGCGGGCGATCGAGTCGGCGTCGATCACCGCGGCGCCGTGCGCGGCCAGCCGCGCTGACACCTCGCTCTTGCCCGAGCCGATGCCGCCGGTCAGGCCGACTCGCAGCATCTCAGCCCGGCCTTCCCGGCCACTGCCCGCCAGCTGGCCCTGGCCAGGGCGACATGAAAGTGACGGGCTCCCGCGCGCTGAGCGGGCCGCCCGTCACGATCAAGACGTACCGGAAGGCAGCGATCAGTTCTGCCCGCCGGACAGCTTCTCCCTGAGCGCGGCGAGGGCCTCGTCGGAGGCGAGCGTGCCGACCACCTCGGGCTCGGACCGCCGGGATCCGCCGTCGTCGCCCCTGGCCACAGCCTCGGAGTCGGACTTGCGCGCCTCGGCTACCTGCTGCTGGTGCGCCTCGTACCTGGAGCGCGCCTCGGCGTACTGCCGCTCCCACTCCTCGCGCTGGGTGTCGAACCCCTCGAGCCACTCGCCCGACTCGGGGTCGAAGCCGTCCGGGTAGACGTAGTTGCCTTGCTCGTCGTAGGTCGCCGGCATGCCGTACAGGGTCGGGTCGAAGTCGTCGCCCGACGCCTCGCCGACGGCGCCCTCGTTGGCCTGCTTGAGCGACAGGCTGATCCGCCGCCGGTCCAGGTCGATGTCGATGATCTTGACGAAGATCTCGTCGCCGACTTGCACCACCTGCTCGGGAATCTCGACGTGCCGGTCAGCCAGCTCGGAGATGTGCACCAGGCCCTCGATGCCCTCCTCGACCCGGACGAACGCGCCGAACGGCACCAGCTTGGTGACCCGGCCTGGCACGACCTGGCCGATCTGGTGGGTCCTGGCGAACTGCTGCCACGGATCCTCCTGGGTGGACTTGAGGGACAGCGAGACGCGCTCGCGGTCCATGTCCACGTCGAGTACCTCGACCGTGACCTCCTGGCCCACCTCGACGACCTCGCCGGGGTGGTCGATGTGCTTCCAGGACAGCTCGGAGACGTGCACCAGGCCGTCCACCCCGCCCAGGTCGACGAACGCGCCGAAGTTGACGATCGACGACACGACGCCCTTGCGGATCTGGCCCTTCTGCAGCGTGTTGAGGAAATTCTGGCGGACCTCAGACTGGGTCTGCTCCAGCCAGGCGCGGCGGGACAGGACCACGTTGTTGCGGTTCTTGTCCAGCTCGATGATCTTCGCCTCGATCTCCTTGCCGACGTACGGCTGCAGATCGCGAACGCGGCGCATCTCTACCAGCGAGGCTGGCAGGAAGCCGCGCAGCCCGATGTCCAGGATCAGGCCGCCCTTGACGACCTCGATGACTGTGCCGGTGACGACGCCGTCATCTTCCTTGATCTTCTCGATCGTGCCCCAGGCGCGCTCGTACTGGGCGCGCTTCTTGGACAGGATCAGCCGGCCTTCCTTGTCCTCCTTCTGCAGGACAAGCGCCTCGATGTGCTCGCCGCTCTTGACCACGTCATGCGGGTCGACGTCGTGCTTGATGGACAGCTCACGGGACGGGATGACGCCCTCGGTCTTGTAGCCGATGTCGAGCAGAACCTCATCTCGATCGACCTTGACGACTGTGCCCTCGACAATGTCGCCGTCGTTGAAGTACTTGATGGTCTCGTCGATCGCGGCGAGGAAGGCTTCCTCGGACCCGATGTCGTTGACCGCTACCTTGGGGGTCGAGGTGACCTCGGTGCTGCTCATCGTCATGTGTAGGTGGGCTCCGGATACGGACTAGTTAGTTTTGATGGACGCGCACTGCGCAGAAACGAAGCCCGACACTCGGTTTGCCAGCGTGACGTGACCAGGCTGGCCAGAAAGACCGGCCGCGGCCTGCCCTGAGGCGGCCCTGCGGGCTGCCTGACCATGCCGGACTGCAAGAGAACACAGCGCAGGCTCAGCATATTTCAGCCGTAGCAGGCGGGTCAATCCGAGCCGGCCGCGGTCAGTGCGCAGCGTCCGCCCAGCTGCGCCCCGTTCCGGTGGAGACCTGCAGCGGCGCGGTCAGCTCGAACGCGTCGCACATCTGCTCGGTGACCAGCTTGCTGACCTGGTCAAGCTCGCCCTGCGCCACCTCGAAAAGCAGCTCGTCGTGCACCTGAAGCAGCATCCGCGAGCGCATTCCGCTGGCACTCAGCTGGCGGTGCACATCCAGCATCGCCACCTTGATGATGTCGGCCGCCGAGCCCTGGATGGGCGCGTTGAGCGCCATCCGCTCGGCCATTTCACGGCGCTGCCGGTTGTCGGAGGTGAGGTCGGGCAGGTACCGGCGGCGGCCGAGAATGGTCTCGGTGTAGCCGTCCCGGCGCGCCTGCGCGACCACCTCGCGCAGGTAGTCGCGCACGCCGCCGAACTGCTCGAAGTACTCGTCCATGTAACCGCGCGCCTCGTCGGCCGGCACCCGCAGCTGCTGCGACAGCCCGTACACCGACAGGCCGTAGGCAAGCCCGTAGTTCATCGCCTTGATCTTGCTGCGCAGGTCGCCGGTCACGTCCTGCGGCGGGATGCGGAACACCCTGGAGGCGGTGGCCGCGTGGAAGTCGTGCCCCGAGCTGAACGCCTCGATCAGCGCCTGATCCTGCGAAAGGTGCGCCATGATCCGCAGTTCGATCTGGCTGTAGTCGGCCGTGAGCAGGCACTCGTAGCCGTCGCCGACCACGAAGCCGCGCCTGATCCGCCGTCCTTCCTCGGTCCTGATGGGGATGTTCTGCAGGTTCGGGTCGGTGGAGGAGAGCCGGCCGGTGGCAGCGATCGTCTGGTTGTACGTGGTGTGGATCCGGCCGTCGTGCCCGGCCATCGGGATCAGCGAGTCCACGATGCTCTTCAGCTTCGCGACGTCCCGGTGCCGCAGCAGGTACTCAAGCACCGGGTGCTCAGTCTGTGCCAGCAGCCCGGTGAGCGCTTCGGAGTCGGTGGTGTAGCCGGTCTTGATCCGCTTGGTCTTGGGCAGGCCAAGCTCGTTGAACAGCACTTCCTGCAGCTGCTTCGGCGAGCCCAGGTTGAACTCGTGCCCGGTGACCGTGAACGCGCCCTGCTCGGCCGCCTTGACCTCGCCGCCCAGGCTGGCCGACATCGCGGCGAAGTGGTCGCTGTCGGCGCCAATGCCCGCCTGCTCCATGTCAGCGAGCACGCCGACCAGCGGCAGCTCAACGTCGGCGAGCAGCCGGGTCGCGCCCCTGTTCGCCAGGTCGGCGTCGAGGGCCTCAGCCAGCTCGCCGGTGGCCAGCGCGCGCTGGCCGAGGGCGTCAGCCTGGTCTTCCTCACCCGCCATGTCCAGCGGCAGCTGGCCCGACGGCTGCGGCGCGCCGGACAGCTCGCGGCCTGCGTACCGCAGCGCCAGGTCCGCCAGGTCAAACGAGCGCTGGCCAGGCAGCGCGAGATAGGCGGCGAGCGCGGTATCGCTGGTCAGGCCGGCCAGCTTGAGGCCGCGGGCGGTCAGGGCGAGCATCGGTCCCTTGGCGTCGTGCAGCGCCTTGGGCACCGCGGGATCGGCCAGCCAGGCCGCCAGCGCCTGCTCGTCATCCTCGGTTAGCTGCATCGGATCGATGAACGCAGCGGCTCCGTCGGGTGCCGCCACGGCAAGCCCGTCAAGGACGCCTGTCCCCCGTCCCCACGACCCGCTGGCCGCGAGGCCAGACCGGCCAGCTGCGGCGTGCTCGGCGAGCCACGCCGCGACCTCCTCCGGCCCCAGCGCGGCGACCTCGACGTCGAACGGGCGGGTCTCCCCTGCCGGGCCGGCCGGGCCGGTTGAAGCCGAAGGACCGGTGATGCCGTTCGGCAGCGTCGCGTACAGCCGGTCGCGCAGCACCCGGAACTGCAGCGTGTCGAACAGCTGGTGGATCTGCTCCCGGTCCCATGGGACGGGCCGCAGGTCGGCCGGGCCGACCTCCAGCGGTACGTCCCTGGCCAGCTCGGTCAGCTGGCGGTTGCGCAGCACGCCGGACACGTGCTCGCGGAGCTTGTCGCCCGCCTTGCCCTTGACCTCGCCGACGCGGTCGACCAGCTCGGCCAGCGAGCCGAACTCGATGATCCACCTGGCCGCGGTCTTCTCGCCCACGCCGGGGATGTTCGGCAGGTTGTCGCTCGGGTCGCCCCGGATGGCAGCGAAGTCCGGGTACTGCGCCGGGGTGAGGCCATACTTCTGCATCAGCTCGTCCGGCGTGAAGCGGGTGGTGTCGCTCACCCCGCGGCCGGTCTTGAGCACTGTCACCTGATCGTTGATCAGCTGGAACGCGTCCCGGTCGCCGGTCACGATCAGCACGCTCATCTGCTCGGCGGCCGCCTGCGTCGCGAGCGTGGCGATCAGGTCGTCGGCCTCGTAGCCGGCCAGCGACAGCCGGGCGATGCCGAGCGCGTCGAGTACCTCGAAGATGAGGCTGAGCTGGCTGCGGAAGTCGGCCGGCGTCTCCCGCCGGTTGGCCTTGTAGTCGACGTACTGCTCGTGCCTGAAGGTCGGCTCGGCGCGGTCGAACGCGACCGCGACGTGCGTCGGCTGCTCGTCCCGCAGCACGTTGATCAGCATCGCGGTGAAGCCGTAGACAGCATTCGTCGGCTGCCCGGTGGTAGTCGAGAAGTTCTCCGGGGGCAGCGCGAAGAACGCGCGGTAGGCGAGGGAATGGCCGTCGAGCAGCAGCAACTTGCTGTGCGTCGCGCCGTCGGGTGCTGCCGGGACCTGGTTGCCTGCTGCCACCGGTCAATCCTAGGCCGCCCTGCCGACGTTAGGCTGCCTGATGCGCTGGCCGCGGCGGCCGGCCAAGCCGGAGGTGACGGTGACAGCCGACCGCGAGCAGCAGATCAGGAACGTTTTCCAGCAGGCCGCGGCTGACACGCTGACCGCCAGGATGGGCATCGAGATCACCGAGGCATCAGCCAGCCGGGTGGTCGGCACCATGCCGGTGGCCGGGAACACCCAGCCGTACGGGCTGCTGCACGGCGGGGCATCCTGCGTGCTGGCTGAGACGCTCGGCTCACTCGGCTCGGCGCTGCACGCCGGGCCCGACCGGATCACGGTGGGCATCGAGATCAGCGCAACGCACCATCGCGGCGCCTCGGCCGGACTGGTGACCGGCGTCGCCACGCTGCTGCACGGCGGGCGCACCATGACCACCTACGAGATCGTCATCTCCGACGAGCAGGGCAGGCGGGTCTGCACCTCCCGGCTCAGCTGCCTGATTCGCGACGCGGTACCGGGCGGCGGCACGGCAGCCACCGCGAACACGCCGACCAGCGGCAGCGCAAGCCCCACCAGCACCGGGACTAGCCAGGACGGGCTCTGGCGCCAGTACACCATCCGGCCCGACGACGCAGCGCCCGGCAGCGAGGCAGTGCCGGACGAGCCTGAGTCGCCCGGTGCTGACGGGGCGCGGGCACTTTCCTGACCTCCTGGCTGCGTGCCGTGGCGGCCGGTTCGCCAGCGGCCAGCAGTGCCTGCTGATGCCCGCTGCCGCTGCTGCGACGGAAGATCCCCGGACGTATGCCGCATTGCGGCAGCCGATCTGGCTGTTGTCTTTGCGCGGCGTGGCCGGCCGTGGTTACCGTGGGACACAGAGCCAGGCGAAGCCGAGTAGAGAACGTGCCGGCCCGGGGAAGGCTGACATGGCACCAAAGGTTCTCCAGGCTCGTGGCTGCGGCCGTGCGCGGCCCAGCCTTCAGCGGACGGGCGTCGGGCCTGCACTGGGGGGTTGTACGCCCGGCCCCGTCCGCTCGCTCTGAACTCGCCGGCTCGACTACCCGCTGTTACCTGTGGCCGTATCAGGGCCCGGCGTGCCAGGACCGGGCGTGCCAGGACCGGGCGTGCCAGGACGGGGCGCGGCAGGTCGCGGGGCGCCTGGCTTTGGCGTGCCAGGACGCGGCGCGCGGCCTGGCGGTGCTGGCTTGGGGGTCCCCGGCCCGGCCGGGCGAGGCGCGGCCGAACTTTCCGGCTGCCCCTGCTGCCTGGCTGCGGATCCGGCCGACTGCCCGGCTGTCGTGTCCGCGGCGGAGTGCGACTCCGGCACGGGCTGACCAGCCGGCTGCTCAGCTGACTCAGGCTGGCTGGGCGCGGCGCCGGCCAGGACTTCCTCGGCGATCACCCGCATGCTCACCCGGCGGTCCATCGACGCCTTCTGAATCCAGCGGAACGCCTCCGGCTCGGTCAGCTGCCGCTCGGCCTGCAGCACGCCCTTGGCGCGGTCGAGCAGCTTGCGCACCTCGAGCCGCTCGCGGAGGTTGCCTGCCTCCGTCTCCAGGGCCGCGACCTGCTGGAACCGGCTGACCGCGACCTCGATTGCCGGGACAAGATCGGCCTTGGTGAATGGCTTGACCAGATAGGCCATCGCGCCGGCGTCGCTGGCCCGGCGGACCAGGTCACGCTGCGAGAACGCGGTGAGGATCACGACCGCCGCCAGCCGCTTGTCGCTGACCTGCTCGGCAGCCGAGATGCCGTCGAGGACCGGCATCTTGACGTCCATGATGACCAGGTCGGGACGCAGCTGCTCGGCCAGCGCCACCGCAGCGGCCCCGTCGGCTGCCTCGCCGACGACGGAGATGCCCTCCTCCTCCAGCATCTCCTTGAGGTCGAGCCGGATCAGCGCCTCATCCTCGGCTATCACCACGCGAAACGAAGTCTGCTCCACTGGTTGAGCGTACCGTTTACTACTGCGGTACTCTGACGAGGGAGCTGATCCGGGCAGAACATCGCAAACCCTGCCGAGATGGCGAAATTAGGTATACGCGGATTCCTCAAAAGAATCTGCCCGAGAGGGCGTGCGGGTTCGAGTCCCGCTCTCGGCACAGATCGTGGCTGCCTTTCCGGCTGACTTTGCGCGTCGCTTATCCCCTTCTGACGGACACGGGGTACCAAGCCTCCCTCTCGCACTCGGCCGGCAAGTACTTGCCTAGCTGGAAACGATCACTCCCCCGCTGCCGGAACGGCCTTCGCCGCGCCGTCGCCGACATGCGCTGGGCCGGCGTCGGCCAGCTGGACCAGGTCGGGCCCCTTCCGGTACCTGGTCAGGTACAGGTAGACCATGACCGCGACCACCACGAGCACGGCGCCGGCCTCGCTGAACCGCGCGGCCGGCGGCCGGGCCGAGTCCCCGATCAGCAGCAGTTCCGCGCCGAACGCGCCAGCCGCGTACAGCCCGGCGTATAGCGCGATCGCGCGATCGCCGCTCAGCAGCAGCCACCGGATGGCGTAACTCACCACCCCGCCGACGACCAGCGCCCAGGCCGAGTCGTACAGGAAGACCGGCTGGAAGGTCGCGAAGCTCTCGTACCCGGTAAACCGGTGCTCGGGCGCGATCTCTACCGCCCACGGCAGCGCCGACGGAGGCCCGTACATCGACTGGCCGAACCAGTTCCCCCAGACCTCGATCGCGTGCCCGACCGCGAGAGCCGGCGCCACCGCGGCAGCGAGCGGGCGCGGGCTGATCCCGGCGCGGCGGCACCACCACCACGCCGCCGCGCCGCCGGCGACCAGGCCGCCGGGCAGGCCGAGTCCGCCGTCCCAGATCCGCAGCACGCCGGTCAGGTCCCGGCCCTGGCCGAAGTAGTCGCTGTACCTGGTCAGCACGCCGTACAGGCGGGCGCCGACGAGGCCGGCCGGCACGGCGAGCGTCGCGATGTCCAGGATCACGGCTGGCCGGCCGCCGAGCGCGCGGTAGCGCCGGCTTGCCAGCCACAAGGCCGCCAGCACGCCGAGCACCAGGCACAGCGCAGATCCGCGCAGCGGCACCGGGCCGGCGTACCAGACACCCCGAGCCGGGCTCGGCAGGAATGCGGCCGGCATGACCTGTGACGTTACCCGCGCTGGCCGTTCTTCGCACTGTTTGCCCCGCTTGTGAAGCAGCCATCCGAGCGCAGCAGCCGGATGGCTGACCGCCGGCGCGACCGGCGGGCTCAGCGCCGCGGCCGGACAGGCTGGCGGAGCCGGCCGGACAGCGCGCTAGCTCAGCGGCCTGGCGGCCGGCTCGATCGCCAGCGGCAGCGTTGTCCGGCCGGCCAGGTAGGCGTCCACGCAGGCGGCGGCCGACCTGCCCTCGGCGATCGCCCAGACGATCAGCGACTGGCCGCGGCCCATGTCACCGGCGACGAACACGGCGGGCACGCCGGTGGCGTAGTTCTCGTCCCTGCGCACGTTCCCGCGCTCGTCGAAACCGACCCCGAGGTCGTCAAGCAGCCCGTCCCGCTGCGGGCCGGTGAAACCGAGCGCGAGCAGCACCAGGTCGCACGGCAGCTCCCGCTCGGTGCCCGGCAGGGCGGCGAGACCCCGCTCCGGCGGCGCCACGTCGGCGACCAGCAGCGCGCGCACCCGGCCGGCGGCGTCGCCGCGGAACTCAAGCGTGGAAACTCCGTACGCGCGCTCACCGCCCTCCTCGTGCGCGCTGGAGACGCGGTAGACGGCCGGGTGGACCGGCCATGGCTGGCCGGCCGGGCGGGTTCCCGGCGGCCGCGGCATGATCTCCAGCTGCGTCACCGACGCGGCGCCCTGCCGCAGCGCGCTGCCCAGGCAGTCGGCGCCGGTGTCGCCACCGCCGATGATCACCACGTGCCTGCCGCGGGCGGAGATGGCCGGCTCGCCGCCCCCGGCGGCATCGCTGCCGGCCGGGCCCCGCTCAGGAATCACGCTGGCCGGCCTGGCGTGCGAGTCAAGGCCGCCGGCGCCGCGGCCTGGCGCCTGGCCGCCTGCCGGGGTCCGGCTGGCCTGCTGCGCGGTGACGGCGCGGTTGGCCAGCGGCAGGTACTCCATGGCCTGGTGGATCCCGTCCAGGCCGGCGCCGGGCACCGGCAGACCGCGCGCCACGGTGGCACCGCCGGCCAGAACTATCGCGTCGTATCCGGCCTGCAGGCTGGCGGCAGGCACGTCCCGGCCGGCCTCCACGCCGCAGCGGAAGGCCGTACCCTCGGCGCGCAGCTGCCCCAGCCGCCGGTCCAGGTGGCGCTTCTCCAGCTTGAACTCCGGGATGCCGTAGCGCAGCAGCCCGCCTGGCGCGTCGCTGCGCTCGTACACGGTGACCGCGTGCCCGGCGCGGCTGAGCTGCTGCGCGGCGGCGAGGCCAGCGGGGCCCGAGCCGATCACCGCCACCGGCCGGCCGGCCTGCCGGGCGGCGGCCGACGGCGGCCGCGGCACGACCCACCCCTGCGCCCAGGCCCGGTCGATGATCTGAGCCTCGACCTGCTTGATCGTCACTGGCTCGGCGCTGATGCCGAGCACGCAGGCCGACTCGCACGGAGCCGGGCAAAGCTTCCCGGTGAACTCGGGGAAATTGTTGGTGGCGTGCAGCCGCTCGGCCGCTTCACGCCAGTCGCCGCGCCTGGTCAGCTCGTTCCACTCCGGGATCAGGTTGCCGAGCGGGCAGCCCTGGTGGCAGAACGGGATGCCGCAGTCCATGCACCTGCCCGCCTGGCGACGCAGCTCGCCCGCCGGCAGCGGGGTGCTGACCTCGCGCCAGTCAGTGATCCGCAGCCTGGCCGGCCGGCGGCCAGGCCCTTGCCTCGGTGTGGCCAGGAAGCCCTTCGGGTCTGCCATCGCCTGCCCCTCAGCCGTGACCGGCGGCCATGACCGCCTCGTCTACGTCGCGCCCCTCAAGGCGCGCCTGCCTGGTCGCGGCCAGCACCCGCGCGTAGTCGCGCGGCATCACCCGGCTGAACCTGCGCAGCGCCGCGGCCCAGTCGGCGAGCAGCCGGCGCGCTACCGGCGAGCCGGTTTCGGTGAGATGCCGGCTGATCAGCCGCTCAAGGAAGCGAGCGTCGTCCTCGGTCAGTGCCTCCAGGCTGACCATGCTGTCGTTCAGGCGGCCATGGTCAGCGTCGAGCAGGTAGGCGATGCCGCCGGACATGCCGGCCGCGAAGTTGCGGCCCACCGGGCCGAGGATCGCGACCCGGCCGCCGGTCATGTACTCGCAGCCGTGATCGCCGGTGCCCTCGGCGACGGCGGTGGCCCCGGAGTTGCGCACGCAGAACCGCTCGCCGGTCTGCCCGCGCAGGAAGATCTCGCCAGCGGTGGCGCCGTAGCCGATCACGTTCCCGGCGATCACCTGGTGCTCGGCGGCGAACGGCGCCGCCGGGTCCGGCGTTGCCACGATCCGCCCGCCGGACAGGCCCTTGCCCAGGTAGTCGTTGGCGTCACCAGTCAGCCGCAGGGTGATGCCGCGGGGCAGGAACGCGCCGAGCGACTGGCCGGCCGAGCCGCGAAGCCGGATCTCGATGGTGCCGTCCGGCAGCCCGCCGGCGCCCCACCTCCTGGTCACCTCGTAGCCGAGCATCGTGCCGACGGTGCGGTTGACGTTGCGCACCGGCAGCTCGAGGGTGACCGGCCTGGCGTCGGCCAGCGCGCCCTCGGCCAGCTGGATCAGCGTGTTGTCCAGCGCCGCGGCCAGCGCGTGGTCCTGCTGCCCGGTGTTGCGCCGCGGGGAGCCGGGCGGCAGGTCAGGCACGTGCAGCAGCGGTGTCAGGTCGAGCGCGCTCGCCCCCGTGCCTGGCGCGGCCGTGCCTGGCGCCCCCGTGCCTGGGGCGGCCGTGCTAGCCGGAGCCGGGGCGGCCAGCAGCTCAGCGTGCCCCACCGCCTCGGCCAGCGTCCGGAAGCCGAGCGCGGCCAGGTACTCGCGTACCTGCTCGGCCAGGAACTCGAAGAAGTTCACGACGAACTCTGGCCGGCCGGTGAACCGGCCGCGCAGGGCCGGGTTCTGGGTGGCGACCCCGACCGGGCAGGTGTCCAGGTGGCAGACCCGCATCAGCACGCAGCCGGACACCACCAGCGGCGCGGTCGCGAAGCCGAACTCCTCTGCGCCGAGCAGCGCGGCGACCAGCACGTCCCGGCCAGTCTTGAGCTGCCCGTCCACCTGCAGCACGACCCGGTCACGCAGCCCGCCACGCAGCAGCGTCTGCTGGGTCTCGGCCAGGCCGAGCTCCCACGGTGTGCCGGCGTGCTTGATGCTGGTCAGCGGCGCGGCGCCGGTGCCGCCGTCGTGCCCCGAGATGAGCACCACGTCGGCGTGCGCCTTGGCGACCCCGGCGGCCACGGTGCCGACCCCGGCCTCGGCGACGAGCTTGACGTGCACCCGCGCGGCCGGGTTGGCGTTCTTCAGGTCGTGGATCAGCTGCGCGAGATCCTCGATCGAGTAGATGTCGTGGTGCGGCGGCGGGGAGATCAGGCCGACGCCGGGCGTCGAGTACCTGGTCGCCGCGATCCACGGGTAGACCTTCGCTCCTGGCAGCTGCCCGCCCTCACCAGGCTTGGCGCCCTGCGCCATCTTGATCTGCAGGTCGTCGGCGTTGACCAGGTACTCGCTGGTGACCCCGAACCTGCCGCTGGCCACCTGCTTCACGGCCGAGCGCCGCCTGTCGCCGCTGTCATCGGGCCGGAAGCGGGCCGGGTCCTCGCCGCCCTCGCCGGTGTTCGACCTGGCGCCGAGCCGGTTCATGGCGATGGCCAGCGTCTCGTGCGCTTCGGCGGACAGCGAGCCGTAGGACATCGCGCCGGTCGAGAACCGCCGCACGATGCTGGCGGCCGGCTCGACTTCCGCCAGCGGCACCGCCGCCCGCTTGGCCGGCCCGCCGCCCGCCGCCCCGGCCTCGTCGTCGATGCCGCGGATCCGCAGCAGCCCGCGCAGCGTCATCAGCGCCGCCGACTGGTCATCGACCAGGCGGGTGTACTCAGCGAAGATGTCCCGGCGGCCCGCCCTGGTGGAGTGCTGCAGCCGGAACACGGCCTCGGGACTGAACAGGTGCGGCTCGCCCTCCCGCCGCCACTGGTACTCACCGCCAGTCGCCAGCCGCCGGTGGGCCGGCCCGCTGCCGTGCGCCGGGAACGCGGCGGCGTGCCGTGCCGCTGCCTCGGCTGCCAGCCCGGCGAAGCCCGTGCCGCCGAGCGGCGAGGCAGTCCCGGCGAAGCAGGCGGCGATGACCTCGTCGCCGATCCCGGTGGCCTCGAAGACCTGCGCGCCGGCGTAGGAGGCAACGGTGGACACGCCCATCTTCGACATGATCTTCAGCAGGCCCTTGCCGAGCGCGGTGACCAGGTTCGCCGCTGCCTGGCGGGGCTTGACCTCGCCGAGCTCGCCGCTGCTGGCCAGCTGCCGCACCGTCTCGATGGCCAGGTACGGGCAGACCGCCGCGGCCCCGTAGCCGATGAGCAGCGCCACGTGGTGGCACTCCCGCACGTCAGCCGCCTCGACGATCAGGCCGGTCCTGGCCCGCTCGCGGGTGGCGATCAGGTGGTGGTGCACGGCGCCGGTGAGCAGCAGCGAAGGTATCGGGGCCAGCCCGGCGGGCCGGGCGAGCGAGCTGGCTCCGGCTGGGCGCTGCGGCCAGCCTTCGCTGCCGGTGCCGGCCAGCCGGTCGGACAGCACGATCAGAGCGGCGCCGTGCCGGATCGCGTCGCTCACCTCTTCGGTGATCTGCGCTAGCCGGGCGCGCAGCGCGTCTCCCCCGCCGCTGGCCGGAAACCGGCCGTCGACCACGTGGACCCGGAGCCCGCCCTTGTCACCGTCGTGGTTGATGCCGACGATCCTGGCCAGGTCGCCGTCGCCAATGACCGGGTAAGGCAGCTCAAGCTGGCGGCAGGACGCCGGGCCTGGATCGAGCAGGTTGTGCTCAGGCCCGGTGGTCGAGCCGAGCGAGGTGACCAGCTCCTCCCTGATCGCGTCCAGCGGAGGGTTGGTGACCTGGGCGAACTGCTGGCTGAAGTAATCGAATAGCTGCCGCGGGCGCCGCGAAAGCGCCGCGATCGGAGTGTCGGTGCCCATCGAGCCGACCGGCTCGGCACCGGTGCTGGCCATCGGGCCGAGGATGACCCGCAGCTCCTCCTCGGTGTAGCCGAACAGCCGCTGCCTGGTGGCAAGCGGGGCCGCGGCCGGCAGCTCGCGCGGCCGGTCTGGCAAGTCGTCCAGGTGCACCAGGCCCGCGTGCAGCCACTCGCCGTACGGATGCTCGGCTGCGAGCGCCGCCTTGACCTCCTCGTCCTCCACGATCCGGCCGGCCGCGGTGTCGGCCAGGAAGATCCGGCCCGGCTGCAGCCTGCCCTTGCGCACGATCGTCGGGGGATCCACATCGAGCACGCCGACCTCGCTGGCGAGCACCACGAGCCCGGAGTCAGTCACCCAGTACCTGCCGGGCCGCAGCCCGTTGCGGTCAAGCACGGCGCCGATGATGGTGCCGTCGGTGAAGCCGATCAGCGCTGGCCCGTCCCATGGCTCAAGCAGGCTGGCGTGATATCGGTAGAAGTCCCGTCGCGCCGGGTCCATTTCCGGGTGGCCCTGCCAGGGCTCGGGGATCATCATCAGCACCGCGTGCGGCAGCGACCGGCCGCCCATGTGCAGCAGCTCGAGGCAGGCGTCGAAGCTGGCCGAGTCGCTGGCCGACTCGTCGAGCACCGGCAGCAGCCGCTCGATCCCGCGGCCGGCGGCGTCGGCCGGGATGAGGCTGCTGGCCAGGCTGGCCTCCCTGGCTCGCATCCAGTTCCGGTTGCCCCTGATCGTGTTGATCTCGCCGTTGTGCGCGCTGAGCCGGTACGGGTGTGCCAGCGGCCAGGACGGGTGGGTGTTGGTCGAGAACCGGGAGTGCACGAGCGCGAGTGCCGAGGCGAAGGCGGCATCCGTCAGGTCGGGATAGAACTGGCCGAGCTGCGGCGCGGTCAGCATGCCCTTGTACACGATCGTCGCGGCGGAGAGGCTGGCCAGGTAGATCCCGGCCTCGTGCTCAGCGCGCCGGCGCAGGCAGAACGCCCGCCGGTCCAGCTCAGCCCGGTCCAGCTCAGCCCGGTGCGGGTCTGCCCGGTGCAGGTCAGCCCGGTCCTGGTTGCCTGGCACCCGCCGGCTGTCGGGCCGGCTCCGGCCGGCCCGCGCTACGAACAGCTGGCTGAGCCACGGCATGGCCGAGCGAGCCACCGGGCCGCAGTGCGGCGGGTCGTGCGGGACATCGCGCCAGCCGAGCACGGTCAGCCCCTCAAGCCGCGCGAGCCGGCCGATGGCCTCGACCGCCGCGCGACGCTCGGCGCCGACGACGGGCAGGAACGCCATCCCTGCGGCGTACTCGCCGGGCCCGGGCAGGGTGAACGGGCACGCCGCGCGGAACAGCTCGTCCGGCAGCTGGGTGATGATGCCTGCTCCGTCGCCGGTGTCAGGGTCACTGCCCCTGGCACCGCGGTGATCGAGGTTACGCAGCACGGTCAGCGCCTGGCACACCAGGCCGTGGCTGCGCCGGCCGGCCAGGTCGGCGACGAATCCGACCCCGCACGCGTCGTGCTCGTGCCGGCTGTCGTACAAGCCCGTGCTGGTGTCAGGTGAGGCAGCGGCCATCAGCTCTCCTGTCGTCTCGTCCGCCATCGGGTGGTGGGGTCGGGACGACAGTGGCCCTGACGCGAGCGCCGCCGGGTCCGGTCGGCCGCGGGCCGGAACTCGCAAGATGATTGTAACGAGTGCGCCGCACTCGATACCAGCAGGTAACTTTCGGGATTGCCGGCTGAATCCTGACAGCCGGGCAGCCAGGCTGAACCGCACGAGCCCAGGGGCCGTCCACGACTGACGCCCGTCTGACCGTCAGGTCGGCAGGGGGGCCTCGCTTGGCGCTCTTCCGGCACGCACGCCAGCGGCGAGCTCAGCGGTGAGGCTGCGCAGGCTCTCGAGCCCGGCTGACTGGTCCGGCGCGCTGGCGAGCCGCTGCACGAACGCCGAGCCGACTACCACCCCGTCGGCGAACCCGGCCACCTCGGCCGCCTGCGCGCCGTCCCGGACGCCGAGCCCGACGGCTACCGGCAGGCTGGTGTGCTGCTTCGCCCGGCCGACCAGGCCGGCTGCCTGGCCGCTGACGCTCTGTCTGGCGCCGGTGACCCCCATCAGCGACGCGGCGTAGACGAAGCCACGGCAGACCGATGTGATCAGGCCGATGCGCTGGTCAGAAGAACTGGGCGCGATCAGGAACACCGGGTCAAGCCCGTGCTGATCCGCCGCTTCCAGCCAGGGCCCGGCCTCCTCAGGCGTGAGGTCAGGGGTAATCAGCCCGCTGCCCCCGGCGGTGGCAAGATCGCGGGCGAACGAAGCCACGCCGTAGTGCTCCACCGGGTTCCAGTACGTCATGATCAGCACGGCCACGCCGGCCCCGGCGATGGCCTCGACCGTGCGCAGCACGTCCGCCACCCTGGTGCCGCCGGTGAGCGCGTGATGCACGGCGTCCTGAATCACCGGGCCGTCGATCAGCGGATCCGAGTAAGGCAGTCCGATCTCGATGACGTCCGCGCCGGCCTCGGCGATGGCCAGCGCCCCGGCGATGGCACCGTCGACGCTGGGGTACCCGGCCGGCAGGTAGCCGACGAGCGCGGCCCTGTCCTGCGCAGCCGCCCGGCTGAACGCCTCGCTGACCGGGCTCACGCCTGGCCGCCGTCGTAGCAGGCCTGCTCGCCGGCGTAGCCGAACCACTTGACCGCGGTGTCCATGTCCTTGTCGCCGCGCCCGGACAGGTTGACCAGCAGCACCGCGTCGCCGCCCAGTTCGCGTCCTGCCTGCAGCGCGCCGGCCACCGCGTGCGCGGACTCGATGGCCGGGATGATGCCCTCGGTCCGGCACAGCACGGCGAAGCCCGCCATCGCCTCAGCGTCGGAGATGGCGCGGTAGCTGGCCCGGCCGCTGTCCTGCAGCCAGGCGTGCTCCGGGCCGACGCCTGGGTAGTCGAGCCCGGCGGAGATCGAGTGGGTGTCCAGCGTCTGCCCGTCGGAGTCCTGCAGCAGCAGCGTGCGCATGCCGTGCAGCACCCCGGCTGAGCCGGCCGTGAGCGTCGCGGCATGCCGGCCGGGGACCAGGCCCTCGCCGCCAGCCTCGAGGCCGACCAGCGCCACGGACTGGTCAGGGATGAACGCGTGAAACGCGCCGATCGCGTTCGAGCCGCCGCCCACGCAGGCCAGCACGGCGTCCGGCAGCCGGCCGGCGGCGTCCAGCACCTGCTGCCGCGCCTCGATGCCGATGATCCGCTGGAACTCGCGCACCATGAAAGGGAACGGGTGCGGGCCGCCGACCGAGCCGATGCAGTAGTGCGTGCGGTCGACGGTGGCGACCCAGTCGCGGAACGCCTCGTTCATGGCGTCCTTCAGCGTCCTGCTGCCGGTGCGCACCGGCACCACCTCGGCGCCGAGCATCCGCATCCTGGCGACGTTCAGCGCCTGCCGGCGGGTATCGACCTCGCCCATGTAGACGACGCACTCAAGGCCGAGCAGCGCGCAGGCGGTGGCGGTGGCAACGCCGTGCATGCCGGCGCCGGTCTCGGCGATCACCCTTGGCTTGCCCATCCACCTGGTGAGCAGTACCTGGCCGATGGCGTTATTGATCTTGTGCGACCCGGTGTGCGCGAGATCCTCGCGCTTGAGGAAGACCCGGCCGCAGCCGGCCTGCGCGGCGAACCGCGGCACCTCGGTCAGGGGAGTCGGCCGGCCGATGTAGTCCCGGCGCAGCGCAGCTAGCTCGGCCGTGAACGCCGGGTCCTTGCTGGCCGTGCTGAAGGCGGTGGTCAGCTCGTCGAGCGCCGACATCAGCGCTTCCGGCGCGATCCGGCCGCCGAACGTGCCGAAGTGCCCGGCCTGGTCCGGCTGCTCGGACGTGCCCGGCAGCACGGCAGCGCCTGGCAGCACTGGCGGCGTGCTGGTCACGTGTTACCCCGGTCCGATCGCAGTGCCGGGTGCGAGCCGGCCGTGACCAGGTCGGCGACGGCTGAGCGGGGATCCTTGCCGGTGACCAGGCTCTCCCCCACCAGTACCGCGTCGGCACCGGATGCTGCGTAGGCGAGCAGGTCGTGCGGGCCGCGGACGCCGGACTCGGCGATCTTGATCACGCCATCAGGGATCAGCGGCGCGATCCTGGCGAAGACGGTCCGGTCGACCTGCAGGGTGGCGAGATTGCGCGCGTTCACGCCGATGACCTGCGCCCCGGCCTCGACCGCGCGGTCAAGCTCGGCTTCGGTGTGCACCTCGACCAGCGGCACCAGCCCGATCGACACCGCCCGCTCGACGAGTGACACCAGCGCGTTCTGCTCCAGCGCCGCCACGATCAGCAGCGCCAGGTCGGCGCCGTGCGCCCTGGCCTCCCAGAGCTGGTAAGAGCTGACGATGAAGTCCTTGCGCAGCACCGGCACGGCAACGGCTTCCCGCACCGCGGCCAGGTCCTGCATGCTGCCGCCGAATCGCCGGGACTCGGTGAGGACGCTGATCACCCGGGCGCCGCCGGCCTCGTAGTCCGCCGCCAGCGCGGCCGGGTCGGCGATCGCGGCCAGCGCGCCCTTCGACGGGCTAGACCGCTTGACCTCGGCAATGACCGCGACATCCGGGCCTTTCAGCGCGGCCATCACGTCGCATGGGGACGCTGCCCGGGCGGCCATCTCCTTCAGCCGCTCAAGCGGCGCATGCTGCTGCCGGCTAGCCAGGTCAGCACGCACGCCCTCGAGGATCTCGTCGAGCACGCTCACGCGGTCTGCTGCCCCCTCGGGGTGGGATGCGTTGCCTCTCGATGGTAGCGAGGCACGGTGCCGGGCTGCGCGGCTACCCTGACCCGGCGGCCGCCTGCCCGCGGGTCAGCCGACGGTGCGGCTGCCGATCGGCCCTGGCGCTGACTCTGCCAGCGCTTCCGCTGCGGGATCGGCCCTGGGCGTCTGGAGGCGCCCGGCGCTGCGCCGCGTCGCCCCGCCGAAGGCACTGATCACCGAAGGATGCGCGAGCACGCCAAGCGCGATGAGGGCGAACAGGGTGCCGCCGAGGTACCTGACCGTGACGAACCGGTACAGGCCGATGGCACCGAAGAACGTCTCGAAGCTGACCGCGACGACCCAGGCGGAGTGACTGCCTGAGCGCACCATGGCGGCCAGGCAGCACACGCCGATGGCCAGCAGCACCGTGAACACCGTCCAGGGCATGTTGCGGCCCTTGAAGAAGACGCTGATCGCGGCGGACAGCGTGGCCTGCGCCACCACCAGCCGGGTCACCATGGCGACGATCTGGGCCGGCCGGTCCTGCGCCGCTGGCCGCTGCAGCGGCTCGGCAGCGTGCAGGTCAGCCGGATCGCCTGCTGCGCCCATGGTCACCTCCGTGGCCTGCCAGCCGCTGCGGCCGGACCTCAGCTCTGAGGGTAGCGCCCGGTTAGTCGTCGGGCGTCCCACGGCAGCCTAGCTGCGGGACGACCCGGTTCGTCCCGGTTCCTGGCCGGCGGCGGTGGGATCCTCGCCCCGGCTCAGTGACTCCCACATGCTGGCGGTCGGGTCTGCGGCCTTCCTTGCCCGGCGCTGCCCGGCGCCGGCCGAGCGGGGCGGCCGCTCGTACCTGCTCGACATGACGGGCAGCCGCGCGGCCCGCCAGGTCACCAGCGCGCCGGCGAGCACCAGGATGATCGCCCCGGCGATGGCGGCGCCGCGCCAGGGAAGCGCGGCCAGCGTGGCGTGCGCGGGGAATCCGGTCACGGGCAGCGCGCCAGCGCCGCTGCCGCTGCCCGAGGTCACCGAGCCGGCCGAGATGCCAGACGAGGTGCTCGGGTCGGCGCTGGCCGCCGCCGCGCTGAGCACGTTCGCCGCCGAGATCGCGGTACCGCAAACGACGGCGATGGCGACCCCGAGGCAGGCAAGCAGGGCGCCGGTGACCCGCCGGGCGAACCCGCGGGTGGCGAGCACGGCGGCCAGGCTGGCGACCGCGGCGATGGCCAGCGCGTCGGCGGCGGGGACCAGGTCCTCGCCGGTGACCGTCGTGGTGCCGGACGGGAACGGCCTTGGCGCCGTGGTGGTGACGTGCGCCCAGCCCTGCCGCATGGCCAGCAGTATCAGCCCTGCGCCGGCCAGGCCGGGCAGCAGCACCAGGGCCAGCTCCCGGCGCGCCGTGCGCCGCGGCTGACGGCTCATCCGGCCGCCGCTGCCCGCGGCACTCGCGTCCGGAGCCCGCATGCCGGGAGCTCAGCCTTGCCGTGCCGCTGATCGGTCATGACAAGCAGAATAGGCCGAACGCGCTGACCTGCCGGACCCGGCGTGCACGCGCGGCCCGTACAGGGGCCGCACCGGGCGGACGTGCGCCAGGAAGCCGGGCCACCCGGATTGGCGGTGCCCTACCATCAGCTGATGACGTATGCCCGAGATGAGCGCCTTGCCCTGTGCGCGCTGCTCAACAAAGTCGGCCCGGACGCGCCGACGCTGTGCGCTGGCTGGCGCACCGCGGATCTCGCCGCTCATCTGGTGCTGCGCGAGCGACGGCCGGACGCCGGCGCTGGCGTCCTTGGCGGCCCGCTGGCCGGGCATACCCGCCGGGTGCAGCGCCGGCTGACCGCGCGCACCCCGTACCCAGAGCTGGTGAACGCGGTCAGCAACGGGCCGCCGCGGCTGTCGCTGTTCGCCATTCCAGGGATTGACCAGCGGGCCAATACCTCTGAGTACTTCATCCACCACGAGGACGTGCGCCGGGCGCAGCCAGACTGGGAACCGCGGCAGCTCGACCCTGGCCTGGCCGAGCTGCTCTGGCAGGGGCTGCGGACA
Organism: Streptosporangiaceae bacterium; assembly: GCA_036495525.1. Lineage (GTDB taxonomy): Bacteria > Actinomycetota > Actinomycetes > Streptosporangiales > Streptosporangiaceae > DASXMR01. The sequence goes on along the minus strand of DASXMR010000023.1, from coordinate 220,861 downwards.
GCCAGGTTCATCCTGCGCAAGTCGCCCGTCGGCATCGAACTGGTGCGCGACGACAAGGCGGCCGCCGAGCCAGGCCCGCCGCGCCAGGTGCGGATCACCGCGCGGGCGCGCACGCCGGTCGTCACCGTTACCGGGTCGCCGGCCGAGCTGGCGCTATGGACGATGGGCCGCACGACCGTTGCGCGGGTCCGGCTGGACGGCAGTGAAGCTGACGTGCGGGCGCTGGCCAGCTCCAGCTGGCGGGTCTAGCCGCCGGGCACCAGCGCGCGCCTGCCGCCGCACGGGCCGGCCTCGGCTGGGTTGCCAGCGCTGCTGCATCGCTCAAGCAGGCGGCCGCGAGACCGTCTGGCTGCCGCAGCCGGATATGAACGGCAAAATTCCAGATAGTAAAAAATAAGTGGCTATATTGAGAAGACAACCGGCGGCACACGACCGGGCGGCCGGGCTGACTGCGCTGGATTTTATGGCCATGTCATCCAGCATTCACAATTGGTCAATATCCTTCTCCACTAATGGCTGTCGGCCATTCACCTTCAGCCGCGACGATTCCCCCGTCCTGACCCCTAGTGGTCCTGCAGGTCGGAGGGGAATCAAGTGCGTACCAGGAAGACTCTCGCCGTAGCGGCGGCCGCGGTCGCCGCTGCGATGCTCGCGGCAGGCTGCGGAAGCTCCTCGTCGGCGGGCGGGAAGTGGAAGACCGCTGACACCGTCGCCGCTGGCGGCGGCATGGCCGCGCTGGTCAAGGCCGCCAAGGCCGAGGGCACGCTCAACGTGATCACGCTGCCGGCCGACTGGGCCAACTACGGCAACATCATGAAGGACTTCACCGCCAAGTACGGCATCAAGATCAACGATGCCAATCCTGACGGGTCAAGCCAGGACGAGATCAACGCGATGCAGCAGCTCAAGGGCCAGAGCCGGGCACCGGACGTGCTTGACATGGGCACCGCGTTCGCGATCAAGGCGGACCAGGAGCGCCTGCTGGCGCCGTACAAGGTCGCCGAGTGGAACAACATCCCGGCCGCGGAGAAGTCGACCGACGGCACCTGGTTCGGTGACTACGGCGGCTACGTGGCCATCGGCTACAACTCCAAGACCGTGAAGACGCCGCCGACGTCCTTCAAGGCCCTGCTCAGCCCGGCCTACAAGAACGAGGTCGGGATCAACGGCAATCCGACCCAGGCGAGCGCAGCGTTCTCCGCCGTCTACGCCGCGGCCCTGGCCAACGGCGGGTCCCTGGCCAACATCGAGCCGGGCATCCAGTTCTTCGCCAAGCTCAAGCAGGTCGGAAATTTCGTTCCGGTCACGGCCGGGCCGACCACGGTGTCGAGCGGTCAGACGCCGATCGTCGTGTGGTGGGACTACCTACTCGCCTCGAGGTCACCGCCAAGGACCCGAGCTTCAAGATCGTCATCCCGAGTGACTCGAGTTACGCGGCGTACTACGACCAGGCCATCAGCAAGACCGCGCCGCACCCGGCGGCGGCCCGGCTGTGGGAGGAGTACCTGTACTCCGTCACCGGGCAGAACCTCTGGCTGGCCGGCCAGGCGCGGCCGGTCGAGCTGCCGACGATGGTGCAGAACGGCACGGTGAATGCCACCCTGAACGCCGCCCTGCCTGCCGCACCGTCCAGCCCGCTGCAGTTCCCGACGCAGACCCAGGAGTCTGCTGCTGAGTCGCTCGTGGCCCAGCAGTGGGCCAGCAAGGTCGGCAGCGGCGGATGACGCAGGCCACTGCCCCGGCCGGGGCACCGGCTCCGGTCACGGAGCCGGCCGCGCGGCCGGGGCGCCGTGGCCTGGCCGCCGTCCTGCGCGGCGCGCGGGACCTGGCGGGCCTCGTCCCGTTCACCGCCTACGTGGTGCTCGGGCTGCTGCTGCCCATGGTGGCCATCGGGATCGGGGCCTTCCAGAACCCCGACACCGGCGGCTTCACGCTCGGCAACATCAGGGCCGCCACGCACGGCATCTACCTGCACAGCTTCGCGATCAGCATCGAGCTGTCGGTGGTGTCGGCGATCGTGCCCGGCATTCTCGGGCTGCTGATCGCTTACGCGATCTTCACCGCCCGCCGCGGTGCGGTACTGCGGCGGATGGTCATCACCGCTTCCGGCGTCTTCGCCAACTTCGGCGGCGTGCCGCTCGCGTTCCTGTTCATCGCCACGATCGGCACCACCGGGATCGCGACCGGGTGGCTCAAGGATCTCGGCTTCGACCCGTACAGCCACGGGTTCACCCTGTATGACCTGACCGGGGTGATGATCGTCTACCTGTACTTCCAGATCCCGCTCATGGTGCTGGTCATCCTGCCGGCGCTGGAAGGACTGCGGCCCGCGTGGCGCGAGGCGGCTGAGAACATGGGCGCGCGGACGTGGCAGTACTGGCGGTATGTCGGCGGCCCGGTGCTGCTGCCCGCCTTCCTCGGCTGCCTGATGCTGCTGTTCGGCAGCGCCTTCTCCGCCTATGCCACGGCTGAGGCGCTGACCAGCGGCACGATCCCGCTCACCTCGATCGAGATCGGCTCCTTCCTGAACGGCAACGTGCTGGCCGGCCAGGAGAATGTCGGCAAGGCGATCGGCCTCGGCATGGTACTGATCATCGCGGTGCTGATGGTTCTCTACGTCTTCCTGCAGCGAAGGGCGGCGCGATGGCTGCGATAGCCGACGTCAGCCAGGCCGGCCAGGCGGCGCCCGGGCCGGCCAGGCCGGGCAGCAGGCGGCGGAGCTTCCCTGCCTGGCGATGGCTCATCCTGCTGGCGGCCGGCGCCTATTTCCTCATCCCGCTGTACGCTGCGTTCCGGTTCGCCGGCTTCGCCGCGTTCGGGCAGATTTTCAGCCAGGTCGGCTTCTCCGACGCGCTGATCCTGTCGGTCAAGCTGGCGGTCGTCACCACCCTGATCACGCTGGCGCTGATGCTGCCGACCACGATCTACGTGCACCTGCGGCTGCCGCGGCTGCGGCCGTTGCTGGAGAGCATCACGATCCTGCCGATCGTGATCCCGCCGGTGGTGCTGATCCTCGGCGTGCTGCAGGTGTCCCCGGCCCAGCTGAAGGCCTCGCCCTACCTGCTCGGCCTGGAGTACGTGATCCTCGCGATGCCGTTCGCCTACCGGTCGCTGGACGCCGGGCTGCGCGCACTTGACCTGCGCACGCTGGTCGACGCGTCCAATTCGCTCGGCGCGCGCTGGATCACCACGCTGTGGCGGGTGATCATGCCGAACCTGCGCAGCGGGCTGCTGTCCGCCACCGTGCTGACGGTGGCGCTGGTGCTCGGCGAGTTCACCATGGCCAGCCTGGACCAGTACCAGACCTTCCCGGTGTGGATCGTGGCATTCGACCAGACCAGCGGCCCGGTCTCGGTCGCCGCGTCGCTGTTCGCGCTGCTGGTGACCTGGGTCTTCCTGCTGGCGATCGCGGCTATCGGCGGCCGGGCGGGCCGCGGCGGCGCGAGCCAGGTCACGCTGTTCACCGTCACCCGCCAGGACAGGGGAGATTCCCGATGACGACCAATGCCAGCGCCAGCCAGGTGACCGAAGCACAGCCGCCCAGGACGGCCGGGCAGGACGGCGCGGCGGTCGAGCTGCGCGCTGTCAGCCGGTCCTTCGGCGCGGTGCGCGCGCTGGACGGCCTTTCGCTGGAGATCGCGCCCGGCGAGCTGGTCGCCCTGCTCGGCCCGTCTGGCTGCGGCAAGACCACCGCACTGCGCATCGTGGCCGGCTTCGAGGCCGCCGACTCCGGCTCGGTCACCGTCAGCGGCCGGGACGTACTGCACGTGCCTGCGGCCAAGCGCGACATGGGCATGGTGTTCCAGAGCTACAGCCTGTTCCCCAACATGTCGGCGCTGGACAACGTCGGGTTCGGGCTGCGGATGCGCAAGCAGGGCGGGGCCGAGCGCAAGCGCCGGGCCGGTGAGCTGCTCGACCTGGTCGGCCTCGGCGGACACGCGAGGCACTACCCGCACCAGCTGTCCGGCGGCCAGCAGCAGCGGGTGGCGCTGGCCCGCGCGCTGGCCATCGAGCCGCAGGTGCTGCTCCTGGACGAGCCGCTGTCGGCACTGGACGCGAAGGTCAGGCTGCAGCTGCGCGAGATGATCCGCTCGGTGCAGCAGCGGCTGGGCACCACCACCCTGTTCGTCACGCACGACCAGGAGGAGGCGCTGTCCATGGCCGACCGGGTCGGGGTGATGCGGGACGGCCGGCTGGAGCAGGTCGCGGTGCCTGGCGAGCTGTACGCGAATCCGGCCACCGCGTTCGTCGCCGAGTTCGTCGGCACGATGAACCGGATCCCCGCCGGGCTGCTGACCCCGACGCAGGTCCGCCCCATCGGCGGGGCCGGCCAGGACGCCGCGGCCAGGGCCCAGGCCGACACCGGCGACGTGCTGGTCCGGCCCGAGGAGCTGCAGATCGCGGTCAGGCCAGGCGGCAACGGCATCGTCACCGACCGGACCTTCCTCGGCGCGGTCACCAGGGTCAGCGTGCTGCTGTCCGGCGACGTCACGGTGAAGGTGGACCAGCCAACCACCGCCGCGGCCGAGATGACACCGGGCACGTCGGTGGAGGTGAGCCTGCCCGACACGCCGGTGCTCGTCGCCGAGCGGCAGTGACCACAGCCGAGCGGCGCCTGGTACCCGGCCCGGCGGCGGCGGGTGGCTACCGCGCGCTGGTGACCGTCGACGGCGAGCAGCACGTGCACCGGGACGACCTGACCGGCCGCAGCCTGCGGCCGGGCTGGCAGCGCTCGGCCACGCCGCTGCTGGTGCTGGCGCAGCTGTCCGACACGCACATGATGGACCACCAGTCCCCCGGCCGGGCCGAGCTGCTCGACCGGTTCGCCGACCCTGGCTCGCCGCTGCGCGCCGAGGTCGGCATCATCGGCACGTACCGCGCGCAGGAGCTGTTCACCTATCAGGTGGCCGACGCGATGGTGCGGGCGGTGCGCCGCCTGCGCGCGGCGCCGGTGTCCGGCGCGCCGGTCGACTTCGCGGTGGTGACCGGCGACGCCACCGACAACTGCCAGTTCAACGAGCTGCGCTCGTATATCGACCTGCTGGACGGGCGGGTGGTGGTACCGGACTCCGGTGACCCGCAGCAGTACGAGGGCGTGGCAGGCCCGCAGGTGGAGGACGAGCACTACTGGCACCCCGATCGCGGGGTGGAGGACCTGCCCAAGCGCCGCTACGGCTTCCCCGACGCGCCAGGCGTGCTGGCCGCCGTGCGCCGGCCGTTCCAGGCGGCCGGCCTTGGCCTGCCGTGGTACGCGGTGCACGGCAACCACGACAACATGCTGCAGGGCACCTACCCGGCGGCCGGCTGGCTGCGGGACTACCCGGCGGGCTCGGTGAAGGTGGTCACGCCGCCCGGCGACGCCGACCCTGCTGTGCTGCTGCACGGGTTCGACAGCCCGGCCGGCGAGGCGCTGAACGAGTTCAGGCACGGCAAGCGCCTGCTGGTCACGCCCGATCCCGGCCGGGCGCCGGTCAGCCGGCTCGTGCACATCCGCGAGCACTTCCGCACCGCCGGCGCACCGGCGGGGCACGGGTACTCCCAGCGCAACGTCGACGAGGGCGCCGCCTACTACGCCTTCGACCACGGCGAGGTGCGCTGCATCGTGCTGGACACGGTGAACCAGCACGGCGGCTGGCAGGGCTCGCTGGATCCGGATCAGTTCGGCTGGCTCGCCGCCGAGCTGGCGGGCAGCGCAGGACGGCCGGTGCTGCTCTTCAGCCATCACTCGCTGGAAACCCTGGTCAACGACACCAGGCCGCCGGGCGCAGGCCGCCGGGTACTCGCCGCCGAGGTGCGCGACCTGCTGCTGCGTCACCCGTGCGTGGTGGCCTGGCTGAACGGTCACACCCACGTGCACGCGATCACCGCGGTGCGCGAAGCCGGGCTGCCTGGCGGCTTCTGGCAGGTGACCACCGCATCCCACATCGACTGGCCGCAGCAGGCGCGGATCGTCGAGCTGGTCCTGGCCGATGCCGGCACGCTGGCGCTGTGCTGCACGGTGATCGACAGCGCCGCGCCAGCCAGCTACCAGGGCAGCGGGGACCCGGCCGGCCTGGCCGCGCTGGCCCGCGAGCTGGCGGCGAATGACTGGCAGGTCAGGGATCTGATCACCGCGGACGGCGGGGCCGGAGCTGGCGCCGCGGTCGATCGCAACGTGCTGCTGACCCTCGACTGGCCCAGGCAGGCCAGCTGAGCTAGCCAGCTGGCTTGCGCGCCTCAATGAGGAATCGCACGGCCGGGGCCGCGGGGATCGAAGCGAGGACCTCGCCGCCGCCGGTCTGCAAGTCGAGCATCGCGGTTCCCGGCTGGGCCGCCAGCGCGGCTGCCCGCTCGCCGAGCAGCCTGGCATACCCCCAGGGCGGACGCTCCTCGGTGGCGCGGCCAGCGAACCAGGAGAAGTCCCAGCCGTCCAGCGGTACCTGTGAGCCCTCGGCGACAAGATCCTCGAAGCTGCGCACCGGCCAGGTCTGCCGGCCCGCACCCCGAGGCTAGCCTGCCGGCGTCGCGCCGCTGCGGGCGGCGGCGAGTCCCGCTGCTCCCGCAGCGCCCGCTGCCGGGGCGTCGGCAGGCGCGCTGGCCGGCTGGTCCCCGGACCTGGGGCAGAGCGGCTCAGCGGCCGATGCCGAGCAGCGGCAACAGGCCGGTCACCGAGTCAAGGATGTGCGGGGCGCCGGCCTGGCGCAGCTCGTCGGCGCTGGCCGTGCCGGTGAGCACGCCGGCGACCAGCCCGGCCCCGGCCCGCAGGCCCGACTCGACGTCGCTCGGGGTGTCCCCGGCTACCGCGAGCTCGCTGACCGAGCCGCCGCCCAGCCGCAGCAGCGCGGTCAGCGGCAGGTCGGGGTACGGCCGCCCGCGGCCCGCGTCGGCGGGCGACAGCGCCAGGTCGATCAGCGCGTGCCAGCCGAGCGTGTCGAGCAGCACCTGCCTGGTGGCTGGCGAGAACCCGGTGGCCAGGCACACCCGGATGCCGGCTGCCCGCAGCGCGGTCATCGTCTCGGCGGCGCCGGGCAGCGGCGCCACGGCTCCTGACCGCACTGAAGCGGCGTAGTGCTGCTCGAACGCGCCGTTGGCGGCCTGCGCGGCCGGCTCGCTGCCGAGCAGGTGCCGGAAGACCTCGATCTTGGACTGGCCCATCGTCTGCCGCACGTAGCCGAGCGCCGACTGGTAGGCGGGGGATCCGTCGCGCAGGCCCGAGTCCGCCATCGCGGCGGTGAACGCGGCGAGCACGCCGCCCTCGTCGGCGACGGTGGTACCGGCCATGTCAAGGCAGGCGATGGTGATGCGGGTCATCCGGTGATGCCTCCTTCTGAGCCGCCGGCCCGGCCGGCCGCCGCGGCCGGCGCTGGCTCTGCGAACGTATCCTCCGCGATCGCAGGCGCGCAGGTCATCCCGCGCCCGCCGGCCCCGGTAACCAGCACCACTCCGGGTGCCGCGACCGACCGGTGGTAAAGCCCGCGGCCGGAAAGCTGACTGTAGACGCCGGCCCAGCGCAGCCTCGTCGGCGGCGGCGCTGCGCCGAGCAGCCGTCCGGCCCTGGCCCGCAGGTGGTCGTAGGCCGCCTCGTCGACGTCGAAGGCGAACGGCTCGTCGTAGGCGTGCGTATCGCCGATGGTCAGGCTGCCGTCCAGCCGCTGCACCAGCAGCAGCTGCGCGGCGGCGGCCGCGGCGGCCGGCGGCTGCGGCGGCAGCAGCGAGCGGCCGGGCAGGTCGTAGGCCGGGTAGTAGCGCAGTGAATCGCCGTCGGCCACCGATGTCGTGAGCTGGCCGGCGAACGGCTCGGTCTGCAGCATCTGCAGCCGGACCCGGCGCACCGGCGCCGGGTCGAGCCCGGCCAGGTGTTCAGCGGCCACGCCCGAGTGCGCGGCACCGGTGCACAGTACGACCAGGTCGCCGCCGTGCCACTCGCCGGTGTGGTCGCGCACCGCGCGTGGCGCGATCTGCACCACCTCCCGGCCGGGCAGCCAGGTATAGCCGCGCGGGCCGTCGGCTGCCTGGCCAGTCTCGCCGGTTCCGCCGGCCAGCAGGTGCTCGCGCAGGGCCGGCGGCGCGAGGCGCGGCTCGACGATGGCGTCCTGGCGGCACCAGAGCGCGCCGGCGAACTCGCCGGCCAGCGCCGGGTTGAGCTGCCGTGCCTCCTGCTCGCCGAGCAGCTGGCAGCCGCGTTCAGCCGCGTCCCGCATGGCGGCGGCCTGCTCGATCAGGGCGAGCTCAGCGTCGTCGGCGGCCAGCGTGAGCGAGCCGTGCGGCCGGAAGCCGATGCCGGGCACGTGCCCGGCGAGCTCCGCCCAGCGAGCCCTGGCGCGCAGCGCCAGGTCAAGCTCGGCGCCTGGCGCACGGCCGCTGACCCAGACCAGGCCGAAGTTGCGGACGCTGGCGCCACGCGCGCCAGCCTCGCGCTCTAGCTGGACGACCTGGCAGCCGCGGCGGCGTGCCGCCAGCGCGTGCATCGTGCCGAGGATCCCGCCGCCCACCACCACGACCCGGTCCATCGGCGTTCCTCTCTGAGCGTCCCCGTACGCCCCCGCCAGGCGTGCCCTGCTGATGCGCGGCGGCACAGCCGGTCGCGCGCTGCCAGCTCAGCGCAGCTCAGTCAATCGCGCCCGGATGACCGCGCGGTGAACGGCGCGTCAGGCCATACGCTTGACTACGCGGCAGGCTGGCGGCGCGGTCCCCCATTCACCCACGGAGGCGTCATGGCGCAGGCACTAGGCATCGATATCGGCGGCACGGGCATGAAGGCCGCGCCGGTGGACGTGGCGAAGGGCGCGCTCACCGCTGATCGGATCAAGCTTGACACCCCGCACCCGGCCGTGCCTGACTCGATCGCCGGCGTGGTAGGCGAGCTGGTCAAGCGGTTCAGCTGGACCGGGCCGATCGGCATCACCTTCCCCGGCGTGATCAAGGACGGGGTCATCTGCACGGCAGCCAATCTCGACTCCTCGTGCGTCGGGGTGAATGCGCGGGAGCTGTTCGGCAGCGCGGCCGGGCAGCAGGTGACCGTGCTCAACGACGCTGACGCTGCCGGGGTCGCGGAGATGCGGTTCGGCGCCGGGTCCGGCCAGCAAGGCGTCGTGCTGCTGCTGACGCTGGGCACCGGCATCGGCAGCGCGCTGTTCTCCGGAGGCGCGCTGGTGCCCAACACCGAGTTCGGCCACATCGAGATCCACGGGAAGGACGCGGAGCGGCACGCGTCCGATCACGCCAGGGAAGAGCACGACCTGAGCTGGGGCAAGTGGGCCGGGCGGGTAGATGAGTACCTGCAGCACATGGAAGCGCTGCTGTCGCCTGACCTGATCATCATCGGCGGCGGCGTCAGCAGGAAGGCAGATAAGTTCCTGCCCCGGCTGACCGGCCTGCACGCAAAGGTCGTGCCCGCCGGCCTGCTCAACGACGCCGGCATCGTCGGCGCGGCGATGGCGTCGATCTAGCCGCCGCCCTCGCCGTCCGGCTCCGCGCCGCCGGCCCCCGGCCGGTAGGCGACCGCCTCGATCTCGACCAGCATCCGCTGGTCCACCAGCGCGGCCACCTCGATCATGGTGCAGGCGGGGCGGACGTCGCCGAAGGCCTCGGCATGCGCCCGGCCGTACTCCGGCCAGCGCGAGATGTCGGTGACGTAGAGCCTGGTGCGCACCACGTCGGCGAGGCTGGCGCCGAGGCCGGCCAGCGCCGCGGCGATGTTGCTGATGGCCTGGGCGGCCTGCGCATAGCCGTCGTCAGGGTGCACGAACTCAGCGCCGCGAACCGACGTGCAGCCGGAGACCAGCACCCAGTCACCGGCGGCAACCGCCCGGCTGTAGCCGACCAGCGGTTCCCACTCGGTCTGCGAGCTGACCCTGCGGACCACCTGGACCTCCCGTTGGCGTGCCGGGCGATCCGGCGCGTCTGACTCAGCCGTAGTACCCGGCCGGCCCGGCTCCCCCGTCTCGACCAGTACTGTCCTGCCCATGGCGGTCAGGCCCGGCGCCCTCCTGCTCGGCCAGCGCCCGGCGCCTGGCGCGCACCACGACGGACATCTCGATGCCGCCAGCTACCAGGCCTGCCGCCAGCGGCCAGAACACGACCGCCGAGTGCGCGCCAAGCGTGACCGGCGCGTGCAGCACGGTGCCAGGCTTGCTTGCGCCGATCCGCCGCAGGAAGCTGGTGACCGCGGCGTGGTGGCCGATCCAGCTCGCCGCGTAGGCGGCGGCGAGGCCGCCGCCGAGCACGCCAGCCATCGGCAGCGGGCCGTACCTGCGCACCGCCAGCAGGTACCCGAGAAGGCCGGTGATGACGCCGCCGACCACCCCCAGCACGCAGAACCAGAAGTCGGCGGCGATGAACGCGCTGGTCTCGGCGTTGAGAGCCTGCGCGCTGCCGCCCGGCACGACGGTGAACGCCGGCCGCGGCGCCAGGTGCATCCATAGCAGGCCGCCGAGCAGCCCGACGAGCACGCTGCCCGCGGCCACGGCAGCGAGCGCGAGCAGCCCGGCACCGGTTTCCCGGCCCCAGCCAGATCGCCCCGTTGCGCCGGGCTCACCGGGGCCGGGCACGGCTGAGGGGAAGCGGGAGTGGGTCATTCTGCGCAGCAGGGTACGTGACGCAGCTGAGTACCAGGCAGCCGGCACGCCGGACGGCCAGCCGCCGCCCGCCAGTGCCCGGCCGGCCGCGGTTTCAGCCGACGCAGGCTGGTCCGAGCAGCTGCTTCAGGTCAGCAAGCAGCGACGGCGAGGGCCGCACCCGGAGCTTGGCGTCGAGCCTGACCACCCTGGTCAGCGAGCCGCTCGTCAGCCGCAAGTGCACCTCAGCGGTACCCGGATGGGTGCGCAGCACCTCCCGCAGCCGCTCGACCACCGGCGGCACGCAGCGCGCCTCGTTGATCGACACCACGAAAGGGCCGCTCTCGCCCGCGGCGGTGTCGGGCACGCTTACCTCCATCGCGACCAGCTTGGGCACCTCCTCGCGACGGTCGAGCCGCCCCTTGACCAGGACGACGGCGTCCTCGACGACCAGCGTCAGGCACTGCTGGTAGGTCGCCGGGAAGAACAGCACCTCGATCGCGCCCTCGAGGTCCTCCAGGGTGGCCGCCGCCCAGGCGCTGCCCTGCCTGGTGACCTTGCGCTGCACCCCCGACAGAATCCCCCCGACGGTGACCACCTGGGCGTCGCCGCGGTCGCCCCGGACACCTCGTTCCGCGTCGTCCTCGGCTGACCCGATGAGCTGCGCGACCGAGCAGTCGGTCGCCGCGGCCAGCACATGCTCCAGGCCGAGCAGCGGGTGGTCGGAGACGTAGAGCCCAAGCATCTCCCGCTCGAAGGCCAGCCGCGCCTGCTTGTCCCACTCCCCGGCCGGGACGGGCACGTCGAACGTCGCCGCGTTCTCGGTGTCGTCGCCGAACAGCGAGTCCTGGCCGATGGCCTCGTTCCGCTTGACGTCGATGACCGTGTCGATGGCCTGCTCGTGGATGAGCACCAGGCCCTTCCGCGAGTCGCCGAACTCGTCGAAGGCCCCGGCCTTGATCAGCGACTCCATGACCCGCTTGTTGCAGACATTCACCGGCACCTTGCGGAGGAAGTCGGCGAAGCTGGTGAACGCGCCCTTCGCGGTGCGGGCCGCCACGATCGAGTCCACCACGTTCGAGCCGACATTGCGGACGGCGGCCATGCCGAACCTGATGTCGTCGCCGACGGCGGTGAACATCGCCGTCGACGCGTTCACGTCGGGCGGCAGCACCTTGATCCCCATCCGCCGGCACTCGCTCAGGTATAGCGCCGATTTGTCCTTGTCGCCGGCCACCGAGGTCAGCAGCCCGGCCATGTACTCGGCGGGGAAGTTCGCCTTCAGGTACGCGGTCCAGTACGAGATCAGCGCGTAGCCGGCCGCGTGCGCCTTGTTGAACGCGTAGCCGGAGAACGGGACCATCGCGTCCCAGATCGTCTTGATGGCGTTGTCGGAGTAGCCGCCCGCCTTCATCCCGGCCGCGAACGGCTCGTACTCCTTGTCCAGGATCTCCTTCTTCTTCTTGCCCATGGCACGGCGCAGCAGGTCGGCCTGGGCGGGCGAGTACCCGGCCAGCCGCTGCGCGGCGAACATCACGTCCTCCTGGTACACCAGCAGCCCGTAGCTGTCGCCAAGCACGTCACCCAGGCCCTCGGCCAGCTCCGGGTGAATCGGCGTTACCGGGGCGCGGCCGGTCTTGCGATCGGCGTACACCGGGGCGCTGGCCATCGGGCCTGGCCGGTAAAGCGCGATGACCGCTGAGATGTCACCGAAGGAGTCGGCCCGCATCGAGCGCAGCAGCGCGCGCATCGGGGTGCCGTCGAGCTGGAACACGCCCAGGGTGTCGCCCCTGGCCAGCAGCTCATAGGTTGGCTTGTCGTCCAGGCCGAGCGTGTCCAGGTCGATCTCGATGCCGCGGTTGGCCGTGATGCCGCGGATCGCGTCGTCGATCACGGTCAGGTTCCGCAGCCCGAGGAAGTCCATCTTCAGCAGGCCGATGTCCTCGCAGGCCGGGTAGTCGAACTGAGTGATGATCGCGCCGTCGGCCTGGCGCTTCCACACCGGGATGTGGTCGAGCAGCGGCTCCTTGCTCATGATCACGCCCGCGGCGTGCACGCCGGCCTGGCGGATCAGCCCCTCCAGCCCGCGCGCGGTGTCGATCACCTGCTTGATCTCGGCCTCGGCCTCGTACAGCGCGCGGATCTCGCCTGCCTCGCCGTAACGCGAGTCGTCCGGGTCGAAGACGCCCGACAGCGACATCTCCTTGCCGAGCACGGCAGGCGGGAATGCCTTGGTGATCCGGTCGCCGAGCGCGTAGGGGTAACCGAGCACCCGGGAAGAATCCTTGATCGCGGCCTTCGCCTTGATCGTGCCGTAGGTGATGATCTGGGCCACCCGGTCGTCGCCGTACTTCTCGGTCACGTACCTGATCACGTCGCCGCGCCGGCGCTCGTCGAAGTCGATGTCGACGTCCGGCATGGAGACCCGCTCGGGGTTCAGGAACCGCTCGAAGACCAGGCGGTGGCTGACCGGGTCCAGGTCAGTAATGCCCATCGCGTAGGAGACGATCGACCCGGCCGCCGAGCCGCGGCCAGGCCCGACCCTGATGCCGTTGCGCTTCGCCCACATGATGAAGTCGGCGACGACCAGGAAGTACGAGCAGAAGCCCATCGACTCGATGACGCCGATCTCGTACTCGGCCTGGGCCCGGCGCTGCTCGTCGTAGCCGCCTGGGTAGCGCCGGTCCATCCCGCGCCAGACTTCCCGGCGGAACCAGCTGGACTCGGTCTCGCCTTCGGGCAGCGGGAACACCGGCATCAGGTTGGACTTGGCGAACTCGACGCCGGCGCGCTCGGCGATCAGCAGCGTGCTGTCACACCCGGCCTGCCATTCCTCGTCGGTGCTGAGCGCCCGCATCTGCTCCGGGGTCTTGATGTAGTAGCCGTTGCCCTCGAGCTTGAAGCGGTTCGGATCGGCCAGGTTCGTGGCGGTCTGCACGCACAGCAGCGCCTCGTGCGCGGCGGCGTCCTCCGGCCTGCTGTAGTGCGAGTCATTGGTCGCCACGAACGGGAGGCCGAGCTGGCGGCCGAGGTCGCGCAGCTGCGTCCTGGTGCGCTTCTCCACATCGAGCCCGTGGTCCATCAGCTCGACGAAGAAATTGCCAGGACCGAAGATGTCCCGGTAGGCGGCTGCCGCCTCGAGCGCCTCCCGCTGCTGGCCGAGCCGCAGCCTGGTCTGCACCTCGCCACCGGGGCACCCGGTCGTGGCGATGATTCCCCTGGCATGCCGGGCGAGCAGTTCCCGGTCCATCCGCGGCTGCCGGAAGAAGCCCTCAAGCGAGGCCGTCGAGGCCAGCCGGAACAGGTTGTGCATGCCCTCGGTGGTCTCGGCCAGCAGCGTCATGTGGGTATAGGCGCCGGCCCCGGACACGTCGTCGTCGCGCTGGCCGGGGTTGCCCCAGCGGACCGGCTGCTTCAGCCCGCGGTGCTCTGGCGCGACGTACGCCTCGATGCCGATGATGGGCTTGATCCCGGCCGCCCGCGCCTTGGACCAGAAGTCATAAGCGCCGTAGACATTGCCGTGGTCGGTCATCGCGATGGCCGGCATGCCGGCCTGCTGGCAGGTGCTGAACAGGTCCTTCAGCCTGGCGGCCCCGTCGAGCATCGAGTACTCGGTGTGCACGTGCAGGTGGACGAAGCCGTCGCGTCCCCTGGCCGGGCCGGCTGCCGGGCCTGCCGCCATGAAGTACCGCCTCCTTCAGGCATGCTGCGCGTGCCCCGGCCGCGCGGGCCAGGCTGGCTGGCCGGTGCGGCCGGTGCCGTCAGTACGGGACCGGGGGAAGTGGCCGGATGACGGCCTGCGGCAGGACATCTCGGGGCACTTCGCCCCGCCGCGAGCCGGGTCCGGCCCGGTCTTCCGACCCTAACGCCAAATGCCGACTGTCCGTGGCCACGACACCCGGCCCGGTGCTCGTCTCGCTTACGCAGGATCGATTAGACGGCCGGGTAGGGAGCAGCTCACGACTCGGCGGCGAGCACGTCGATGGCGTGACGCAAGTCGGCCGGGTAGCCGCTGCTGAACTCCATCAGCCGGCCATCAGCCGGGTGCGCGAAGCTCAGCGTTACCGCATGCAGCCACTGCCTGGTCAGGCCGAGCCGGGCGGCCAGCACCGGATCGGCGCCGTACAGCCGGTCACCGGCGCACGGGTGCCTGATCGCGGCCATGTGCACCCTGATCTGATGGGTCCGGCCCGTTTCCAGGTTCACCTCGGTCAGGCTGGCGGCGCGAAAGGCCTCCAGGGTGTCGTAGTGGGTCACGGACGGACGGCCGCCGGCCACCACGGCGAAGCGGCCGTCGCCGGACGGATGCCGGCCGATCGGGGCGTCGATCGTGCCGCGCAGCGGGTCAGGGTGCCCCTGCACCAGCGCGTGGTAGGTCTTGCTCACTTCCCGCTCGCGAAAGGCGCGCTTCAGCGCGCTGTAGCCGAAGTCGCTCACTGCGAGCGCCATCACGCCGGTGGTGCTCGCGTCCAGCCGGTGCACGATGCCCTGCCGCTCGGCGGCGCCGCTGCTGCTCAGCTCGTACCCGGCCGCCTGCAGCCCCTTGAGCACCGTGGGGCCCGTCCAGCCGGGGGTCGGATGCGCGGCCACCCCGGCCGGCTTGTCCACGACCAGGATGTCCTGGTCCTGGTACAGCACCGCGAGGCCGGGCACCGGCTGCGGTGGCGCCTGCTCGGGCACTGCCGGCAGCGTCACCTCAAGCCACTCGCCCGCCGGTACCCGGTCTGACTTGGCCGCCGGCCTGCCGCCAAGCAGCACGTGGCCATCCCCGATCAGCTCAGCCGACCGTGCCCTGGACAAGCCGAACAGCCGGGAGAGCGCCGCGTCCAGGCGCTCGCCGTCGAGTCCCTCGGGAACGGGTACCCGGCGGGTGCCAGGCACGGTCACCGGCGCCGGCCGGCCGCCGGCCCTCCCCCGTCACGCTCAGCCTCCTGCGGCGCGCCATCAGCAGCCGGGCTGCCGGCGCCGTTCGCGGCTGCACCGTTCGCGGCGGGGCCAGTCGTCATGCCGGGCCCAGCCGCACTTGAGCCAGCCGCACCGGGCCCTGCCGCGGCGGGGCCAGCCACACCAGGGCCAGCTGCGCCGGGGCCTGCTGCGCCGGGGTCTCCCGCGCCGGGGTCTCCCGCACTTGGGTCTCCCGCACTTGGGTCTCCCGCACGGGGGGCGGCCGCGCTGGGGGCGGCCGCGCCGGTTTCGGACTGGCCGCGGCCGGCGTGGCTTGCCTGCTCGCCCTCAGCCCGGCTGGAGCCGTGCTGTCCGCCCGCGCTGTCTGCACCGGGCTGCGGTGACTGCGGCGCGGCGTCGCCGGCCTGACCTGCGGGCTCGGCCGTGTCGGTGACCCGGCTGCCGTCAATCCTGATGCCGCGGGCCGCCAGCAGCACGGCGAGCACGCCGCCGCAGACGATCGCGGAGTCGGCCAGGTTGAATACCGGCCAGTGCGGCACCTCAATCCAGTCGACCGCGTAGCCGCGCAATGGGCCGGGCGACCTGAACAGCCGGTCGACCAGGTTGCCGGCCGCGCCGCCGAGCAGCAGTCCGAGCGACGCCGCCCAGGCCAGGCTGCGGATCTTCGCCGAGGTGCGCAAGATGTAGATGATCACCCCGACCGCGATCGCGGAGAACACGATCGTCAGTGACGGGCCAATGCTGAACGCCGCGCCGGGGTTGCGGTCGACCCGCAGCGTGAGGAAGCCACCGAGCAGCCGGATCGGCGCCCTGCGGGACAGGGTGGCCACCACCGTGACCTTGCTGGCGATGTCAATGGCCAGCACGGCCACCGCGATGGCGAGCAGCGCACTGACCCTAGGCCGGGACGGGCGGCTTGGCTCCGGCCCGTCCTGCTGGGCGGCGTGCGACCCGCTCAGCGACGTTCCTCGCGCTGCTTGCATGCCACGCACAGTGTAGCCCGCGGGAACGCCTGGAGCCGGGCCTTGCCGATCGCCTCGCCGCACGACTCGCACACCCCGTAGGTACCCGCATCGATCCTCGCGAGCGCTCGCTCGTTCTGCGCGAGCAGCTCACGGGCGTTGTGGGTGAGAGCCAGTTCGTGTTCACGCTCGAAGGCCTTTGCGCCGATATCTGCCTGATCGTCGCCTGCGTCACCGACAGCGTCGCCGAGCCGGTCAGCGATATCAGACTCCGCCCTGTCGATCTCGGCGCGAAGCTCTGCGGCCTCGGCGGCCAGCTGGTCGTGGACCCTGCCGAGCTCAGCCTCGGTCCATCGCCGCTCGCCCTGCCTGACCGGCAGGGCGGCAGCACGTGGACGCGCGCTAGCAGTCATGCCACGCCTCCCTCCGCGCCAGTTCGAAATGATCTTGAATGCACGCAGTCACCGGAGGATAAGTGGTGACGCGGCGATAGGCAAACAAGTAACCAGCCGCCGCGCGCCGCCCATTCCGCCGGGCCGCATGCCAGGCGGCCGCGCCCGGGCGCGGCCGCCTCCCTGCCGCAGCACTGTTACCCGGCAGCGCGCACCTTTACCCCGGCGGCCGCCGGGGTAAGGCGGGCGCCTCCAGCTGGCCGCCGTCCGCCCGTGCCATGCCCGGCCGCCGCCGCCGAGCGCAAACCCGGCTGACTGCCGGCTGACCGGTCAGCTATCCTTGCCTCCTGCACGGCGTTGATGGGGACAGCTGCCGCCACCGTTCAGGCTTAGCAGCGAGCCGGGGATGGTGCGAGCCCGGCGAGGCCTGTGGCGGACCAGATCACCCCTGAGCCGCCGGAAGAACGGCATTCCCGGCGAGCCAGCAGCGGCGCATCGCAGGGGCACGTGGCGGGCATTCGCCGCGGCATGTCCCAGCGAGCGGCCGCCAGGCAGGCGGGAAAGCTCAGTAGAACCGGCTGCAGGAAGCAAGCGAGAGGGCCGCGCGGCCCGCCCTGACGTCAGGGCGGTGGTGCGGCCAAGGAGGGTGGTACCGCGGGGCCGCCGCCGGCGCGCCTCGTCCCTCCGGCAGTTCGGGTCGGCTGCGGGCAGGCCGTCCCGACGACCGGCGGGAGGCCCTCACCGATGCCACGCGCAGACAACCCTGAGTCCGCGGCTGGCCGCGGCGCCACGGCCGGCCAGCAGCCCGGGCCGGGGAGCCAGCGCGGCGCCCGGCCGTTTCCCGATCTGCCAGCGGCAGTCAGCCTGCCCGCCATCGAGCGCGAGGTCCTCGGCGCCTGGCAGGAAGGCAAGACGTTCCAGCGCTCCCTTGATCAGACAGTGGGCGGGCCGCTATGGACCTTCTATGAGGGTCCGCCGACGGCGAACGGCATGCCGGGCGTGCACCATATCGAGGCCCGGGTGTTCAAGGACGTCTTCCCGCGGTTCAAGACCATGCAGGGGTTCCACGTGCCCCGCCGGGCCGGGTGGGACTGCCACGGCCTGCCGGTCGAGGTCGCGGTGGAGAAGGAACTTGGGCTGTCAAGCAAGCGGGAGATCGAGGCGTATGGCATCGAGCCGTTCAACGCCCGCTGCCGCGAGTCCGTGCTGCGGCACGTCGACGCCTTCGGGCAGCTCACCGAGCGGATGGGCTACTGGATCGACCTGTCGAGCGCTTACCGGACGATGGACCCGTCCTACATCGAGTCGGTCTGGTGGTCGCTCAAGGTCATCTTCGACCGCGGGCTGCTGGTCAGGGACTTCCGGATCAGCCCGTACTGCCCGCGCTGCGGCACTGCCCTGTCGGATCACGAGCTTGGCCAGCCGGACGTCTACCAGGTAGTCGCCGACCCTTCGGTGACCGTGCGGTTCCGGATCGAGACCGTGCCCGAGGGCTCAAGCCCGCAGCTGGCGGGCGCCGACCTGCTGGTCTGGACAACGACGCCGTGGACGCTGGTCTCGAACACGGCGGTGGCCGTGCACCCCGACGAGGTTTACGCGATCGCCCGCCGGTCAGGCGAGGGTGACCGGGTCGTCGTCGCCGATGCGCTGTTCGGCCGGGTGCTCGGCGAGGGCTGGCATGTCACCGACCGGGTCACCGGCTCGCAGCTGGCCGGGGTGACCTACCGCAGGCCGTTCGACCTGATCGACGTCCCGAACGCGCATCGCGTCGTCACCGGGGCGTTCGTCACGACCGAGGACGGGACTGGCCTGGTGCACCTGGCGCCTGCCTTCGGCGCCGATGACATGGAAACCGGCCGGGCGCACGGGCTGCCGGTGGTCAACCCGATCCGGCCGGACGGCCGGTTCGAGGAGCAGGTGCCGCTGGTCGGCGGGAAGTTCTTCAAGGAGGCCGATCCGCTGCTGGTCAGCGACCTGGCCGACAGGAACCTGCTGTTCTCATCGCACCTGCACGAGCACAGCTACCCGCACTGCTGGCGCTGCGGCACGCCGCTGCTGTATTACGCGCTGCCGTCCTGGTTCATCCGCACCACCGCGGTCAAGGAGGCGCTGCTGGCGGAGAACGAGAAGACCAACTGGCAGCCAGCCACGATCAAAACCGGCCGGTATGGCGAGTGGCTGCGCAACAACGTGGACTGGGCGCTGTCCAGGACCAGGTACTGGGGCACGCCCCTGCCGCTCTGGGAGTGCACGTCGGGGCACCTGACCTGCGTCGCGTCGCTAGCTGAGCTATCAGGCCTGGCCGGCCGTGACCTCTCCGGGCTCGACCCGCACCGCCCGTTCGTGGACGAGGTGATGATCAGCTGCCCCGACTGCGGCCAGCAGGCCAGCCGCGTCCCCGAGGTGATCGACACCTGGTACGACTCAGGCTCGATGCCGTTCGCGCAGCTCGGCGCGCCGCACCGGCATCAGGACGAGTTCGAGGGCAGCTACCCGGCGCAGTTCATCGCCGAGGCGCTCGACCAGACCAGGGGCTGGTTCTACTCGCTGATGGCCATCGGCACCCTGGTGTTCGGCCGGTCGGCCTACGAGAACGTGCTGTGCCTCGGCCTGCTGGTCGACGAGCAGGGCCGCAAGATGAGCAAGCACCTCGGCAACGTGCTCGAGCCGATCCCGCTGATGGACTGGCACGGCGCCGACGCGGTGCGCTGGTTCTTCACCGCGGCCGGCTCGCCCTGGGCGAACCGCAAGATCAGCCACGGGGTGCTCGAGGAGATCGTCCGCAAGGTGCTGCTGACCTACTGGAACACTGCCTCGTTCCTGGTCCTGTACGCGAATGCGGCGGGAGCGCACGGGCAGCCGTGGAGCCCGGAGCGGCTGGCCGACGCGCCGCCCCGCTCGGCCCGGCCGCTGCTCGACCGGTGGCTGCTCAGCGAGCTGCACGCGCTGGTCCGTGACGTGACGGCGGCGCTCGAGGCGTTCGACTCGGCTGGCGCCGGGCGCCGGATCGCCGCGTTCATCGACGAGGCGTCGAACTGGTACGTCCGCCGTTCCCGGCGCCGGTTCTGGGAAGGCCCGGCGACACCGGATGGCGCCGCCGCCTTCGCCACCCTGTATGAGTGCCTGGAGACGCTGACCCGGCTGATGGCGCCGATGACGCCGTTCCTGACCGACTACCTCTGGCGGGTACTGCGGCCGGCCGACGCGCCTGACTCGGTGCACCTGACTTCCTGGCCGACGGCCGACAGCTCGCTGATCGACGAGCAGCTGGCCCAGCAGATGGCACTGGCCAGGCGGCTGGTCGAGCTGGGTCGCTCAGCCAGGGCGTCGGCCGTGGTCAAGGTACGCCAGCCGCTGGCCAGGGCGCTGGTCGGCGCGGCCGGCTTTGCTGACCTGCCCGCCGGGCTGCGTGCCCAGCTCGCTGAGGAGCTGAACGTCCGGGCGGTCGAGCCGCTCGGGGTGGTCGGCGCCGAGCTAGTCGACTACACGGTCAAGCCGAACTTCCGCGCGCTCGGCCGGCGGCTTGGCAAGGACACGCCAGCCGTCGCGGCCGCCATCGCGACCGCCGACGCTGCCCAGCTGGCTGCGCGTCTGCGGGACGGCCAGCCTGCCGAAGTCCAGGTCGCTGGCGCGCCCGTGGAGGTCGGGCCAGACGACGTCATCATCACGCAGACACCAAGGTCCGGGTGGGCGGTGGCGTCCGATGCCGGCGAAACCGTGGCGCTTGAGGTGGCGGTCACGCCCGAGCTGCGCCGGGAAGGCCTCGCCAGGGAGGTCGTTCGGCTGGTCCAGGAGGCAAGGAAGAACGATGGCCTGGACGTGAGCGACAGGATCCGGCTGCGCTGGGCCACCGCCGACGCCGAACTGCAGGCCGCGCTGACCGAGCACGGCAGCCTGATCAGCGCCGAGGTGCTCGCGGTCGACTACGGCCCGGTGCCTGCCGCCGGGCCAGACGCCGCGGCCGCCGAGCACGTGGACGCCGACTTGGGGCTGACTTTCTGGCTAGGCCGCGCCGACAGCTAGCCGAAGCGGCTAGCCCTGCCTGACCAAGCAGACCGGCCCGGTTGTGCCCCACCGGCCCGTCTCTGCCGGCCCGGTGACCCCTGGCTGCCGGCCCGGTGACCCCTGGCTGCCGGCCCGGGACGGTGACCCTAGCTGGCGTCTCAGCGGCCGTGGCCTCAGGTCAGGGCTGCGCCGGCTGCAGTGCCTTGTCAGGCTGGCAGGCCCGGCAGGGTACGCAGCCTTCCGCCTCGGCCGCCTGCCTGGTCATCAGCTCGAGGTCGTCGGCGCCGAGGAACCGGATCAGCGTGCATCCGCTGCGGTGATACCGGGCGATGCCGGGGACGACCGTGACCTGGCCGCGCATGTCCGCCCCAGGATCCAGGCTGGCGCCGTCGGCGTCCTGGTCCTCGGCTGCTGGCCGCCGCTGTGCCGAATCCTGCTCCGGTTTGGCAGGCGGCGGCTCCTCGCTGGCTGCTGCCTTGGGGCCGGCTGCCTTGAGATCCGCTGCTTTGGGCTGTGCAGCCTTGGGCTCCGCAGCCTTCGGGTCTGCCGGATTCGGCTCCGCGGCAGTCTTGCTGTCCCCGGCGCCGGTGCCCGGCGCGGCCGCTCCCGCCCTGGCCGCCTCGCCCTTGGCAGGCCGGGTCCCGGCCGCCGTGCTCGCGGCCAGTCTCGTGCCGGCCGCGACCAAGCCAGTGGCCTGCTGACCGCCGGCAAGCTCGTCATCGTCCTGAGCGGGACTGACTGCCGGCGCGGTGACCTTCGCCTCGGCTGCCGCCGGCTGGTCAGCTGGCGCGGGCCCGACGGCGGCCGGGGCATCAGCGGTCACGGTTTCGTTCTTGTCAGCTGGCTCCGGGTGCACTGCGCCGATGCGGGCGAACCAGGTGTTCGCCGGGTCGTCGGCGGTGTCGCCCGCAGCGTGGTCGCGCGCCACCTCGGCTCGCACGGTCTCGGCCCGGCCAGCCTTGGCCCGGCTGCGGTCAGCCTGGTCCGCATCCACCCGGTCGGCATCGGCCTGATCGGGATCGGCCTGGTCGGCGTCGGCGCCGGCAGCCGACCCGCTGGCAAAAGCGCTCGTCTGGTCGGCGTCGGGCCAGGCAGCCGTCGTCTGATCATTGGCGGCGGGCCACAGCGGCTCGGGCTCGGCAGCCGGGTCAGCCGCACCGGACGCGTCGTTCTCGCCCTGCCCGGTGCCAGTGCCCGCGCCGAAGCTGATGGTGGCTGGCCAGGAGAACACGCCCGAGTCTGGCTCGGCGTCGTCATCGGGCTGGCCCTCGCCAGCGGCCGGCCAGGTCCCGTGAACGGTGGCAGGCGCCGCGGCAGCACTCGCGGTCGCGGCTGGCAGCTCGCCGTGGTCAGCTGCTTGCCCGTCACCTGGCAGCCCGGTACCTAGCGGCCCGGCGCTCGTTGCGGTCGTCGCGGCTGTCCCGGCGAGCGCGACAGCGGGGGCAGCAGCCGTTGCCGGGTCTGAGGACATCGCCGGCTGACGGGCTGATGCGGCTGGGCGGCCGGCCGCGCTGTCACCAAAGACCCGCTCCAGGCCGATTACCACAGCGGTGAGCAGCAGCAGGCCAGCGAGCGCGGCCAGGCCGATAGACAGGTAGACAAGCAGCAGGCTGCTGGCCAGCACACCGCCGACCAGCAGCCCTATTGCTATCAGGACGATCGAGAGAAGGGCAACGAACCGGGACACAAACAGACTCCGCGGGCAGGGTCAGCGAGCTGGCTGCGGCGAGCGAGCCAGCCCCCGGCTAGCGACGGTCGTGCTGGCCGCTATCTGGGTGGAAGCCCCCGTTGTGCGACATGGACTCGGGCACGCCGGCGTACGAGCCGGCCACGGATGGCTGTCCGTTACGCGCGCCCATGCCAGCGGGCACTGCCTGCTGCGGCCCGGTAGCGACGGCGGGGAACACGCCACTGTCGGCCGCGCCAGCCTCCAGGTCGCGCAGCTGCCCCTCCAGGTACGCCTTGAGCCTGCTGCGGTACTCGCGCTCGAAGGCGCGCAGGTCGTCAACCCGCCGCTCAAGCTCCTCGCGGGACTGCACCAGCGAGCCCATCGCCTGGCGGTGCCGCTCCTGGGCGTCGCGCTCGAGGCTCTCAGCGCGTGCCCTGGCGTCGCTGGTGATCTGCTCGGACTGACGGCGCGCCTTGGTCAGCAGGTCGTCGGCTTCCCGCCTGGCCCGGCCGAGCGTCTCGTCGGCCTCCCGCCGGGCGTCAGCGATCGCCTGGTCAGCGGTCTGCTGAGCCAGTGCGAGCACCCGCGCGGCGGTGTCCATGTTGTCGGGAACCGACCGCATGCTCGCCGCGACCGGCTCAGGCTGCCGGCGCTCAGGCTCGTGCCGCTGCGGCTCGGGTGACATCAGCTCAGCAGGCGAGTCCATGTGACCCGCGCCAATACCGGCCGGCTTGCCGCCCCGCAGTACCTCGCCCAGCTTCGCCCGGAGCTCTTCGTTGTCCTGCAGCAGCCGGTCTAGCTCCGCCTCAACCTCGTCAAGGAAGGCGTCGACCTCTTCCTCGTCGTAGCCGGGCCTGAGCCTGGTCGTGCTGAACTGCTTGTTCCGCACATCCGCGGGCGTCAGTGGCATGTCGTCGTCTCCTTGGCGCGTGGTCCCCTATGGACGCTACCTGATCATATGGGCTGTTGCAGGAACTGCAGCGCCACGATGATCACCAGGAACAGCAGCATGAAGCTGAGGTCAAGGGCCACACTACCGAGCCGGAGGGCCGGAATGTAGCGCCTTAGCAATCTCAGTGGCGGATCCGTAGCCGTGTAGACAGCCTCCGCCATCACCAGCACGATGCCCGACGGCGACCAGGACCGCGAGAATTGCTGTATCCAGCTAATGATAAGTCGCGCGATCAGAAGCAGCAGATAGATCGAGAGTATGTATACCAGTACAAGCCTGACGATGTCCGACATCCCTGCCCGCCATGACGGCCGGCGACAGGGTGACCGCCGTCGCCGTGCTGATCGATTCGATGTTTAGCTCTGGTTGAAGAAACCTCTTTCCGCGATGCGGGCTTTGTCCTCGGCTGCTACCTCGACATTGGCCGGCGACAGCAGGAACACCTTGTTCGTGACCCGGTCGATGCTCCCTCGCAACCCGAAGATCAGGCCCGCCGCGAAGTCGACGAGGCGACGTGCGTCGCTGTCCACCATCTCGGTCAGGTTCATGATCACCGGAGTGCCCTCGCGGAAATGCTCTCCGATCGTACGGGCCTCATTGTACGTGCGGGGATGCAGTGTGGTGATCCTTGTGAGATCAGTGGCCTGCAGCGTGGCAGCCCGCTGCGACGGCACCGCCATGCCGGCCGCGACCTGGTACTCGTCAGGGTGCTGCTCCTCGTCCTGGCCGCCAAGCTCGGCGCCGTACTCGTCGTACTCCTCGGGCGCGTACTCATCGGCGTAGCGGTCGTCGTAGCGGTTATCCTCCTCGACCAGGCCGAGATAGGCCGCCATCTTGCGCATCGCGCCGGCCATCTTGTCCTCCTCATGCCTGCCCGTGCGGCCCCGCTAGCACCGCGTGCCACGCGACGGACATTACCTGACGAAGGGCCGCCGGCCGCCGAGCAACGCCGTACCGACGCGCACGTGTGTCGCGCCCTTGGCAATCGCCTCTTCCAGGTCGCCGCTCATCCCGGCGGAGATCATCGTGGCGGCCGGGTAAGCCGAGCGCACCTGCTCAGCGACCTCCCTGAGCCGGCCGAAGGCGCTGGCTGGCGGCATCGGCTGCGGCGCGATCGCCATCACCCCGCCGAGCAGCAGGCCGTCCTGGCCCGCTATCGCCTCGGCGACGGCAGGCACCTCGCCGATCGCCGCCCCGCCGCGGCCAGGGTCGCCGTCGAGGCTGACCTGCACCAGGCAGGTCACGGTGCGGCCGGCCGCGCTGGCGCGCCGGCCGAGCGCCAGGACAAGCCGGAGCCGGTCGACTGAATGCACGACGTGCGCGTAGGAGCTGACGCTGGCTGCCTTGTTGACCTGCACGCTGCCGACAAAGTGCCAGGTCACCGGCACATCGTCGGCAGCGCACCTGGCGGCCTTCGGTGCCGCCTCCTGATCCTTGTTCTCCCCGATGTCCAGCACGCCCAGATCGGCGAGCAGCTCGATATCGGACACCGGGAAGGTCTTGGTCACCGCGATCAGGGTGACCTCGCCAGACGGCCGGCCGGCTGCTGCGCAGGCAGCCGCGATCCGGCCGCGCAGCGCCTGGAGGCTCGCGGCAAGCTCGGCTCGCCGGCTGGCCGCGCCGCCGGCCGGCTCTCCTGCTGCTGTGCTCACCCGCTCATCATGGCGTCAGCCAGACGAGCCCGGCGAACCGGCCGGTCGCGCCGTCGCGCCGGTAGGAGTACAGGCCGGGGGTTTCAGCCGTGCACCGCGGGTCGGCGCTGACCTGGCGTATTCCGGCCCGCGCCAGCTGGGCGGCCAGGCCGGCCCTGATGTCGATGCCCGCGGTTCCCGCCCTGGTGCGGCAGCCAGCCTCGGGGACCACCTCGGCCACCCGGTCGCGCAGGTCGGCAGGGACCTCATAGCATCCGCCGCAGATCGCCGGGCCGATCCGCGCCACCATCCGGGCCGGCTGCGCCCCGGCCGAGGTCATGGCGCCGGCCAGGGCGGGCACGACCCCGGCCGCCATGCCCTCGCGGCCCGCGTGCGCCGCACCCACCAGCCCTGCCTGCGGGTCGGCGATCAGCACCGGCGCGCAGTCCGCTACCAGCACGCACAGCGCCAGGCCGGGGGCATCGGTGAAGATCGCGTCCGCTCGCGGTGCCGCGTCCGGCGGCTGCTGCGCGCTGACCCTCGCGACATCGGCCCCGTGCACCTGGTGCATGCAGGCGAGCTGATCTGCCCTCAGTCCGCAGGCCCCGGCGACCAGCTCGCGGTTGCGCTGCACCGCTGCCGGCTCGTCGCCGACGCTGCCACTCAGGTTCAGGCTGCTGAACGGCGGCTCGCTGGCGCCGCCCGCCCGGCTGGTGAACATGCCGAGGACTCCAGGCCCCAGCGGGAAGGACTGCCAGCCAGCCACGCCATCCGGTTCGCTCACTTCAGGAAATCAGGCACGTCGAGCTCGTCGTCCTCCTCGAACACCACCGGCTTGCGGCGCGACGAAGAGCTGTCCGGCAGCCGGAACGACGGCGACTCGGCCGGCGCCGGTGACCGGGCGCTGTGCTCGGCCGTGCGCCCGGCCGGCCCGGCAGGGCGGGGTGACGGTACGCCGTCGATCTTGGCCGTGCCAGCGACCGGGTCGGATTCCTGGTCAGCGCCGTCAGCCCGGTCGTTCTCATGGTCGGCGGCCGTCGGCCCGGCCGGCCGGGATCCATCGCGCTGGCCAGCTCCAGCCGCGCCGCCGGTCAGCACCTGGCCGCCCGCAGCCGGGCGAGCTACCTGGCCGCCTGAACCTGACGGCAGCCCAGCCGGCGGGTTCGGCGTCCAGGTCCCGCCTGAGGCGGGACTGCCGGCATAACCGAGCCCCTGGCGCGGCCGTCCGCCCTGGGCGTCGTCGAAACCCGCCGCGATCACGGTGACCCGCACCTCGTCGCCGAGCGCGTCGTCGATCACCGCGCCGAAGATGATGTTGGCCTCGGGCGCGGCCGAGTTCGCCACCAGCTGCGCCGCCTCGTTGATCTCGAACAGGCCGAGATCAGATCCGCCCTGAATGGACAGCAGCACGCCATGCGCGCCGTCGATGCTGGCCTCGAGTAGCGGGCTGGAAATCGCCATCTCGGCCGCAGCCACCGAACGATCGTCGCCGCGAGCCGAGCCGATGCCCATCAGCGCCGAGCCCGCCCCGGACATGACCGACTTGACGTCGCCGAAATCGAGGTTGATCAGGCCGGGAGTGGTAATCAGGTCGGTGATGCCCTGGACGCCGGACAGCAGCACCTGGTCAGCGGCCTTGAACGCGTCGAGGACGCTGACGTGCCGGTCCGATATGGACAGCAGCCGGTCGTTGGGGATGACGATCAGCGTGTCGACCTCGCTGCGCAGCTGCTCGATCCCGCTGTCAGCCTGAGTCGCCCGTCGCTTGCCCTCGAACCCGAACGGGCGGGTGACCACGCCGATGGTCAGCGCGCCGAGTGAGCGCGCCACGTTGGCGACCACCGGCGCGCCGCCGGTACCCGTGCCGCCGCCCTCGCCGGCGGTGACGAACACCATGTCGGCGCCTTTGAGAACTTCCTCGATTTCCTCGCGATGGTCCTCGGCCGCTTTCGTGCCGATATCCGGGTTGGCGCCGGCGCCCAGCCCTCTGGTCAGCTCGCGGCCGACGTCAAGCTTCACGTCCGCGTCGCTCATGAGCAACGCCTGGGCATCGGTGTTGATGGCGATGAACTCGACGCCCCTAAGGCCCTCCTCGATCATCCGGTTCACGGCGTTGACGCCGCCCCCGCCGATACCGACGACCTTGATGACCGCCAGATAGTTCTGCGGTGCTGCCACGAGGAGGAACCTTTCCGCTCGTTTTGCCTTATCGCTTCGGGCGGGCCGCCCTGCTGCCCGGCCGGGCCGGCAAGCTGGCAAAGGCAGGATTAAGCAACAGCATGCCGGAAAATGCCCCCGATAACATTTGGCCGCTGCTCTGGCCGCTGATTACCAGCATTGTCAACTCTCACCCTCAACTTGAGATTTAGAGTTATGTCAAGCTGCCGATTGATACGGACAGTAGGGTTGCGCGCTGCCCCGGTCAACTAACTGCCCGCCCGCCTGCGTGTCGCCTGCCCTGGCGGCGACCTGGGCGGATGCCGGGCGCTGTCGGGCGCAGCTCGCTCACCCTCCCGCGACCGCCGTTGCGGGGCTGCTGACGTCATAGAACGACGCGTGCTTGCGCAGCAGGGCCGTCACCTCGCGGTCCTTCGCCGCGCCGCGGTCGGTGCCGCCCCACACGATCCTGATCCCGCCGCGCAACACCAGGGTAACGTCGTCAGCGGCCGGCGCCCGCACCACGACGACCCGGCGGTGCAGTGCAGCTGGCAGCTGCCGCACGATGGCATCGGCCGCGCTGACGGCAGGGTCGCCGCGCAGCGCCGTGCTGGCGATACCGGTGAGCAGCGGCAGCGCGGCTGGCCTGGCGGTGGTCAGCCGCACGACCACCCCCGAGCCGTCGATCAGCGCGAACCTGGCGCCCTGCCGCACGGCCAGGCCAGGCACCCGGTCCTGCACGGTGATCACCACCGTGCCCGGCCACTGCCGCCGCACGGTGGCGGCAGCGACCTGCGGGATCCGCTCGATTCTGCGCTCGATCACCTGGGAGTCGATCCTGATCAGCGGCGTGCCCCTGGCGATTCCTGCGGCCGCGATGATCCGCGAGCGCGGCACGAGCGGCGTGCCTGTCGCCCGCACCGAGCGCACCACGAGCACGGTCGAGCCGAGCAGTGCCCAGACCACGCCGGCGACGATGAGCAGCACCGCTGCCCCGGCCAGCAGGGTGCTGCGCCTCGCTCGCGGACGGCCGGACGGCCGGCGGTCCTGGCCGGCTATCCCGGCAAAGCGTCCTGGTGCCTGCCCGCTGCTCTCCCGCCCGGCACCGCCGGCGGCAGTGCTGGCCGGGCTGTCCATGCTGGGGGCCTCGCCCGTGGGCCCGGCGCCTGCGCTGGCCTGCCTGCCCGCCCGGCCGGCGGCTAGCGGGCTAACTGGCTCCTGGCTCATCCGCCGTCCCCCGCGCGCTCGCGCAGCGCGGCCAGGATCAGCGGCCCCTGGCTGGTGATGTCACCGGCTCCCATGGTCAGCACCAGGTCGCCTGGCTTCGCCTGGCCGGCTATCAGCGCCGGCAGCTGGCCGGAGTCAGCGAGGAACTGGCCGCGCCCGGCCGGCACCGCGTCGGCGACCAGCCGGCCAGTCACGCCGGGCTCAGGGTCCTCGCGGGCCGCGTACACGTCGAGCACGACGGCCACGTCAGCGCCGCCGAGCGCTGCGCCGAACCCGGCGGCGAAGATCCTGGTCCGGCTGAACAAGTGCGGCTGGAAAATCGCGATGACCCGGCCGCCCTCGGCCAGGTCCCTGGCGGCGGCGAGGTCAGCGGACAGCTCAGTCGGGTGATGCGCGTAGCTGTCCAGCACCCGCACGCCGTCGGCTGTGCCCTTGGGCTCCATTCGCCGGCTGGCGCCCTGGTACGCGGTGAGCCCGCGGGCTACCTGGCTGGCCGGGTAGCCGAGCTCGACCGTCGTGGCGAACGCGGCGGCCGCGTTCATCGCGTTATGCCGGCCGGGCACGCCGATCTCCAGCTCCGTCACCGCGGCACCGCGAGCTGCTCGCGGACCACGCGAGGTGACCCGCATCCTGGACGCCATCCCTCGCGCGGTGACGTCGCTGAGCAGGTAATCAGCATCCGGCGCGGTCCCGTAGGAGACCTGGCGCAGCGGCAGGCCAGTGCTGGCGAGCGCCAGCCGCCGCGCACCGGCGTCGTCGGCGCAGGTGACCAGCAGTCCCCCGGCGCTGATCCGGCCGGCGAGCGCGGCGAACGCCGCCTCGATCTCGCCGAGCGAGGAGTAGTTGTCCAGGTGGTCGGCTTCGATGCTGGTGACGACCGCGGTGGCGGGCGACAGCAGCAGGAATGAGCGGTCGCTCTCGTCCGCCTCGACCACGAAGTCACGGCCGCCGCCGACCCCCGCGCCAAGCCCCGTCTCGGCCAGTACGCCGCCGATCATGTAGGAGGGATCGGCGCCGCAGCTGCGCAGCACAGTGGTGATCATCGAGGTGGTCGTCGTCTTGCCGTGGGTTCCGGCCACCGCGATGCCCTGGCTGCCGAGCATCACCGAGGCGAGCGCGGCTGCCCGGTGCAGCACCCGGATGCCACGGCGGCGCGCCTCGGCCAGCTCGGGGTTGTCCGGGCGGATGGCCGAGGAAACCACCAGGGTGTCAGCCGCCCCCAGGTGCCCGGCCGCATGGCCGACGTGCACCTCGGCACCGAGCGCGGCCAGCTGGTCGAGCACCGGCGAGGACGCGGAGTCGCTGCCGGAGACGGCCAGCCCCCTGGACAGCAGGATGCGTGCTATGCCGGACATGCCGGCGCCCCCGACGCCGACCAGGTGCACCCGGCCGAGCTCGGCGGGCGGCACCGGGTCGGCGGGCGCCACCAGGCTCATCTGCCCGCGCCTCGGTGATGGTCGTCGTATCCCTCGTCCGGCCAGTCCCGGTGATCCGGATCCGGCGGGCGCCAGCGCTGCTCGCCGGATGACCACTCCTGGTCCGCCGGCGGGCGTGCTGGCGGCCGGCGGCCAGCCGGGTCCTCCCCGCCGGGCCACGCCGGGCCGCCAGCTGGCCGCTGGCCGTCGTCGGCCGGGTACTCAGGCTGCCACGACTCGGTGGGCGGCTCGGAACGGCCGTGCCGCCCAGGGCCGCCTACCCGCCGGGCTCCTGGCTGGCCGGACGGGTAACCGCCCGGCCACGATTCGTCCGGCTGCTGGCGCCTGGCCGGGCCCTGCGGCAGGCCAGGCAGTGACGGGCCGGTCGACGGGGCGTCCCGTCCTGCCCAGCCCCGGTCATCATCAGGCCGGGGGCCGGTCAGCGGATCCTCCCGCCCGGCCCAGCGCCGGCCGCCGGCCGGCCACGGGCCTCCCGGCGAGTCATCCCGGCCCGGCCAGCTCTGGTCGCTGGCCGGCCAGGGATCGGTCAGCGGGTCAGCCGGCCTTGGGCTCGGCCGGCCGCCGGGCGGCCAGGGATCGGTGAGCGGATCGGCACGGTCAGGCCGGCCCCGACCAAGATCCGGCCGCGGGCCGGTCAGCGGATCCTCCGACCCGGACCAGGCCTCATCACGCGGTCGCGGGCCGGTCAGCGGATCCTCGCTCCCTGACCAGCGCGGGCCGCCAGCCGACCACGGCCCGCTCGGCGGCTCAGGCCGGCCGGCCCAGCCGGTTTCGCCGGCCGGATCGCCTGGCGTGCCCTGCTGGCCAGGCCAGCCCTGGTAGCCAGCTGCCTGCGAGCCGTCCTGCCAGCCCTGGCCGGCTGGCGCGTCCTGGCCTGCCCAGCCGCCCTGCCCTGATGGCTGGTGCGGGGAAGGTGCCCACGCCTGGCCGTCCTGGTAGAACGGCTGGTCCTGCGGCCCGGCCGGCTCGTGTCCGCGACGGGCGGGGTCGTACCAGCGTCCGCCAGGCTGATCCCGGCTGGGCTCGCGATCAGGCCCGGCGCCCCGCTGCCCGCTCCGGTAGCCGCTGTCGGGCCGGCGGTGCCGGTCAGCGCCGTAGCCGTCAGCGTCGTAGCCAGCAGTGCCATAGCCACCAGCGCCGTGGCTGCCAGCGCCGTGCTGGCCAGCTGCGCTGTACTCGCCGCCGCGGGAGCCACCGCCCCGGCGGCCGCCGCCAGAGTCGCGCCTGGCGGCCCGCGGTGCCGTCTGGCCCTGCTGACCGCGCGGGCGGACCCGGCCGCCGGATGGCCGGGAGCCGCCGGCCGCTACCTCGAGCACCTCGGCAGCCAGTTGCTGGTCTGCGTCGGCGCGGCCCATCCCGACAGCCGCCTGCGACATCGCGGCGACGAGCTCGGGGTCGGCGAGCACGGGCAGCAGCATCTGCGCGATCCACTCAGGCGTCAGCTCGGCGTCAGCCACGATGATGCCGCCGCCGGCCGCGGCGATCGGAGCCGCGTTGAGCCGCTGCTCGCCGTTGCCGTGCGGCAGCGGCACGTAGGCGGCCGGCATGCCGACAGCGGTGAGCTCCGCGCAGGTGATGGCGCCGGCCCGGCACAGCGCGAAGTCCGCCGCCGCGTACGCCAGCTCCATCCGGTCGACGTATTCGACCGCGACGTAGGGGACCTCGCCGGGCGGCGGTACCACCTCGTCCCCGGTGCGCGGGCCGACGATGTGCAGCACCTGCACGCCGGCGGCGCGCAGCCAGCCCGACGCGCCGAAAGCGGCCCGGTTCAGCGAGCGGGCGCCCTGCGACCCGCCGGTCACCAGCAGCACCGGCAGGTCGGGCCGCAGCCCGAAATGCGCGCGCGCCTTGTCGCTGACCGCGAGGCGGCTCAGCCCCGCGATTTCCCGCCGCACCGGGATGCCGATGAACTGCGAGTGCATCAGCCTGGTGCCCTGCTGGCCGGTGAAGACGTGCCTGGTGAGCAGCGCGCCAATCCGGTTCGCCAGGCCCGGCCTGACGTTGGCCTCATGCACGACGATGGGCACCCGGCGCAGCCTGGCCGCCAGGTAGGCGGGCGTGGCGACGTAGCCGCCGAGGCCTACCAGCACGTCAGCGTCGGTCTGGTCGAGGATGGCGGCTGCGGCGCGCACCGCCGCGGCCATCCGGCCAGGCACGGACAGCAGGTCGGGGGTGAGCGAGCGGGGCAGCGGCACGGGCGGGATGAGCATCAGCTCGTAACCGCGGATCGGCACCAGCCTGGTCTCCAGGCCGCGCTCAGTGCCCAGGCAGGCAATCCTTGCCCGCGGCTCGGCGCGCCGCAGCGCGTCGGCGAGCGCGAGCGCGGGCGAGATGTGTCCCGCTGATCCGCCGCCTGCCAGCACTACGTTCGGTGCCATCCCCGCATTTCCTCCCTGTCCGCCCGGTGGCCCAGCCCAAGCCAGCCTAGGGCGCGCGGGGCGAGCCCGGGGCCAGCAGCGGCCAGTGCCTGCTGCGCGCCTGGCTCATGGCGGGCGAACGCGAGCAGCATGCCGATCGCGCACAGGGTCACCAGCAGCGAGGACAGGCCAGCTGAGACGAGCGGCAGCGGCACCCCGGTGATCGGCAGCAGGCCGAGCACGGCGCCGATGTTCACCAGTGCCTGCAGCACGATCCAGGCGGTCACGCCGGCGGCCGCCAGCCGCATGAACGTGTCGCCGACCCGGCGGGCTATCCGCAGCCCGGCGAAGGCGAGCCCGCCGTACAGCGCGGTGACGCAGATGGTGCCGAGCAGCCCGAGCTCCTCGCCGAGGATCGCGAAGATGAAGTCGGTTGGCGCGTTCGGCACCCAGCCGTACTTGGCCCGGCTCGCGCCGAGGCCGACGCCGAACCAGCCGCCCGAGCCGATCGCGTCCTTGCCCTGGTTGACCTGATAGCACGCGCTGCCCGGCTGCGCGGCCGGGTGCACGAAGCAGGTCACCCGGTCGACCCGGTAGCGCTCAACGACGATCATGAGGAGCATCGCGAAGCCGAGCATCGCGAGCATGCCGGCGAACAGCCGCAGCGGGGCGCCGATGACCCATAGCAGCGAAAGGAAGATCACCAGCAGGATGAAGGTCGTGCCGAGGTCCTGGCCCAGCATGACCAGCAGGCACAGCACGACGGCGCCGGGCAGCAGCGGTATCAGCAGCTGCCGCCAGTCGGTGAGCAGCCGCAGCCGGTCCTTGCGGGCGAGCAGGTCGGCGCCCCAGATCAGGAACGCGAGCTTGGCCAGCTCCGAGGGCTGCAGCTGCAGGCCGCCGACCTGGATCCAGCGCTCGGCGCCGTCGACGGTCTGGCCGACGGCGAGCACCAGCACAAGGCTGACCACCGAGATCGCCATCAGCGGGTAGGCGGCGGCCCGGAACAGCGCCGGCGGCGCCTTGGCCAGCAGCCACATCAGCGGCAGCCCGGCAGCCGCACCGAGCAGCTGCTTGGAGAAGCTGGCGAACGGCTGGCCGCCGTAATACAGCGCGTAGGCCGACGTGGTGGACAGCACCATCACCAGCCCGAGCGCGAGCAGCAGCACAGTGATGCCGAGCACCAGGTAATAGGAGGCCAGCGGGCGGTCGAGCAGCTCCAGCAGGCCAGGCAGGCGGCCTGCGGCCGGCCAGCGGCTGGTCCCTGCCCGGCCACGCGGCCGGGCGGCTTCCCGCGATCCGGATGCGGGGGCGTCACTGTCCGCCTGGCGGGGCGGCGCGCTCATCGCCCGGCCAGCCAGGTGGCCACGCCGGCCAGCACGGCGGGTCGGGCGAATCTCCTGCCAGCTGCGCGGCCGCCGGACTCACCTGAGGATGCCGGCGCCGGCCATGGCAGCACCGGGCCGGCCGGCTCCGCCAGCCGCTTGACCGCCCCCACGATCAAATCCATGACATCAGTGTCCGGGCCGGCAGCGGCAGCGACCGGGACATCCGGCGCGTGTCGCGACAGAGCCTAGGGAATCTGCCAGGGCAGGACCGTGGCCGGCCGCGTGGGTCACTGGCCAGGCCAGGACCTGGCCGGCCTGCCGGGCATGGCTCAGCCCGGCAGCCACTCCACGTAGAAGATCCCCAGCCCGAGCGCCACGAACAGGCCAGCGACCAGCCAGAACCTGATCACGATCGTGGTGGCTTCCCAGCCGAGCATCTCGAAGTGGTGCTGCAAGGGCGCCATCTTGAAGACACGGACCCCTTTACCGGTCCTGATCCTGGTCACCTTGAAGACGCTCACCTGGATGATGTCCGACAGCGCGATGATCACGAACAGTCCGCCGAGGACGACCAGCAGCAGCTGGGTCTTGGTGGTCACGGCGAGCCCGGCCAGCACGCCGCCGAGCGCGAGCGAGCCGGTGTCGCCCATGAAGATCCTGGCGGTCGGCGCGTTCCACCACAGGAAGCCGAAGCACGCGCCGAGTACCACGGCGGCGACCACGGCGAGGTCGAGCGGGCTGGCGATGGCGTAGCACTTCTGGGTCAGCGCGATGGTGCAGTCGTTGCGCTCCTGCCAGATCGAGATCAGGACGTAGGCGGCGAGCACCAGGATGGACGACCCGGTGGCGAGGCCGTCCAGGCCATCGGTGAGGTTCACCGCGTTGGACGTGCCCGCGATCATGATCACGATCCACAGCACGAACGGCAGCACCCCGATGGCAGGCCCCACGTCGCGCAGGAACGAGACGTGCGCGTCAGCCGGGGTCAGCGCGAAGCCGTCCGGGTGGCGCAGCACCTCGATCGCGAACAGCGCGCCGATCACGAACTGCCCGGCCAGCTTGGCTCCGCTGCGCAGGCCAAGGCTGGTCTGCTTGGTGATCTTGATGAAGTCGTCGATGAACCCGACCGCGCCGAGACCGGTCATCAGGCCGAGCACCAGCAGCCCGGAGGAGGACATCGGGTCGTCGGTCGCCAGGTGCCCGACCAGGTAGCCAATCAGGGCGGCGATGACGATGACGGTGCCGCCCATGGTCGGCGTGCCGTGCTTGATCTTGTGCCCGGCCGGGCCGTCCTCCCGGATCGGCTGGCCGTAGCCGCGGCTGATGAAGAACCTGATCGCCAGCGGGGTGCCGAACAGCGCCAGCAGCAGCGAGACACCCGCCGAGACGAGGATGGTTTTCACTGCGCGACCTCCGCGGCCCCAGCCAAGGCCAGTGCCACGGTTTGCAGCCCGGCCGCGCGCGACGCCTTGACCAGCACGATATCGCCAGGGCGCAGTCGCTCAGCCATCGCCCTAGTGGCCGCCGGCCCGTCCGCGACGTGCAGCAGCTCGCCCTGCCAGCCGGTCTCGGCCCTGGCCCCGGCGAGCATCGGCCCGGCCTCGTCACCGACCACCACGAGCCCGGCCAGCCCGGTTCTGGCGGCCAGCGCGCCCGCCTGCTCGTTCAGCTCTGCCGACTGGAGGCCCAGCTCGCGCATATGGCCGAGGACGGCGTAGGCACGGCGGCCGCGGGCCATGGCGGCCAGCGAGGACAGCGCGGCGCGCAGCGCCTCCGGGTTGGTGTTGTACGCGTCGTTGATGACGGTGACGCCGTCCGGCCGCTCGGTGACTTCCATCCGCCAGCGGCTCCTGGCCTGCGCAGCTGACAGCCCGGCCGCGATCTCGGGCAGGCTCAGCCCCGCCTGCGCGGCCAGCGCCGCCGCGGCCAGCGCGTTGCTGACGTTGTGCTCGCCGTGCAGCCTGAGCCGGACCGCGGCGCTTCCCTCGCTGGTCTCCAGCATGAAGGCTGGGCGGCCGGTGCGGTCAAGGGTGACCTCCGCGGCGCGCACGTCGGCGCCGGCTGAGCGGCCGAACGTCACCACCCGCGCGCTGGTGCGCGCCGCCATCGCGATGACCCGGGGGTCGTCGGCGTTCAGCACCGCGGCGCCGTCCGGCGGCAGCGCGGCGGGCAGCTCGCTCTTCGCCCTGGCCACCTCCTCGATGCCGCCGAACCCGCCGGCGTGCGCGTGACCGACGCTCAGCACCGCGCCGAGCCGCGGCGGCGTGATCGCGCACAGCTTCGCGATGTGCCCGGCACCGCGTGCGGACAGCTCGGCAACGAGGTAGGAGGTGTGCTCAGTGACCCGCAGCACGGTCAGCGGGTGGCCGATCTCGTTGTTGTAGGAGTTGCGCGGCGACACGGTCGGGCCGAGCGTCTCGAACAGCTGGGCGGCCAGGTCCTTGGTGGTGGTCTTGCCAGCCGAGCCGGTGATCCCGACCACGGTCAGCGCCGGCACCGCCGCCGCGACGGTCGTGGCCAACGTGGCCAGGGCGGCGACTGCGTCGGGCACGACCAGCGCTGGCGCGCCGACCGGGCGCTCGGCGAGCACCACGGTGGCCCCGGCCGCCGCCGCCGCGACGGCGAAGTCGTGCCCGTCGGCGTGCTCGCCGCGCAGCGCGACGAACATGCTGCCAGGCATGGCCTCGCGTGAGTCAGCGACCACCGGGCCGGTGACCACGGCGGCACCGTTGCCTGCCTCGACTAGCTCTGCACCGGTGATCTCGGCGATCTGCGCCACGGACAGCGGGATCAATCGTCCTCCGTATCGAAAGCGGGCGCACCGCCGGACAGCGTCGCCTCCTCGGCGGCGCGGCGCCGCGCCAGCGCCTCGGCGGCCACCTGGCGGTCATCGAACGGCGCCACCGACCCGCCAGCGTACTGGCCGCGCTCGTGGCCCTTGCCCGCAATGAGCACGATGTCGCCTTTTCCTGCGGCAGCGATCGCGCGCTCGATCGCCAGCGCACGATCAGGCTCGACGGCAACGTAGCCACGCCCGGAAGGCGGCACCGTCATCGCCCCGGAGAGCATCTCGGCGAGGATGGCCAGGGGGTCTTCTGACCTTGGATTGTCGCTGGTCAGGATCGCGGTGTCGGCGAGCGCGGCGGCGGCGGCGCCCATCAGCGGGCGCTTGGCGCTATCCCGGTCCCCGCCGCAGCCGAGCACGATCGTCAGGCCGCCCTGAGTGACCGGGCGCAGCGCGCAGAGCACAGCCTCGACGGCGCCTGGCTTGTGCGAGTAGTCGACGAGCACGGTGAAATCCTGGCCCGCCTCCACCCGCTCGAGCCTGCCGGGCACGCCGGGGCAGGAGCTCACCCCCGCCACCGCGGTCGCGACCGAGACCCCGGCCTCGACCAGCGCGACGATGGCGCCGAGCGCGTTGGCGACGTTGAACGGCCCGGGCAGCGCGACCGAGGCGTCGGCCTCGACGCCGCCGGGGCCGATGACGCGGAACGTGCTGCCGTCAGCGCCGGCCCGCACGTCGGCGGCGAGCCAGTCGGCGCCTGGCCGCCCGGCCGCGGAGAACGTCGTGACCGGTATCTGCGCGGCGGCGGCTAGCTGCCTGCCGTGCGCGTCATCGACGTTGATTACGCCGGCCCTGGCGTAGCGCGGGGTGAACAGCTCTGCCTTGGCTGCGAAGTAGTTGTCCAGGGTGGCGTGGAAGTCGAGGTGATCCTGCGAGAGGTTGGTGAAGATCGCCACGTCGTAGCTGGTGCCAGCCACCCGGCCGAGGGCCAGGGCGTGGCTGGAGACCTCCATCGCCGCCGCGCCGACCCGTCGCTCGGCCATGACCGCCAGCAGCGCCTGCAGGTCGGTGGCCTCGGGCGTGGTCAGCAGGCTCGGCAGCACCTCAGTGCCGATCCGGGTCTGCACGCCGCCGATCAGCCCGGCCTGATGACCGGCCACCCGCAGGCCGGACTCGAGCAGGTAGCTGGTGGTCGTCTTGCCGCTGGTGCCAGTGACGCCGATCAGCAGCAGCCGCTGCGACGGGCTACCGTAGATCCAGGCCGCGACTTCGCCCAGCCTGGCCCGCGGGTCAGCCACCACCAGCACCGGCAGGCCGGACCTGATCGCCTCGCGGCGCCCGGCCGGGTCGGTGAGCACGGCGACGGCACCCCGCTCGGCAGCCTGGCGGCAGAACCCGGCGCCGTGATACTGGCTCCCCGGCAGTGCCGCGTACAGATCACCTGGACGTGCCAGGCGGGAGTCGTGGGTGACCCCGGTGAGCGCTGCAGCCTCAGCGCGGCCTGCCGGGGCCGGCTGGCCGCCGGCCGATGACCTGAGGCCGAGCAGAGCCGCGAGCGCGGGCAGCGGCCGCGCGGCTACCCGGGATGGGCGCAGATCCGCTCGCACGGGCTGAGGCTACCTCCGTTCACGGGGCGGTGAGCCTGACCCTTGGCTGTCCACCGCCGTCCGGCGCGACCTTCATCGTCTGCAGTGCAAACTTCATGACGTTGTAGAACACCGGCCCGGCTACCTCGTCGCCGAAAAATCCGTGCGCGCGGGGATCCTGCACGTTCACGGCGACGACGAGCTGCGGGTGCCTGGCGGGCGCGATGCCGATGTAGCTGGATCCGTACTGGCACAGGCAGTTGCCGTGCGCGGATGGCTCCTGGGCGGTCCCGGTCTTGGCCGCCACCGAGTACCCGGCGATCAGGCCCCAGGGCTCGTTCGCCCGCTCGTCCACCAGCGGTACCTGCTGCAGGATACCCAGCAGTGCCCTGGCCGTCCCGGCCTGGATCACCCGGTGCCTGACGGGCGCCGGGGCCGGGGTGAAGGCGCCGGAGCCGCTGGTGGTGCCCGCCACTAGCGATGGCTGCACCCGCACCCCGCCGTTGGCGATGGTCGCGTAGGCGCTGGCCATTTGCACCGCGTTCACGGTGAGCGACTGGCCGAAGGACAGCTCATACCGCTCGGCTGCGTAGTTCTGAGTCCACTGCGAAGGCGGCGGCAGGATGCCGTCCTGCTCGCCGGGCAGGCCGAGGCCAGTCGGCTGGTCCAGGCCGAAGGCGCGCAGGTACTTGTACTGCTCGGCCGGGCTGACATGCTGAACCACCTGGACCATGCCGACGTTGCTCGAGTTCGCGAGGATCCCGGCGACGGTGTAGCGGTAGGTCGGGTGCGACTCGGAGTCGTGGAAGGTGAACGGGCCGATGCTGATCTGCGGCGGGATCGTGTAGGCGGTCATCGGGGTCTGGCCGCCCTGCTCGAGCGCCGCCGCCACCGTGATCGTCTTGGCCGTGCTGCCCGGTGCGAACATCTCGCTGACCGGCAGGTCAGCGGTCGCGGCGACACTCGACGGCGCGGCGGGATTGAAGCTCGGCCACTGCGCCATCGCGAGTATCTTCCCGGTACCTGGCTGCATCACCACGATCGTGCAGCTCTTCGCCCTGGTGATGGTGACTCGCTGGCGGCACTGCTGCTCGGCCTGGTACTGGATGTCCGGCTGGATAGTCAGCCGCAGCCCGCGGGACGGCACCTCCGGCTTGGCGTGCGCCTGGGTCAGCGGTATCGGCTGCCCGTCCGGGCCGGTCTCGACCTGCTCGCTGCCGTCGCGGCCGGCCAGCAGCGAGTTGTACTTCGCCTCGAGGCCGGCCTGGCCGGTCAGGTCCCCGCCCCGGTCGCTGGTGAACCCCAGCAGCCCGGCGGCCAGCGTGTCATCCGGGTAGACCCGCTGGTAGCCGGGCGTCAGCCCGAGGCCTGGCAGGCTCGTGCTGGTGCCCGGCAGGGTGAGCGAGCTGAGCTGACGCGCAGTAGCCTGCGGCACCGACCGTTTCAGCACCACGTACTGCGGCGAGCTTGGATGCTCGATCAGCGCGAGGATGCTGGCCGCCGGCATCCGCAGCGGCCCGGCCAGCGCGCTGGCGACCTGCGACCGCAGCTGCCTGGGTATCTGCACCGGGTCGGCGTAGACCAGGTCAGTTGGCACGGTCATGGCCAGGATCGTCCCGTCGCTGGCGGTGATCTCGCCGCGTACCGCCGGGATCGTGATCGTGGTGGTCCGCTGCCGGTTTGCCGTGGTCCGGTACCTGGCCGAGTCCAGGCCCTGCAGCTGCACCAGGCGGCCGACGAATAGCGACAGCACGAAGCAGATGCACAGCAGCGAAACGTTCAGCCGGCGGCCTGGGTTGCCGCGCCGCAGCACCCGCCTGGCCGTGCCGAGCGCAGCAGACCGGCGCCCGCCGCGGCCGTCACGCCGCTGGCCAGGCCTGCCGGGCGGCCGGCCGGCCTGGCCGTCCAGTCGGCCGCGCTGTCTCGCGCCGCGCGCGGCAGCCGGCCGGCCGCCGGGCGGGCCGGCTTGCGGTGCCGCCGCGCCGCGCCCTCGCCGTCCCGGCCGCTCTCCCTGCTGGGCTGAACCGGGCATCGCTGAGCCGAGCCGGCCTGAGGGCTGCGCCGCCGGGCGACCGCCAGGTCGCCGGCCTGCGCCGGGCGGACCGCCCGACCCAGCACGCCGCGGCGGACCGGCCGGGTTCCGCTCGCGGCCTGGCGCCGGCGGCCGTCTGGCACCAGGCCGCCGACGCCCGTCGCGATCGGCCGGCGGGTCGTCAGGGCCCGGCCCGTCGTTCACGGGGTAAATCCAGGCTCGGCCTGGGCCCCGTCCACCTGCGCCGGCTGCGTCTTGATCCGGCCGGTCGCGCCGCTGATCGTGTTGATCACCGACTGCGGCCGCATGCCGAGCGCCCGTGCCCGTTGCGCGATCCTGGCAGGCGACTGCTCATAGGAGACTCGCTGCTGCAGCGCCTGCTCCTGCTGAGTGAGCGAGGCGTTCTGCTGCTGCAGGTCGGTGATTTTCGAGCTGCCGATGGCCAGCGTGGTGTTGATAAACAGCAGGCAGGTGAGGCCGCCGCCCAGCATCCCGATCAGCAGCAGGATGAACGGCGTCCGTGAGCCAGCACGCCGGCCAGGCGGGCGCTGGGTCTGCTCATCCGGCGATGCTGTCCGCGCGCTCGCGGCCGGCCGCTTGCCAGCCGCGAGCGCAGGGCGAGTCCGGCGGGCCGGGCGGGCCGGCGCCGCCGGACCTGCGCTGGCCCTGGCTGTCGCCGCCGGACGGGCATTGGCCGTCGGACGGGCGCTGGCGGCAGCGCGACCAGTAGCCGCCGCCAGACGGGTGCCGGCCGCACCGGCCGGGCTGGCCGCGCTGCGCGCGGTGATCCGGCCGGCCCGGCTGGCCGCCTTGAGGCGAGCAGGGGCTGGCCTTGCCGCATCCGCCTGGCGCCCGGCGGCTGCCGCGGCGGGCCCCGCCGGCCGTGGCATCCGGGGCCGTGGCACCGCGCTGGGTGCGGCGGCGCGCCTGCCGTCCGCCGCCTGGCGCGGCCGCCCGGCTGCCGTCCCCCGGCGCCCGCCTTCCGGCCCCGGCCGCTCGCCGCCGCCCGGCCGCGGCGCCGGTCCGCGCCGTATCCCGGCCGCGCGTCGCGGCGCGTTCTTCAGCTGAGTCTGCATCGGCCTGTCCCCATCCTTGCTGTCACGGGCCGGCGATCACGCCGGCCTGCCCCGCCCCTTGCACCGCCCCGCGCGCACGCTGGCCCGCAGGTTCGCTCGCTCATGCGCCCGCCGCGATCCGCTCGGCAGCACGCAGCCGGGCCGAAGTGGCGCGCAAGCCGGCCCCACCCCTACAGCCGCCCGCCAGCCCGCTCACCTCGCCGCCCTGATCCGCTCGGCCGCCCGCCAGCCGGCTCATGCGGCCACCCTGATCCGCTCGGCCGCACGCAGCCGGGCCGAGGCGGCGCGCGGATTTGCCGCCACCTCAGCGGCCGACGGCCGCTCGGCCCCGCGAGTCAGCAGGCGGAACCGCGGCCTGCCTGCCGCCAGCGTGACCGGCAGGCCCGCTGGCGTGGTGTCCGCCGCCTGCCCGGCCAGTGCGCGCTTGACCGCGCGGTCCTCAAGTGAGTGGTAGGCGAGCACGACGATCCGGCCGCCGACGGCGACCGCGTCCAGCGCGGCTGGCAGCGCCAGCCGCAGCGACTCAAGCTCGCCATTGACCTCGATCCGCAGCGCCTGGAAAGTGCGCTTGGCAGGGTTCCCGCCGGTTCGCCGCGCGGCCGCCGGGATACTGTCGCGGACCAGCTCGCTGAGCCGGGCGGTGGTACTGAGCGGCTCCCTTGCCCGCTCGGCTACCACCGCATCCGCGATCCGCCGGGCGAACCGCTCCTCGCCGTACTCGCGCAGCACCCTGGCCAGCTGGTCAGCCGGGTAGGTGTTCAGTACCTGGGCGGCGGTGAGCTGGCCCCTGCGGTCCATCCGCATGTCAAGCGGCGCATCGCGCGAGTAGCTGAAGCCCCGGCCAGGGTCGTCCAGCTGCGGCGAAGAGACGCCGAGGTCGAACAGGACGCCCTGGACACTAGCCAGGCCGAGGCCGGCCAGGATGGCCGGCAGCTCGTGATACGCGGCATGCACCAGGGTGATCCGCCCGGTGAAAGCCGACAGCGCGGCGCGGGACCGCTCGATCGCCGCGTCGTCGGCATCGATGCCGACCAGGCTCAGCCGGGGGTGCTCGGTCAGCAGCGCGCTGGCGTGGCCAGCCCGCCCGAGCGTGGCATCTACCAGGACCGCGTCATCCGCGGCGAGCGCGGGGGCCAGCAGCGCAAGCACCCGGTCGGTCATGACCGGCCGGTGACCAGCTGCCGCGTTCATCCGTGCGTCCCTTCCCGCGCTGCCTGCCTCTGCCGCCACCGGGTAGCCGGCCCCTGGTTCGCGTGCCGCTCCGCCCGCCGTCACCCCGCCCGTGCGCCGCCAGCAGCCGGCGGCCCGCCCTCATCCGGTCAGGCACTGGCCTGGCCGGCACCGTCTGGTCCGGCACCACCCGCCACCGCGCGTTCCCGCGGACATCGCCTGCCCGGCCAGGTCCCCATCCGCGCAGTGCGCGAGACGGTGCGCCGGCCGGGCGGCCGCCTGGCACCGGGGAAGTGGTGTCAGCCGGCCGCGGGCAGAGCGCGGGTGGAGACCTCGCCGGTTATCGGACGCCGCGGCGCCCGATCACGGCGCACGATCACAGCAGTCCTGGCAGCACCTCCTCCGACGCGCCGGAGAACGCGTCCTCCTGGTGCTCCAGGTAGTTCTCCCAGGCCGCGGAGTCCCAGATCTCCAGCCGGGTGTTGGCCCCGATGACCACGCAGTCCCGCTGCAGCGCCGCGTACTCGCGCAGCGCGGCCGGGATGGTGATCCGGCCCTGCTTGTCGGGCACCTCGTCGGAGGCGCTGGCAAAGAAGACCCGGCTGTAATCGCGGACCGTCTTGGCGGTCACCGGTGCCGTCCGCAGCACCTCGGTGATGCGGACGAACTCTGCCGCGGGGAAGACGTACAGGCAGCGCTCCTGGCCCTTGGTCAGCACCAGGCCAGAAGCCAGCTCATCGCGGTACTTGGCGGGCAGGAACAGCCGCCCCTTGTCGTCGAGGCGCGGCGTATGAGTGCCAAGGAACACGGCCGCACCTCCCCAGTCCCCCACCCGTGGCGCTGATGAGGCACTCTCTGCCCCACAGCGCACCACTGTACTCCACAACTCACCACGGTCAACCGCGCCAAGGCCATGAATCGGACGGCTCAGTGGCGAATTCTGAGGTCAGCGGGTGGAGTGAAATGGAGCGACCGGCCAGCAGAACCGGCAGCCCGGCGCCGCAAACCTGCGCTACCTACGGTGACCAGGTCGCCCCGCCGTGCTGATTTCCGGCCCGCAGGGCACAATCGTCAGGACAGCGTTATCCCGCCGATACCCAAGCGGCATCGCAACGGTTCACTACAGGACGTACTGTCTGAACGCGGCCAGGGCCAGCCCGACAGGGTGCCGTTCGCAGGCGAGGGACTCGACAATCGCGCCACAGCTGACGCGAGGAGGACACGTGGTAGTTGACACGGGCCATCAGGCAGAGCGGAAGCTCGAGGAGCTTGTATCTGTCGCCGGTGACGTGCGCACGGCGGTAGAGACCTGCATCGCGGGCAAGCCCGAGGCGATCAGGCTGCTGCTCACCGTCCTGCTCGCCGAGGGACACGCGCTGATCGAGGACGTGCCGGGAGTAGGCAAGACGCTGCTGGCCAAGGCGCTGGCCAGGTCGATCGACTGCTCAGTACGGCGGGTGCAGTTCACGCCCGACCTGCTGCCAAGCGACATCACCGGGGTGAGCGCCTACAACCAGGAAATGCGCGAGTTCGAGTTCAAGCCAGGCCCGATCTTCGCCAATATCGTCCTCGGCGACGAGATCAACCGGGCCTCGCCGAAGACGCAGTCGGCGCTGCTGGAGTGCATGGAGGAGCGCCAGGTCACCGTCGACGGGGCGACCTACCAGCTCGAGCTGCCCTTCATGGTCATCGCGACGCAGAACCCGGTCGAGATGGAGGGCACCTATCCGCTGCCCGAGGCACAACGCGACCGGTTTACCGCCCGGATCTCGATCGGCTACCCGGACAACACCGCCGAGCTCGCCGTGCTCGACAACCACGGCTCGGCCTCGCCGCTGGATACGCTCCAGCCGGCCGCGCACGCCAACGACATCCGGGACCTGGTGGCGGCCGTCCGCGGGGTGCACGTCGCGAACCCGATCAGGCAGTACATCATCAGCCTCGCCAACGCCACCCGGACATCTCCGGCGCTCAGGCTCGGCGCCTCGCCGCGCGCCGCGCTGCACTTGCTGCGCGCCGGCCGCGCCTACGCCGCGCTTGACGGCCGCGATTTCGTGATACCCGACGATGTCCAGGCGCTCGCCGGGCCGGTCCTCGCTCATCGCCTGCTGCCGACGGCGGAAGCGGTGGTGGGCCGGGAACTGCCCGAGCAGGTACTCGCGGGGATCGTGGAGCGCCTCCCGCTGCCCACCAGGTAGCGGCTCGGCAGGGGGGCACCTCAGCACGTAGATTGGGCAGGGGCAGCAGCAGAAAGGCCCGCAGATGCGGTCAGTACTCGGAGGC
Organism: Streptosporangiaceae bacterium; assembly: GCA_036495525.1. Lineage (GTDB taxonomy): Bacteria > Actinomycetota > Actinomycetes > Streptosporangiales > Streptosporangiaceae > DASXMR01. The sequence goes on along the minus strand of DASXMR010000023.1, from coordinate 176,373 downwards.
TTCACTACACGGGGGACGGCTTTCCTCGCCGCCGGCGTCGCTGCCTTCCTGGCCGGGCTGATCCTCGGGGACGGCGCGCTGATCAGCATCGGCGCCGTGCTGTTCGCGCTGCCCCTGCTGTCCGGCCTGGCGGCCGGCCGGGCCAGGTACCGGCTGAGCTGCGTGCGGGCGATCAGCCCACCCAGGGTGCCGGCCGGGCAGACCACGCGCGTGATCCTGCGGCTGCAGAACGTGTCCCGGCTGCCAACTGGCCTCATGCTCGCCGAGGACACCGTCCCCTACGCACTCGGCACCCGGCCGCGGTACGTGCTGGACGGCGTCGAGCGGGGCGGGACCCGCGAGCTCAGCTACCCGCTGCGCTCAGACCTGCGCGGAAAGTTCACCATCGGCCCGCTTGAGGTGCGCATCGCCGACGCATTCGGCCTGATCGAGGTCGGCAGGTCGTTCTCGTCGAACTCCACCCTGCTGGTCACGCCGAGGGTTGTGCGACTTGGCCAGGCGGTGGTGAGCGGCAGCTGGGTCGGCGACGGTGAGGGCAGGACCAGGACCGCGGCCTCGGCCGGCGAGGACGATGTCATCCCCAGGGCCTACCGGGACGGAGACGAGCTGCGCCGGGTGCACTGGCGCTCGACCGCGCGGTACGGCGAGCTGATGGTACGGCGGGAAGAGCAGCGCTGGAAGAACCGCGCTGCCCTGCTGCTCGACACCCGACGCGGCGCGCACTCCGGCACCGGCGCTGCCTCCTCGTTCGAGTTCGCGGTCAGCGCGGCCGCCTCGGTCGGCGTGCACCTGGCCCGCGAGGGCCTGGACGGCCGGCTGATCACCGACAGCGGGGCGGTCGTCGGCACCGGGCAGTTCGAGGACGCGCTGCTGGAAACGCTGTCAGTGATCAGGATGTCCGCTAGCAGCGACCTGTCCCGCGGGATCAGGGAGCTGAGCGGCGAGACCGGCATGGCAGTGGTCATCGCCGGGCGGATCACCGCCGCCGACGCCAGGGCGCTGGCCGCCAGCCGGCACGGCGCCGGCTCCGCCATCGCGATCCTGCTGGCGGTTTCCACCTGGACAGATCAGCAGGCCCGGCCTGGCGGGCCGGCCGAGGCAGCGGCCGCCGGCCCGCCTGGCGTCGCAGCGGGCTATCCCGAGGAGACGCAGGCGGCCGCCGCAGTGCTGCAGGACGCCGGCTGGCGAGTCATCTCGGTCGACGCGAGCACACCGCTGCAGGTGGCCTGGCAGCGCCTGCCGCGCATCGGCGGGGCCGGCCTGCTGGCCGACACCAGCTGGACACCAGAGGTCGTGGCATGAACCACCGGCTCACGGCCATCACGGCGGTCGCGGTGCTGCTGGCCTCGCTGTCGCTGTCGGCCATCATCGACAATGACGGCTGGCTCTACGCCACCATCGCCACCGTGATCGTGGTGGCGATCGCCGGCACGCTGACCCGGCTGGCGCCGGTGCCCGCCGCTGTCTGGGCGACCGTCATCGCGCTGCTGGCCAGCGCGCCGATGCTGGGCGCAGGCTCATGGTGGCTGCGGGCGGGCTGGCTGGCGATCGGGGCGGTCACCGCCGCGACCGTCACCAGGGCGCGCGGGCTGCCGGTACTCGGCGCGGTGGTCACCTACCTGGGCTCGATGCTGCTCTTCCTGAACCTCGCGTTCGCGGCTGGTCAGTCGCTCGGCCTCATCATCCCCACCACCAGGTCGCTGCGGCACCTGGCGAACCTGGCTGACCAGGGCTGGGCGCTGCGGAACTTCGCGCCGCCGGTACCGGCCACCCGGCCGCTGGAGCTGCTCGTCGCCGCCGGCGTCGGCCTGGTCGCCGTGGTCGCGGACGTGATCGCCGTCCGGCTGCGCAGCCCGGCGCTGGCCGGCCTACCGCTGCTGGTGCTCTTCTGCGTCCCGGTGACGACGACGGTGAAGTTCTCCGGGCTCGGCGCGGCGGTGGCGTTCTGCCTCGCCATCACCGGCTATCTCGCGCTGCTGGCCGCCGACGGCCGGGACCGGCTGCGGGTGTGGGGCCGCCTGGTCACCGTCTGGCAGCAGGCCGAGGTCGACGACCACGCCAAGGGCCCTGACACCAGGGCGCTCGCCGCGGCCGGCCGGCGGATCGGGCTCGCCGCGGTCTGCGTCGCGGTGATAGCCCCGCTGCTGATTCCCGATCTGCACCCGCACAAGCTGTTCGCCAAGCACCCGCTGGGCAACAACGGCAACCCGGTCGCGCTGCCCGACCCGCTCGTCGCGATGAGGGCCCAGCTGAACGAGCGCGGCGCCGAGAGCACCACGGTACTGACCTACACCGCGGCCGCGAGCCAGCTGCCGTACCTGCCGTACCTGCAGCTCTACGTGCTCAACCTGAGCCCCAAGGGCACGTTCACGCTCGTCCCGCTCGCCGCGGACACCGTGCAGGTGAAGAACGGCAAGCCGCTGAAGCCGGCGCCCGGCCTCAGCACGGCTGCCACGCACGTGGTCTCCGTGCGCACCAACGTCACGGTCAGCAAGGGCGTCACCGGCTACTCCTCCAAGCTGAACTTCCTGCCGGTGCCCTACGCGCCGACCAGCATCACCACCCAGGGCAGCTGGCGGGAGGACCCGACGACGCTCATGCTCTACTCGGGCTCCACCGGGCTGGGCGGGCTGAAGTACGCAGTGATCAGCGGTGAGGCCGACCCGTCGAAGGCTGAGCTCGACGCGCGCCAGACCGGGCTGCCGGCCAGGGTCAAGTCCGACTACCTCACCCAGCGGATCGCCGACAAGCGCGCGCTGACCAGGATCGCGCAGCAGGCAACCAGCGGCGCGACGACCGCCTACCAGAAAGCCTTCCTGCTGCAGACCTGGCTCAGCCGCACCGGCGGCTTCACCTACAGCCTGAACACCGCGCAGCTGAACGGGCCGGACAGCCTGCTGAATTTCCTGACCAAGACCAAGGCCGGCTTCTGCCAGCAGTTCGCCTACGCGATGACGATCCTGGCCCGGCTGGAGGGAATCCCGTCCCGCATCGCCGTCGGCTACACGGCCGGGCATCAGCAGACGAACGGGACCTGGCAGGTGACCGAGGCCGACGCGCACGCCTGGCCCGAGCTGTACTTCAAGGACATCGGCTGGCTGCGGTTCGAGCCGACGCCGGCGGGCAACGAGCCCGGCCAGGGCACGGCGGTTCCCCCGGTCTACGGCACGGCGCCGCCCTCGTCGTCTACCGGGCCGGCGCCGTCACCCGGCACTTCCACGGCTCCTGCCCCGGTGGGCCCCGCGCCAAGCCCCGGCTCTAGCCTGCCGCAGAACCTGAAGCGGGCTGAGCAGGCCGACACCGGCCAGGGCGGCGCGATCGTCCACGCCAGGCACGCCAACATCGCCGGCGCGCTGCTGCTGGCCCTCGCGATCCTGGTATTCCTCGGAGCCATCGCGCCCGGCATCGCCCGCCGGCTGGTCCGGCTGCGCCGGTGGCGGCGGGCGGCAGGCGACTCGGCTCGCGCGCACGCGGCCTGGCAGGAACTTCGCGACGACATGACTGACTACGGGCTGGCCAGCCGGCCGAGCGAGTCGCCGCGGGCGCTGGCCAGGCGGATCGGCACCGCGGAGAGCCTGGACGAGCCTGGCCGCGAGGCGCTGAACCGCATCGCCACGGCCGAGGAGCGGGCGAGCTACGCCTCGGCGGCCGAGCCGGGCGAGGGCCTGCGTGCCGACGTGACCAAGGTGCGCCGGTCGATCGCCAGCACCGTGCCGCCCGGCGCCCGCTGGCGGGCACGGCTGTTCCCGCCATCGATGCTGGTGCCCGTCCGGGGGGCCGCGCAGCAGGCGCTCGATGTCTTCGGCTGGATGGATGCGGCGGGCGAGCACATCAGGCACCGCATGCGCGGCAGCGAGCACGCCTAGCGAGGAACCTGACCCGCATGCGACTGCCCGCGCCGGCTGGCGCGGGCAGCTGCGGATCTGCGGGCGGAGTTCCGGCAGGCTAGCGATCGCCCTCCTGGCGGCGCCGCCAGCGCTCCTCCATCCGGTTCATCATGCCGCCGCCAGCCGCCCGGCTGGCCCGCCTGTCCCGGCGCGGCCGCCGGCCGCCGGCGGCCGGCACCCGGCCCGTGGTGATGCCGACCATGTGCCGGTAACTGGTCACGGCCCACATCGTGCACGCGAGCATGACCACGAAGCCGGCCACGCCGAGCGGAACGTTGATCATCACTCCGGCGAGCAGCAGGCCAACGCCCACCAGGAATCCGAGCACGGCCGCGATTACCCGGCGCTTGTAGTGCACCCGCGGGTCGGTGGCACGCACGGCGCTAGCGAAGCGGGGGTAATCCGCGTAGAGCGCCTGCTCGATCTGCTCGAGCTGTCGCTGCTCGTGCTCAGATAGCGGCACTGTGCCTCCCTGGAGACTCACGCCTGGACGGGCTCGTAACCTTCGCCTCACGGACCGGCTTATGCCCAGAATACGAGCGCGAGTACGTCTAGTGAAAGGGTACACCGCGGCCAGGCCGGCTACCGAGGCGTCAGCTGACCAGGCGGCGTTTCTCCCGCCACCGCCGCATCTCCTGACATATCTGATACTCGCCGTTCACTCGTCCTGGCGGCGGGTCCCTGCCCGGCGTCCAGCGGGGCTGCCAGGATCCTGGCCGCTGGCCGGGGCTGCGCCTGCGCGCGTGCTGCCCGCCGCCGCTCCGCCGGCCGGCATCAGCGAGGCAGGCCGGACGGCATCACTGCCAAACCGGCCGGCGATGCGGTCGACGGCCACGTCGGCCTGCTGCCAGGACTGCGGTTGCTCGCCGAGCACCAGCTGGGTAGGCGCGCCGGCCGCCGGGACCAGCCCGGTCGCCCGGACGCCTACCAGTCGCAGCCGGGCAGAGTCCGCCAGGGCGGCTGCCTCGTACAGCGCGCAGGCCGTCGCGTAGATCTGCTGGGTGACATTGGTGGGGTCGGGCAGCGTCTTCGAGCGGGTGAGCGTGGTGAAGTCCGCCAGCCTGAGCTTCACCACGACGGTACGGGCGACGCTGCCAGCGGAGCGCAGGCTGCGCGCGGTGCGCCCGGAAAGCCGCAACAGCTCGCGCCTGACCAGGTCGGGGTCGGAGATGTCGGTGGCGAAGGTCTCCTCCGCGCCGACGCTCTTCTCATGCACGCCAGGCTGAACCCTGCGGTCGTCGCGTCCGCACGCGAGTGCCTGCAGGTGCGCGGCGGCAGCCGGGCCGATTTCGCGCTCGAGCGCCGCGGCCGGCGCGTTCGCGATGTCGGCCACGGTACGCAGTCCCAGCCTGGCCAGCGACCTTGCGGTCCGCTCCCCCACCCCCCACAGCGCCGAGACCGGCAGCGGGTGCAGGAAGCCGAGCAGGCCGGCCGCCGGCACCACGAGCAGGCCGTCGGGCTTGCAGTGCACCGAGGCCAGCTTGGCGACGAACTTAGTCGGCGCCACGCCCACCGAGCAGGTGATGCCCTGCTGCTGGCTGACCTGGCGGCGGATCAGCTGGCCTATCGCGGCCGGCGAGCCGAGCCTGCGCAGGGCGCCGGATACGTCGAGGAAAGCCTCGTCAAGCGCAAGCGGCTCCACCTCCGGCGTCACGGTCCTGAAGATCGCCATGACCTCCCGCGACACCGCCGCGTACAGGCCGTGCCTGGGAGCGATGAACAGCGCTTGCGGGCACAGCCGGCGGGCCCGCGCGGCTGGCATGGCTGAGCGCACCCCATAGGCCCTGGCCTGGTACGTCGCGGACAGCACCACGCTGCGGCCACCGGGGTGCCCGACGATCACTGGCCGGCCAGCCAGCTCGGGCCGGTCCCTGATCTCGACGCTGGCGTAGAAGGCGTCCATGTCCACATGCAGGATGTGGCATCCGCTGTCGTCGGGCTGACCGCCCAGCTGGCCGGTCCCCGCATCGGCCACTGAGCCCTCCTCCGGCGCTCTGATCAGGCCTGCCTTGCCGCCGACTCTAGCGGCGCGGTCGGACAACGGCCCGCCGCACCGCGCGCCCTGGGCGGCCGGGCGCGGGCACCGCCTCCTACCATGAGCAGACTCGCAGCCGCCGGCCCGCAGCACCACCCGCGAAGGAGCAGCCGATGCAGCCTGTGCCAGAGGACTGGGACCGGGCGGTGGCCATCGCTGCCCATCCCGATGACCTGGAATACGGCATCGCGGCGGCGGTGGCTCGCTGGACCAGGCAGGGCCGCGAGGTGACCTACCTGCTCGCTACCCGCGGCGAGGCCGGCATCGCCGGCCTGCCGCCTGCCCAGGCCGGGCCGCTGCGAGAACGCGAGGAGCGGGCCGGCGCCGCGCTGGTCGGCGTCCGCGACGTCGACTTCCTGGATCACGCCGACGGCGTGGTCGAGAACGGGCTGCCGCTGCGCCGGGACCTCGCCGCAGCCCTGCGGCGGCTGCGGCCGCAGGCGGTGTTCACCCTGAGTTTCGACCTGACCTGGGGTAGCGACGGGCCGGTCAATCACAGCGATCACCGCGCGGTCGGGCTCGCCGTGCTCGACGCGTGCCGGGACGCTGCTAACGAGTGGGTCTTCCCCGGCGCTGGCCAGGCGTGGCAGGGCATCCGCGCCATCTACGTGGCCAGCGGCGGCGGCAGCCACTTCGCTGACGTCACCGAAACGCTGGACATGGGCATCGCCTCGCTGCGCGCGCACCAGGTCTACCTGGACGCGCTGGGCGGTGACTTCGACCCGGCCGAGTTCCTGCGCACCTCGACGGCCGGCACCGGTGCGGCCGCCGGGTGCCAGCACGCAGTGGCCTTCCGCCGCTACCCGGCCTGATCGCGCAGCTCAAGCAGCCGGGCGAGCAGCCCGTTGACAAACCCGGGCGACGCGTCGGTGGACAGGTCACTCGCCAGCACCACCGCCTCGCTGATCGCGACCGCGTCGGGTACGTCGGCTGACCAGAGCAGCTCGTAGGCGCCGATCCGCAGGATGTTCCTGTCGACCGCTGGCATTCGCTCGACCGGCCAGTCGGCCGAGTTGGCCGCCAGCAGCTTGTCGATCTCGCCGCGGTGCGCCTGCACGCCCCTGACCAGCTCGGCCGCGTAGGCGGATACCGGCGGCACCGCCTCGCCTGAGCGCTCCTCGAGTGTGCTCAGCACCGGCACGCCGCGGACTTCGGCCTCGAACAGGATGTCCAGCGCCCGCTTGCGTGCCTTGCTACGCGCCGCCATCGGCGGTCTCCAGGATGACGGGCCAGTGCCTCATGCCCGGCCGAGGTAGCCGCCGCTGCGGGTGTCTACCCTGATCTTCTCGCCGGTCGTGATGAACAGCGGTACCTGGACCTGGGCGCCGGTCTCCAGCGTGGCTGGCTTGGTCCCGCCGGTCGACCTGTCACCCTGCAGGCCCGGGTCGGTCTGCCGGACGGTGAGCTCGACCGCGGCCGGCAGCTCAACGTACAGCGGCACGCCGTCGTTGAACGCGATGGTCGCCATCTGCTCCTCAAGCAGGTAGCTGGCCGCGTCGCCGACGGTCACCGCCGGGATGTGCGGCTGGTCGTAGTCCTGCAGGTCCATGAAGACGAAGTCGTCGCCTTCGCGGTACAGGTACTGCATCTCGCGCTTGTCCACGTTCGCGACCTCGACCCGCACGCCGGCGTTGAAGGTCCGGTCGACGACCTTGCCGGACAGCACGTTCTTCAGCTTGGTGCGCACGAACGCGCCGCCCTTGTCCGGTTTCACGTGCTGGAAGTCCACGACGCCCCAGAGCTGGCCGTCGATGCTGAGGGTCATGCCGTTCTTGAGATCGTTCGTGGTGGCCACGTCGGTGAAGTCTCCCGCATGCCGACGGCGCCTGCCCGCCTGGCGTCACAGGACGAGCAGCTCCGTCGTGGTCGTGGTGAGTATCTCTGCTGATCCGTCCGCCCCGGTGCCGGCTCGCACCACCAGGGTGTCCTCGATCCGCACGCCGCCCCTGCCGGGCAGGTAGATCCCGGGTTCCACGGTGACGGGAACCCTGTCCTGGAGTGTACCTGTCTTTCCGTACCCGATCATCGGCGCTTCGTGGATCTCCAGGCCCACGCCGTGACCGAGCCCGTGCTGAAAATGCTCGCCATGGCCCGCCTGCGCGATCATGTCGCGGGCGACCGCGTCGACGTCAGCGACCTGGGCGCCTGGCCTGGCCGCCGCCACGCCCGCTCGCTGGGCCGCGGCCACCAGCTCGTAGATCTCCCGCTGCCAGGCAGCCGGCTCGCCGACGGCTACCGTCCTGGTCATGTCGGCGTGATAGCCGCCGGCCTGTGCCCCGCAGTCGATCGTCACCAGGTCCCCGGCGGCCAGCGGCCGGCTGACCGGCGCGTGGTGCGGGGTGGCGCCGTTCGGGCCGCTGGCGACGATCGTGTCGAACGCGAGCCCGTCAGCGCCCAGGTCGATCATCCGGCGCTCAAGCAGCACCGCGAGCTCGCGCTCAGTCACGCCTGGCCTGATCGATGGCAGCAGCGCGTTGAACGCCTCGCTGGTGATCGAGCACGCCCTGGCCAGCAGGTGCAGCTCGCCCGCGTCCTTGACCATGCGCAGCTGCTCGACGGCGTGGCCGAGCGGAACGAGCGTGAGCCCGCTCTGGGCGGCGGCCAGCTCCGAGTGCCGCTCCACCGTCATCTGCTGAGCCTCGAAGGCCAGCCTCATCAGCCCGCGCTCGGCGGCCGCGGCGGCCAGCGCCGGCTCGATGAACCGGTCGACGAGCAGCTCGAGGTCGGGGGCGTCGCGCTCGGCGGCTGGCCGGTAGCGCGAGTCGGTGGCGAGCAGGGCGGCGCCGTCGCCCGGCAGCAGCAGGGCGGCGTTCGAGCTGGCCAGGCCCGTGAGATAACGGACGTTCACCAGGCTGGTGATCAGCGCGGCGTCGGCGCCCAGCGAGGCGAGCCGCTGCTGCGCGGCAGCACGGCGGGAAGCATGAATATCCGGCATGCCACGAACTGTACGGGTTAGCGCCGGCCGCGCGGCAGGTCGTCGCCGATGATGATGCCGCCGCTTCGCTTCCAGCTGACATACCGCCAGGACAGGTTGACCAGCACCGCCAGCCGGTTCCTGTTCCCGAGCAGGGTGACCAGGTGCAGGCCGAGCCAGGCAAGCCACGCGAGCGAGCCGCGGACCCGGACGCGGTACGGCAGCTCCACCACGGCTGACCGGCGGCCGATGGTGGCCATCGTGCCCTTGTCGTGGTAACTGAACGGCTGGGTCGCCTGACCGGACTCCAGCCGCCCGATCTGCTCGGCGGCGTGCCTGCCCTGCTGGATGGCCGGCTGGGCGAGCTGCGCTACCGGCTGCTCGCCGGTGAGCGCGACATCGCCGGCCGCGAATACCCGCTCCTGGCCGGCCACCCGCAGGTCGGGCCCCGTCAGCAGGCGGCCGCCGCGACCGCGCTGCAGGCCGGGCAGCTCGTCCGGCGGCGCCGATATCCCGGCCGCCCACACCGTGATGTCGCTTGGCAGCCGCGCCCCGTCAGCCAGCAGTACGAAGCCGGGACCGACCTCCTTGATCGCCGTCTCCAGCCGCACGTCGACGCCGCGCGCGAGCAGCTGGCGGCGAGCGTAGTCACGCAGCGACGGGCTGAACGGCGCGAGCAGGGCCGGGCCCTGCTCGACCAGCCGGACCCGCATCCGCTCGCGATTGATCAGCGGGAACGCGGCGGGCAGCGCGATGTTGCGCAGCTCGGCGACGGTGCCGGCCAGCTCGACGCCGGTGGCGCCGCCACCGGCGATGGTGATGTTGAGGTCGGCATCGCCGCCCGGCGCTGCCGGGCTGCTGCGCCGCTCAAGCTCGGCCATCAGCTGGTTGCGCAGCGCGACCGCGTCCCGCCGGGTGTAGAGCCCGAAGCTGTGCTCGGCGGCGCCGGGAATTCCGAAGTAACTCGCGGCCACGCCCGACGCGATGATCAGGTAGTCGTACTCCAGGCTGGTGCCGTCGGCGAGCAGCGCGCGCCTGGCCGCCGTGTCGAGCCCGGTGACCTCGCCGAGGCGGAACGCGGCGCGGCGCTTGCGCGCCACGGCGAACAGCGAGTACGCAACGTCGGCTGAGGTAAGGCCAGCGGTCGCCACCTGGTAGAGCAGCGGCTGAAAGGTGCTGTAGGCATTGCGGTCCACCAGCGTCACGCTGGCGCCGCTGCGCCGCAGCGCATGCAGCGCGGACAGCCCGGCGAAACCCGCGCCGACGATCACCACGCGCGGCGCCGCCGCCGCGCCCTGGCCGGGCGGTCGGATGATGCTCACGTGGCCTCCTTGCCCTCTCGCCGGCCGCGCGGCTCGCGGCCGACCGTGGTGCCGTAGCTGCCCAGGCACCTCTCCTATCGCTGCCCTGGCCCGGCCCTGGCATGCCACCGCCAGCGCCGGGCAGCGGCCAGGTTTAGACCTCTGCTGACGGGCACACCCGTGTAGCACCGCGGTTCCCCGTCTGCGAGGTCAACGATGACAGTCTCCGCCGCCCCCACCCCCAGCGCACCCGCACCGCCGCAGCACGCCGAATCAGCCAGCCGTGGTTGGGCAGGCCGCGAGGACGGCGAGCTGCTGCGCGTCATTCACGCCGAGCCGGCGGACAGCGCCAGCCGGGCGGCCGCCTGCGAGGTTCTGGTCAGCCGGTACGAGTCGCTGGTCAGGTCCTGCGCCAGGAAGTATCACGCCAGCCCGGAGCCGGCCGAGGAGCTGATGCAGGTCGGCTATGTCGGCCTGATGAAGGCCATCAACAGGTTCGACCCCGGGGTCGGCAGCAGCCTCGCCCCGTACGCGATGGCCTGCGTCAGCGGCGAGATCAAGCGGCATTTCCGTGACAAGCGCTGGCAGGTGCACGTCAAGCGGTCGGCGCAGGAGCTGGTCCTTGAGCTTCGCAAGGCAGCTGGCGAGCTCGGCCACCAGCTCGGACATGCGCCAGGCGACGCCGACCTGGCCGAGCATCTGCAGGTCAGCGAAGCCGCGATCAGGGATGCGCGGCAGGCAGACCTTGGCGCGCAGGCCTGGTCGCTGGACGCGCCGGCCGCCGAGGACGGCGGCTCCGCGAGCATGGGCGACCTGCTCGGCGAGGAGGACCCGAGGGTCGAGCACACGCTCGACATGGCCGCGCTGCAGCAGCACTGGAGCGACCTGCCCGAGCGGGAACGGCGGATCCTGCTGATGCGGTTCTACGGGAACATGACCCAGTCCGAGATCGGCGAGCAGCTCGGGCTTTCCCAGATGCACGTGTCCAGGCTGCTCTCGCAGTCGCTGAGCTACCTGCGCGGATGCCTGCTCGGCCCGGAAGGCGAGCGGTAGCGGGTTTCGCCGGGCGGCCAGCTGGCTATACTGAATGACAGTGTCTACGACGCAGGCACAAGCCCCTCATCCACGCCTTCACGGGCCAGGTCCGGGGAGTGCCTGCTTTTTGCTGCGCGTACACATACAGCGCAGCTAGGCGCACCGCGAACACTGCTCCCGAGAAGCGCTGCTGCTGAGAAGCGCCGCTTTCAGGCAGGCAGCGTCCCTGACATGGACCGCTGCTTCCAGACCGCTTCCGGCCCAGGCACCGCTCTCGCGTCGGCACTGTTCTAGCGCCCGGGCATTCTCCTGCGAGCTGGCCCCGTGATCGCCGTGGCGATCGAAGGAGACCGCGTCATGAGGATCGCTCTCGTCACCAGCGACCCTGTCCAGGCTGGCCGTCAGGCCGATCAGGCATCCGGCACCGATCAGGCAGCCCGCGGGCAGCGAATCGTCTCGCTCGGCCGCGCGCTGGCCGACCACGGGCACCAGGTCACTATCTACTCCCGCGCCGACTCGGCCGGGCCGCACCGCGCGGCCAGGCTCTCGCCCGGCCTGACCACTGAGCCGGTCGCGGTCGGCCCGGCCGGGCCGCTTGCCGATGAGCGCGCCGTCGAGCACCTGGCGTCGTTCAGCGGAACGCTGGCAGAGCGGTGGCAGCAGGACCGGCCGGACGTCGTGCACGCGCACTACTGGACCGCCGGGCTCGCCGCGCTGACTGCCGCCAGGGAAGTGCCGGTGCCGGTGGTGCAGACCTTCCACGAGCTGGCCGGCTCCCGCCGCGGCACCGTGACCTCGGTCGCGCGCAAGCGGCTCGAGCCGGTGATCGCCCGCAGCGTCAGCGCGGTGCTGGCCGGCACCTCAGCCGAGCTGGCCGCGCTGACCCGGCTTGGCGTCCCGCGCGCCGCCGTCCGGGTGGTGCCATGCGGCGTCGACACCAGCACCTTCGCCCCGGTCGGCCCCGTCGCCCGGCGCACCAGGCGGCCGCGGCTGCTGGCCATGGCCGCGCAGGCCGCTGACCACGGCCTGGACGTCGTGCTGAACGCGCTGCCGCGGCTGCCGGGCACCGAGCTGCTCATCGCCGGCGGGCCGCCGAAGGCACAGCTCAGCGGCGATCCCGAGCTGCGCGAGCTGGCCGCGCTTGCCAAGCGGCGCGGGATAAGCGACCGGGTGCTGTTCACCGGCGAGGTCAGCGCTGCCCGGCTGCCTGCGCTGCTGCGCTCGGCTGACTTGCTGGTGCACGTCGCTGCTGACGAGCCGCTCGGTCTGGTCCCGCTGCAGGCGATGGCCTGCGGCACGCCGGTGGTCGCCGCAGCCGGCGGCAGCTATCACGACGCGGTCGTCGACGGCGCCACCGGGCTGCTGGTGCCGGCGGGGCAGGCAGGCGAGCTGGCCCGGCGGATCCGCCAGCTGCTGGCAACGCCCATGCTGCTGCAGGGCTACGGGATCGCTGCCGCTGACCGGGCAACCGCGCGCTATTCATGGGACCGGATCGGCCAGGAGACCCTGGCCGTGTACGAGCGGTCCCTGACCACCAGGCGGGAAGCCGCCGCCTAGTCCCCCGGCGCCGCCCTCCCTGCATTTGCAGCTGAGCCTTGGCCGGTCCCCCGCCCCGGACAAGGCTCAGCTCATGCCAGGACGCAGCGCGGTTCGCCGGCCGGCGTAGCGCCGCAGCGGCAGGGCCGGCCAGCCGTGGTCAGCCGGCGAGCTCGCGCACCTGCTCGATCAGGGCAACCCGCTCCGCGTGCGTGCGCCCGATCGGTGCCACGCTGAGGGTGGTCACGCCAGACTCGCGCAGCGCCGCGACCCGGTCGGCCACCAGCGACCTCGGCCCGATCAGCGCGAGGCCGTCCAGCAGCGAGGCGGGCACCAGGCCCGCTGCCTCGTCCTTGCGGCCGGCCAGGTAGGCGTCCTGGATCGCCGCGGCCTCGCGTTCGTAGCCGTACTGGCTGGCCAGCCGGTTGTAGAAGTTCTGCCCTCTGGCGCCCATCCCGCCGATATAGAGGGCGAGCGACGGCCGGCCGAGATCGAGCAGGCCGCGCACGTCCTCGCCGATCGCCAGCGGCGTCGCGGAGCTGTACACCTCAAGCGGGCCGAGCGCCGGGTCGCGCCTGGCCCGGCCGGCCGCCAGCGGCGCTCCCCAGACCTCAGCCGCCTTCTCCGGCAGGTAAAAGATCGGCTCCCAGCCCTCAGCGAGCTCGGCTGCCAGCGCCACGTTCTTGGGGCCGATGGCCGCGACCACGATCGGGATCCGGTCCCTGACCGGATGATTGATCAGCTTCAGCGCCTTGCCAAGCCCGGTGCCCTGATCCGGCGGCAGCGGGATCGTGTAGTGCTTCCCCGCGTACTGCAGCCGCTCGCGCCGCCAGACCGCCCGGCAGATCTCGATCACCTCGCGGGTCCGGCCGACCGGCGCGTCGTAGGGCACGCCGTGCCAGCCCTCGATCACCTGCGGCCCGGACGCGCCGATGCCGAGCACGAACCTGCCGCCGGAGACGTAATCAAGCCCGGCCGCCGTCATCGCGGTCAGCGCCGGGGTGCGCGAGTAAAGCTGCAGGATGCCTGACGCGAGCTGCATCCGCTCGGTCCTGGCGGCCAGGTAGCCAAGCTGGCTGACCGCGTCGTAGCTGTACGCCTCGGGCACGAACACGATGTCGAGCCCGGCCTTCTCATAGTCGGACAGCTCGGCCACGGTCTCCGCGAACCCGCCGGCGTAGTTGAGCGACATCCCGATCCGCATCAGCTCACAGCCCTTCCGTGGCACGGACACCAGCCAGGCGGACGACAGCCGGCCCGGCGGCCTCGTTCCGCAATTAGGGGCATGGTAGCGGCGCAGGCGCCGGGTGGCTCGCCGCCCGCCACCGCCCTGGCCCGGGCAGGCCCGGTGGCTAGCTGGCCCCGGCTGCCCCGCAGAGCGCGGCGACCGCGCGGAGCGCGAGCTGGTAAGACAGCAGCCCGAAGCCCGCCACGGTGCCGTCGGCCACGCCGGCCACCACGGAGGTGTGACGGAAGCTCTCCCGCGCCGCCGGGTTCGACAGGTGCACCTCCACCAGCGGCGCGGTGCGCATCGCCAGCGCGTCCCGCAGCGCATAGGAGTAGTGCGTGAAGGCAGCCGGGTTGAGCACCACGGGAAGTTTTCCGTCAGCCGCTTCGTGCACCCAGCTGATCAGCTCGGCCTCGTCGTCGGTCTGCCTGACCTGCACGGACAGCCCTAGCCCGGCGCCGGCCACCGTGCACGCAGCGGTCAGGTCGGCCAGCGTCGCGCTGCCGTAGACATCCACCTCGCGGGAGCCGAGCCGGCCAAGGTTCGGCCCGTTGAGCACGAGCACGGCCTGCATCATCAAGACACCTCCGCGTACGCGCTGGCCAGCAGGTTCTCCGGCGGATCGTCGAGGATGGCGGGCCGGGCCAGCCCGTCGAGCACCACCAGCCGCAGCCGGGAACCGCGCGCCTTCTTGTCCACGGCCATGCCGCTGCGCAGCTGCGGCCATGCCCCGGCCCGGTAGCTGACCGGCAGGCCGACCGCGGCCAGCAGCTCGGCGTGCCGGCCGGCGGTCGCGTCGTCCAGCCGTCCGGCCAGCCGCGCCACCGCGGCAGCATAGGTCATGCCGATCGCCACCGCGTTGCCGTGCGGGATCCGGAACTGCTCGGCCAGCTCAATCGAGTGACCGAGCGTGTGGCCGTAGTTGAGCACCTCGCGCTGCCCGCTCTCGCGCAGGTCAGCGGCCACCACTTCGGCCTTCATCCGCACCGCCCGCTCGACCAGCTCGCGCTCGTGCGGCCCGCCCGGCCGCGTCGCGGCTTCCGGATCGGCCTCGATCAGGTCGAGGATGACCGGGTCCGCGATGAACCCGGCCTTGATCACCTCGGCCAGCCCGCTGACGTACTCGCCGGCCGGCAGCGTCCGCAGCATGGCCAGGTCGGCAAGCACGCCGCCCGGCGGGTGGAAAGCGCCGACCAGGTTCTTGCCGGCCGCGATGTTCACCGCCGTCTTCCCGCCGATCGCCGCGTCGACGATGGCCAGCAGCGTCGTCGGCACCAGCACCAGGCGCACACCGCGCAGCCACGTCGCAGCGGCGAAGCCGGCCAGGTCGGTGACCGCGCCGCCGCCCAGGCCGACGACGGCGTCGCTGCGGGAAACCCGGTGGCCGGCCAGCGCTGCCCATAGCCGGGCGGCGACCTCGACGTTCTTCGCCTGATCGCCGGCCGGCACCTGCTCGGCGTGCACCAGGTAGCCGGCCTGGCGCAGCGCGGCGCAGGCGGGCTCGGCGATCCGGTCAAGGCCAGCGGCGTACACCACGACGACGGTCCTGGCCGCCTCGCCGATCATGGCCGGCAGCTCGCCGAGCACGCCGCTGCCGACGACCACCTCATAGGGGTGCTCGCCGCCGACGCGGATCCTGGTCGCGGTCACGCTCGTCACGCCTGGCCGGCGCCGTCCAGGCCGTCGTCCGGCTCGCCGCTGTCGTCGGCTGGCAGCTGTGCCGCGATCTGGCCGGCCAGGTCCTCGGGCGAGCGGCCGTCAGTGACCACGGTGATGCGGGCGAGCTGCTGGTAGATCGGCAGCCGCTCGGTGAGCAGCTCTTTGAGCCGGGCCCGCGGGTTGCCGAGCATCAGCGGCCGCGGCGTGTCGAACCCGACCCGGCGCACCGTCTCGGTGAAGCCCGTCTCCAGGTACACCACGTCCTGGCCGGCCAGCAGCTCGCGGGTACCCAGGTCGAGGACCGCGCCACCGCCGACGCTGACGACACCGTCGCAGCCGGTCACCGCCGCGGCCACGGCCGCGCGTTCCAGCTCGCGGAAGGCCGCTTCGCCGTCATCGATGAAGATGTCGCCGACCGGCTTACCAGCGACCGCCTCGACGCTCTCATCGGTGTCGACGAAGCCGACCGACAGCCGCGCGGCCAGCAGCGCGCCGACCGTCGACTTGCCGGCTCCCGGCGGCCCGATGAGGATCGCGGCCGGCCGCCCGGCCGCCCGCTGGTCAGGGCTCACGCGATCACCAGGGCGTCGAGGTAGCCGCGCAGGTTGCGCCGGGTCTCGTCGATGGAGTCACCGCCGAGCTTCTCCAGCGCCGCATCCGCGAGCACCAGGGCGGCCATCGCCTCGGCGACCACGCCAGCCGCTGGCACCGCTGTCACGTCGCTGCGCTGGTTGATCGCCCTGGCCGGCTCGCCGGTGCTGACGTCGACCGTCGCCAGCGCCCTGGGCACCGTGGAGATGGGCTTCATCGCCGCGCGGATCCTGACCAGCTCGCCCGTGCTCATGCCGCCCTCGATCCCGCCAGCCCGGTTGGTCCGCCGGCGGACCCCGTCCAGGGTGCCGTCGATCTCGTCGTGCGCCGCCGAGCCACGGCGCCTGGCCGTGGCGAACCCGTCACCAATCTCCACTCCCTTGATCGCGTGAATGCTCATCATCGCGCCGGCCAGCCGCCCGTCGAGCCTGCGATCCCAGTGCACGTGGCTGCCGAGGCCGGGCGGCAGGCCGTAGGCCACCACCTCGACTACGCCGCCCAGCGTGTCACCGTCCTTGCGCGCCTGGTCGATCTCGTCCCGCATCGCCTGGCTCGCCGCCTGGTCCAAGCAGCGAACCGGGTCAGCGTCGATCCTGGCCGCGTCGCCTGGGCCAGGGACCAGGTCGTCCGGGGCGCTGACCGAGCCGATCGAGACCACGTGGCTCAGGATCTGCACCCCGGCAGCCTGGGCCAGGAACCGCCTGGCCAGCTCGCCGAGCGCGACCCTGGCTGCCGTCTCCCGCGCGCTGGCCCGCTCCAGCACCTGCCTCGCGTCGCGCGCCCCGTACTTCTGCATCCCGGCGAGATCGGCGTGACCCGGCCGCGGCCTGGTCAGCGGCGCGTTCCTGGCCTGGCCGGCGAGCACGTCAGCGGCCACCGGATCGGCGGACATCACCGTCTCCCACTTAGGCCACTCGGTATTCGCCACCCTCATCGCGACCGGCCCGCCAAGCGTGCGGCCGTGCCGCACCCCGCCGGTCAGCTCGGCCTCATCCTGCTCAAACGTCATCCGCGCGCCGCGGCCGTAGCCTGCCCGCCGCCGGGCCAGCGCCGCGGCCACGTCAGCGGTGGTGATCTCAACTCCGGCCGGGATGCCCTCGCATACGGCCACCAGTGCCCGGCCGTGCGACTCCCCGGCGGTCAGCCAGCGCAGCATAGTGCCGATCCTGCCATGCCGTCCTTACTGTCCGGGCCGCGCTATCCGCGCGGGGTGGCGTCACCGCGCCGGGTCGCGCCGCTGGCCGCGGCTGCCGGGCACGAACCGGGGCATAGCCCCGCCGGCGTACGGCTGGCCTGCTGTTTTGCCAGGACAGGCGCCGGGTATCAGTGAGCGCGGACCCCGGGGCGGGCCGGCCGCAGCGGGCGCTGAGCAGCCCGCCTCGGGCAACCGGCCTGGCGCAGCCAGGGGCGCCCACGCGCTCGCGCGGTTCACCGGGGGAGGAACACCGATGCGCGTCATCAAGCCAGCACTGGCTGCGGCCGGGGTTTGCGCCACGGTGATCGCGGGGGCCACGCCGGCCGCCCTGGCTGCGCCGGCGGCTGGCGCTGGACCAGACCGGCAGGCGGCGGCCGCCCGGCTTGCCGCGAGGGTGATCGGCGGCGCCGGCAGCGCCAGCGTCGCGCCAGACCCGGCCCGCCCCGGCCAGATCGTCGAGTTCAGCATTAACTGCGGCAGTCCCGGCAGCGCCACGCTGTCCGGCGCGGGCCTCGGGCTCGCCGCGCGCATTCCGATGCGCAGCAGCGGCGGGGCGGTGACCGGGTTGTTCTTCGCCGACGTGACGCTGCCCGCCGCCCTTCATGCGGGCACCTATCACCCGGAAATGGCCTGCGGCAATGGCGTCGCCGGAACTGCGTCGCTCCGGGTGACCACCACGCCGGCCGGCGGCGGGGTGGCCACCGGCGACGGCACCACCTCGACGGCCACAGATCACGGCCTGCAGCTGCTCGGCCTGTCCATCCTCGGCCTCGGCGCCATCACCGGTGCCGTCGCACTGCGCCGCCGCAGAAACGGCTAGCCGGGGCAGGACTGGCCGTCGCTCCGGCGGCGGCGGCGCTAGCTGGCCGCGCTGATGGCGAACGCTATGCCCTGACGCAGCCGGCCGCCGAGCCTGGCCGTGATGTCCGCACCAAGCGCTGCCACCGCCTGGCCAACCCTGGCGCGATCGCCATCGGGTGCCAGCTGCAGGTTCACCATCAGGCTGCCGTCGTCGCCGCGGGCCAGGCCGGCCAGCGACAGCCCGGCCAGCGCGACCGCCCCGGGCCGGGCGACCGCCTCAGCGACAGTGGCCAGCACGTCGGGATCCTCGTGCGGCTCGGGTACCGGCTCACCGCTGGCGAGCGCGGCGAGCCGTGCGCCGTCGACCGCCACCGGCACCGGCCCGGCCACGTCGATGACCACGGCTGCTGACTCGGCCATCGCCGCCTGCCACACCAGAACGGCCGGCCGGGGCACAAGCCGGGCGCCAGGCCGCCACCGGTGCAGCGCATCCAGGCTGGTGAAACCGGGGATGGCCGGCCGGCCGTCAGCACCGACCAGTGACGGCACGGCAACCTGGCTGACCTCGCTGCCGTCCGGCGCCGGCTCGGCCAGCAGCGGGACCAGCAGCCGGGATCCGGCCAGCGCGGTGAGCGCAGCATGCTCGCTGCCGCTGCCGTCGGCGTACGCAGCCAGGGCGCTGGCTACCTCGGGCCAGGCTGATCCGTCGTCATCCTTGCTCGGCTGGCCGGCGGGCGGAGGTGGCACGGACCCAATGTAGTGAGGGCACGACGCGGCCGGCCCGGCGCGCGGGTAGCCTGGCGCCGATACGGCCTGGTCAGGTATGTAGAAGCCGTTGAGGGCGTATTTTGCGGTATGAGAGTCTCGTGGCATCCGGATCACGTTCTGATCACATGGGGAGCGCGTGCGGCAGGCTGACCAGGTGGCATCGGCAGTGCAGCCGGGCACGCTGATGCAGAAGGTGATCCCGCCGCGGCTGGTTGAGCCGTACCTGACCGGCCGGCGCGCCGTCATCGCGGGGTTTGTGTACCTGGCGAGGGACAGCTCGTTCACCGACCCAGCAGACTTCTATGAGGCGCTCGACTTGGGCTACGAAGGCTCGGAGTTCGGCGCCAGCATGCCCGAGGTGTACGTCATGCGGTGGAGCGCCCTCGGCTCGCAGTCCTACCGCGTGCCCTACTCGGCGGAGCGCGGCGGTGACTTCGCCGGCCGCCCGCCGTTCACCGGCACCGGGTATACCTCGTCACCGAACCGGGCGATCGCGGAGTTCTACACCGACCCGATCCCGGTCCCGGTCGGCGCCGAGATCTACCGCATCAGCCCCGGCCACGCCGAATTCGTCGCCCGCTACGACGGCCAGGTCTGGCTGCGCCCAGCCGAGGGGATCTAGACCATGCGCTACCGGCTGATGGCCACATACCAGGGCGTGCCGTACGAGGCTGGCGTCGGGCCAGCTTCCGGCGATGTGGTGCTGTTCGCTGCCTGCCCGCCGCCGGAGGAGCTGGGCTTCGAGCCTGCCACCGGGCACTGGCGCAAGCAGCTGCCCATCGGCGAGGTGCAGGCACTCTGGGAATCGCGGCCCACCGGCAGCTACCGGGGCGAGCGGTGCATGATCCTGGACGATCTCGGCGACCGGCTGCACATCGCCTACCTGGGCCACGACGCTTACCAGGCCGAGCGGCTCGGTTTCTGGGAGGTCGACCGGGGCGTCTTCGAGCTGGTGACGGCGCGCGAGGACGTCACCGCCATCGCCGAGGAACGAAGCGACTACCCCGCTGAGCCGCTCCCGCAGGGCCAGCCGCCGCCCGAGACCGGCTACGGTCCGGCGGCCGCCGGACGGTACCCGCCGCAGCCGGCCGGCTACCAGGCGGATCAGCTTGCCAGCCGCGCGACCAGCTACCCGCCCGCCGACCCGGCGGCCGGCTACGGGCAGCGCGCGGCCGACCCCGGCTGGAACGGCCGCGGCAGCCAGGACGGCTACGGCCAGCCGCCCGTGGCCCCGCCCGGATATCTGGAGCCGTACCCGGCGGCGCACGGCTACGGCAAGCCCGCCACCCCGCCGCCAGGACCGGGCTACCCGGCCGGCCAGCCGGCCAGCCAGGACCGCGCTTACCCGGCGGCGTACGACGGCCGCGGGCCGGCCCTGCCCGGCCAGGCTGCCGGGCAGCAGGCGGCACCGGACGCGCCAGGCGGCGTGACCGTACCGCCGGCGGACGAGACGCCGCTGCCGCTGGAGGCAGCGGCGCTGCGAGCCTCCGCTTCCCGCCAGCCGCATGGCGCGCCGCCGCAGCCACCAGCCGCGCCGCAGCCACCAGCCGCATCCACGCAAGTGCCAGGCCTCGGCCAGCAGCCGCCCGGCATGCCGCTGGCGCCAGCCGCCGCGCTGCATGCGCCGGCCCCGCCGCTGCAGCCGCGAGCTGACAGCGGGCAGCAGGGCATCGCCGGCCCGGCCTCCGGCGCGCCGTGGCCGCCGCCGCGCCGGCGCCGCGCCGCAGCCGCACGGCAGCCCACCCAGGGGATCTTCTCCGAGCTGGCCAGCCAGGCGGCGATCCCGGCCAGCGCGTACTCCGTCGGGGCTGTCGTGAACGGCGCGATGTGCCTGCTGCCGACCGAGAGCGGATTCGAGGTCTTCACCGCCTCGGGCGGCGCCAAGCACGAGCGACGGCTGTTCGCCGACGAGGAGTCCGCGTACTTCTACCTGTTCGGCGTGCTCGCCGCCGAGGCCGTCAGGGCCGGCGCGCTGGCCCCCCGCGGCTGACGGCCAGCGCCCGCCGGGGCGCGTGACCGCGGCGCACCCGTTCGGCGAAGCAGCACCCCACCGCAGCAAGGCGCTAGCCGGCCAGCCGGCCCACGCGCCCGTTACCACCCGGCCTGGCCAGGGAATGTCAGCGCAATGAGCCGTTCGCCGATGGCGCCACCCGCTGGCGGCAGCGCGGTGAGATGGTTGCGGAGGGAAGAGGTGCGGGCAGTCGGCCAGGCCGGCGGAGCGCGCCGGACGCGAGCCGGGCAAGCACAGCCCCGGCATCGCCGGCGCAAGATCTACTGGCTGAACCTCGCTGCCGTCACCCTGCTCGCGGCCGGCCTTGCGATCACGCTGGCCGGCCGGGACACGCTGCGCTGGTCCCCGCCGCCGGCGCCGCCAGCCTGGGCAGCGGCCGCCGGACGGGCACCCGGCTGGCCGGCCCGCCAGACCGGCCCCCGGCCAGTCCCGCTCGCCAGGTCGACGCCGGTCGGCATCGAGATCCCCGCGCTCCGGGTGGCCGCCAGGACCATCCCGCTCGGCCTGAACCCCGATGGCAGCGTTGCCGTGCCGTCGCTGACCACGCCGCTGCTGACCAGCTGGTACGACCGCGGCCCGGCGCCAGGAGAGCGTGGCTCCGCCGCGATCTTCGGGCACGTCGACGACGCGCGGACCGGGCCTGGGGTGTTCTACCGGCTCGGCGACGTGCGGCCGGGCGACCTCGTCCTGGTCCGGCTCATGGATGGCCAGACGGTCATTTTCCGTGCCTACTCGATCGCGCTGTACCCGAAGGCCAGCTTCCCGACCGCGCAGGTGTACCGGCACACCCGCTGGCCGACGCTGCGGCTGGTGACCTGCGGCGGCGCCTTCGACCGGCAGACCGGGCGCTACCTCGCCAACGTGGTGGTCTTCGCCAGTTACGTCGGCCGCCATCGCGGGCCAGCCGCCTGAGCCCTGCCAGCCAGGTAGCTGGCTGGCCCGTCCGGCAACCCGCCGCGCCGTGTTGCTGAACTTCGCCCGCGTCCGCAGTCCCGACGGCTAAGGTGCAACTGCCGGCGGGGCTGAAGGTCCCCCGCTCCCCTAGCAGCCCCGCCGGCACGCAGCGGTAGCCGCCGAGGATTTCCTGGCCTTCGGGCCCGCAAGCGGCGACGGCAGGACCGGCTGGCTGGCAGCCCACCCACCGCCAGCAGCATCCTGGCCATAACGGTTGACCTGCTAGGCACCGCCAGCGCGGGTCACCGAAATCTCGACCGTTAGCGGAGAAATGACACCGCGGGCAAGCCGCCGTCTGGTGCGCAGGTATTCGTGAGCTAGGTCGCCTCCATCGTTCGCCGCGGTCGCGCCCGTCCTCATCGTGCTGGCACCGCCTGGTTCGCTGCCCCGGACTGAGGCAACGGACCGGGGCGGCGGCGAGCCCGCCCGACCCCGCAGCCGCCGGATCCGCGTGGCGCGCCAGGATAGGTGGCATGACCGAGCTGACGCTGACGGGCGAGCAGTACCGGCTGCGGGCCGGCGACTACGAGGCCACGGTGACCGAGCTGGGCGCTGGGCTGCGCCAGCTGACCTACGGCGGCCGTGCGCTGATCACCTGCTACGAGGAAGATGAGCTGCCGCCCGCCGGGGCCGGCCAGCTACTCGCGCCGTGGCCGAACCGGGTCGATGGCGGCCGGTACGAGTTCGGCGGCCGCAACTGCCAGCTAGACCTCAGCGAGCCCGCCCACGGCAACGCGATCCATGGGCTGACCAGATGGGCGACCTGGACGGCAGCCAGTCAGTCCGGCTCGGCGGTGGTACTCGGGCACCTGCTGCTCGGCAGCCCCGGCTACCCGTTCTGCCTGGAGCTGACCGCCGGCTACGAGCTGGATGCGGAGACCGGCCTGCAGCTGACCGTGACCGCGGGCAACGCGGGCTCGGCGGCGGCGCCCTACGGTACTGGCTCGCATCCGTACCTGACGGCCGGGCCGCCGCTGATCGACGAGTGCGAGCTGCAGCTGCCGGCGGCGCGCTGGCAGCCAGCCGATGAGCGGGGCATTCCGTCGGGCGAGCTGCGCGAGGTAACCGGCACCCCGCTCGACTTCCGCGAGCCACGGCGGATCGGCCAGACCAGTGCCGATGACTCGCTGACGGGGCTGGCCAGGGACGCCGCCGGGCGGGCATGGGCCGGGCTGGCGGGTCCTGACCTGACGGTCGCCCTGTGGGCCGGCCCCGGTTACAACTGGCTGCAGGTCTTCACCGGTGACGCCCTCGGCCCGCGACACCGCAGGCGAGCCATGGCGATCGAGCCGATGACCTGCCCGGCCAACGCGTTCGTCACCGGGAATGGCCTGCTGACGCTGCAGCCCGGCGACAGCGTCAGTCACTCCTGGGGCATCCGGGTGCTGCCGTGACCTGTTAGCCCTGATCGTCGGCCAGCTCGGCCGCGAGGCGCTCCAGATCGGCCGGGGTGTCCAGGTCGTCAGGGCGCCCGGTGTCGCCGCACTCGACAGCCGTGACGAGTTCCTGATGCGCGCGCAGGAACGGCCGGGCGCCCTCGTCGCCGGTGGCCAGCGCCGTCACCTCGGCCCAGTGCTCGCGCGCGAGCAGTACGGGATTGCGCCGCCTGCCCTGGTAGGCGGCCACCGCCACGGTGGCGCCGTCCAGGAACGCGCCGATCAGCCGCGCCACGGCGGCTGACCCCACCAGCGGCTGGTCGGCGAGCGCGATGACCGCGGCGCCGCAGGCGTCGGGCACCGTCGCCAGCCCGGCGGCCAGGGATGAGCCCATGCCGGTGCGCCACAGCGGGTTGTGCACGACGATCACGCCAGGCGCGTCGACGGCGACAGCGCCGGTGACCACGATGACGGGGGCGGCGCCGCCGTCACCGAGCAGCCGCACTCCCCTGCTGGCCAGCGACGCGCCGCCGAGCCGCAGCTGCGCTTTCGGCTGGCCAAGCCTGCTGCCCTGCCCGGCCGCCAGCAGGATGCCGGCGACCGCTGCCGGCCTGCCATCCGGCTCCCGGCCGGCCCTGGCTGCCATCGGTTCAGCCGTGGTGAATGCGGCCTGTCGTGGCCGTGAGCGGCTGCCCCGACCCGCCCCAGCGCAGCTGGATCAGCTCGGCGGCGATGGCCACCGCTGTTTCCTCCGGTGTGCGCGCGCCGAGATCCAGGCCGATCGGCGAGCGAAGCCTGGCCAGCTCCTGCTCGGTCATGCCCGCCTCGCGCAACCTGGCCAGCCGGTCTTCGTGGGTCCGGCGGCTGCCCATCGCGCCGATGTAGGCGGCCGGCTGCCGCAGCGCCACCTCAAGGAGCGGCACGTCGAACTTCGGGTCGTGGGTGAGCACGCAGATCACCGTGCGCGCGTCGGTGCTGATCCCGGACAGGTACCGGTGCGGCCAGTCGGTGATCACCTCGTCGGCGTCGGGGAACCGCGCGGCCGTGGCGAATACCGGCCGCGCGTCGCAAACGGTCACCCGGTAGCCGAGGAACTTGCCTGCCCTGGCAACAGCGGCGGCGAAGTCGATCGCGCCGAAGACCAGCATCCGCGGCGGCGGCGCGAACGACTGCACGAACACCGCCAGCTCGTCCCGCCTGCGCTCGCCGTCGGGGCCGTACCGCCGGACGCCGGTCAGGCCCTGCGCGAGCATGCCGCGCGCGTCATCGTCGACCGCCTGGTCCAGCCGGTCCCCGCTGCCCAGAGTGCCGCTCGCGGTGCCGTGCTCGCTGTGGTTCGCAGGCCCGTTGCTGGCAGCGTCGTTGCTGCCAGCCCCGTTGCCGGCAGGTCCATCGCTCGCGGGCCCGTTGAAACCGGCCCCGTCCGGCCCGGCCCAGATCACCCGCCGCGCCCCCACCTGACCGGGTCCTGCGATCACCGTCGCCACCGCGACCGGCTCTCCTGCTGCGACTGCCGCGGCGACCTGCCCGAGCTCCGGAAACGCCGCCCGGCTGATCGGCTCCACGAAGATGTCGATGATGCCGCCGCAGGTCAGGCCCACGGCGAAGGCGTCGTCATCGCTGACACCGTAGGTCTGCAGCACCGCCTGGCCGTCGGCCCTGACCTGGCCGGACAGCTCGTAGACGGCTCCCTCGACGCAGCCGCCGGAGACGCTCCCGACGACCTCTCCGCCCGCCGAGACGGCCAGCGCAGCGCCGGGCTCGCGCGGTGCGCTGCTGAACGTCCGCACAACGGTCGCCAGGCCGAACGTCTCGCCGGCCTCCCACCACTTCGTGATGGGGGTCAGGATGTCTCGCACGGTCACCTCGGCAGGATTCGTGTTCCGCACTCAGGGTACTTCGGGGCAGGCCAACTCGGCGATCTCGCGCATCACCAGCCACGGGCGGTGCTGCCGCGCACCAGCGCAGCTGTCGCCTGAGGGCGAGGGCAAGCACGGACAGAAGGTGTGATACCGCACGCGCTCAGGGTCCGCCGGACCCTCGTTGACACCCTTTGTTAGGTTAGCCTAAGCTTCATCGCCGTAAGCCTGCCCGCACCGAGGACCGGACTTCACCACTATGCGGAACGCGCAACTGACTGCTGGCCTTTGGCCGGCCGCCGGACTCGTGCTCGGCAGTCTGCTGCTGGGTGCCTGCTCCTCGCCGTCGCACCGGGCAGCGCCTGCGGTCAGCCCGCGGCAGGCGGCTTGCCGGCAGGTCAGCGGCGCGCTGGCCGACGGCCCTGACCCGGCCGGGCCGGGCCAGGCCGAGGCGCAGATGCTGCCGCTTCGGCAGATCCACGCACCCGACCAGGCGCTGGCGAGCGCGATCAGCGCGCTCGACCGCGCGTACCGAGAGCTGTTCGCGAGCAGCGGCAAGAGCAGCTCAGCTAAGGAGGCAGTGGCCGTGGCCAGCAAGAAGATCGATGCTCTGTGTCCGGGGGCCGCCGCGTGAGGCGACGGGGAGCAGCGATAACTGCTGGCCTGGCGCTGTGCGGGCTGCTCGCGGCCTGCGGCGGGGCCGCTGGGGCAGACCCGTCCGCCGGCGGGCAGACCATCACGCTGTACAGCGGCCAGCACGAGCAGACCACCAACCAGCTGGTCTCGGCGTTCGAGAAGGCCACCGGCATCAAGGTGAACGTCCGCTCCGACGACGAGGACGTGCTCGCCGACCAGATAGCGCTGCAGGGCCCGCACACCAGCCCTGACGTGTTCTTCACCGAGAACACGCCGCCGCTGGAGAGCCTGCAGGACAAGGGACTGCTGGCCAGGCTGCCGCAGTCGACGCTGTCCAGGAGCCCGGCGAAGTACGACTCGCCGCAGAGCGACTGGGTCGGCGTCTCGGCCAGGACCAGCGTGCTGATCTACAACCCGAGCCTGATCTCCGCCGCCCAGCTGCCGCAGCACGTCAGCCAGCTGGCTGACGCCACGTTTAAGGGCAAGCTCGCCATCGCGCCGCAGGAGACCGACTTCCAGCCGATCGTGACCGGTTACCTGCGCGCGTACGGACAGGCGGCAACGATCACCTGGCTGAAGGCCATCAAGTCCAACGCCGCGGGCCACCTCTACCCGGACAACGAGACCGTCGCCTCTGATGTGAACCGCGGGCTGGCCGCGTTCGGCCTGGTCAACCAGTACTACTACTACCGGATGATGGCGGAGATCGGGCCGGCGAAGACGCACGCCAAGATCGCGCACCTGGCCCCGCACGACCCCGGCTACGTGATCGACGTCTCCGGAGCCGCCGTGCTCAGGGCGAGCCAGCATCAGGCAGCGGCGCAAAGGCTCGTCGCGTTCCTGGTCAGCAAGCAGGGCCAGGAGATCCTGGCCAGCCCGTCGAAGTCGCTCAGCTTCGAGTACCCGATCGCATCCGGCGTGACCACCCAGGCGCCGGAGACGCCGCTCGCCCAGCTGCAGCCCAGCTCGATCACGCCGACCGACCTGGGCGACGGCTCAGCCGCGATCGCCGTGATGCGGGAGGCCGGACTGCTGTGAGGCCGCTAGTGCGGGGACGCCGGTGACCGCGCCCGGCACCCTGACCAGGCCGGGCCGGCCGGCGATACGGCCGGCCGCGGTCCCCGCGCGCCGTGCCCGGCCGCCGGTCACGCTGCTGGCGATCAGTTTCCTGGTCGCCGCGCTGCTGGCGGTCCCGCTGGCGTTCCTGCTGATCGAGGCCCACGGGGCTGGCACCGGCGAGGTACTGCACCTGCTCTTCCGGCGGCTGACCGCCGAGCTGCTGTGGAACACGGTGCGGCTCACGGCCGTCGTCACGGTGCTGTGCGCGATCATCGGCACCGCGGCGGCATGGTGCGTGGAGCGGACCGACCTGCCGGGCCGGCGGATCTGGGCGGTGCTGGTGGTGGTGCCGCTCGCCATCCCCGACTTCGTGGTCAGCTTCGGCTGGGCCTCACTGTGGCCGTGGGTGCATGGCTTCCGCGGCGCGGTGATCGTGATGACCCTGGCCGTCTACCCGCTGGTGTACCTGCCGGTCGCGGCCAGCCTGCGCGGCACCGATCCCGGCCAGGAGGAGGTGGCGCGCAGCCTCGGTAGCGGACGGGTGCGCACGTTCCTGCGGATCACCCTCGGTCAGGCGCGGGGCGCGATCCTCGGCGGCTGCCTGCTGGTCGCGCTGGTCCTGCTCGCCGAGTACGGCGCGTTCGAGATCCTGAGCTACCAGACTTTCACCACGATGATCTTCAGTGAGTTCAGGCTGTCCTTCAGCGTGCCGGCCGCCTGCGCTCTTTCCCTGGTCCTGGTGGCGCTCAGCCTGGTGGTGCTGGCCGGCGAGGGGCTGCTGCGCGGCCGCGGCAGGGCCAGCAGGACCGGCCCGCAGGCGCAGCGGCAGGCGCCGCCGCACCGGCTCGGCCGGGCCCGCTGGCCGGTGCTGGCCGGGTTCACCGCGCTGGTGCTGCTCGCGCTCGGAGTGCCGATCTGGGCCAGCGTCTACTGGATGATCCAGGGCGGGGTGCCGTCGGTCACCGGCGGGGCGACGGTGTCGCTGCTGTCGGCTGCCGCGCACACCGCGCTGTACGGCACGCTGGCGGGCGCGGTGGCGACCGCACTGGCATTCCCGGTCGCGCTGCTGGCCGTGCGCGGCACCGGCCGGGTGCGGATCTTCCTGGAGCGCAGCACGTACCTGGTGCTGGCCATGCCAGGCGTGGTGATCGCGTTCGCGTTGTCTTACTTCACCGACCGCTACGCCGGCTTCTCGCTCAGCGGCACCACGCTGCTGCTGATCGCCTGCTACGGGGTGATGTTCTTCCCGCTGGCGCTGGTCGGCGTCAAGGCAAGCCTGGCGCGCGCCCCGGCCAGCCTCGATGAGGTGGCGCGCTCGCTTGGCCAGCACCGGCTCGCGGTGCTGTGCCGGGTCACGCTGCGGCTGTGCGGGCCCGGCCTGGTGGCCGCGTTCTGCCTGGTCTTCCTGTCCGTCGTGACCGAGCTGACGGCCACGCTGCTGCTGATACCGACCGGCGTGCAGACCCTCGCCACCCAGTTCTGGGTGTACGAGTCGAACCTGTCGTACGGGCAGGCCGCGCCCTTCGCGCTGGTGATGATCGCCGTGGCAGCGGTGCCGAGCTATGTGCTCGGCCGGTTTTTCGACCGGAGCGCGCAGGCGCAAAGATAAGCACATGAGGCAGCTGGCAGTCAGTGGCCTGTATAAGGCCTTCGGCGACCATCCGGTGCTGGCCGGAGTGGACCTGGAGGTCCCGGCCGGCTCGCTGACGGCCATCCTCGGGCCGTCGGGCAGCGGCAAGACCACGCTGCTGCGGCTGCTGGCCGGCTTCGAGCAGGCCGACGCCGGCACGGTGACGATCGGTGAGGTCGTGGTCGACGGCCCTGGCGTGCACGTCCCGCCGGAGCGGCGCCGGGTTGGCTACGTGCCGCAGGAAGGCAGCCTGTTTCCGCACCTGACGGTCGCGGCCAACGTCGCTTTCGGGCTGCCGGCCAGGGACCGGCGCGGGCGGCGCGCCGACGCCCTGCTGGAGGCGGTGGGCCTCGGCGGGCTCGGCAAGCGCTATCCGCATCAGCTGTCCGGCGGGCAGCAGCAGCGCGTCGCGCTGGCCAGGGCGCTGGCCGTCGAGCCGGCCGTGGTGCTGCTGGACGAGCCGTTCGCCTCGCTGGACGCGCACCTGCGGGCCAGCGTGCGCGCCGACGTGCAGCGGATCTTCGCCGACGCGGGTACCACGGCTGTACTGGTCACCCACGATCAGGACGAGGCACTGTCGACCGCCGACCGGGTGGCGGTGCTGCGTGACGGCCGGATCGCGCAGTGCGCGCCGCCCGCCGAGCTGTACGCGCGGCCGGCCGACGCCGACCTTGCCGCGTTCATCGGCGACGCGAACCTGCTCGACGGGATGCTGGACGACGGCCTGGCCATTACCGTGCTCGGCAGCCTGCCAGTTGACGCCGCGCACGCGCGCGCGGCGACGGCGGGCCCGGTCACCGTGCTGGTCAGGCCCGAGCAGCTCGAGCTGCACCCGGCCGGGAACGGCTCAGCTGCCGCCGCGCCCGGCCGCCTGGCCGGGCGGGTCGTCGCCTACGGCTATCACGGCCACGACGCGGTGGTCCGGGTGCGGCCCGAGGGCGCCACGGCGCCGGCACCCGAGATCATCGTCAGGACCGGCAGCAGCGAGCCGCTGCCGGCCGGCGCCCCCGTCATCATCACCGCCAGCGGCCCGGTCCTGGCCTGGGCACGCGGCTGACGCCACGCCAGCCAGACCTGCCGGTGCTAGGGTCGCTGGATGCCGCGTACGGACAGCGCGTCACTGGTGATCGCCGCGCCGCCCGAGCATGCCTGGGCCGCGCTGACCGATCCAGGGGCGCTGCTGGCATGGCTGCCCCCTGGCGGGATGACGGGCAGGTTCGATCGCTTCGACGCCCGGCCTGGCGGGTCGTACCGGATGGTGCTGACCTACTCCGATGCATCAGGAGCACCAGGCAAGGCGACCGCGGATTCGGACATCGTCGAGGCACGCTTCCTCGAGATCGTCCCAGGCGAGCGGGTCGTGCAGGCGGTGGACTTCGTCTCCGATGACCCCGGCTACGCCGGCACGATGATCATGACCTGGGAAGTCGCCGCTGCTGATGCTGGCACGCGCGTCAGTATCGTTGCCCGGCACGTCCCCGACGGCATCTCGGCGCTTGACCACGCAGCAGGGCTCGCGTCGTCCCTGACGAAACTAGCCTCCTACCTGGAACAATAGCCCCGCTCCCGACAGTCAGGCTGTGCGCAGCGAGCGCAGCACAAGAGCCGTCTGCAGCGCGGCCAGCACGGCATCCCAGCCTTTGTCCTCGATGCTGCCCTCGGCCCCCGACCTGTCGATGGCCTGCTGCAGCGTGTCGCACGTCAGCACTCCATTGCCGACGGGCGTGCTGCTGTCAAGCGCGACCCTGGCCAGGCCGTAGGTGACCGCCTGGCAGACGTACTCGAAGTGCGGCGTGCCGCCGCGGATCACCGTGCCGAGGCAGGCGACCGCGTCGTGCCCGCTGGCCAGCTCGGCGGCGACGACCGGCAGCTCAACCGCACCTGGCACCCTGACCAGCCGCGGCGCACTGATGCCGCACGCGGCGGCGGCCGCGGCGGCCCGCTGCACCAGCAGGTCGGTCACCTCGGCGTGCCATCTGGTCGCGGCGATGCCGAGGGTCAGGCCGGCCGCATCGACCGTCTCGCCGGCCGGCCTGCCCTCGCCGCTCACGACGCTTCCGCCGCCTGGGCGCTCTGCTTCGCCGCCGCGGTGGCGGCCGGCTCGGCGGCGGCCGGCGAGATCGGCAGGTTCTCGATCTGATGACCGAGCCTGTCCCGCTTGGCGACCAGGTAGCGCAGGTTGTCGGCGGTCGCCGCGGCCGGCATCGGCACCCGGCCGCTGACCTTGATGCCGAAGGAGGCCAGCCCGCTCAGCTTGGCCGGGTTGTTGGTCAGCAGCCGCAGCGACGACACCCCCAGGTCGGCGAGCATTTGCGCGCCCGTGGAGTACTCGCGCGCGTCGACCGGCAGGCCGAGCTCGGTGTTCGCGTCGACAGTGTCGGCGCCGCCGTCCTGCAACTGGTAAGCGCGCAGCTTGCTGAGCAGCCCGATCCCACGGCCCTCGTGACCGCGCAGGTAGAGCACGACGCCGCGGCCCTCGGCGGCGATCGCCGCCATCGCGGCCTGCAGCTGCGCGCCGCAGTCGCAGCGCCGGGAGCCGAACACGTCGCCGGTCAGGCACTCCGAGTGCATCCGCACCAGCACGTCAGCGGCATGCTGACCGTCCGCACCGTCCTGGCCGGTCAGGTCGCCGAGTACCAGGGCCAGGTGCTCGGTCCCGTCGACCGAGCTGAGGTAGCCGATCGCGCGCCAGTCCCCGTACTGGTTGGGCACCCTGGTCTCGACCACCCGGCTGACCATTCGCTCGTGATGCCGGCGGTACTCGATCAGCTGGGCGATGGATATCAGCGCCAGGCCATGCCGGTCAGCGAACTCGCGCAGGGCCGGCAGCCTGGCCATCGTCCCGTCGTCGTTGACCACCTCGGCGAGCACGCCGGCCGGCGGCAGGCCGGCGAGCGTGACCAGGTCGACCGCTGCCTCAGTGTGGCCGGGCCGGCGCAGCACGCCGCCCTCGGCGTAACGCAGCGGAAAGATGTGTCCCGGCCGGACCAGCTCGTACGGCTCGGTGGCCGAGTCCACCAGGGTGCGCACGGTCTTCGCCCGGTCAGCAGCCGAGATCCCGGTGGTCACGCCGTCGCGGGCATCGACGCTGACGGTGAACGCGGTGCGCATCCGCTCCTTGTTCTGCGCCGTCATCAGCGGCAGCTGCAGCCGGTCAAGCTCGGCACCGGGCATCGGCACGCAGATCACCCCGCTTGTGTGCCGGATGGTAAACGCGAGCAGCTCGGGGGTGGCCTTGCTCGCGGCGAAGATGATGTCACCCTCGTTCTCCCGGTCGGCGTCGTCGACCACCACCACCGGGCGGCCTGCGGCTATCTCCGCGACGGCGCGCGGCACGTCGTCGAGCGTGACCCCGTCTGCCTGCTGGCCGGCCGCCGCGCTCATGCCCGCGCCCCCGTCGCCAGCAGCCGCTCGACGTACTTGCCGATCATGTCTACCTCCAGGTTGACCACCTCGCCGGGCAGCTTGCCGCCCAGCGTGGTGCGCTCCAGCGTCTCCGGTATCAGGCTCACCTCGAGCCAGCCGGCCGCATCGGCCGCGGACGGCTCACCCGGCGGCGCGAGCCCGCTGAGCGCTGACACGGTCAGGCTCACCCCGTCGATTGCCACGGAGCCTTTCTCGACCACGAACCTCGCCAGCGGCGCCGGGACCGAGATCCGCACGACTTCCCAAGGTCCCTCTGGCCTGCGCTCCAGGATCGTGCCGGTGCCGTCGGCGTGGCCCTGCACCAGGTGCCCGCCCAGGCGGCCGTCGAGCCGCATCGGCCGTTCCAGGTTGACCAGGCTGCCGGGACCGAGCGCGCCCAGGCCGGAGCGGCGCAGCGTCTCGCCCATCACGTCGGCGGTGAAGCTGCCGCCACCCGGCAGGCCGGTGACGGTCAGGCACACGCCGCTGACGGCGATCGAGTCGCCGCGGGACGCGTCAGCGGTGACCAGCGGGCCGCGGACGGTGAGCCGGGCCGAGCCGCCTGAATCCTCGAGGGCGACGACCTCGCCCAGTTCTTCGACGATGCCGGTGAACACCGATTCCTCCTCCGGAGCTAGCCGTTGCAGCTCCGGGGAGCGCGCAGAGTGCGCGAGCACGGCCCGCCAGCCCGTCAGGGCCGCCGGCCGCGCGCGTGCTGCCTCCCATCCGGACTTTGACCGTCGGTCCCGGAATTCCACCGGGTCAGCCGGCCGATGGCTTCGGCCGGGTCGCGGACTATCACCGCCGGTTCGGAGTTTCACCGACCCCGGAGCACGCTGTTCTCTGCCAACCAGTGTGCCACACCGGCTATTCCGGCCGGCCGGGCGCGCGGCGTGGTCAGCTGGCCGGGCGGTTGCGCCTGGCGAGCTTGTCGATGGTCACGGCGGCCAGCAGCACGATCGCGGTCACGATGTCGGTCGCCGCCGCGCTCAGCCCGATGATCGACAGGCCGCTGTCAATGGTGGCCACGACCAGGCCGCCGAGCAGCGCGTGGATCATCTTGCCCCGGCCGCCGAACAGGTTCGTCCCGCCGATGACCGCCGCCGCAACGGCGAACAGCACGTACTGGCCGCCGTTGAGGTCACTGCCGAGCGAGTCGAGCTGCGAGGCCAGCATGATGCCGCCCATCGCGGCGGTCAGCCCGCACAGCGTGAAAGCGAGCGTCCGCACCCGCATCAGGTTCACTCCGGCCCGCCTCGCCGCCTCGGCGTTGCCGCCGATCGCGTACAGGTAGCGGCCGAACCTGGTGCGCGAGGTGAGCACCGTGTACAGCAGCAGCACGCCGAGCACAACGGGCACCACCCAGGGCACGCCCTTGAGCGTCACCAGGCCGAGGCCACGGTTGGCATTGCCGATCAGCACCACCACGATGCCGGCCGCGGCCATCACCCCGATCTTCAGCAGGGTGACGCCGAGCGGCGGGGCGACTAGCCCGCTGGCCAGCCGGCGGCGGTCCTTGAGGATCATGAACACGCCCGCCAGCACGACGAGGACGACCAGCACGATCCAGCCGGCCAGCGGGCTCAGCGAGCCGGCCGTCAGGTCGAAGATGATGTTGCTCGGGTTGGAGATAGAGCCGCCGGCGCCGTGCCCGGTGTGCTGCACCAGGATGATCAGCAGGCCGTTCAGCCCGAGCAGGCCGGCCAGCGTGACGACGAACGAGGGCAGGCCGAGGCCGGTGGTGATGATGCCCTGGACGAAGCCGATGAACGCGCTGGCGGCCAGGCCGAGCAGCACGGCGATCCACCAGGGCAGCGTGTAGGCGGCCCACAGGGTGATGACGCCGCCGATGATGCCGTTGAAGCCGACCGACAGGTCGATCTCGCCGAGCAGCAGCACGAACACCTCGGCCATGCCGAGCAGGATGATCGCGGCCGCGAGCACGATCAGGTTGACCAGGTTGGTCGGCGAGAGGAACTTGGAGTTCTCGACCTGGAAGAAGATGACGATCGCGATCAGGCCGAGCACGACCGGCAGCGCCCCGCTCTCGCCGCCGCGCAGCCGCAGGAACCAGATCCTGGCGTACTCGCCAACCGAGTCGGCGATCAGCTCAGGCGCGCCGGCCTGCGCGATCTGGCGCTGCTGCTCCGATGCGTCGGCCGGCGGGCTGTCCTCGACCGCGACGCCCGCGTCGCCGAGCGGCTGCCCGCTGTCTGCTGGTGTCATGCCTCAGCCCTCCCTGCCCTGGCCGCGGGCTGACGCTGGCTCGCTGACCTTGCCGTTCTCGCCCACCCTGGCCGACGCCCCGGTGGTCATGAGCTCCACCACCGACTGGGTGTCGAATTCCGCCGCCGGTCCCGCAGCTGCGAGCCGGCCCAGGTAGAGCACGGCGAGCCGGTCGGCTACCCGGAAAACCTCGTTGAGGTTATGCGAGACCAGCAGCACCGCGTGGCCGCGGCCGGCGAGCCGCTCGATGAGGCTCAGCACCAGCTCGGTCTGCGTCACCCCCAGCGCGGCGGTGGGCTCGTCCATGATCACCAGCCTGGCGTCGGCCATCACGGCCTTGGCCACGGCGAC
This sequence comes from Streptosporangiaceae bacterium, assembly GCA_036495525.1. Classification (GTDB taxonomy): domain Bacteria; phylum Actinomycetota; class Actinomycetes; order Streptosporangiales; family Streptosporangiaceae; genus DASXMR01. The sequence continues at coordinate 141,916 of DASXMR010000023.1, read as the reverse complement.
CGACTGGCGCTGACCGCCGGACAGCGAGCCCACCGGCTGGCGGATGTTGCGCACGGTGGTCACCCGCAGGTCGGCGAGGGTCTGCTTGGCGGTCAGCTCCATGCTGGTTTCGTCGAGCAGGCCGTACCTGAGCTTCTCCCGGCCGAGCATCATGTTCTGCACGATGTCCAGGTTGTCGGCCAGCGCGAGGTCCTGGTAGACGGTGGCGATGCCGAGGCCGGCGGCATCAGCCGGGCCGTGCAGGCGCACCGGCCTGCCCTGCCAGATCAGCTCGCCGCTGCTCGGCTCCCAGATCCCCGCGATCGTCTTGATCAGCGTGGACTTGCCGGCCCCGTTGTCGCCGACCAGCGCGGTGACCTGGCCGGCCGGAATGTCGAGGCTCACCTGCGCGAGCGCCTGCACCGGGCCGAAGTTCTTGCCGAGCGCGCGCAGCCGCAGCAGCGGCCGGCCGGCGTCGGCGCCAGGCCCGGTGCCGGCCGATGACGTGCCGGATGGCGCCCGGCCCGATGATCCGGGCCGGGCGCCATCTGCGGCACCTGCTGCTACCACGTCGCCGGTCCGGCGGCGGTCGCTGCGGGATTGATCATCCTGATATCCCCGCCGCCTGGCAGGCGGCCTTGTACTTGGCCGTGCACAGCTGCGAGGCCGGCACGAACTGGTCGGCGATGATGGTGTCGTTCATGTTCTTGGCGGTGACCCACTCGGGCTTGAGCAGCACCGACGGTACCTGGGTCTTGCCCACGGTGTCAGCGGTGCTGCCGTTCGCCAGCCCGGCCGGCGGGGTGTCCCCGGCCCGCAGGTACATCGCCAGCGCGGCGGCGGCCTGCGCCTCCAGGTAGATCGGCTTATAGGCGGTGCCGCACTGGTAGCCGCCCAGGATGTTCTGCAGCCCGACGAGCGTGGCGTCCTGGCCGGTCACCGGGAAGGTCTTCGGCTTGACGCCCTGGGTCTGCAGGTAGTGGATGATCGGCGCGGCGTTCTCGTCGTTCGGCGTCAGCACCGCGTTGATGTCCCGGTGCGCGGTGAGCTGGCCCTGGAACTCGGTCTCCGCCGTCGGCGGGTCCCAGGTGCCGCCGGCCTTGCCGACCTGGGTCCAGCCGCCGCCGTCGAACTTCGGCTTGAGCACGGCGTTGTAGCCCTGGCCGAACAGCGTCGCGTTGTTGTCGGTCGGGTCGCCGTACATGAGCAGCACGTGCGGCTTGCTCACATGCCAGTTCGCGACGCACGTGACCAGGCCCTGGCCGATGAGCTTGCCAACCTCGACGTTGTTGAAGCTGACGTAGTAAGAGCGGCTGCCGCCGAGGGTGATCCGGTCGTAGTCGATCACCGCGACCCCGTGCGCCTTGGCGTACTTCTCGATCGCCACGCCCACGCCTGAGGTCAGCGGGTCCATGATCAGGACCGTCGCGCCCTTGGTGATGTCTGCCTGCGCGTCACTCAGCTCGGTGGCCTCGCTGCCCTGCGCATTCTGGACGGTGAACTGCGAGGATTTCAGCCCGGCCGCCTCGAGCGCCTTGGTCAGGTACGGCGCGTCGAATTCGGTATAGCGGGCCGAGGAGACCGTGTCGGGCAGAATGACGCCGACATTGCCCTTGCCCTTGGCGGCCAGCGCCTTAAGCGCCGACATCGCCGAGAAATCACGGGTAAAGGAGCTGGTGCTGACCGACGGCACCGAGGTGTTGCCCGAGCCGCCGCCTGAGGTGCCTGAGCTGCCCGAATTCGAGCTGCTGCCGCAGGCGGCGATGACGAGCGCCGCGCTGGCGGCAATCGCTGCCGTCAGGCCGGCCTTTCTGGTCACGGAGTACAAATAAACCACCTCACTGGAGGGCGGGACGTGCCGGGACGCAACTCAGCGAAGCTCCGCGGGGAAGTCACCGCAGCCGGGCCCGTTCTCCCCGAACGTTAAACCGTCATCAGTGAACGTGGCCGTTAACATCTGCGCCGGGTCGTGAATAAGTTGTTAACATCGGCGCGCTCATTCGGCCGCGATCCGGTAGCCGGCCCTGGGCTGGGTCAGGATCAGCGGCGCGCCGCCGTCGGCCTCCAGCTTGGCCCTCAGCCGCCGGACGTAGACCCGGACGTACTCGGTCTCGGTCGCGTAACCGTGGCCCCACACCCGGCGCAGCAGGTGCGCGTGGGTCAGCAGCTTGCCCCGGTTGATCGCCAGCTCGCGCAGCAGCGCGAACTCGGTCGGCGTCAGGTGCACCGCCACCCCGGAGCGGCTGACCTGCTGCCCTGCCAGGTCAATCTCCAGCTCGCCGATCGTGATCACCGGCGGGGCGCTGTCCGGCTCGGCGGCCGGCCTGGTGCGGCGCAGCGTGGCGGTGATCCTGGCCAGCAGCTCCTCGATGCTGAACGGCTTGGTCATGTAGTCGTCAGCGCCGACGTTCAGCGCGGTCACCTTGTCCCGCTCGCCGCCCCTAGCCGACACCACGATGATCGCGACGGCGGACCGCTCACGGATCAGCCGGCACAGCTCGAAGCCGTCGATCTCCGGCAGCATGAGGTCGAGCAGCACGATGTCCGGTGCCTCGGTCTCCAGCAGGTTGAGCGCCCGCGCCCCGTCGGCCGACACCACCGTGTCGTATCCGCGCACGGCCAGGTTCGAGCGGATCAGGTCGACGATGTTCGGGTCGTCCTCCACCACGAGCGCCCTGGTGTGCGCTGGCTGGTCAGGCACGGCGGGAGACCTCGCTTTCGGCGCCGGGCCAGCGTGCCCGGCGGGTCGGGCCGGCCACGGGCAGCTGGCCGGCCGGCGCGGGCCTGGCCGGCAGCTCGACCGGCAGGTAGACGCGGAAGCAGGTGCCCCGCTCGGGCCTGGTCATCTCGATCCGGCCGCCGTGCGCGGCGACGATGCCGCGCGAGATCGACAGGCCGAGGCCGGCCCCGGCCGTCGGGGTGCGCCGCCGCATCGGCTCGAACGGCGCGAGCGCGACCTCCGGCGGCAGCCCGCCGCCGTCGTCGGTGACGCTGACCAGCACTCCAGCCGACTCGGCGGCGCTGGCGCTGACCCAGACCTCGGTTCCCGGCGGGTTGTGCCCGATGGCGTTGCCCAGCAGGTTCACGAAGACCTGCTCTAGGCGATCATGATCGGCCCACACCACCGGCAGGTCGGCGTCGCACCGCACGCTCACCCGGGCGGCGCTGGACGGGGGCAGGCAGGCGACGGCCGCCTCCAGCACCAGCGGCAGGTCGCACCAGTCGCGCTGCAGCCGCATGATGCCCGACTCGATGGCGGAGAAGTCGAGCAGGTCGTCGACCAGCCGGCCGAGCCTGGCCGACTCGGTGGCGATCCGGGTGAGGAAGCGCTGCTGCGACTCGCTGTCCCAGGTCACGTCCGGCTGCAGCAGGCTGGTGGCGTAGCCCCTGATAGCGGTCAGCGGGGTGCGCAGCTCATGGCTCAGCCGGGACAGGAAGCCGCGCTGCAGCTCCTGCGAGCGGCGCAGCGTGGTGGCCTCCTGGTGCGCGAGCAGTGCCTCCTCGCGCTCGAGCGCCAGCCGGACCGAGTGCGCGGCGTCCTCCATCAGCGCGGTGGCGTCGGCCGGCAGCGGGCCGCCGGGCCAGCTGGCCATCAGCGCGGCCGCGCCGCCGGGCGCAGCAAGCGCGACCGACAGCACCTCGGCGCCGCCGGGGGCTGCGCTGCGCACCGCCGCGCCGTCACCGCCCGACAGCCCGACGCGGACTTGATCCGGCGCCAGCAGCCCGGCCTGCTGACTGGCCGGCTTGCGCTGGCCGGCCGGGCCGGCGAAGGCGCGGCAGCCGGCCTGTTCGCCGGGCGGCCGGACGACCAGGGCCACCTCGCCGGCCTGCAGGCCGCGGCGCAGCGCGGCCAGGGCGATGCCGAGCCCGTCGGGGACCGGGATGGGGCCAGCCAGCGTCTCCAGCATCTCCCGGATCGTCTCCAGCACCCGGTTGCGCGCCGTCACCTCCTCCAGCAGCCGGTCCCGCTCGATCGCGCTCGCCGCGTAGCCGGCGTAAAGGGTGACCAGATCCAGGTCGTCGCGCTGCGGCCGGCCAGTCATCGCCCGGAAGACGGTGATGACGCCGAGCAGGCCGCCGGGCCCTTGCACCGGCACCGACCATGAGCTGGCCACCTTGGCGGTCCTGGCCACGTCGCTGAACGCGGCCCAGGAGACCGCCGACTGCACGTTCTCCTCGACCACCGGCTCCTCTCCGGCGGCGGCAATCCCGACCGGGCCGCCGCCGGGTCCTGACGGCAGCTGTGACCAGGCAGCGAGCAGCGGCGGTGGCAGGCCGAGTGAGGCGGCGCAGACCAGCGATCCGCCGGACTGCAGGTGGATGCACAGCCGCTCGCTGCCGAGCGCGGCACCAAGCGCGGACAGGATCAGCGACAGGCTCGACGACGGGTTCGCCGACACCAGCCGGTCGGCCAGGCCGTGCAGGCGGATCAGCTGGCGGCGGGCCGAGGAGTCCACCTTCTGCCCGGAGACCAGCGCGGCCACGTCGTCAGGGTGCACCTCGCTCGGCGCGACTGAGCCCGCTACCCGGCCGTGCCGCAGCACCACGATCCTGTCGGCCAGCCGGAACATCTGGTCGATGTCATGACAGGCGAGCAGGATCGTCACGCCCTGCTCGCGCAGCCGCAGGATCAGCTCCTCAACCAGCGCGGACTCGGTGACGCCGAGGGCGGCCGTCGGCTCGTCCAGCAGCAGCAGCCGGCCGCCCTGGCCAAGCGCCCTGGCCACGGCGATGAGCTGGCGCTGACCGCCAGACAGCGACTGCGCGCTGCGGGTGGTATCGCGCAGCGGCACGCCGAGCCTGGCGAGCATCCTGGCAGCCTGGGAGTGCATCCGGGTGTCGGACAGCAGGTGGCCGCGCCGCTCCCGGCCGAGCATGAGATTGGCGGCGATGTCCAGGTTGTCGCACAGCGCCAGGTCCTGCCATACCACCGACACACCGCGGCGCCGGGCGGCGAGCGGACCGGCGGCCAGCGGCCGCCCGTCGAGCCAGATGGACCCGCTGCTGGCGGCCATGTCGCCGGAGAGGCAGCGGACCAGGCTGGTCTTGCCAGCGCCGTTCTCGCCAGCCAGGGCGACCAGCTCGCCCGGCCGCACCTCGAGGTCAACCCCGGCAAGCGCCGTCACTAGGCCGTAGCGCACGGCAAGCCCGGATACTGACAGCTGCGCGCCAGCTGGCAGCACTGATCCGGCTATAGCGGCGCTCATCTGCATATTGTCGCCGAGACCCGGCGCTGCCACGACCAGAAGCCGCAGCTGGCCCGCCTGGCCCTGACCGCCGCCGGCGCTAGGGCGGCGGCCCGCAGGGCACGTCAGCACCGGACACCTCGGCGAGGCGACGGCTCAGGAAAGCCAGCTCGGCCGCGTTCTCGGAAAGATCAAGGGCCTCGCGGTAGGCCGCTGCCGCCTCAGCAAGCCTGCCGAGCCGCCGCAGCAGGTCAGCCTTGGCCGCCGGCAGGTAACGGTAGCCGGACAGCCGCGCATCCTGCTCCAGCTCGGCGATGTCGGCCAGGGCGGCGGCCGGGCCATCGACCATGGCGCGCACCGCGGCGCGGTTCAGCGCCACCACCGGGGATGGCCAGGACCGCTGCAGGTCGTCGTACAGCAGCAGCAGCCGCGGCCAGTCGGTCTGGTCGTAGCCAGGCGCGCTGGCGTGCACCGCGTCGATCGCGGCCTGCAGCGCGAACCGGCCAGCCCGGCCGCCGCGCAGCGCGCCAGCCACCAGCGCGGTGCCCTCGGCGATCGCGTCGCGATCCCAGCGGGACCGGTCCTGATCGGCGAGCAGCACCAGCTGGCCGCTGTCGTCGGTCCTGGTCGCCCGGCGCGCGTCTGACATCAGCAGCAGCGCGAGCAGGCCTGCTGCCTCGCTCTCGTCGGGCATCAGCCGGCAGAGCATCCTGGCCAGGGCGATGGCCCGCTCGACCAGGTCCGCGCGGACCAGGCCAGGCCGGCCGGCGCTGCATGACCCGTGGTGTACAGCAGGTGCACCACGGTCAGCGCCGCGTCCAGCCGGTCGGGCAGCTCAGCGGCACCCGGCACCCGGTACGGGATGCGCGCCGCGGAGATCTTCTTCTTCGCCCTGGTCACCCGCGCCGCCATGGTCGCCTCGGAGACCAGGAACGCGCGGGCTATTTCCGCCGTGCTCAGCCCGCAGAGCAGCCGCAGCGTGAGCGCCACCTGTGCCTCTACCGCGAGCGCCGGGTGGCAGCAGGTGAAGATCAGCGCGAGCCGGTCGTCGCCGATCTCGTCGATCGCGCCCCGGCCGCCGGGCTCGGGCTCCTGCGCTGGCTCCACCAGCAGCGGCAGCTTGCTGCGCAGCGTGCGGTCACGGCGCAGCGCGTCGAGCGCCCGGCGGCGGGCCGCGGTGGTCAGCCAGGCGCCAGGACTGCGCGGCACGCCCTGCCTGGTCCACGCGTCAAGCGCGGCGACGTAGGCGTCCTGCACGCACTCCTCGGCGAGGTCGATGTCGCGCGCCACGCGCACCGTCGCGGCGAGCACGAAGGCCCACTCGCGACGGTGCGCTTCGGCCAGCGCGGCGCGCGCTGCGGCGTCGGCCACCTTCGCGGTCAGCCGCCGGAGGTGTCCCACACGGGCCGGACCTCGACGCCGCCGAACGGCGCCGGGCACAGCTTGGCGATCTCCAGCGCGTGGTCCAGGTCGCGGGCCTCGATCAGGTAGAAGCCGCCGAGGGCCTCCTTGGTGTCGGCGAACGGGCCGTCGGTCACCACGTCGCTGCGGACGGTGGTCGCCGTGCCGGCCGACTGCAGCGCCTTGCCGCCAGTGATCTTGCCGCCCTTGTCGGCGACCTGCTCAGGGAAGCGGGTGTGCGCCTCCATGGTCTGCCGCCAGACCTCAGGCGACGGGTCTACGTAGGCGCTGGCATCCTCGTAGATCAGGATCGCGTACTCAGCCATGACGATCTCCTTCGTTATCTTGCCCTGCACAGAACCTGCGGGCGCAGCGCCCGCCTACTAATCCCGACGGGCGGCCGGCGCCCGGATCGACAGCCGCCGGCGAAACCGCGGCACGATCAAGACCGCCAGCCAGCGGTCAGCACGCCGCCGGCCAGCACGCCGGTGGCCAGCACGCCGGTGGCCGGCACGCCGGCGGTCAGCAGGTCCCGCGATCATGGCGACCGCCCCGCGCGGCGGCGGCGAGCTTGCGCAGCGCGGCCACCGCGCCGGCCGGGTCGCTGGTGCCGAAGACGGCCGAGCCGGCCACGAACACATCGGCCCCGGCCTCCGCGCAGCGGCCGATGGTCTCCTCGCCCACCCCGCCATCCACCTGCAGCCAGACCGACCCGCCCGAGGTGCTGATCAGCTCGCGGGCACGGCGGACCTTCGGCAGCACGAGGTCAAGGAAGTGCTGCCCGCCGAATCCCGGCTCCACGGTCATCAGCAGCAGCATGTCCACCTCGGGCTGCAAGTCGGTGACCCGGTCGACCGGCGTGCCTGGGTTGATCGCCAGACCGGCCCTGGCACCGGCCGCCCTGATCGTCCGAAGCGTGCGAACCGGGGCCGCGGCCGCCTCGGCGTGGATGGTGACGTTGCCCGCGCCGGCCTCGGCGTAGCCGGGCGCCCAGCGGTCAGGATCCGAGATCATCAGGTGACAGTCGAGCGGCATGCTCGCGTGCCGCAGCAGCGCCTCGACGACCGGCAGGCCGACGGTAAGGTTCGGCACGAAGTGACCGTCCATGACGTCCACGTGCAGCAGGTCGGCCTCGCCGGCGACGGACGCTGCGTCGTCGGCGAGCCTGGCGAAGTCGGCGGCCAGCACGCTCGGCGCGATCCGGAGTGTCATATCGGCCGAGTCTAGGCCGCCGCGTGCCAGCCTGGAGGCCGGCGCGGCCGGGTGCGCCGCGACGGCGAGTGTCAGCCGGGCCGGCTACGTTCGCACCTGTATTCGAACAACCTCACGCCAGGGAGACCGCTTGCTGACTACCGGCTCGCCAAGTACTGAGACGCCCGCCCGGCTGCTCGACCGGGTGCGCAAGCTGCTGGCCAAGGCCGAGGACGAGAGCGTCGCGCCGCCTGAGGCGCAGGCGCTGACCGCGAAGGCCGCCGAGCTGATGGCCAAGTACGGGATCGACCGGGCGCTGCTGGCTGCCGAGCGGCCAGAGACCGACCGGCCGTCCAGCCGGATGCTCGACATCGAGAATCCCTGGGCGCGGGTGAAGGCGCACCTGCTGTGCGGGCTCGGGTCAGCGCTGCGCTGCCAGTGCGTGCTGATCCCCAGCGAGCGGCCGGGCAGCCGGGTGCACGTGTTCGGCTACGCCTCGGACATCGAGCGCACGGACATGCTCTACACCTCCGTGCTGATCCAGATGTGGCACGGGCTGGCCGGCGCCAGGGTGCCCGACTGGTCGAGCAGCCCGCGCGCCTGGCGGCGCAGCTGGCTGCTCGGCTTCTGCACCGCGGTGATCAGCAGGGTCCGCGCCGCCGAGCACGCCGCCGCCTGCCAGGCTGGCGGTCCATCGGGCGGCCAGGACTCGCGCACCGCGCTGGTGCTGGCCGACCGGTCGCTGGTGATCCGCAGGAACGCCGAGCAGGCCTACCCGGTGACCCGCGGCACCAGGCTGACCTACTCGGGCTCCGGCTACGGCGCCGGGTACGCCAGGGGCCAGCGGGCGGACATCGGCGGCACCCGGCTGGCTGCCGGGCGGGGGCGGGCGCTGCCGCGCTGACGCCCAGAAGCGGACCTGCCGGGGCTATCCGGGCGCAGCAGACATCCGGTCTTTGCCGTCCCTTAGCTGGCGCCCCGCGTTGACTTGGGCTGATCTCGGGTATCAGGGCCCGGTACGCGTCACGCACGCGTGCCGTCAGCGGCGTCATCGGCCCGGGGGAACCTTATTTCACGGCCCAGCAGCAATAGCGCTTTCGCGCGCCTGCGCATCCGGATCCTTTCCGCCGCCGGACTGACCGTGCTGGCCGGCCTGGCTGGCCTGCTGGTGGCCGGGCTGATCCTGCCGGTGGCGGGCATCGCCGGCCTCGCCGCCAGGGACGCGGCGAAGACCTTCGACAGCCTGCGGGTACCGGACCTTGGCCAGCTGCCGTCCCGGTCAGAGATCCTGGACGGCCAGGGGCACCTGATCGCGTACTACTACCCCAACTCCATCGACCGGGTCCCGGTGGCCTACCGCCAGATCGCGCCCGCGATGCGCAACGCCATCGTCGCGATCGAGGACGAGCGGTACTACCAGCACGGCGCCTTTGACCTGCATGGCACGCTGCGCGCCCTGATCAGCGACCTGCGCAATACCCAGGTGCAGGGCGGCTCGACGCTCGCCCAGCAGTACGTGAAGAACGCGCTGCTGCTCACCGCCACCACTCCCGCGCAGCGGGCAGCCGCGATCGCCGAGGACCCGGCACGCAAGATCCGCGAGCTGCGGATGGCCGCAACGGTTGAGCACGAGCTGACCAGGCAGCAGCTGCTCGCCGCGTACCTGAACGCCGCTTACTTCGACAACCAGGCCTATGGCGTCGAGGTCGCTGCCGAGCGATATTTCGGCACCAGCGCGAGCCGGCTCACCCTCACCCAGGCGGCCACGCTGGCCGGCCTGGTCGAGAACCCCGCCGCCTACGACCCGTCCGTGCATCCAGGGGCCGCCGTCACGCGCCGCAACGAGGTGCTGGCCAGGATGGCCCAGCTCGGCTACATCACCCGCGCGAGGGCGGCGAAGGCGGTGAAGGCGCCGCTCGGGCTGCACTTCAAGGCCTCGTCGCTGCAGGACGGCTGCCTCAGCAACACGGCCAGGACCGCCGCCTGGTTCTGCGACTACGTGCTGTCGGTGCTGCGCACCGACCCCGCCTACGCCGCCGCGTACCACGTGTTCCAGACGACCGGCGGGCTGAAGATCTACACCACGATGAACGAGCAGGACCAGCGGGCCGCCCAGCACGCGGTCAGCTTCATGGTGCCGCCGCCGCCATCCGGCTTCAACCCGGGCCGCAACGCCGCCGCCGAGGTGCTGATCCAGCCGGGCACCGGCCGGGTGCGCGCCATCGCGGTGGACCGGCCGTATGGCACGTCGCGGGGCAAGGACAGCGTGGACTACGCCGTCGACACCACCGACAACGGCGGTGTCGGCGTGCAGACCGGCTCGTCGTCGAAGCTGTTCACCCTGCTGACCGCCCTCAAGCAGGGCACCCCGTTCGGTTTCAGCCTGGACGTCAGCTCGCCGACCGTGATCAGCGGCTACACCAACTGCAAGGGACAGCCCGACGGGCCGTTTCCGGTGATCAACGACGAGAGCGGCCGGGGCAGGTTCACCCTGTATACCGGGACGACCCAGTCGATCAACGTGTTCTACGCGAAGCTCGAGCGGCAGGTCGGGCTGTGCAACGTGGTCAGGACGGCCGCGAGCCTCGGCGTGCACCGCGCCGACGGCGGGCCGCTGCTGCAGGCCGTCGGCACCCAGGGCAAGCCCGGCTACCTGCTGCCAGCTGACGACGTGCCCTCGTTCACCCTTGGCTCGATCTACGTGTCGCCGATGACCATGGCCGCGGCCTACGCGACCGTGGCCTCGGGGGGCATCTACTGCCGGCCGGTCGCGATCAACCGGATCACCGACAGCAGCGGGCGCTCGCTGCCGGTCGCGCAGCCTGGCTGCCACCGGGTGCTGACCACGGCGGTGGCCAGCGCCGCCACGCACATCCTGGAAGGCGTGATCACCTCGGGCACCGCCGTCGGCGACGACGTGACCAGGAACGGCGTGCGGGTCGCGCAGGCCGGCAAGACCGGGACGGCGAACAGCTTCGACTTCGCCGCCTTCGGCGGCTTCACCCCGCACCTGACCGGTTACGTCTCGATGTTCAACCCGGTCGGCGCCTCAGCGCACCCGATGACCGGCCAGGCGTCGTGCTACCGCTCAGCGGCGGGCTCGCTCGACTGTCCCGGCTCGGTGTTCGGCGCTAACGCGGGGCAGATCTGGCAGCTCACCTTTGACCATGCCGACCTCGGCAACCTGCAGGCCGGCTTCGCCGCCGTGCCGCGGTCAAGCCCGTTCTTCGCCAAGGGCCCTGGCACGGCCCTGCCAGGCCGGCCAGCGCACAAGCAGCCGCCACCGGGGCGGCATGGGCACGGGCGGCACGGGCGGCACGGGCGGCACGGGGGGCACTGAGGCCGGCCCGCGAGCAGCAAGCGGCCTGGACGCATGGCGCTCGGCTGCCCGGCTGCCGGCGAGCCGCCGGCCGCCACCTGGACTTCCCTGGGCGGCTCGGGCCAAGGCTGGCTAGGCCGGTGCGCCGGCCGTGCGGCGCAGCAGCGCCAGGAAGATCGCGTCTGTGCCGTGCCGGTGCGGCCAGAACTGCGCGTAGCGCTGCTCCTGGCCGCCGGCCAGCAGGCCGGGCACCTCACTGAGCACGGCTGGCGCGTCGAGCAACTCGGCATCGCCGGGCCGGGCGGCCAGCATGGCAGCGACGACCGCACGGGTTTCCGCCAGGTGCGGCGAGCAGGTGACGTACGCGACCACCCCGCCGGGCCGGGCCGCGGCCAGCGCCGAGCCGAGCAGCGATCGCTGCAGCCGCGCTAGCTCGGCGACGTCGGCTGGCCCGCGCCGCCACCGCGCCTCGGGCCTGCGGCGCAGCGCACCGAGCCCAGTGCAGGGGACGTCGGCGAGCACCCGGTCGAACGAGCCTGGCAGCCAGGGCGGCCGGGTCCCGTCGGCGGCGACGGCCGCGGCCGGCCCGGCGGACACCGCCGCGCCGGCCAGAGCGGCCCGGTGCGGCCGCCGGTCGGCCGCCAGCAGGCGGGCGGGCCGGGTGGCTGCCAGGCCAGCGAGCAGCCGTGCCTTGCCGCCGGGCCCGGCGCACATGTCCAGCCACAACGCGTCCCTGCCGGGCACGCTAACCCTGGCCAGCGCCACCGCCGCGAGCTGGCTGGCCTCGTCCTCGATCGCGGCGCGGCCCTGCGCGACCGCGGCGATCCCGCCTGGGTCGCCCCGGTCCAGGTAGGCGCCGAACTCCGACCAGCGGGCCGGTGCCGCCCCGGCCGCTGCCAGCTCGGCGGCGTCGCACGCGCCGGGCATGGCGCAGAGCGTCACCTGCGGCCTGGCGTTGTCCGCGGCCAGCGCCTGCTCGGTCTCGGCCAGGCTGCCGCTGGCCGGCTCGCCGAGCGCGTCCGCCAGCGCCGACACGATCCAGGGCGGGTGGCTGTAACGGACCGCGAGGTGCCCGATCGGGTCGCCGGACCGGTCCGGCGCGACGATGTCAAGCCAGGCGCTGAGGTCGCGCTGGGCAACGCGGCGCAGCACCGCGTTGACGAAGCCGGACGCGCGCTGCCCGGCGGCACCCCTGGCCAGGCTGACTGTGGTCGCCACCGCGGCGTGCGGCGGGACTCGCATGCTAAGCAGCTGGTGCGCGCCGAGCCGCAGCGCGTCGAGCACCGGCGGGTCCATCCGGGCCGGAGCACGGTCCGCGCACGCCGCCAGGATGGCGTCGTAGCTGCCCTGGCCCCGCAGCGTGCCGTAAGTCAGCTCCGTGGCCAGCGCGGCGTCCCGGCCGGCCAGGCCGCGCTCGGCCAGCAGGGCTGCCAGCAGCAGGTTCGCGTAGGCCCCGCGGCTGGTGACGGCGCACAGCACGGCGAACGCCGCGCTGCGGGCCGGGTCGGCTGGCCCGCCAGGACCCGGCGTCCGCTGGCGGCGGCTAGCCGACCGCCCGGCCGGCCGGCCCCGGTTCCTGTCGCCGGCCGTCGCCGCGGCCGGCCGGCTGTCGCGCGGTGCCCGGCCAGCCATCTCAGCCGAGCACCGCGGTGCGGCCGCTGCGCCGCAGGCCGCGGGCCCAGTCGAGGGCGGGCATCAGGCGCTTGCCGTCCGGCTGCACCTCGCCGAGGGCGACAGGGCCGGAGCCGGTGCCGACCAGCACAGCCGAGCGCTGCACGCGCAGCTCACCCGGCCGGGCCGGATCGTCACCCGGCACGCCGCCGGCCAGCGGCCCGAGCTTCAGCCTGGTCCCGTCCAGCTCAGTCCACGCGCCAGGGGCGGGGGTGCAGGCCCTGATCTGCCGGCTGATCGCGGTCGACGGCTTCGCCCAGTCAAGCCGTGCATCGGCCGGGGTGATCTTCGGTGCGATGCTGATCCCGACGGCCGGCTGCGGCACCGCCCGCAGCTCGCCTGACTCGATGCCGTCCATGGTCGCGGTCAGCAGGTCGGCGCCGGACCGGCTGAGCCGGTCCAGCAGGTCGCCGGCCGTGTCGGAGGGCCGGACGGGCTCGGTCACCACGCCGAAGACGGGGCCGGCGTCGAGCTCGGCCACGATCCGGAACGTGGTCGCGCCGGTGATGTCGTCGCCGTGCAGGATGGCGTGCTGCACCGGCGCCGCGCCGCGCCAGGCGGGCAGGAGCGAGAAATGCAAGTTGACCCAGCCGTGCCGGGGAATGTCGAGAGCTGACTGCGGCAGCAGCGCGCCGTAGGCGGTCACCGGGCAGCAGTCAGGGGCGATCTGCCGCAGCCGGTCAAGGAATTCCGGATCGCGCGGCCGGTCAGGCCGCAGCACCTCGATGCCGGCTTCCTCGGCCCGCCGCGCCACCAGGCTGGAGGTCAGCTGCTTGCCGCGGCCGGATGGCGCGTCCGGCCTGGTCACCACAGCGACCACCTGATGCCGCGAGCCGAGCAGGGCCTCCAGTGAGGTAACGGCCGCGGCTGGCGTGCCGGCGAAGACCAGCCGCATCAGCTAGCCAGCCGCATCAGCTAGTAGGCCTTGCCGTAGGTCGGATGCGGCGAGGCCCGGATCTCGGGCACCTGAGCGCCCCACCAGTCCGCGGCCCTGATCTCCTTCATCGCGAGCTTGCGCTGCGCCGGGTCGAGGCGGTCGATGAACAGCACGCCGTCGAGATGGTCGGTCTCGTGCTGCACGCAGCGCGCGAGCTGGCCGGTGCCCTCGAGGGTGACCGGCTCGCCGTGCATGTTGAAGCCAGCGGCGACCATGCCGTAGGAACGCTCGACCGGGTAAACGAGGCCGGGGAATGACAGGCAGCCCTCGTCGTCGGATTCCTGCTCGTCGGTCAGCTGCAGCGACGGGTTGATCAGGTGCCCCACGACGTCGTCCACGAAGTACGTGAACACGCGCAGGCCCACGCCGATCTGCGGCGCGGCCAGGCCGACGCCCGGCGCCTCGAGCATGGTGTCCGTCAGGTCCTTCACGAGCCTGCGCAGCTCGGCGTCGAAATCGGTGACCGGCTCGGCCGGCGTGCGCAGCACCGGGTCACCGAACAGGCGAATCGGCTTAAGGCTCACCCGGCTCCTCCTGAATGCCTCATGATGCCCCGGCGGCGGCTGGCCGGCCGGGGCGTGCCTGCGACCAATTCTACGGGCCCGGCGCCGGGTCGCTGGCGGCTGGCGAGCGTGCCTTGAACGACGCCTTGCGCGCAGCCCTGGCCACCGCCGGGTCAGGATGATGGTCGCTCAGCGCGGTGAGCAGATCTGTGACGCCAGGATGGCTGACCCGCCACAGGCCGGCGACGATCTCCGCCTGCGCGTCAGCCGGCACATCGGGTAGCAGCTCGGCCACGACGTCGCGCGGGTCGGCCTCCTCCAGCAGCCCGGCGCCGAGGTCCACCAGCAGCCAGGTGCGGTCCTCGGGCCGCAGCTCCGCGTCCTCGCCGTGCTCGTGCAGCCACACCGCCGCGTGCGCGCGCAGCACCGGGTCGGCCAGAGCCGACCGCACCTGCCCGGCCGCATCATGGCCGATCCGGTCGAGCACGGCGAAGGCGGCACCACGCAGGCCGGGCGAGCCGCTCGCCGCCGCCTGGATCAGCTCGGCGGCGGCCTGGTCGGCCGCCCTGGCCGCCAGCCAGCCGCCGATCTCCGCCTCGCCGTCCTCGGCGTCGCAGCTGGCGAGCGTCACCAGCAGCCCTTCCGCGCCTGGACGGTCAGCGATGCCGAGCACCGGCACGTGCCAGCCCTGCGCACGCAGCCTGCGGTGCACGCCCCAGATGCCGAGCGGCGACAGCTCGACGGTCAGGCCGCCAGCCGAGTCGTCGGTGCCGAGCTCGACCACGCCGAGGTCAGCCAGCGTCTCCAGCGCGTGCGACAGCGCGGCGCCGTCCTCACTGCCCTGCCTGGCGCTCTCGCGCTCATTCCGGCTCCGGCGGGTGCCGGCCGCCGCGGCGTAGGCGTCGAACAGGCCGTCCATCCGCACCGGCGCGCCGGTCGTGTACAGGGCCGTGGCCAGGCCGTCGAGGTCCTCGGCGGCCAGCAGCGCGGCCAGCGCCAGGTCCCAGGCGGCAAGCAGCTCCTCGGGGTCGCTGCTGGCGAGCACGAAGCCGCGGCGTGAGCCGCCGCCCGCCGACCTTCCGGCCATCCCGGTGGCCACTGCTACCTGCCAGGCGGCATCGACTTCCCTGGTGTCCAGGTCGAGCGCCGCGGCTGCCGCCGCTGCCTGGCCGGCGGACAGGTCAGTGCCCGCCGGGCCGCGAGCCGCGCGGCCTGCCCAGCGAGCCAGGTCCCTCGCCGCCCGCATCAGCGGCGCGACCCTGGCCGCTGCGGCGAGTTCCTCCCGCGGCGCGAGCCGCACCGGCGGCAGACGGCGGCGGTCGCGCCCGGTCGCCGCCGCGCTGGCAGCTGGCTGGTCGGCTGGCGTGCTGCCGGCTTCCTGGCCGGCGCCTTCCTGGCCGGCGCCTGCCTGGCCGGCGCCTTCCTGGCCGGCGCCTGCCTGGCCGGCCCCTGCTGGGCCGGTCGCTGCCGGGCCGGCCGCAGGCGTGCTGGCCGCAGGCGTGCTGGCACCCCGCTTGCCGTGGTCGGGCCCGGCCGGGCGCGAGGGTGGCTGCGGATCGCGGTCAGCCGGGCCGCCCTGGCGCGGCCGCTCAGCCCCCTGACCGCCATCGCCGGACGCGGCGTGACGCTGCTGCGCCCGCCTCGTGCCGGCGGGCGGTCGTGAGCTAGTCACGCAAGCACCCTACGGCCTGAGCGGCCGGTAGTCAGATCAGGTCGGCCGGGTCCAGCTGGATCCTGACCGCTCCCGGCTGCTTGGCGGCGCTGCGCACGGCCTGCGCGCTGCGCAGCTCAGCGGCCAGGGCGGCCGCTGCGCGTCGCGGCACCCGGACCAGGAATCGCAGCTCAGCGGGCTGCCCGGCCGGCGAGGAAGGCCGCCAGCCGGCGCCTGCTACTTGAACCGGCCCGAGCATCTCGGCGCCGGGCGGCAGCGTCGCGATGTCGAGCAGGCTGCTGACCGCGTCGGCCGGCCCGCTCACTGACGCCATGCTGACAGCTGGCGGGAAGCGCAGCTCGCGCCGCTCGGCCAGCTCGCGCTCGGCGAAGCCAGCCGGGTCCCACCGCACCAGCGCCTGGACCGCTGCGAGCCCGGCGTCGGCAACCACGACGACTGATCCGCCCGCCGGGCCGGGCCGGACCAGCGCTGCCGCGTTCATCCAGCGGCGCAGCGCCTCCTCGGCCGCGCGCAAGCTGGCCCGGCCGAGCAGCGCCCAGCCGTCGAGCAGCACGGCCGCGGCATATCCGCCGTCCGCCAGCGGCTCGGCTCCCGGCGTCGCCACCACCACGGCGGGCTCGGCGCCGACCTCGGCGATGACCTCCGCGCGACCCGAGGTGAGCACCGGCACCGGGGCAAGGGCGCGGCCCAGCTCCTCCGCCGTCCGGCGGGCGCCGGTCACCAGCGCGCGCAGCGTGGTCCGGCCGCAGCTGGCGCATTCGGCTGCCGCCGGAAGACCGCACCAGCCGCAGCTCAGCGGTGCTGCCGGAGCGGCCATGGTCACCGGGCCGCCGCACCTGGCGCAACGCGCCCTGGCCTGGCAGCTAGCGCACGCGACCGCGGGCAGGTAGCCGCGGCGCGGCACCTGGAACAGCACGGGACCGTGCTGCAGCGCGGTCCGCGCGGTGCGCAGGGCCAGGCTCGGCAGCCGGGCTGAGCGAGCGGCCGGATCCCTGGCCTGCTCAGCGTCCGCGCCGGCGGCGGTGACCGCCGGCGCTAGCCGCCGCACGACCTCGCGCTCGGCCTGCAGCGGCCGGGCCCAGCCGCTGGCGAGCAGCTGCGCTGCCTCAGCGGTACGGGCGTAGCCGCCGGCCAGCAGGCCACTGCGAGCGCGATGGGCACGCAGCGCGAGCACCTCCCTGGCGTGCGGGTACGGCGCTCGCGGCTCGGCGTGCAGGTCGTCACCGTCATCCCAGATCACGGCCAGGCCGAGGTCAGGGACCGGCGCGAACATCGCTGACCTGGTACCGGCGACGACCCGCACCTCACCGCGCAGCACCGCGAGCCAGCGACGGTACCGCTCGGCCGGGCCGAGCTGTGCTGCCAGGCTGACATGGCGGCCAGCGCCGAGGGCGGCGGCGAGCGCCTCGTCGGTCAGCGCGAGGTCCCTGGCATCGGGCACGATCACCAGCGCGCCGCGGCCAGAGCGGGCCGCGGCGCGGACTGCCAGCGCGATCTGCTCGGGCCAGTCCTGCCCCGGCAGTGCCGACCAGACCGCACGCGGCGACCGGCCGTCCGCCAGGGCGGCCAGGAACGAGGCACCAGCCAGATACCGGTCCCAGGCCATGGCCGGCCGGCCGGGGCCGGTTCCGTCCTGCTCAGCCGGGACCGAGCGGGCCAGGAGCTTGTCCCCCGCGTGGTCCCCCTGGGCCGCGCCGCCGGGGCCGGATCCATCCGGGCCGGGGCTGCCCGCCGCCGGCCGGCGCGTTTCAGCCGCCGCGTGCCGGGGCGGGATGGCGAGCCGCAGCACGTCAGCCATCGTCCCGCCGTACCGGTCGGCGACAGCCCTGGCGAGCCCGGCAATCTCGGCGGTCAGCACCGGCTCAGGCGAGACGACCCGCTCCAGGAAGGCAAGCTCACCAGGATGGTCGCTGCCGTCCGCGCGGCTGAGCAGGTAGCCGCCGGTCAGCCGGCCGGCGAACCGGATCCTGACCCGGACGCCAGCGACCGCGTCATCGGCGAGCGCGTCGGGGACCAGGTAGTCAAAAGACCGGTCCAGATGCGGCAGCGGCACGTCGAGCGCCACCCTGGCCACCGGCTGCACAGCCGCCGGGGTCCTGGCCGGCCGCCGCCGCGGCCGGGCCCGCTGCGAAGACCCAGGCCCTGTCACGATCCTGTCCTACCAGAGCACCGGGACAGGCCCGGCCGTTGCCAGCCGGTGCGCCCCCTGCTGCCCTGGCAGCGGCCAGCCGCGCCTGGCACGAGCCCGCCAGGCCCAGGCGGGCGCCGCCGTTCGCCAGACTGGGCACGGCCCACGGCCAGCAGCCAGCGCCCGCCAGGCGCGGGCAGGCGCCGCCGTTCGCCGAACGGCCAGCGGCCCACGCCCGACGGCCAGCGGCCCACGCCGGCAGCATCGGCCAGCGTTCCGTCCGGGCGGACGAGCAGTCCGCGGCGAGACTAGAGCCCGGCTGCTGAGCGCAGCCCGTCGGCGCGGTCGGTGCGCTCCCAGGCGAAGTCCGGCTCCTCGCGGCCGAAATGGCCGTAGGCCGCTGTCTGCGCGTAGATCGGCCGGAGCAGGTCCAGGTCGCGGATGATGGCCGCCGGGCGCAGGTCGAACACCTGCAGCACCGCCTCCTGAATCCGCTCGATCGACACCTGCTCGGTACCGAAGCACTCGACGAACAGGCCCACCGGCTTGGCCTTGCCGATGGCGTAGGCGACCTGGGTCTCGCAGCGGTCAGCGAGCCCGGCCGCGACGACGTTCTTCGCCACCCAGCGCATCGCGTACGCGGCGCTGCGGTCGACCTTCGACGGGTCCTTGCCCGAGAACGCGCCGCCGCCGTGCCTGGCCATGCCGCCATAGGTGTCAATGATGATCTTGCGGCCGGTCAGCCCGGCGTCGCCCATCGGGCCGCCGATCTCGAACCGGCCGGTGGGGTTGACCAGCAGCCGGTAGTTCGCGGTATCAAGCGCCAGCCCGGCCAGCACCGGCTCGACGACGTGCTCGCGGATGTCAGGGGCGAGCAGTTCCTTCAGGTCGATGGCCGGTGCGTGCTGGCTGGAGACGACGACAGTGTCAAGCCTGACCGCCTCGGACCCGTCGTACTCGACGGTCACCTGGGTCTTCCCGTCCGGCCGGATGTAGGGCACGGTGCCGTCCCTGCGTACCTCCGACAGCCTGCGCGCCAGCCGGTGCGCCAGCATGATCGGCAGCGGCATCAGCTCCGGCGTCTCGCGGCAGGCGTAGCCGAACATCAGGCCCTGGTCGCCGGCTCCCTGCCGGTCCAGGTCGTCGGTGCCCTCGCCCTCGCGATGCTCGAACGCCTCGCGTACCCCCTGGGCGATGTCCGGCGACTGCGCCCCGATCGATACCGATACGCCGCAGGAGGCGCCGTCGTAGCCCTTGGCCGAGGAGTCGTAGCCGATCTCGAGGATCTTGTCCCTGATCAGGCCGGGAATGTCGACATAGGTCTCGGTGGTGACCTCGCCGGCGACATGCACCTGGCCGGTGGTGATCAGCGTCTCCACCGCCACCCGGCTGCGCGGGTCGCCCTTCAGCATCCCGTCGAGTATGGCGTCACTGATCTGATCGGCCATCTTGTCGGGATGGCCCTCCGTCACCGATTCCGAAGTGAAAAGACGTCGAGCCACCGGGCATCCTTTTCTTCCGAGCTGACAGCCTCGCCGCAGTGTAGCCGGGGTGCCAGGCCGGCGGCACGTCGCCCGGCCATGCGGCGCGGCAGCCTGCCGGGCAGGCCGGGCCGGCGCCGCCGGATTCGGTACCCGCTCTGGTTAAAACGCCGGCCTTGGGCCTGGCGCACCGGCGGCCAGCGCCGCAGCTGGCTGACCGGCGGCGATTCCTGCTCGCGGCCGGCTGCCCCTTCCGGGGCGGCCGGATCGCGGTCAGGGCCGGGGCAGATAGCAGCGCGTCAGCCGGCCGCGGGCAGCCGGGCTGCGATCAGGTCCCAGATGACATCCGCCAGCGCCTCCTTCGGCCCGCGCGGCACCAGCTGCTGCGCGCCGTCAGCGGTGAGGATGAGCGCTTCGTTGTCGCTGGTGCCGAACGCCAGGCCAGCGCCGACCTGGTTGACCACCAGCAGGTCGCAGCCCTTGGCGGCCAGCTTGGCCGCGCCGTTCGCCTGCAGGTCGCCGGTCTCGGCGCCGAATCCGGCGATCACCTGGCCAGGCCGGCGCCGGTCGCGGGACAGCTCACGCAGGATGTCGGGGTTCTCGGTCAGGGCGACCGGCTCAGGCGGGCCGCCGCCCTTCTTCAGCTTCCGCTCGCTGCGGACCGACGGCCGGTAATCGGCCACAGCGGCCGCCATGACCACGGCCTCGGCATGCGCGGCCGCGGTCAGCGCGGCGTCACGCAGCTCGAGCGCTGACCTCACCCGGATGATCCGGGCGCCGGCCGGGTCGGCGAGGTCGACGTTCGCGGAGATCAGCGTGACCGTCGCGCCGCGCGCCGCGGCCGTGCTGGCCAGCGCGTAACCCTGCTTTCCCGATGACCAGTTGCCGATGAAGCGGACCGGGTCGAGTTCCTCCCTGGTGCCGCCGGCCGTCACCAGCACGTGCCGCCCGGCCAGGTCGGCGGTCAGGCCACCGCTGCCGCGCACGAGCAGCCGCTGCGCGACCTCGAACAGCTCGGCTGGTTCAGGCAGCCTGCCTGGCCCGGTGTCGGCGCCGGTCAGCCGGCCGGATGCCGGGTCGATCACGATCGCGCCGCGGCTGCGCAGGGTGGCCACGTTCGCCCTGGTGGCCGGGTGCTCCCACATTTCGGTGTGCATCGCCGGCGCGTAGGCGACCGGGCAGCGAGCGGTCAGCAGTACTGCCGTCAGCAGGTCGCCGGACAGGCCGGCCGCGGCGCGCGCCAGCACGTCGGCGGTCGCCGGCGCGACGAGAACGAGGTCGGCGCCCTGGCCGAGCCGGACATGCGGCACCTCGTGTACGTCATCCCAGGCGGTCGCGGTGACTGGCTCACCCGACAGGGCAGCCCACGTCGCCGCGCCGACAAAGCGCAGCGCGTCGGGTGTCGGCACCACTCTGACCTGGTGACCTGACTCGGTCAGCAGCCTGAGCAGCTCACAGGCCTTGTAGGCGGCGATACCCGCGCCTACGCCCAGGATGACCCGCATCGGCGGCCGACGGCCGGCTCAGCGTCAGGAGGCCGACTAGGCGGACGGCGCCGGGTCGGCCGCCTCGGCGTTCAGCAGCCGCTCGCTGATCTCGCGCAGCGCGATCGACAGCGGCTTCTCCTGCACCCGCGTCTCCACCAGCGGGCCGACGTACTCCAGCAGGCCCTCGCCGAGCTGCGCGTAGTAGGCGTTGATCTGGCGGGCGCGCTTGGACGCCATGATGACCAGGCCGTACTTGCTGTCCACGACCTCAAGCAGATCGTCGATTGGCGGGCTGATGATGCCCTCCGGGGCCGGAGTCCCTGCCACTAAAGTGCCTTCCCGTCTCCCAGCGCGTTCACTTGGCTGGCTGGGCCGTCAACAAGGCTACCAGCTGGGTGCAGACGTCCTGGACCGAAGTATTGGTGAGGGTGATGTCGAACTCGGCGCCGGCTTCCAGTTCGGCGCCGGCGGCCGCCAGCCGGGCGCTGATGACCTCGGGGGGCTCGGTCCGCCTGCCGGTCAGCCGGCGCACCAGCTCGGCCCAGGACGGCGGCTCGAGGAAGACCAGGAGCGCGCCGGGCAGCGCGGTGCGCACCTGCCGGGCGCCGGCCACGTCGATCTCCAGCAGCGCCGGCACCCCCTCGCTGAGCCGCTGCTCAAGCGGCCGGCGCGGGGTGCCGTACTTGTGGCCGGCGAATTGCGCCCATTCCAGCAGCTGATCCCCGGCGACCATCGCGTCAAATTGCTGATCGGTGACAAAACGGTATTCGACCCCGTCGGTCTCCCCCGGCCGCGGCTTTCGCGTGGTCACGGAGACCGATAGCCAGATCTGCGGGCTCGCCCGCCGCAGGCTGCGGACGACCGTGCTCTTGCCTACGCCAGAAGGCCCGGAGAGCACCAGCAGACGTCCAGGCTCGGGAGCGGGGCTGGCCGCGCAGCCACCAGCAAGCGGGCTAACCGCAGGACCTGGCGCGCCGCCCCCGGGCCTGGATTCTGCCTGGCCGGTCAGATATCGCCTCGGAACTCGTTCTCCAGCGCGGTGCGCTGGTTGGCGCCCAGGCCGCGGACCCGACGGGACTCGGCGATGCCGAGGCGCTCCATGATCTGCTTGGCCCGGACCTTGCCGACGCCCGGCACGGACTCCAGCAGAGCCGACACCTTCATCTTGCCGACGACGTCATCGGTCTGGCCCTCCTTGAGGACCTCGGGCAGGGTCGTCGAACCTTTCTTCATTCGGTTCTTGACCTCCGCACGGTCTTTGCGGGCCTTGGCGGCCTTCTCAAGCGCCGCCGCCCGCTGATCGGGGGTAAGTGGAGGAAGAGCCACGCGTGGTCACCTCGGGTTTCGTATCGAAAAAGTCGCTCCGCGAGGGGAAACTAGCGAGTTCGGCTGGCCACGGCAACGTGAACCCCCGTTTGTGCCGTCACAAATTGCCCAGAATTACCTGCTGAGCTTGAATAAGCACTCAGCGTAGCCAAATGCGCCATCTGCGGCTACCCCCCGCAGCGGCGATTCCTGGCCCGCCAGTGCTCAGCCACAGCGCGGGAACCGTGCTGCTGCAGTAGCGACAGCACGTTTCCCATGCTGTTCAGGCGCCCGCGCTCAGGCGCGCGCCCATCTGTCCGGGTGCCCGGGTGCCCGCGCGCTTGGGTGTCAGGCGCCTCGGTGCCCGCGCCTCGCGCACTCGCGCGCTCGCGCCGGATGGCCTAGCGCGGCGCGGGGCGGAGCCGCCGCAGCGAGGCGGCGAGCGCCGCGGCGGCGGCCCCCGGATCAGCGGCGCCGGTGACCGGCCGGCCGACCACCAGCAAGTCAGCGCCGGCCAGCAGCGCATCCTCCGGGGTGGCGGTCCTGGCCTGATCGTGCGCGTCCGAGCCGGCCGGACGGACGCCGGGGGTGATCAGGGTGATCTGCGGCCCGACCGCGGCGCGTACCGCTGCCACCTCACGCGGCGAGCAGACAAGCCCGCGCGCGCCAGCCGCGACCGCCAGGTCTGCGAGTCGCAGCACCGCATCGCTGGCCGGGCCGGCCAGGCCGATCCGGTCGAGGTCGGCATCCGACAGCGAGGTGAGCACCGTCACCGCGACGACCTTGGCGGCCGGGGCGGCGAGCGCCGCGGCCTCGATGGCGGCCGGCCCGGCGGCCGCGTGCACGGTCAGCAGCTGCGGCCGCAGCCGGGCGACCGCGCGGGCAGCCGCGGCTACCGTCGCGGGAATGTCGTGCAGCTTGAGGTCAAGGAATATGTCCACCCCGCTGGCGCCGCGTACCGATGCGACCGCGTCTGGCCCGTAACGCAGGTATAGCTCGAGGCCGACCTTGACCGTGCTCACGTAGGGGGTGACCTGGGCCGCCCAGCGTGCCGCGGTCTCCAGGTCGGGCGCGTCTAGCGCGACGGCGACCGGCGCCAGGTCCTGCACTGTTCCTCCCTGGGCAGGCAGCCAGCAGGCTGCCGCGCGATGAGCTATCCGACGTTTCCGGCCAGCCGGCGCCGCGGCGCGCCGCGCGGCTCGTGCGCGAGGCCGACGACGTCGGCCAGCCGCTCCACCCCGCGGCTGGTCAGTTCCTCGTCGAGCTCGCGCAGGATGCGGATGCAGGCCGAGGGGTCATGGAAGATCGCCGTGCCGACGGCGACCATCGACGCGCCGGCCAGGATCATCTCCAGCGCGTCGAGGCCGCTTCGCACCCCGCCCATGCCGATGATCGGCACGTCCGGCAGCGCCTCCCGCACCTGCCAGACGCAGCGCACCGCGAGCGGCCGGATGGCCGGCCCGGACAGCCCGCCCGTCTGCCCGGCCAGTACCGGCCGCATCGTGTCCGGGTCGATCGCCATGCCGAGCGTGGTGTTGATCATCGACAGCCCGTCCGCGCCCGCATCCACGCAGGAACGCGCGATCGTCGCGATGTCGGTGACGTCCGGGGACAGCTTCGCGAACACCGGGATGTCATACTTCGCCCGGCCCCTGACCGCCCCGATCACGGCGGCCGCGGCCGCCGCGTCGCAGGCGAACACCTGGCCCCGGTGCTCGACATTCGGGCAGGAGATGTTCACCTCGATGGCGGTCACGCCGGCCGCGTCCGATAGCCGCCCGGCCAGCTCGCCGAATTCCGCCACCGTGCCGCCGGCGATCGAGACCACGGCCCGCGCGCCGCGCGACAGCAGCCACGGCAGGTCGCGCTGCAGGAACGCATCGATCCCCGGACCCTGCAGCCCGATCGAGTTCAGCATGCCGCTGGGAGTCTCGGCCATCCGCTGGGTCGGCCGTCCGGCGCGCGGTGCCAGCATCACCGACTTGGTCACGATCGCGCCGATTTTCGAGATGTCGAAGAACTGGGCGAGCTCGCGCCCGGCGCCTGCGCACCCTGACGCGGTCAGCACCGGGTTGGGCAGCTCCACGTGCCCGAGCCTGGTCCGCAGGTCAGCCATGCGCCCGCCTGCCGCTCCGGTGCGCCGGCTCCGGCTGACCTGGCTGGCCGGGCCGGCCAGGCTCGGCGGCCTGCCCGGCCGGCACTGTCCCGCCGGCGACGAGGTCAGGCCCGGCGCCTGCCTCGCCCCGCGCGCCGGCGAGGCCGGCCAGCGGCGCGGCGCCGGCGGGACCCGCCTGCTGAGCCAGGCGGGACCTAGGCTCCCAGCCGGGCGCGCCGAGCGCGTCGAACGGGATGGTGCCGACGTCGTCCCAGCGGACCTGCTCGCCGCGGAAGACCGGCCCGTCGACGCAGGATCGCACCATCCGGGTGATCCCGTCGGTGCCGATCACCGGCAGCACGCAGGTCATGCACACGCCGATGCCGCAGGCCATCGACTCCTCAACGGCGGCCTGCACCGGGATGTCGTACCGGCCGGCCAGCAGCGTCACCTGCCGCAGCATCGGCATCGGCCCGCAGGCGTAGATCACGTCGGTCCTGGCGTCGTGGATGACCTGGCCGAGCATGTCGGTCACCACGCCGCGGGCGCCGAGCGAGCCATCCTCGGTGGTGATCGTCGCCGACCGGCCGGTCCGGCGCGCGGTGAGCGCGCCGAAGACCCGGTCACCGCTCGCGGCGCCGAGCAGGAAGTCCACGGGGCAGCCTCGCTCGCGCAGCCGCGCGGCCAGCGGGAACAGCGGCGCGCTGCCATAGCCGCCGCCGACCAGCAGGCAGCTCACCGGCTCCCTGGGAACCGGGAATGGCCGGCCAAGCGGGCCGGTGACATCCAGCACGTCCCGCGCCCGCCGCTCTGCCAGCCAGCGGGTCCCGGCCCCGGTGACGGCGAAGATGAACTCCACCGTGCCGCCGTGGTCGGGCCGGACATCAGCGATGGAGAACGCACGGCGCAGCAGCATCGAGGTGTCCTGGCCGCCGACGGCGATGGCGACGAACTGGCCGGGCTTGAACCGCGCCGCGACCGGCGGCGCGACGATCGTCATGCCGTAGTACGCGTCGACCCGGCGGACGGTCAGCACCGTGCCGCGCACCTGCAGCGGGCCGGACTCGGGCTCGGCGTCAGCCGGCGTCATCGCTGCCCGTCCTGCCCGCGCAGCCGCGCCGCGTGCTCCTGCAGCGACCGCACTCCCACCTCGTCCGCCTTGATCGCCTCGATTCCCTGCACCGCCGCGCCGAGACCCTGCACGGTAGTCACGCACGGTATACCGCACCGGACGGCCGCGGTGCGGATCTCGTAGCCGTCACGGCGCGGCCCGGCCTGGCCGGGACCGCCGAACGGGGTGTTGACGATGAGATCGACCTCGCCGGACAGGATCCGCTGCACGATCGTCGGCTCGCCGTCGGGGCCAGGCCCGTCGGAGTGCTTGCGCACGATGGTGGCACGCACGCCGTTGCGGCGGAGCACCTCGCCGGTGCCGGCTGTCGCCCAGATCTCGAAGCCAAGGTCGGCCAGCCGCTTCACCGGGAAGATCATCGAGCGCTTGTCCTTGCTCGCCACCGACACGAAGGCCCGGCCCCTGACCGGCAGCTGCCCGTAAGCCGCGGCCTGCGACTTGGCGAAGGCGGTGCCGAACACCTCGTCGATGCCCATCACCTCGCCGGTGGAGCGCATCTCAGGACCGAGCACGGTGTCCACCCCCTCGCCCCGCTCGTCCCGGAACCGGCCGAACGGCAGCACCGCCTCCTTGACCGCGATCGGCGCGTCCAGCGGCAGCGTGCCGCCGTCCCCGCTGGCCGGCAGCAGGCCCTCGGCACGCAGGCCGGCGATGCTGGCGCCGAGCATGATCCGCGCGGCGGCCTTGGCCAGCGGCACCGCGGTGGCCTTGGACACGAACGGCACGG
Source organism: Streptosporangiaceae bacterium (assembly GCA_036495525.1). Classification (GTDB taxonomy): domain Bacteria; phylum Actinomycetota; class Actinomycetes; order Streptosporangiales; family Streptosporangiaceae; genus DASXMR01. The sequence continues at coordinate 115,702 of DASXMR010000023.1, read as the reverse complement.
TCCGCGACGCCCGCGGGTTGGCCTCCAGCACGTACAGCACGCCGGCCGCGAGCGCGTACTGCACGTTCAGCAGGCCGCGCACCCCGACGCCGCTGGCGATCGCCTCGGTGGACGAGCGGATCGCGGCGATGTACTCACGCCCAAGCGTGATCGGCGGCAGCGCGCAGGCCGAGTCGCCGGAGTGGATGCCGGCCTCCTCGATGTGCTCCATCACGCCGCCGAGGAACAGCTCGCTGCCGTCGTACAGCGCGTCGACGTCGATCTCGATCGCGTCGTCGAGGAAGCGGTCGATCAGCACCGGGTGCCCGGCTCCGGCGTCGGACGCCCGCTGCACGTACCCGGCCAGCGTGGCGTCGTCGTAGACGATCTCCATGCCCCGCCCGCCGAGCACGTAGGACGGCCGGACCAGCACGGGGTAGCCGATCTCTGCCGCGACGGCCACGGCCTCCTTCGCCGAGACCGCGCTGCCGTGCCGCGGCGCCAGCAGCCCGGCCGCCGCCAGTACCCGGCCGAACTCGCGCCGGTCCTCGGCCAGGTGGATCGCCTCCGGCGACGTGCCGACCACCGGCACCCCCTCGGCGGCCAGCGCCCTGGCCAGGCCAAGCGGGGTCTGCCCGCCGAGCTGCACGATGACGCCGGCGACCGGCCCGCTGGCCGTCTCGGCCCGCACCACCTCGAGCACGTCTTCCAGGGTCAGCGGCTCGAAGTACAGCCGCGCCGAGGTGTCGTAGTCGGTGGAAACCGTCTCCGGGTTGCAGTTGACCATGACCGTCTCGTAGCCGGCGCCCGCCAGCGCGTAAGAGGCGTGCACGCAGGCGTAGTCGAACTCGATGCCCTGGCCGATCCGGTTCGGCCCGCTGCCGAGGATGATTACCTTGGGCCGCTCCCCCGGCGGCACCTCGGTCTGTTCGTCGTAGCTGGAGTACAGGTACGGCGTGCGGGCGGCGAACTCCGCCGCGCAGGTGTCCACCATGTGGTAGACGGGCGCGATGCCGAGCTCCCGCCGCAGCTGCCTGACCGCCGCCTCGGTCATCCCGGCGAGCTGCCCGATCTGCGCGTCGGAGAACCCGGCGGCCTTCGCCGAGCTGATCAGCGCGGCGGACGGCGGGTGGCCGGCTGATATTCGTTCCGCATATTCCTCGATGCCGGCGATCTGGTCGATGAACCACGGGTCGATGCCCGTCGCCGCGGCCAGGTCGCTGACACTGGCTCCCGCGCGGATCGCCTGGTGCAGAGTCGCGATGCGGCCGTCGTGCGGTACCGCGCAGCGTGCGACCAGCGCGTCGGCGTCACCGGGCGGGCCGGCCCAGCTCAGCGCCGCGCCGGGCTGCTCAAGCGAGCGCAGCGCCTTCTGCAGCGCCTCGGCGAAGCTGCGGCCGATGGCCATGGCCTCGCCGACGGACTTCATGTGCGTGGTCAGCGCCGGGTCAGCACCGGGGAACTTCTCGAACGCGAACCTGGGTACCTTGACCACCACGTAGTCGAGGGCCGGCTCGAAGCTGGCCAGCGTCTCGCCGGTGATGTCGTTCGGTATCTCGTCCAGCGTGTAGCCGATGGCCAGCCGCGCGGCGATCTTGGCGATCGGGAAGCCGGTCGCCTTCGAGGCCAGCGCCGAGGACCGCGACACTCGCGGGTTCATCTCGATGACGACCATCCGGCCGGTGCCCGGGTGCACAGCGAACTGGATGTTGCACCCGCCGGTGTCGACGCCGACGGCGCGCAGCACGGCGATCGCGGTGTCGCGCATCCGCTGGTACTCGCGGTCGGTCAGGGTCATGGCCGGGGCGACCGTCACCGAGTCGCCGGTGTGCACGCCCATCGGGTCGACGTTCTCGATCGAGCAGACGACGACCACGTTGTCGTTCCGGTCGCGCATGAGCTCGAGCTCGTATTCCTTCCAGCCGAGGATCGACTCCTCCAGCAGCACCTCGGTGACCGGGCTCGCGTCGAGCCCGGCGCTGGCCATCCGGCGCAGCACCGAGGGATCCCCGGCGATGCCCGAGCCGGACCCGCCGAGCGTGTAGGAGGGCCGCAGCACGACCGGATAGCCGAGCTCGGCGGCGGCCTGCTCGCACTCGTCCAGGGTGTGGCAGACCCTGCTGGCCGGCACCTCGGCGCCCAGACCGGTGACGATCTCCTTGAAGGCGCTTCGGTCCTCGCCGGCGCGGATAGCGTCGATGTCGGCGCCGATCAGCTCGACCCCGTACTTCGCCAGGGCGCCGGCCTCGTGCAGCGCGACCGCCGCGTTCAGCGCGGTCTGGCCGCCGAGGGTGGCCAGGATCGCGTCCGGTCGCTCCCGCTCGATGACCTTCTCCAGCGCGTCGATGGTGACCGGCTCGACGTAGGTGGCGTCGGCGAACTCCGGGTCGGTCATGATCGTCGCTGGGTTGGAGTTGAGCAGGCTGACCCGGATTCCCTCCTGCCGCAGCACCCGGCAGGCCTGGGTGCCCGAGTAGTCGAACTCGCACGCCTGGCCGATCACGATCGGGCCCGAGCCGATCACCAGCACCGAGTTCAGGTCAGCGCGACGCGGCATGCCGCCTCCCCCCGTTGCTGCTGGCCTGCTCCATCAGCTGGCAGAACTCCGCGAACAGCCCGGAAGCGTCGTGCGGCCCGGGCGCCGCCTCAGGGTGGTACTGCACGCTGAACCCTGGCGCGGCAAGCAACCGAAGACCTTCGATAACGCGGTCGTTCAGGTTCACGTGGCTCACCACGGCTGGCCCGTACGGGGTGTCGAACGGCCGGGCCTTACCGGTCTCGCCCGGCTGCGCGGCGGCTGGCACGGCGACGGCGAAGCCGTGATTGTGGCTGGTGATCTGCACCCGGCCGGTGCGCAGGTCAAGGACTGGCTGGTTGACCCCGCGATGGCCGAAGCGCAGCTTGTAGGTGTCAAGCCCGAGCGCCCGGCCGAGGACCTGGCTGCCCAGGCAGATGCCGAAGACCGGCACGGCGGCGGCCAGCACCCCGCGCATCGCCTCCACGGCGTAGCCCGCCGCGGCCGGGTCACCTGGCCCGTTGGCGAAGAACACTCCGTCCGGGCTGGTCGCCAGGATCTGCCCGGCGGTGGCGGTGGCCGGCAGCACAAGCACCCGGCAGCCGAGCGCGGCCATGGCCAGCGGCGTGGCGGCCTTGATGCCGAGATCCACGGCGGTGACCTGGTACCTGACCTGGGTGCCGGCCGGGGGCGAGACGGTGTAGGGGGCGGCCGTGGACACCACCCTGGCGAGGTCGGCGCCGGCCATCTGCGGGCTTGACCTGACCCGCTCGAGCAGCGCGGCCGGGTCCGGCTCGGTCGTGCTGATCCCGGCCCGCATGGCGCCCCGCGCACGCAGGTGCATGGTCAGCGCCCTGGTCCCGGTGATGGCGATCCCGGTGACCTGCTGGTCGCGCAGCTCGTCCTCGAGGCCGCGCACGGCCCGCCAGCTGGAAGTGATCCTGGCCGGGTCGCGCACCACGTAGCCGCTGACCCAGATCCGGCCGGACTCGCGGTCCTCGTCGTTGACGCCGGTGTTGCCGATGTGCGGTGCGGTCATCGCCACGATCTGCCCGCAGTACGACGGGTCGGTCAGGGTCTCCTGGTAACCGGTCATCCCGGTGTTGAAGACCATCTCGCCGAACGTCTCGCCAGCCGCGCCGAACCCGGCACCGCGGAACGCGCGGCCGTCCTCCAGCACCAGCAGGGCCGGCTGCCTGACCGCCCCGGCGCCGGTCACCTGGCCAGCTTCCCGTCGAGGACGGTGGCATTGCCGCGCAGGAAGGTGGCGGTCACCCGGCCGGGCAGCACCATGCCGGCGAACGGCGAGTTGCGGCTGCGCGAGGCGTGCGCTGCCGGGTCGACCTGGTCGCGCGCCGCCGGGTCGTAGAGCACCAGGCTGGCGGGCGAGCCGGGGGTGAGCTGGCTGCCGTGCCCGGCGGCCAGCCGCCCGATGACGGCCGGGCGGGCGGACATCCGTTCGGCGACCCCGGCCCAGTCGAGCAGACCGGTCTCCACCATCGCCGCGTGCACCACGCGCAGCGCGGTTTCCAGCCCGGTCATCCCGAAGGCCGCGGCCGCCCACTCGGTCTCCTTGTCCTCGACCGGGTGCGGCGCGTGGTCGGTTGCCACGCAGTCGATGGTGCCGTCGGCCAGCCCCGCGCGTAGCGCGGCGACGTCGGCAGCGGTGCGCAGCGGCGGGTTGACCTTGTAAACCGGGTCGTAGCCGGCCGCCAGCTCCTCGGTCAGCAGCAGGTGGTGGGGCGTCACCTCGGCCGTCACCCGCCAGCCCTTCGACTTCGCCCAGCGGATGATCTCCACCGAGCCGGCCGTGGACACGTGGCAGACGTGCAGCGCTGAGTCCACCTGCGCGGCGAGCAGGCAGTCCCTGGCGATCACCGCCTCCTCGGCCACCGCCGGCCACCCGGCCAGCCCCAGCCTGCCGGAGATCTCACCTTCGTTGACCTGCGCGCCCTCGGTCAGCCGCGGCTCCTGCGCGTGCTGCGCGATCACCCCGCCGAAGGCCTTGACGTACTCAAGCGCGCGCCGCATCAGCGCAGCGTCCGAGACGCACCTGCCGTCGTCGGAGAAGACCCGCACCCTGGCCGCGCTGTCGGCCATCGCGCCAAGCTCGGCCAGCTGGCGGCCGGCCAGGCCAGCGGTGACGGCGCCGACCGGCTGCACGTCGCAGCGCCCGGCCTGGCGGCCGAGCCGCCAGATCTGCTCGACCACGCCGGCGGTGTCAGCGGCCGGCTCGGTGTTGGCCATCGCGTGCACCGCGGTGTAGCCGCCGAGCGCCGCGGCCGCCGTGCCGCTCTCGATCGTCTCCGCGTCCTCACGGCCCGGCTCACGCAGGTGCGTATGCAGGTCGACCAGGCCGGGCAGGGCGATCAGCTGGTCCGCGTCGAGCACCTGGCGGCCGGCCGCCACGGCGCGGCCGGGCGGGGCCGTCTCGGTGATCAGCCCGTCGGTGATCACGATGTCGGCCAGCTCAGCGCCCGCCAGCCGCGCTGCCCTGATCAGCCACCCCGTGCTGCCTTTCGCTGTGCCGCTGGCCGCTCCGGAGCCGGTCACTGCTTTCCCTCCGCCCCGCCGAGCAGCAGGTAGAGCACCGCCATCCGGACGCTGACCCCGTTGGCCACCTGCTCGACGATGGTGGAGCGGACTGAGTCGGCGACCTCGGCGGCGATCTCGACGCCCCGGTTCATCGGGCCCGGGTGCATCACCACCGCGTGCTCGGGCAGCAGCGCCATCCGGTCGGCGTCCAGCCCGTACCGCCGGCTGTACTCGCGCACGCTCGGGAAGTAGGAGCCGGTCATCCGCTCCTGCTGAACTCGCAGCATCATCACCACATCGCTCTTGGGCAGCGCGGCCGACAGGTCGTAGCTGGTCGTGCACGGCCAGGAGGTCACGGCCACGGGCAGCAGCGTGGGCGGCGCGACGAGGGTGACCTCGGCGCCGAGGGTGTCGAGCAGCAGCACGTTGGACCGCGCGACCCGGCTGTGCAGCACGTCGCCGACGATCGTCACCCGCAGCCCGTCCAGCCGGCCAAGCCTGCGCCGCATCGTGAACGCGTCAAGCAGCGCCTGGGTCGGGTGCTCGTGGGTGCCGTCGCCGGCGTTGACCACGCTGCCGCGCACCCAGCCGGCCAGCCGGTGCGGGGCACCCGAGGCGCCGTGCCTGATCACGACCGCATCGGCGCCCATCGCCTCCAGCGTCAGCGCGGTGTCCTTGAGGCTCTCGCCCTTGGCCACGCTTGAGCCCTTGGCCGAGAAGTTGATCACGTCGGCTGACAGCCGCTTGGCTGCCGCCTCGAAGGAGATCCTGGTCCTGGTGGAGTCCTCGAAGAACAGGTTCACCACGGTCCGGCCGCGCAGCGTGGGCAGCTTCCTGACCGGCCGCTCGGCCAGCTGCGCGAGCTCCTCGGCGGTGTCCAGCACCAGCAGCGCGTCATCCCGGCTCAGGTCAGCGGCCGAGATCAGGTGCCGGTTCACCGGGCAGTCCTGCTGCCGTCGCGGCCGGCCTGGAGGCCTGGCCTGGCTGGCTGACCCGCCGTGCCGCCGCGGCCGGTGCCGGCGTCACCGCTTTCAGCCAGTGTCACCGCATCCCGGCCGTCGGTCTCTTCGAGCAGCACCCGGACGACCTCGCGCTGCGAGGTCGGCAGGTTCTTGCCGACGTAGTCCGCCCTGATCGGCAGCTCGCGATGCCCCCGGTCGACCAGCACCGCCAGCTGCACCGCGCGGGGCCGGCCAAGGTCGCCGAGCGCGTCGAGGGCGGCTCGCACCGTCCGGCCCGAGTAGAGCACGTCGTCGACCAGGATCACGATCCTGCCGTCGACGCCGGAGGACGGGACCTCGGTGTGGCCCAGTGCGCGGGCCGGCCGCAGCCGCAGGTCGTCCCGGTACATGGTGATGTCCAGCGAGCCGGCCGGCACTTCTCTGCCCTCGACCTTGGCCAGCCGGGCGGCCAGCCGGCCGGCGAGCGGCACTCCCCTGGTCGGGATCCCGAGGAGCACGACGTCGGCGGCGCCGCTGGTGCGCTCCAGGATCTCGTGCGCGATCCTGGTCAGCGCCCGCGATATCTCAGCCGGCTCCAGGACGGTCTTGCCGTCCCTGGCTGGCGTCCGGCGGCTCTGTGAACCTCCGGCGGGCTGATCCGCTGCATGCATGAAAAGGACCTCCTTTCCCGCCTCTCTGAACGGGTCTTAAAGGACGTCTGGTCACCTCACGGTATCAGCGAGGCGGGCGTGGACCTGGCACGATGCGAAGACCGGCGTGGCGGTCGCGGACGCGGCAGCCGGCCGGCACTGCGCGTAATCGCCGGTGATCATTATCACATGAAATCTGGATCAGATGGTACTTACCGGGCGGCATCTGGCTTGACTGCACGTGCACTGAACCCCTGGCAGTGTCGGCGCTGCCGGGCTTACCGGCGAGTACGGTCCCCCGCTGCGGGGCAGCCAGGCGGATACAGCGGGGATGCGCCGAGCCGGGTACGTTCATCCGCTTTTCGCCATTCGGCTTGACCTCGTCGCGCAGGGCGCCTACCGTCACTGTCCGTAACCACTACTAAGAGCTTCAACAGGCCAGGGGGCCGGAACCATGCCATCTGAATACGCCAAGACCCTGGGCGCGCGGCTGCGCGCCATCCGCACCCAGCAGGGCCTCTCTCTGCATGGCGTGGAGGAGAAGTCCCGCGGCCGCTGGAAGGCCGTCGTCGTGGGCTCGTACGAGCGCGGCGATCGATCTGTGACCGTGCAGAAGCTGGCTGAGCTGGCGGAGTTCTACGGCGTGCCGGTGTCGGAGCTGCTGCCCGGTGACGTGCTGCCGACCTTGCTGGCGCCCGCCCCCAAGCTGGTCATTGACCTCGAGCGGATGTCTGAGCTGCCGAAGGACCAGGCCGGCCCGCTAGCCCGCTACGTGGCGACGATTCAGAGCCAGCGCGGTGACTACAACGGCCGGGTGCTGTCGATCAGGCAGGAAGACCTGCGCTCGCTTGCGGTCATCTATGACAAGTCGCCAGCCGACCTCACCGAGGAACTGATCGGCTGGGGCATCCTGGACTCCGACGCGCGCGGAGCGATCGACTCCTTCTGAGCACCAGCCGACCAACGACAGCTGACCCGGCGCCTAGCCGACGGACATCAGCGGCAGCAGCGGCTGGTCTGGCACGCCAAGCGCGCTGCCGACCAGCGACACGAAGATCCCAGCGTCGCGCAGCAGGTCGTCAGCCTCGCGCGGCGCGACAGCCCTCGGCAGCCCCGCTTCTGCCGCTGCACGCTTGCCAGCGCCAGCGGCGAAAAAGGCGGCCCACTCGCACAGCGTCGGCTCGACCCTGGGCAGCAGCTCCCACACGCTCTGCGGTCGCTTGCGGCGACCGGTGGCCGGCTCTGCCCTGGCGGCTACCACGGCGGCCGCCGCGCGCAGCGCAGCAAGGTGAGCGCCCACGTACCGGGCAGCGGGCGTCGGCTCGGTCTCGGCGGCCGCCAGACCGTGCCGTGCTGACTCGAGCAGTGCCAGCGCTGACGGCGCGACCCGGCTCGGCCGGTCAGCGCGCACTTGCGAGAGCACCTGACCCGGCTTGTCCGCGCGAACCTGCGTCACCCTGCTCATAGCCACTCCTCCGTTACCGCCGGGCCCGGCCGGCCGGGGCGCTTCCCCACGCCTCGCCCGGCCGGGCTCCCGGCCGGCCCTTGGCCAGCCAGGCGGATCCCACCCATCTATTCGAACAGATATTCGGTTAACTGTCCAGCCGCTTGTAGCTGAGTTCGAAGTTAGCGAACGGGTCTGACAAAACCGGGTCAGCGCAGATCGGCGCTGGCAAGTGCTTCACGCCCGGCAGACCTAAAATTCGCGCATGCCGATCGCGGACCAGGACCTCGCCATCGCTGCTGCCCTGGCCGCACTTCCGTCGTGCGCTCCAGGTACGGGGCCGACCCTTACGGCGTTGCTGGCGCTGATCTCGAACCAGCGCCGGACCTTGGAGACCTGACCAGACAGCAGCTGCACGTGAGCTCAGCTGGCTCAGGCGTCGCGAGCCAGCTCCTGCTCCAGCCAGGTGCGGCCGCGGGTTCGCGGGCTCAGCTTGACGCCGCCGAGCAGGCTCGCCAGCCGCTTCGCCGCCGTCTCGGCCGCTGTCTGGGCGTCGGACCCGGCGTCCTCCAGGAACCGGCAGACGATCTGCCCGTCACGGTCCTGCGCCCAGCCGCCGACGATCCGCCCGTTCCACCACAGCGACGGGCCGATGTTGCCGGTGTTATCGAACAGCCGGCCGGCGTGCTCGCCGAGGAACCAGTCCCGCTGCCGCCATCCCATCGGCGTTGAGTCGAGCGCTGGCAGCAGCGCGGCCCATGGCTCAGGCTCCGGCCCCGGCTCCAGGTCGCCGGGCGCCGCGATGCCAGGCACGCCATCGAGGTCCACCTCGGCTGGCTGCAGCGCCGTCAGCGCCCGCCGCAGCCTGGCCGCTGACCAGCCCGTCCACCAGCGCAGGTCGTCGGCGGTCGCCGGCCCGTAGGCGTGCAGCCACCTCCTGGCCAGCTCGGCCTCGGCGGTGCTGTCCGGCCACTCGTCGAGCCCTGGCGGGTACCAGGCGGCCAGCGGTGCCCACCGGTACTGGTGCGAGGTCCACGACCCGCGTGGCCGGCCGCGGATGACCTTCCCGTCGGCGGCGAGCAGGAGCAGCACCCGGCTCGCGACGTTGAACTTGACCGGCCACCTGCCCTCACCGAGGCTCACCTGGGTGCCGAGCCGGGAGTCGTCGCCGGACAGCTCTGATGCCGTCGCCATCCCGCGCTCTGCCAGTGCGGCCAGCGCCGCATCCTCGGCCCCGGCCAGCCAGCCGGCCGCATCCTCGGCGACCCCGGCACGCTCGAGCCAGCTGTGCAGCTTGCGGCGCTCGTTGGCGGCCACGGCACGCGCGGCCCCGGCTTGGATGATCGCCGCGTTGTCGGGCGTCGCGACGAAGACCGTGCGGCGCATGCCGAGTAGCCGCAGCAGCGTCTTGTCCTGGTACAGCGCACGCTCGATGTCGGCGATCGCGCCGTCCGCCATTCGCCTCAGCAAGCCCAGGTAGACCGACGAAGGGTCGGTGCTGTGCACAGCGACCAGCGAGCTGGCGACCTCGGCTGGGTCGACGGCCAGCGCGTTAGGTGCCAGCCGGTGCCGAACGCCAAGCCTGGCCCGCCGCTCACCCTCGCCGAATCGCCGCATTCCTGTCTCCCCGCGCCCGCAACGCCTGCCGCCCCGGTCTCCGCCCCCGTCACCGTCTCCTGTTGTCCGCATCCGGGTGCCCAGTACCGGCGGGGTCAGCGTAGCCGCCGCACCTTGGCCTCGGCCGCCGGGCGCGGGGCAGGCCAGCCTGGCCGATGGCATCGCGGCGGCCGGGTTCGCAACCCGTACGATTCGCGCATCGGGTGGACTGGGTGCCGCCCGGGGGGCCGCATCGGTCGGGTTAGCAACCCGTCCAGACCGGCAACGGGCGGGTTGGCCACCCGCCCAGACGGAGGCAGCGGGCGTGGCATGAGCGAACGCATTGACGTCGACGACTTCCGCCGGGTGGAGATCCGGGCCGGCCTGGTGACCAGGGCCGAGTTGCACGAGCTGGCCAGGGTGCCCGCTTACCGGCTGTGGATCGACTTCGGCGAACTTGGCGTGCTGCAGTCGAGCGCGCAGTTCACCGGGCTGTATTCGGCAGCCGGCCTGGTAGGGCGGACCGTGCTGGCGGTCACCAACCTGGCCCCGCTACGGGTGGCCGGGTTCACCTCGCAGGTGCTGGTGCTCGGCGTGCCGTCAGCCGACGGCAGCGAGGTGCCGCTGATCGGCCCTGACCGCCCGGTCGAGCCGGGGGCCAGGGTCTGCTGACACGGCCGCAGCGCCGGCGACGTACGCTGGCGCCCGTGCGCAGCCCAGGCGTCGTCTGCGAGCTCGACCCGGCCGGTTTCCTCGCCAGGCTGGACGAGCTCGTGGCGATTTACGCGGCGGCGATGCGGCCAGACCCGGCCGACTTGCCTGGCCGTCGCTACATCATGCAGCGGCACGCGGCCAACCCGGACTTCCGTGCGCTCGCCGTGTCCGAAAGGCAAGGCGGGCCGGTGATCGCCTTCAGCTACGCGTTCCGCGGTCAGGCGGGTCAGTGGTGGCACGACGTCGTACTCGCCGGGATCACCGCGGCGGCCGGCCAGCAGACGGCTAGCGGATGGCTCAGCAGCGCGATGGAGATCGCCGAGGTGCACGTGCACCCCGCCTACCAGGGCCGGGGAACCGGCCGCGGCATGCTGCTGACACTCACCGCCGGGCGCGCCGAGCACACGGCGCTGCTGTCCACCAGGGACGCTGAATCGCCGGCCAGGCGGCTGTACCGGGACCTTGGCTTCAATGACCTGCTGACCGGCTACAGCTTTCCTGGCGGCAGCCCGCCCTATGCGGTCATGGGCGCAGTGCTGCCGCTGCGCGGCGCTGCCGCGGACGGCAACCGGCCAGGCTGACCAGCACCAGGCGGGAAGCAGGCAGCCGGCCCGGCACACAGCTGGCCCCCGACACGAAGACGCTGACCGTCGCCGGGGAGTGGTCAGCCGATGGGACGGGCGGGCGGCACCGCGGCCACGGCGCCCGCTGGCGCCGGCCGTCCGGCCAGCCCGAGGACCTGGTAGATCTCCCTGGTCGCCCGCGAGCCGTTCAGCGTGTAGAAGTGCAGTCCTGGCACGCCCTCGGCCAGCAGCCGCTCGCACATCGCGGCCGCGTACTCCACGCCTATCTTGCGCACCGCGACCTTGTCCTCCTCGTGCGCGTGCAGTTGCTCAGCCAGCTCAGCGGGGAACCGCGCGCCGGACAGCAGCACCGCCCGGTCGATCATGGGCACGCTGGTGATCGGGATGATCCCGGCGATGATCGGCGCGTCGCAGCCGCGCGCCGCGACATCGTCGCGCATCCGCAGGTAGTCCTCCGGATAGAAGAACATCTGGGTGATCGCGAAGTCCGCCCCGGCCTCGCACTTGCGGATGAAGAACTCGATGTCCGACGCCCGGCTCGGCGATCGCGGGTGGCCCTCGGGGAACGCGCCGACACCCACGCAGAAGTCACCCGAGGCCTTGACCAGCCGCACCAGTTCCTCGGCGTACTGCAGCCCGTCCGGATGCGGCACCCACTCGGCGGCCGGGTCACCGGGCGGGTCGCCGCGCAGTGCGAGTACGTTGCGCACGCCGACCGCGGCATACGAGCCGATGACGTGGCGCAGCTCGGCCACTGAGTGATTGACGGCGGTGAAATGGCCGACCGGGGTCAGCGTCGTTTCCTCGGCTATCCGGCCGGTGATCCGGACCGTGCGATCCCTGGTCGAGCCGCCGGCCCCGTAGGTGACCGACACGAACGTCGGCCGCAGCGGTTCAAGCTGCCGGATGGAGCTCCACAACCGCCGCTCCTCAGCTGCTGTCTTCGGCGGCATGAACTCGAACGAGAACGACTGCCCGCCACTGGACAGCAGGTCCTTGATCGCGGGCACTGGCTCGGGGCGGCTCGGCGGCATTCCTCAAGGCTAACCGGGCGCAGCCGGATCCGGCTCGCCGCGCCGCCAGCGAGTCAGCCGTCCTGACGCAGCCGCGCGGCCAGCCGGGCAGCGGCGGCGCCGGGATCTGCTGCCTCGGTGATCGCGCGCACGACCACGACGCGGCGCGCTCCGGCGTCGAGCACCTCGCCGAGCGTGTCCTCGCTGATCCCGCCGATGGCGAACCACGGCCGCGCCGTCGCCAGGCCGGCCGCGAAGGCGACGAGCGGCAGGCCCGGTGCCGCGCGGCCTGGCTTGGTGGGGGTCGGCCACACCGGCCCGGCGCAGAAGTAGTCGACGGCGCCGTCCCCGGCGGCCGCCTCGGCCTGCGCCGGGGCGTGCGTCGACAGCCCGATCAGCGGCCCGGGCCCGAGGATCCGCCTGGCCGTAGCCGCTGGCAGGTCGTCCTGGCCGACGTGCAGCACGTCAGCACCCGCCGCGTAGGCGATGTCGGCCCGGTCGTTGACCGCGAGCAGCGCGCCGCGCCGGTCGCAGGCAGCCCGGAAGATCTCGAGAAACCGCAGCTCCTCCCCCGCTTCCAGGCCCTTGTGCCGCAGCTGGACGATGTCCACGCCGGAGCCGAGCACGGCGTCGAGGAAGTCCGGCAGGTCACCCTGCTGCTGCCTGGCGTCGGTGCACAGGTAAAGCCGGGCCGCCGCGAGCCGGTCGCTCAGGTCAGTGCTCACGGCGCCAGCCTGCCATGACCCGGTGCGTGCGCAGCACCGTTACGCCCGGCACCGGGCTTCCGCTGGTCGCCTGCCTAGGGCACGGTGCCAGCGCCGGGCTGATGCCTGCAGGGCACGGCACCAGCACGGCACGGCACGTGCCGCGGCTGGCGGGTCGCCGGCCTCAGAAGGCCAGGGCCTGGGCCCGCCTGTTCACCTCGGTGCTGCGGTGCTCGGTGATCGCCTGAATCGGCGTCCCTGGCAGCGAGTCATCGGCGGTGAACAGCCAGCGCAGTGCCTCCGGGTCGCTGAAGCCGCAGTCGAGCAGCAGCGTCAGCGTGCCGGGCAGGCCCTTCACCACCTGTCCTCCGGCGAGGAACGCGGCTGGCACGCTGAACGTGCCGCCAGGCCGCTGGACCGCGAGCAGCTTGCGGTCGCGCAGCAACTGCTTGACCCGGCTCACGGACAGGTCGAGCCGCTCAGCAGCTTCTGGAATGGTCAGCCAGTCACCGACGATGGCGTCGGTCGGGGGGTCAATCTGTGCCACCCTCCAAACTTTCCCACACTGAGCGGCCAGTCAAACGCCTGCGCCGCCGGCGGCCGGTGTCAGCGCCCGGCCTGCCGGACCGGCACGGCCTCCCGGACCGGCACGGCGGGGTCGGCGAGCCTGGCGGCATCGACCAGGCCACCCGTTTCCATCAGGCGGCGCGCCTGCAGCAGGTCCCGCGGCTGGTTGACGGCCATGAGCGCGGTCAGCTGGTCGCCAGCCAGCCAGCAGGCAGACCACCGCTGCGCAGCTGGATCGCCGCGCAGCAGCAGCCGGTCGGCGGGGCTGTGGCAGCCGGCATACTGCACCATCCGCCCGAACTGCTCGGACCAGAAATATGGAACGGGGTCGTAGGCGTCACTGCCGCCAAGCACGCTGGACGCCACGACCGCCGGTGCCCGCAGCGCCACGTCCCAGTGCTCGAACCTCAGCCGGCGCCGGTAGCGCGCGGACCAGAAGGCGGCGCAGTCCCCCGCCGCGTACACGCCGGGAACGCTGCTGCGCAGCTGACCATCGACCGCGACGCCGTTGTCCAGGGCAACCGGCGAGCCCTGCAGCCAGCCGGTCTGCGGCCGGACGCCTACCGCGGTGACCACCTCGTCGGCTGGCAGCCAGCCGCCGCCGGCCAGTGCCAGGCCGCCAGGCCCGGCCGACTCGACGGCCAGGCCGAGCCGCAAGTCCACGCCGGCTGCCTGGTACCAGGGCACGGTCAGCGCGCCGGCCTCGGCGCCCAGCGCGCTCGCGAGCGGAGCTGGCCCGGCCTCGACGACCGTCACCTGGCAGCCGCGGGCAGCGGCGGCGGTCGCCAGCTCGGCGCCGATCCAGCCGGCCCCCACGATCGCCAGCCGGATCCCGGCCTGCAGACGGCTGCGCAGGGCGAGCGCATCACCAATAGTGCGCAGGAACCGCTGCCCGGTGCCCGGCAGCGCCACCGGGTGCGCGCCGGTCGCGATCACCAGGGCGTCGTAGCCGTGCTCGGCCCGGTCGGTGCGCAGCACTCCGCCCGGGCCGTCCTGATCTGCCTGCAGGCCGGTCGCCGTCTCGCCGAGGCTCAGCTGCACTCCGAGCTCGGTCAGGTCGGGCCGCAGCGTCGTGTCGTCCAGCTCGCCGAGCATCAGCTTCTTGGACAGCGGCGGCCGGTCATACGGCAGCCGCTGCTCGGCCCCGACCAGCGTGATGACGCCGCGGAAGTCCCTGGCGCGCAGTTCCTCGACCGTCCGGAGCCCGGCCAGGCCTGCGCCGGCCACCACGACCCGCTGCGGTGCGCGGGAGCCAGCCTCGCTCACCTCGTTCCCCGCCTCCTTCCGGTCAGCCCTTCCTGGCCGGCCTTCCTGGCCGCCATCTTGCAGGCTGCTCCCGGCGCAGTGGCGGCGGGGGCCGGCGCCGTGCTTGCGCGCCAGGCGCGCTTGCTGGTGGCGCCGGTAGGCTGGGGGGACGCGCGGGAGTCTGGTGCGACCGGACTGAGAGGGCGGCTGCTGAGCCGCCGACCGCCCGAACCTGATCCGGGTCATGCCGGCGAAGGGAGCGGCCACGTGAGCACACCGGCCGGGCAGTCAGCCCGCAGCGCCGACGTGCTGGTCATCGGCGCCGGCGTGATCGGCCTGGCCATCGCCTGGCGCGCCGCCCAGCTGGGCCTCAGCGTGCTGATCGCCGACGGCGATCCTGGCCGGGGCGCCTCGCACGCCGCGGCTGGCATGCTCACCCCGGTCACCGAGGCCACCTACGCGGAGAAGGAGCTGTTCCGGCTCGGCAGCCAGTCGCTGGACAGCTACCCGGGGTTCGCCGCCGAGCTGACCGAGCTGACCGGGCGGCCGACCGGGTTCCGGCAGGACGGCACTCTGCAGGTCGGCTATGACCCCGGCGACATGGCCGTGCTTGAGGAGCTGCGCGCCCTGCAGGAGGCGTTCGGCAGGCCGTCGGCCCGGCTCTCGGCGCGTGAGTGCCGCGCCGCCGAGCCGATGCTCGGCCCGTCGGTGCACGGCGGCCTGCTGACCGAGGGCGACGGGTCGGTGGACCCGCGGCTGCTGGCCGGCGCGCTGCTGGCCGCCGCGCAGGCGGCTGGCGCCGAGCTGGTCAGGCAGTACGCTGCCGAGCTGACCGTCACCCCGGCCGGCGGCAGCCGGGTGACCGGCGCCGTGCTGGCCGACGGCGCCGCGGTCGCGGCAGGGCAGGTCGTGCTGGCCAGCGGCTGGCGAGCCGGCCAGATCGCCGGGCTGCCGGCCCACGCCGTCCCGCCGGTGCGCCCGGTGAAGGGTCAGATCCTGCGGCTGCGGGCCAGCAAGGACACCGCGGGCGGCCTGCCGCCTGGCCTGCTCGCCCGCACCGTGCGCGGCGTGGTCCGCGGCTCGACGGTGTACCTGGTCCCGCGCCTGGGCGGTGAGCTGGTGATCGGCGCGACCCAGGAGGAACTCGGAGCCGACACGAGGGTGACGGCCGGCGGCGTCTGGGAGCTGCTCAGGGATGCCAGGGCACTGGTGCCTGGCATCACCGAGCTTGAGCTGACCGAGACCGCGGCGGGGCTGCGGCCTGGGACGCCGGACAATGCGCCTTTGATCGGCCCGTCATCGCTGGCCGGCCTCGTGCTGGCGACCGGCCATTTCCGGTCCGGCGTGCTGCTCGCCCCGGTGACTGCCATGATCGTGGCCGGCTACCTGGCGAGCGGGCAGCTGGCCCCGATCGGGCAGCCGTTCAGCGCGCAGCGCTTCGGCAGCAGCGCGGGCGTGGCTGGCCAGGCCGCGCACCGCGGGCAAGGTGAGCATGACGGACAGGAGCTGCTGAGATGAACGTGGTGGTCAACGGCCAGCCGCGCGAGCTGCCTGACGGCACGTCGCTCGCCAAGGCGGTCAAGCTGCTGACCAGCTCGCCGACCGGGCTGGCCGTCGCGGTGAACGGCGAGGTCGTGCGGCGGCACGCCTGGGCCGGGACCGAGCTGGCAGCTGGCGACGAGGTCGAGGTGCTGACCGCGGTGCAGGGAGGCTAAGGTGGACGATCCGCTGATCATCGCCGGCGAGGCATTCGCCTCCCGGCTGATCATGGGTACCGGCGGCGCACCCAGCCTTGAGGTGCTCGGCCGGGCGCTCGTCGCGTCCGGCACCGAGCTGACCACGGTGGCGATGCGGCGGGTCGACCCGGCGGCGGCCGGCTCGGTACTCGACGTGCTGGCGGCGCACGGCATCAGGGTGCTGCCCAATACGGCTGGCTGCTTCACCGCGGCCGACGCGGTGCGGACGGCGCGACTGGCCAGGGAGGCGCTGGCCACCAGCTGGGTGAAGCTCGAGGTGATCGCCGACGAGCAGACGCTGCTGCCGGACCCGGTTGAGCTGCTGGACGCGGCCGAGCAGCTGGTCGCGGATCATTTCATCGTGCTGCCGTACACGAACGACGATCCCGTGCTCGCACGGCGGCTCGAGCAGGCCGGCTGCGCCGCGGTGATGCCGCTCGGCTCGCCGATCGGGTCCGGTCTTGGCATCCGCAACCCGCACAACATCGAGATGATCGTCGGGCAGGCGTCCGTGCCGGTCATCCTGGACGCCGGCATAGGCACCGCGAGCGACGCGGCCATCGCGATGGAGCTCGGCTGCGACGGCGTGCTGCTGGCCACGTCAGTGACCAGGGCGCGCGATCCGGAGCTGATGGCCGAGGCGATGCGCGGGGCGGTGACCTGCGGACGGCAGGCGTTCCTGGCCGGGCGGGTTCCGCAGCGCCGGCACGCTCTCGCCTCATCGCCGCCTGTCACCGGCTGACTGCACAGCGCTGTTAGCCGGGCACCGCTGGCCGGTGCCCTCTACACTTTTGCCGATGGATACCACCTTGTCGCCGCCAGCCGGCCAGCTGCTGGACGGCCGCTACCGGGTGGAGTCCAGGCTGGCGCGCGGTGGCATGGCGACGGTTTACCTGGCGACCGACACGCGCCTGGACCGCAAGGTGGCGCTGAAGATCGCGTACCCGGAGCTGGCCGCCGACCCCGAGTTCGTCCGCCGCTTCATCGGCGAGGCCCATTCGGCGGCGAAGCTGTCCAGCCCGAACGTGGTGGCGGTCTTCGACCAGGGTTCCGACGGCGGCCTGTACTTCCTGGCCATGGAGTACGTGCCGGGGCTGACCCTGCGCGAGCTGCTGCGCGAGCGCGGGCGGCTCAGCCCGCGTGAGGCGCTCGACATCATCGAGGGCGTGCTGGCCGGCCTGGCCGAGGCACACCGCTCCGGGATCGTGCACCGGGACGTCAAGCCGGAGAACGTGCTGCTGGGCTCCGGCAATGTGGTGAAGGTCGCCGACTTCGGGCTGGCCAGGGCCATCGCGGCGGCGCGCCAGTCCAGGGCCGGGATGATCATCGGCACCGCGGCGTACCTGGCGCCCGAGCAGGTATCGGCCGGCGCCTCGGACGAGCGCACCGACGTGTACGCCGCCGGGATCCTGCTGTTCGAGCTGCTGACCGGCAGTCAGCCGCACGCCGGCGGCAGCGCGCTCGACGTCGCCTATAAGCACCTCAGCGACACCGTCCCGCCGCCGTCGAGCCTGGTGCCAGGGCTGCCAGCCGCGCTGGACGCGCTAATCGGATTCGCCACCAGCCGCGACCCGCGGCAGCGGCCGGCCGACGCCGGCCACTTCCTGGCGGCCGTCGGCGAGGTCAGGCACGGGCTGCCGATCTCACGGCGCCCGCCCGCCGCGCCTGGCCCCGTGCTAGGCGGCCCGGTGCTGGGCGGCCCCGTGCCAGGAGGTGCCGCTCCGGGCGGCAGCATGCCTGGCGGCCAGCCCGTGCCCGGCACGTCAGGCGGCACGCCGTACCGGCCAGGCGCGCACGCCCAGCGTGATGCGTCGCCGCCGCCGGACGCTGCCTGGAGGCCGGCGAATCCGGGCGGCCAGCCGCCGGGCGGCCAGCCGCCGGGCGCAGGAGGCGGGCTGGCCACGCTCGGCTTCAGCGGCCAGCCGACCGGGCCGGAGGACGACCCGCTGCTACCGGCGGTGCTGCACTCCGGCCGTGACTCGGGACGGGCACAGGCAGCGAACCACACGCTGATAGTGCCCGCGCCCGGCGCCTACTACGGCGAGCCAGGCGGTCACGGCCAGCGGGGCTGGCGCGGCGCGCGGCGGTCACCGCGGCAGTGGCTGTTCAGCAGGGTCGGCGCGGCCAGCGCCGGAGTGGCGATCGTGCTGATCGCGGTGCTCGGTGCCGTGTATCTCTCCCGCCCCCACTATCGGGACATCCCGCAGCTGCGCGGCATGGTGGCCGCCACCGCACGCACCGAGCTGCGCAACCTCGGCTTCGGCGCGCGGAACGGGCAGGGCCAGCACAACGACCTGCCGGCCGGCTCGGTGATCAGCACCAGCCCGGCCAGCGGTGCCCGGCTCAAGGACGGCAGCACGGTGACGCTGATCCTCTCGCTCGGCCCCGTCAAGGTGACCATGCCGCCGGTCACCGGCATGGCGCTGAGCTCGGCCGAGGCGACGCTGCACCAGGCCGGGCTGACGCCGGGCAGGATCATCCAGGCGACCAGCACGACCATCCCGGCCGGAACGGTGATCAGTACCAGTCCGACGGCCGGCTCCAGCTGGCCGCAGGACAAGCCCGTGACGCTGACGGTGAGCGCCGGCCAGCCGCTGCCCGACTTCAAGGGCCAGACGGTGGACCAGGCGAACGCCACAGCGGCGTCCGGCGGGTACACGATCAACCCGGTGCAGGCCAGGCGGAGTACCCAGCCGCAGGGGACGATCATCAGGCAGTCCCCCCGGCCCGGCACCGCGATCAGCCAGGGCGAGGTCGTCACCGTCTACTTCTCGCCCGGCCCCCCGGACGTCACGATCCCCGACGTGACCGGCCAGGACGCGCACCAGGCCGCCAAAGTCCTGGAGGAGGCCGGCTTCAACGTCCAGGTCCAGCAGGTCGGCCCCGGCAACCGCGTGGTCAGCTTCAGCCCGACCGGATCCGCGCCGAAGGGCACGACGATCACCCTGATGGTCGGCTTCGCCTTCCCGTAGCCGCAGAAATGGCCGCCGGGCGGTCAGGACAGCGCCCCGCCGCGCTCGCGTTGCCAGCGTTGCCTGGCCGCCAGGTCGCGCATGAGCTCTACTGCTGCGGGCCCTCTCCGGGCAGTTCCTGGTAGGAATAGCGCTGCTCCCGCCACGGATCGCCGTGGTTGTGGTAGCCGCGCTCTTCCCAGAAGCCGCGCCGGTCCACGGTCAGGTACTCGATCGCGCGCACCCACTTGACGCTCTTCCAGCCGTAGAGCGCGGGCACGACGAGCCGCAGCGGGTACCCGTGCTCGGGGGGCAGCGGCTGACCGTCGCGGTGCGTGGCCAGCAGGGTGCTGTCGTCGGCGAAGTCCGCGATCCGCAGGTTCGCGCTGTAGCCAAAGTCGGCCCAGACCATGACGTGGGTCACCGCTGGCGCTGGCGGCGCCAGCGCGAGCAGGTCGGGCGCCGGAATGCCAAACCACCTCACGCCAGGAATGGTGAACTTAGTGACGCAGTGAAAGTCCGCCACTATCTCGTGGCGCGGCAGGGCGCTGACCCCCGCCCAGCTCCACCGGTGCTCGCCGCCGGACTCAGTGGCGCCGGTCACTCGCAGATCCCAGGTCTGCGGGTTGAAGACGGGGACCGGACCGTAGTGCAGCACCGGCATGACCGCCGGTACGTACTGGCCAGGCGGCAGGCACCGCTCTGGCACGGCTGAGGCCGGCTCGCGCGCACCGCTCGCGCGCGCACCAGCCTCGCGCCGCATCATGTCCGGCAGACCGTCCTCCTCCCGCCACCCGCGCCGCCACCACGACACGCCGACCCTGTCCAGCACGCCGACCCGTGCTGCGCGGTGGGGCCATCTTGCCACCCGGCAGTTTTCGGCGGCCTTGCGGCTGCCAGCCAGCGCGGGCCCAGCAGAATGCGCTAGGCTACCGCCCGTGCTTAACGCGTTCTGGTTTTATGGCTGCCGGCCCCGCGCTGGGACGGTTGCCCGCCAGATGATGCGCTGACGCGAGCGACCAGTTCTAAGCCCCGGGCCGATAGGCCCGGGGCTTTTGTCATTCCCGGAGGAGGACCAGATGGTAGTCGTGATGAGCCCCGATGCCACTCAGGCAGACATCGACCGGATCGTCGGCCTGGTGCAGGCGGCGGGCGGCGACGCCTTCGTGAGCCGCGGGGTGTCCCGCACGATCATCGGGCTAGTCGGCGATATCAGCCAGTTCAGCGCGCTCAGCCTGCGCAGCCAGCGCGGCGTCAGCGACGTCGTGCGGATCTCGGTGCCCTACAAGCTGGTGAGCCGGGAGCATCACCGCAGCCGGACGGTGGTCCGGGTGAGCGGGGTGCCAGTCGGGCCAGGGACGCTCACTATCATCGCCGGGCCATGCACGGTGGAGACGCCTGAGCAGACCCTCACCGCGGCCCGGATGGCCAAGGCGGCCGGTGCGTGCCTGCTGCGCGGGGGCGCGTTCAAGCCGCGAACCTCGCCGTACGCGTTCCAGGGCCTCGGCGCCGCTGGCCTGCGGATCCTCGCCGATGTGCGGGCCGAGACCGGCCTGCCGGTGGTCACCGAGGTAATCGACCCGGCCAGCGTGGACCTGGTCTGCTCCTACGCCGACATGCTGCAGGTCGGCACCCGCAGCATGCAGAACTTCGCGCTGCTGCAGGCGGTCGGCTCGGCGGGCAAGCCGGTCCTGCTCAAGCGCGGGATGAACGCGACGATCGAGGAATGGCTGATGGCGGCCGAGTACATCGCCCAGCGCGGCAACCTCGACATCGTGCTCTGCGAGCGCGGCATCCGCACGTTCGAGACCGCGACCCGCAACACCCTCGACGTCAGCGCCGTGCCGGTCGCGCAGCGGCTGTCGCACCTGCCCGTGATCGTCGACCCGTCGCACTCGGGCGGCCGCCGCGACCTGGTGCTGCCGCTCAGCCGGGCCGGCATCGCGGCCGGCGCCGACGGCCTCATCGTCGACGTGCACCCGCAGCCGCAGACCGCCCTCTGCGACGGTGACCAGGCGCTGACCGGCGACGACGTGCGCGAGCTTGGCAGGGCGATCACGGCGCTGGCGGCCCTGATGGACCGCGAGCTGAGCCCGGCTCCGGCCGTGGCGGCGGCCAGCTGACGGGCGCTGGCGTGCCAGCTCTCACAGCGGCGCAGTCAGCCGCGCTGCTCGCGGCCGCCAGGGTCGCCGTTCTGGCTACGATCACCCCGGCGGGCGAACCGCACCTGGTGCCGGTGACCTTCGCGCTGCGGGACGGTGTCCTCTACACGGCGGTAGACGACAAGCCCAAGTCGACCCGGCGGCTACGCCGGCTGGCGAACATCGCCGCCAGCCCGGCCGTGGCGGTGCTCGCTGACCACTACGCGGAGGACTGGGCGGAGCTGTGGTGGGTGCGCGCTGACGGCTCAGCCCGGATCATCGATGATCCGGCTGGCCTGGCAGGCCCGCTGCGGCTGCTTGCGAGCCGCTACCCGCAGTACCGGGCCGCGCGGCCGGCTGGCCCGGTAATCGCGGTGACCGTGCGCCGCTGGACCGGCTGGGCGGCCACGGCCCCTGGCTGACCGGCGGCGACCGGCAAGGTGAAACATGAGGCTGGCGGCCCGGCCGGACCGGTGGTCGCAGGCGGCGCCCGGCGCGGTCAGCGGGCGGAGACGGCGGGAATCACCTGGCTGCCGATGATCTCCAGCGGGGTGAGCTCCCAAACCCTCAGCACCTGGCCGATGGCGGCGTGAAACCCCATCTCGGAGAGCTGGCCGAGCTGATCGATGATCTCGTTCGCCTTCTCCCCCTTCTCCCCGACGTCGAAGCGGAAGTAGCAGGTCTTGACGATCTCGTCGTAGTCACGGCCCTCCGCGTCGCAGTGCGCGCGCAGCACGTCCAGCTTGTGCGCCAGGTCCTGGCCGGCGAACAGGTTGCACGCCTGCGCGTACCGGGCGACGAGGCGCAGTGTCTTGCGCTCGCCCGAGCCGCCGATCATGATCGGCGGGTGCGGGCTGGTCAGCGGCCTGGGGTAGTTCAGCGGCCGGTCAAGCTGGTAGTGCTCGCCGCGATATGGCGACTCGTCGCCGCGCCACATCTGCAGGCAGATCTGCAGGGTTTCCTCGAGCCGCTCGAACCGCTCGGCGACCGGGGGGAACGGGATGCCAAGACCGCGCGACTCCTCCTCGTTCCAGGCAGCGCCGATGCCGAGCCAGGCCCGGCCGCCGGACAGCACGTCCAGGGTGCTGATGATCTTCGCGAGGACGCCCGGCTGCCGGTATACCGCCCCGGTGACGAGGGTCAGCAGCTGCGCCCTGGACGTGCACGCCGCCAGGTAGCCGAGCGTGGTGTAGGCCTCGAGCATGTCGTGCTCGGGCGGGCCCACCACGCCGATCTGGAAGAAGTGATCCATCAGCGCGAGGAACTCAAAGCCCGCGTCGTCGGCGGTCCTGGCCACCGTGGCGAGCTCGCCGCCGAGCCTGGCCGGACCGCCGGGCCAGGTGAAGTCCGGGATCTGCAGACCGATGTGCAAGGCGATCACCTCCGCACCGGAGCCTGCCACATGCGACTTGCCGGGAGGTGACCGCCACCCGAAGTCCCGCCGTCAGCGAACGGCCGTGCTGGCCGATCCGGCCACCCCCTGACGACATGGCAGCGGCCGCCCATCGGTCACGACCGGCCGGGGGTGTGTTCCTGCGCTGCTGCGGCGAGTTCCTCGGCGAGGTCATCGGCTTCCAGCCGGGCCTCGATCCGGCGCAGGTCCTCGATCCTGGCCCTGGTCTCGACCTGCCGCGGCGTCAGCAGCGAGCAGCAGTCCTGGTCGGGCAGCTCGGAGATCGCCAGCGTGCTGATCCGCCGCGCCTCGGCCATGATCTCCAGCTTGTCCAGGCCGATGAGCGGCCGCAGGATCGGCAGCGCGACCGCGTCGTCCAGCGCGGTGATGTTGGTCAGCGTCTGGCTGCTGACCTGGCCGAGCGAGTCACCGGTGACCAGTGCCGAGGCGCGCATCCGCCGGGCCAGCGCCTCGCCGGTCTTCAGCATCAGCCGCCGCTGCGCCATGATCTGCAGCCGCCCGGCGCCCGAGGAGGCCAGCCGCTGCTGTGCCCGGCCGAACGCGACGACGAACAGCCGTGAGCCGCCCTGGAACTTGTCCAGCTCGCGCACCAGCCCGTAGGCCTTGTACACCGACTCGGGCCCGGTCAGCGGCATCCCGGAGAAATGCAGGTAGCTGCACCGCAGCCCGCGGCGCATCATCCGGTAAGCGGCCACCGGCGAGTCGATCCCGCCGGACATGAGCACCACAGCGCGGCCGCTCATGCTGACCGGCAGCCCGCCCTGGCCAGGCTCGCCGCCAGTGAACACGAACACCTCGGACTGGTCGACCTCAACGAACACCGTCACGTCCGGATGCCGCAAGTCCACCTTGAGGCCGTGCTGCTCCCGGATCCGGTTACCGATGAGGATCGCCAGCTCGCCGGAGGTGACACCGAAGCGCTTGTCGCGGCGCCGGGCGCGGACCGCGAAGGTGCCCTGACGGCCGGCTGTCAGCTGGAGCGCAGCGGCTACCGCCGCGTCAACGTTCTTGGCGACGCGGACCGCACGGCAGACCCGCGCCAGCCCCATCACGTCGCGCATCCGGGCTGCGAGCTGGTCGGCCGCTTCCTCCGCGCCAGGGCCGCCGGTCTCCGCCGGGGCCGCGCGGAGCACGATCACGCCGTCACGCTGCCAGATCCGCACTGGCGTGCCGGCCGCACGCGCGGCGCGCCTGATGTTCTCCTGCAGCAGGTGCTCGAAATGCTGGCGGTTCTTGCCCTTCAGCACGACCTCGCCGAGCTTGAGCAGCACGCACGGCTCATACAGCCCCTGGCCGCCGGAGGCGGGCGCAGGGGGGGTGGTCGCGGGCAGCGCGGACATCTCTTCAGTGTGCCAGCACGTCAGCTGTGCCAGCACTATCCGCTGGCCCGGCCGTGCGGCGAGTCAGTGAGGTCCCAGGGGGCGCGATCCGGGTGCGAGCCGACGGCAGGCAGAGCCATTGTGAACACGAAGTGATGCCTTAGTTACTGTAAGTGCAGACATCCTGGTCACAGCGATGGTGGCAGTGCTGGAGCTTCGGTGAAAGTGTGCGCGTCCTGCGGATTTCGCGAATCCGCGCAGGAGGCGTACTGCACCATGTGCGGTGCCGCCCTCCCTGGCGAGCCGGCCGGTGACCAGCCGGCCAGCCACCCGCCCGACCGGGATCTGACCGATGCCGACGCCGCCGAGCTGCGCCGGCTTGGCAACCTCACCGCCAGGGATCCGTACGGCTACCTGTACATCCCGCACGCCGTGCCCCCTGACCGGCCAGGAGCGCCGCCCGCCAGCGCTGCTGAGCCCGGCGAGTCCGCTGCCCGGCCGACGGCCGGCGGCTACCCTTCCCCGGCGGGCTCTGTGCCCGGCGGCCCTGCGGCTGGCGGCCCGGCATCAGGGGAGCGGGAACCAGGCAGCCCTGCCGCCGGCGGGCCAGGTCCTGATGGGGGGTGGCAACCAGGCGGCCAGGCCCACGGCGGGTCAGGTCCTGACGGCCCTTCCGCAGGCGGCGCAGCCCCAGCCGGCTCCCCTGGCAGTGCCGAAGCGAAACCCTCGCGGGCTGGCGTCGGGCCCGGCCGGACAGCCGGGCGCACCGCAGCCTGGGCCGGAGCGGCCGGAGCCGCTGCGTCCGCGGCCGGGGCGGCCGGAGCGCCTGCGGTCGCGGGCGAGGCGGCTGGAGCCGCCTCAGCACGGGCTGCAGCCGGTCACGGGGCGCCCGGACCTCCGGGCGGGTCCGGCCCGCCCTGGTCCGCTGCCCCGGCTGGCCAGCCGGCTGCTCGTCCGCACGGCCCCGGATCGTCGCCAGCAGGACCGTCCGGCGAGGGAAACGGCCCGCCGGATGGCAGTCCCGGTCCGCAGCCGCCACCCGGCCGCGGCAGGATCGCCATCGTCGCCATCTGCGCCGTCGTGGCCGCTGCCGCCGGGGCGGGCATCGGCGCGATTCTGCACCGGGGACAGGACTTCGCCCGGGCCTCGATTCAGGCGCCAGGCGGCGCACCGGGCGGCCAGGCGCCCGGCACATCGCCCGGCGCCTCGCCGCCGGGCAGCTCTCCAGTGCCGTCCCCGTCGCAGCCGGAGCCGAGCCCGGCGCCGCTGCCGCCGGTGTCTCCCCCGCCGAGCCAGCCACCGCCAGGTGGCCAGTCACCGAACCCCGGCGCGATCAGCGTCGCGGTCACGCCCGCGGCCGCTGCCGACCCGCGGGCGAGCCAGGTGGCCGGGGTCGTGACGGCGTACTTCACCGCGGTGAACGACCACGACTTCGCGGCCTACTACAGCCTGCTGAGCCCGCGCGCCAAGCTGATCGTCACTCCGCCGCAGTTTCACGCTGACTTCCGCAGCACATCCGACTCAGCGGCTGTGCTCCGGCAGATCGGCGACGGCCCTGGCAGTGCGATCGCCACGGTCACCTTCGTCAGCCATCAGATGCCGGCCGACAGCCCGGCCGGAGCTGCGTGCACCACCTGGCGGATCAAGCTCTACCTGGCATCCAGCCAGGGGCAGTTGCTCATCGATCCGACGCCGCCCGGATACCGCCCGCAGTTCCGGGCTTGTGCCAGCTGAGCCCGGCAGCGCACAGATCAGCGAGGCCCGAAGCAGCAAGGCCCGGCGAGCTGCGGGCCGGCCGGAGATGGTGCAGGGGTGAGCCAGGCCCGTCACGCGGAGGGTCCGATGTCTCGCCGCATGGTCGGACGATCGGCCTTGCGCCGGGCGACGACGCGGAAGCCGTGCCGGGCGAAGACCGACGCAACGCCGGGGAACAGGTTCCCGGTGTGCGCTGGCACCGCCGTGTCAACCGGGTATGCCTCCACGGCCGGGGCGCCAGCGGCGGCTGCTGCGGTCACAGCAGCCTCGATGAGGGCTCCGGTAACCCCCTGGCCGCGGTGACTGCGGCGGACGTAGAAGCACGGCAGCGCCCACACGGGCGCGTCATCCACGGGCTGGAAGAACCGGGCATGAGCCAGCCATGGCAGGTCGCTCCGCGGCGCGAGCTCACACCATCCGACCGGGACGGCACCGTCGAAGGCGAGCAGTCCCGGCGGCTGCTCAGCTGACGCGAGCTGCCTGCGGTCCTTCTTGTTGTCCTCGCGTGGCCGGTCCCGGTAGCGCGGACCGAGGCGCCAGTACATGCACCAGCACCCGTTCGAGGCTCCGGATCTGCCGAACAGGTCCTCCAGCGCCGGCCATCGCTCGGCAGTCAGCGGGCTAATCGTGAGACTTGTCATCGCGTTCTATTCAACCCGGCCACCTGACCGCGCGCAGCTGCCGGCAGTCGAGCACTGCTGCTCGGGTAAGGCCGACGCCGACGCCATGGCAGCACGGCGCCGGCCAGGCCACGCTGGCCGGCGCCGTGCATTTCGGCTAGCCAGGCTTAAGGCCGGCTGACTTCGAACACCTCGGTGCCCCAGTTGTCCACCTCGGCCTGGAACGCGGCCGGCGGGATGTACTCAGTGGCCAGCCACACGCCTCCGTTGTCCGGGTCGGCGACAGCCCACGAGTAGTCGCCCCAGCGCGCCTCGCCCACGAGCGCCTCGGCGAAACTCTGATGCGGCGCATTGCCAGCCGCCGCGATCGTGATCGCGTGCGAGCCGAGGGTGGTGAAGGCGGCGCTCGGGTCGAGCGTGCTGCTGGTGATCGTGAATGTCAGCGCTGCAGGTCCGAACTGGCCCACCGCGATCGCTGGGTAGAGCAGGCTGTCTCCTGCCGGGGCGCTGACGTAGCCCTGCCTCACCACCCTCGGATGGACCGGGTCGACCTCGAACCAGGCCGCCGCGTCCTGCGACGCCGTGGCACCGTCCGGAGTGACCGCCGCGTCGAGCGCGGTCCACAGCCTGATCCCGTTTGGGCCGTGGGTGACGTTGACCGGAGCGCTGAGCCGGCTGTCGTCCGGGTTCAGCGCGGTCTCCGACGTGATCGTCCATGGCGGATCGGCAAACGTCGACCCATCGCCCGTGCTGGTCGCGGGCACCGGGAAGGCATAGGCCTCGCTGGGCACCACCGTGCCGGTCACCGTTGGATTGCCTACGCCGGTCGTGACCGACCTGGAGTTCCGCAGGGTCCACACGCCGAGCGTGTCGCCGACAGGGTCGGGCGTGAAGCCATCGGCTAGGAACGGCACCGAGTCGACCAGGTACTCCTGGCCTGAACCGGTGTCGATTGCCGGGTCAAGGCCGGTGACCGGGGCGCCAGCCAGCGACAGCGGCCCGACGTCGGCCACGTTGACGCTCGCGTCCTCGTTCACGAGCTGGGATTTGGAGATCACGACGAGGAGCGCACCCTCGAAGTCGGACTCCTCCGGGTCACAGAACTGGTCGGTGGAGATCACCAGCGCATTGTTGTCGAAGCCCACCTTGGGCTGGTCACCGAGGCAGTTGCCGCCCTGCGAAGCGTCGAACTGGTAGGCAGCGATGCCATGGGCGTTCATCACCACGACGTCATCGG
This sequence comes from Streptosporangiaceae bacterium, assembly GCA_036495525.1. Classification (GTDB taxonomy): domain Bacteria; phylum Actinomycetota; class Actinomycetes; order Streptosporangiales; family Streptosporangiaceae; genus DASXMR01. The sequence goes on along the minus strand of DASXMR010000023.1, from coordinate 88,042 downwards.
TGTCGTTGTTGAAGTCAGGCGCGATGCCGGTGGCGACGGGGAACCCGATCTCGGTGAAGAAGAAGGTCTGCGTCGACGGGTCGTACACGCACCGCACGTCGCCGTCACTGAACGGGTCCTGGTAGAACGTTGGCCCGCCGATGTCAGGCCGCAGCAGCTTGCCGCCCGGCGTGGTCTCCCTGATCTCGACGTTGATCGGCTCGAATACAGCCTTGGGGTCGCCTGGCAGGGTGGCATCACGACCCACGCACAGCCCCTGGTCAGGCGGGGTCACCGGCTCATCCTGGCCGAAGACCTTGAACACGTCGCTGTTGCTCAGCCCGTTGAAGTTGTGGATCACGGGCGCTTCACCGCCAGCCCGGCGCAGCCGGTCGGTAGCGCTGACCTTATGCGCAAGCGGATAAGCGACCCTGGAAGCCGGATCGGGCCCGGCCGGCGAGCGGAAGGTGGCCACGCGCCGGGCTTGCCTGGCGGTCAGCGCCTCGCGGATGGCAGGCAGCTTCGTCATGCTGGACACATGTGCCAGCCGGGTAACCGATCCGATGGTGGCGTGGTAAGCCTTAGCCGCGGGCGCCTGGTGACCCGCCGCGGTAGCGGCTGACCCGGCCGCTAACGGCAGGAACGCCGCCACGAGGGCAAAGGCAGCGATGACCGGGAAACGCTTGCTGATCATTGGTTCCCTTCCGGCAGGATTCATCTCGACGCCAGCCTGCGAGCGCCCGTCCGGCCAGCGTCGCAGCGCTCGAGGTCAGAACGCTCAAATCCCGGTCACGCCCATTCCTGTAGGCCAGCCTGGCAAAAACGGTCATCGAACTGCGGGCAGGCGGCTCCCAGCGGCAGCTGCCGGTACTACAGTCAGGCCCGGTTACAGGTATCGCGAACCGGCCGGAAACGCGTGAGCGAACGCGCTGAACCAGAAGTCGCAGGCCGAGCGTGCATTCCTCAGGGCGGCTCGCTCACCAACGAGGCAGGTATGACGCGGGGCGATAACGCGCGAGCGGCAGCACTGCTCAGCGAATATCGCCGGGCGGCGGGGCTGAGCCAGCAGCGGCTGGCCGAGCTCGCGCACGTGAGCGTCGGTGTTGTGCGGGACCTCGAGCAGCGCCGTACCTCGCGGCTGCGCGGCGAATCGGTCCGGCGCCTGTCCGAGGCGCTCATCCTCGACGACAGGCGCGCACTCGAGTTTGCCAGGGCGGCCGGGCCGGGCGGCAAGAACCGGGTGGCTGGCCGGCCCGCCGGCGTCAGCCACGGATTCAGGCTCGAGGTACTCGGGCCGATAACCGCATGGCGCGACGGGGAGCGGATCGGACTCGGTCCGCTCCGGCAGCGGGCAGTGCTCGGAATGCTGGCGCTCGCGCCGAACGTTCCCGTGCACCGGAAGACGATCATCGACGCGCTGTGGGGCGACGACGTCCCTGCGACCGCCGTGCACCTGGTCCAGGTGTATGTGAACAAGCTGCGCCGCCTGCTCGGTCCAGCTCGGCTGGAAACGTCGGCCGGGAACAGCTATGCATTAGCGGCGGCAGGCAGCCAGCTCGACTTGCTGGTGTTCGAGGCGCACGCACGCAGCGCGGCCCAGGCCTGCGCTGCGGGCGAGCTCGGCGCCGCCTGCGAGGCTTACGCTCGCGCGCTCGGTACCTGGCGCGCCGAACCGCTAGCCGATGTCGACATCCTGCACGCGCATCCGGTGGTCGTGGCCCTGCGCCAGCGCCGGTCGGATCTCGTCCTCAGGTATGCGGACGCAGCGACGGCAGCAGGCCGGCCTGAGGAGGTACTGCCCTGGCTGCGGGAACTGGCCGCTGCTGATCCGCTGAACGAGATGACGCATGCGGCGCTGATGCTGGCGCTGGCCGGCACCGGACAGCAAGCGGCCGCGCTCGCGGTCTTCGATGACTTGCGCCGCCGCCTCGATGACCAGCTGGGCGTTAGCCCCGGTGCGAACCTAGCCGACGCACAGCAGCGAGTGCTGCGCCAGGACTTGCAAAAAGCGGGGCATCTGCTGCGGGGGTCCGGGCATCACGGCGCCAGCTCGCGCGCTTGGTCGCCGACGCCGAGGCAGCTGCCGGCCACGGTACCGAATTTTGCCGGGCGCGCTGCCGAGCTGGCGGCCCTGACCACGGCATTCGCGGGCGATGGCGGAGTTGCGCGGATCATGACCATCACCGGGGCCGCCGGAGTTGGCAAAACGACGCTGGCCGTGCACTGGGCGCACCAGGTCGCGCGGCTCTTCCCCGATGGCCAGCTGCATGTGAACCTGAGGGGCTTCGACCCGTCGGGTACGCCGGTTTCCGCCGCCGACGCCCTCCGGGGATTCCTGACAGCGCTTGCGGTCCCGGCGGACATGATCCCGCCGGCAGCCGACGCTCAGGCGAGCCTGTACCGGAGCCTTCTGGCCGGCAGGCGAATGCTCATAGTGCTCGACAATGCCCGCGATCCGGAGCAGGTGCGGCCGCTGCTGCCAGGATCGGCCGGCTGCCTTGCGGTGGTGACCAGCCGCTCCTGGCTGGCCGGGCTGGTAGCGGCCGAAGGCGCGTGCCATCTGAGCCTTGGCGTACTCGGCGATGCTGAGGCTGCCGAGCTGCTGGCCGGACGTCTCGGCCGGCCGCGGACGGCGGCGGAGCCGCGGGCGGTTGCCGAGCTGACAGCGCTATGTGCTGGCCTTCCGGTCGCTCTGGTGATCGTCGCCGCGCGGGCGATCGCGCAGCCGCACCTGTCACTCGGCAGCCTGGCGACCGAGTTGCGGGCCGCGAGCAATCGGCTGGAGGCACTGACCACCGGGGACTGCGAAACCGACGTGCGGTCGGTGTTTTCCTGGTCCTATCGCTGCCTGTCCGGGCCGGCCGCCCGGCTGTTCCGGCTGGCCGGGCTGCATCCAGGTGCCAGCTTCTCGGCCGAGGTTGCGGCTAGCCTGGCCGGCCTGCCGCTGGCGGAGGCGGGCCAAGGGCTGCGCGAGCTTGTCAGAGCGAGCTTGCTCGAGCAGCCTGCTCCTGGCCGCTTCGCCTTCCATGACCTGCTCCGCGACTACGCGGCCGAGCGAGCGAAGTCCGCGGGCAGCCAGGCCAGCAGGCGCGCCGCGATACGCCGCATGCTCGACCACTACCTGCACACCGCGCTCGCTGCCGCCGCACTCCTCGATTCGCAGCAGTTCCTGATCGGCGCGGCCAGCAGGGTGGCAGCGGTAACCGCCGGGCACTTCGCCGACCGTGCAGCGGCCGCCAGCTGGTTCGAAACCGAGCACGTGGCGCTCATGGCTGCGATCAGTCAGGCCGCTGAGCTCGGTCTCGATCTTCATGCCTGCCAGCTCGCCGTGACGCTGACCGGCGTACTCGACCAGTCCGCCCGCTGGGGTGACCTCGCCGCCTACAGCGCCATCGCGGTGGCGAGCGCGCAGCGGGCCGGCCATCGGCAGGCCGAGGCGTGCGCTCAGCGTGGTCTCGCCGGTGCCTTCGCGAGGCTGGGACGATACGACGATGCCTACGTCCACTTGCGTCGTTGCCTTGACCAGTTCACCGAGCTGAACGACGCTGGCGGCCAGGCCCGCGCCCACCTGAATCTCGCCTGCCTGCTGCACCTGCTGGAAGACAGCGAGCAAGCACTCAGCCACGCTCACCGAGCCCGCGAGCTCTTCGAGTTCCTGGAGCAGCCAGCTGGCCTGGCCGCCGCGCTCAATACAGCCGGCTGGCTCGAAGCCCGGCTAGGCAGCACCGAGGAGGGCCTCGCTTACTGCGGGCAGGCCCTGGCGCTGGCACAGGATGTCCGCGACCAGATGACTACGGCCGCCACCTGGGACAGCCTTGGCTACGTGCGGCGCCTGCTCGGGCAGCACGAGGAGGCGGCCCGCTGCCATCAGCAGGCAGCCGCGATGTACGCCGAGCTAGGCGCCGTCTGGTACCGCGCTGAGGTGCTGAGCAGCCTCGGCGACACGCACGAGGCGGCCGGCGACCGGCAGGCCGCTCTCGAACGGTGGCAGGAAGCGCTCGAGATATTCGAACGGGCACACCATCCCGGCACCGAGCGCCTGCGCGCCAAGGTCAGGCGACCGGAGCAGAGCCCGGACCCGGCACCGGCCTGCTGACCGGGCCGCACCGCTGGCCGGCCGGGCATCAGCTGCCGAGCACCGCGCAGAGCAGCCTGCTGTTGCCGTGCTGCCAGAGCGTGCCGACCTCGGCGAAGCCAGCCGCTCGCAGCGCGTCCACGTGGGTACGCAGCAGGGTGCTCTCGGACCGGTGATGATCCGCGCTGTAACGCCGGCGGTCTCGCTCGGCGGCGGGTCCCGCCAGCGCCGGGTCCGCGGTCACCGCGTCCCACCAGCCGCGCCAGCTCTCGTCGTGCCCGTCAGGAAAGGCGCGGCGGTCAGCGTGCTCGCGCATCTGCTGCTCCAGCCGCGCGAGCACCGGGTCCGACCGCTCGTCGGAGTTCAGTTGATCGCCGTTGAGCAGCAGCCCGCCTGGCCGCAGCACGGTCGACAGCTCGGCGTACATCGCCGCCAGCTCGTCCCCCTGCAGCCAGTGCAGCGCCGTCGTGCTGACCGCCGCGTCCGCGCCGCGCGGCAAGGCCAGCGCGCGTGACCAGCCAGCGACCCGCAGGTCGGCGTCGGCCAGCCGCAGGCCGGGGCGCGAGCCCTCGGCCGCCTCGGCGAGCGCGAGCAGCAGCGGGTCGGCGTCGACGCCGACGACACTGGCCTGCGGCAGCCGGTCGAGCAGTCGCGCGCCGAGTGAGCCGGGGCCGCAGCCCAGGTCGACCACTAGCGGGTCCTGACGGCCGGACGCCAGCTCGACGACGTCGATGAGCGCGGTGAACCGCTCTTCCCGGTCGTGCATGACGACCTGCTGCTGCGCGTCCCACCGGTCGATCCATCCCCTGGCCGCCTGCTGGCCGATCGTCCCCGCTAGCGTGCCGGACTGCCCGGCGCTTTCCTGCGTCACTGGCCGCCTCCGTGCTCTGGCTGACTGCGTGCTGCAACTGACACGCGCTGTAACTGACGTCTATGATTTAGACAGTCATAAGCTAGCGACGGAGAGCATAACCGGTCAAGTGAACTTCAACAGTCACCTAGATGCGGTCGTCACCGTTGCGGTCCGCCTGGTCAACGCCCTCACCGCTGGCCAGGCACGCGGCCGTCCGTACCAGCCGCCGCAGGGCCGCGCGCTGGCCGGCGCCGTTACGGCGTCGCTGCGGGCCGGGCAGCCGGCCACCCGCGAGGTCACGGCGACTGAGGCGGCCGAGTTCGCGGCCGTGGCCGGCTGGCTCCGTGCCGTGTTCGACCAGATGGCGGCCGGTCAGGAGGATGACGCAGCCCGGCAGGTGAACTGGCTGCTCGCCGAGACCGGCGCGCGGCCCCAGCTGGACCGCCACGACGGCGAGCCGTGGCACCTGCACTTCCGCGGTGTCAGCGACTCGCTGGTGACCGGCTGGGCCGCCGGCTGCGCCACCGGGCTCGCCGTCGTCCTCGGCAGCGACCTGAGCGGCCGGCTCGGCGTCTGCACGGCGCCGCGCTGCGACCGGGTCTACGTCGACGCGTCACGCAACGGGACCCGCCGGTTCTGCTCCACCGCCTGCCAGAACCGGGTCAAGGCGGCGGCCTTCCGGTCCCGCCAGCCGTAGCCCGCCTTGCGGAACGCAGCCGCCGGCGACCACCTCGTTCCTGCCCTAAGAGGGTCAGCCGAAGAACAGCTCGGCTTCCGCGTAGCGCTCCGGCGGCACGAGCTTCAGCTCGCTGGTCGCCTCCGTCAGCGGCACCCGGACGACCTTCGTCCCGCGCAGCGCGACCATCGCGCCGAACGCGCCGTCCCGCACCGCCTCGAAGGCGTGCACGCCGAACCTGGTCGCTAGCACCCGGTCGAACGCCGACGGGGTGCCGCCCCGCTGAATGTGGCCGAGCACGGTGCAGCGCGCTTCCTTGCCGGTCCGCTTCTCGATCGCGTCGGCGAGCATCTGGCCGACGCCGCCGAGCCGCTGGTGGCCGTATGAGTCCAGCTCATCGGCCGCGATCGCCCCGCCCCAGCTCTTCGGGTGCGCCCCCTCGGCGACGACGACGATCGGCGCATACCGGGTCTGGAACCGGTGCTCCACCCAGCCGCAGACCTGCTCGATGTCGAACGGCTGCTCCGGGATCAGGATGACGTTGGCCCCGCCCGCCATGCCCGCGTGCAGCGCGATCCAGCCAGCGTGGCGCCCCATCACCTCGACGATCAGCGCGCGGTGATGACTCTCAGCGGTCGTGTGCAGCCGGTCGATCGCCTCCATCGCGATGTTGACTGCGGTGTCGAAGCCGAAGGTGTAGTCGGTCGCGCTGAGGTCGTTGTCGATGGTCTTCGGCACGCCGACTACGGGCACGCCGGCCTCGTGCAGCTGCCCGGCCACGCCGAGGGTGTCCTCGCCGCCGATCGCTACCAGCGCGTCCACTCCGAGCGCCGCCAGGTTCTGCCGGATCCGGTCCAGCCCTGGCAGCCCGCCCTGCGCCGCCGACTCGGCCAGCGGGTTGGTCCGCGACGAGCCGAGAATCGTGCCCCCGCGAGGCAGGATGCCGCGTACCACCTGAACGTCCAGCGGTATCGTGTCGCCCTGCAGCGGTCCGCGCCAGCCATCGCGGAACCCGATGAACTCGTATCCTTCGGCGGCCGCCCCGGTGCGCACGATCGCGCGGATCACCGCGTTCAGGCCCGGGCAGTCGCCGCCCCCGGTCAGGACTCCGACTCGCATGAGGCTCCCTCCGCATCTGCTCGCCCGCCAGACTAGTGCCCATGAGCGTCCTCGCGATCGACGCGGGCACGACCGGCGTCACCGCGCTGATCATCGCCCCGGACGGCACCGTGGCGGCCAGCGGCTACCAGGAATTCCGCCAGTATTTCCCGGAACCCGGCTGGGTAGAGCACCTGCCCGAGGAGATCTGGCAGGCGGTCCTCACCGCGTGCCGCCAGGCCATCGGCGCGGCAGGCCCGGACGGCGCCCGGGCGCTGAGCTGCATCGGCATCACCAACCAGCGGGAGACGGCGGTCGTCTGGGACCGTGCGACGCTCACCGCGCCGCGGCGCGCGATCGTCTGGCAGGACCGGCGTACCGCCGCCCTGTGCGCTGAGCTGCGCGAGGCAGGCCACGAGCCGCAGGTGGCGGAGGTCACCGGGCTGCGGCTCGACCCTTACTTCACCGGCACGAAGCTGACCTGGCTGGCGCGGCACGAGCCGGAGCTCTGGTCAGGGGTGAGCGACGGCTCGCTCGCGCTCGGCACCGTCGACTCCTACCTGATCGCCCGGCTCACCGGCGGTCGACGGCACGTGACCGACGCGTCGAACGCATCACGGACGCTGCTGTTCGACCTCACCGCCGGTCAGTGGTCGGCGCAGATGTGCGACCTGCTGGGCGTGCCGCCGCACGCGCTACCCGAGGTCGTGCCCTCGACCGGGGTCGCCGGGCACAGCGACCCGGGCGCCTTTCTCGGCCTGGCGCTGCCGGTAGCCGGGATAGCCGGTGACCAGCAGGCTGCCCTTTTCGGCCAGGCCTGCTACTCGCCGGGCGCGGCCAAGTGCACGTACGGCACAGGGTCGTTTGTCCTGGTCAACACCGGCCAGGCGGTCGTGCGGTCGCATGCCGGGCTGCTTTCCACGGTCGCCTGGATGGACGGCGAGGGCGCCCTGACCTACGCGCTGGAAGGCTCGATCTTCGTCACCGGCGCCGCGATCCAGTGGCTGCGTGACGGCCTCGGGCTGATTGCTGACGCGAGCGAGAGCGAGCAGCTGGCCCGCTCGGTCAGCGACACCGGCGGTGTGGTGTTCGTTCCGGCGCTGACCGGGCTCGGCGCGCCGGACTGGGATCCGCACGCGCGCGGCGCGATCTTCGGCCTGACCAGGGGAACGACCAGGGCGCAACTGGTCCGCGCTGCGCTCGAGGCGATCGCGTTCGAAGTCAGGGACGTGGTCGGGCTGATGACCGCCGAGGCAGGCAAGGCAGGCCAGGAAGCCATCCGGGTAGATGGCGGCGCGAGCGCGAATGACCTGCTGATGCAGCTGCAGGCCGACCAGCTGCAGGCGCCGGTCGAGCGGCCGGCGATCGCCGAGACCACGGCGCTTGGTGCGGCCTTCCTGGCCGGGCTCGCGACCGGGATCTGGTCGTCGCGGGCCGAGCTTGCCGCCGCCTGGCGGCTTGACCGCCGGTTCGCGCCCGGGCCGCCCGACGAGGCCGGCTACCGGCGGTGGCGCAGCGCCGTGGCCAGGACCACCGGCTGGGCCGCCGACACAGCCGGACAGCCGGCCCTGGTACCTGCGCCGCATCACCGGCGTGCAGGTACCCGCTGAGCGCGGGCGCGCAGCACGGAGAGAGAGCAAAGCCGGCAATCAGCCGGCATTGCTGTAGGAGCCGACCACCGTCCCGTTGACCGGTGCGGGCCCGTCGGTGCAGCGCTCGCCGATCGCTGACGTGAATTCGCCGAACGCCGGGAGGGCGGTCAGCGGGTTGTGATCGTTCTCCAGAACCGCTACGTGCATGAAGGTGACTCCGTCATCGAGCCGGATGGCAACGTAGCTGAGCCCCTTCGGCTCCTGCTCGGCGAGCTGGGCGAACACGGCTTTGATCAGCTTCTCGTTCTCGTCGGCGGCGCCGGGACGGGTGGTGTAGCGGACGACAGTAGCCTGGCTCATGGTTCGTCCCCTTATCGGATCGGTCGGATCTGGTTGTTGCGGGCGTCATGGGTGAGCTCGGCTAGCCCGAGCTCTTCCAGCAGCGGCGGGAGGTACATGCCGAACCGGCCGCGGTATCCGCTGCGCAGTCCGTACCAGCCGGCAACCGGATTGCCTGGCGACCGACCCCACGCCTCGACCGTGCCTTCCGCCGCCGGCTTCTTCTCATCGGCCGCGCCGAGGGGAACCCAGCCGTCCTGCTCGCACAGCCACGCGTGCAGGTCCTCGATCGCCCGCAGGTGGTATTTAAGGGTGGTGGAGCCGACCTGGCAGACCAGCGCGGGGGGGCTGGCCTGCGGATCTTTGTACATCGAGTACTCGGATGTGCCCGGCGGGGTCTTCAGCCGCCACGGATCCTCCTTGGTACCGGCAGCCATCAGCGTTCTCCTGTCGTCAGTGCTGCCGCAAAGTGCGGCAGGAGGGTTTGCCATCCGATCCGGTTACGGTCCCGCCAGACGTCGGTGCTTTCGCCCAGTCGTTCCCAGCCCCGGTGCTCGATCTCGATCCGGGTATCGGCCGGGCCGCTGGCGATGAAGCGGATGTCGACATCGGTGGCAGCGCTTGGATCCCGGCCCAGGTGCCACAGGTACGCCAGCCGCTTCGGGGGATCCCAGACGGTCACGACGCCCCAGTCGTGCTCGGCCCCCTCGGCTGTCCGTTCGTAGATCCGGCCGCCGACGCCGCTTTCCAGCACAATGACCAGGTCCCGGTCGCCGGTGACGGTGTGATCCGGCGGCCACCAGGTCCCGATCCGCGACGTCCACGTGGCGAACGCGTGCTCGGCCGGGCAGGCCACGTCGAAGGTGATGCGCAGCGGTGACGTCACTGCTGGGCGCCAGGACCGGAGTTCTCGGCTAGCAGCGTGAACCGGACTGCGGCCTCCCCCCACACCCGCTCGAGATACGCCTGCACCGCCCGCATCCCTTCTTCTTGCAGGTGGTAGATGCGGCGGGTGCCGCATGCATGCTCGGCCACCATCCCGGCATCCTTGAGCAGCCGCAGGTGCCGCGACACCGCAGGGCGGCTGATCGGCAGCGCAGCCGCGATCTCGTGCACGGGCTTGTCGCCGCCGCTCAGCAGGCGCAGGATCTCGCGGCGGTTCGGATCCCCAAGCGCTTCAAAGGGATCGCCGGCAGCCTCCGCTTGCTGCATCGGTGTCAGCTGCCCGTCTCGGCCCGGCGCCCCAGCCCCGAACTCGCCTCGTGGTACCGCATCGACACCTGCGCCTCGCCTCGGTAACAATCCAGCTACCGTAACTAATAAGTTACCGATATGCAAGTGAGGCACTCCATCCTGACGGCGACGTCCCTGATGCTGTCCTGATGGTCGAGCCGAGCAGGGGCGCGAGATGGACCGCCGGGATGACGAGGAACGCGCCCGGCGTCGCCGCTGAGCTGGCCCGCCACCCGCGGGCCGGCCAGGAATGCCGGCCGGCCGGCTCATGTTGACGCGCGGGTGAAGAAGATCGGGTTCCTGTCGTTCGGCCACTGGTCCTCGTCGCACGGCTCGCAAACCCAGTCGGCCTCCGATGCCCTGCTGCAGTCGATCGACCTGGCGGTCGCGGCCGAGGAGCTAGGCGCCGACGGTGCCTGGTTCCGCGTGCACCACTTCGCCAGGCAGCTGAGCTCTCCGTTCCCGTTGCTGGCCGCCATCGGCGCGCGGACAAGCCGCATCGAGATCGGCACGGCAGTCATCGACATGCGCTATGAGAACCCGCTGTACATGGCCGAGGACGCCGGCGCGGCCGACCTGATCGCCGGCGGCCGTCTCCAGCTCGGGATCAGCCGAGGCTCGCCGGAGCAGGTGATCGACGGCTGGCGTTACTTCGGCTACCAGCCGCAAGAAGGCGAGACGGACGCCGACATGGCCCGCGGACACGCCGGGGTGCTGCTAGAGGTACTGCGGGGCGAGGGGTTCGCCCAGCCCAGTCCCCGGCCGATGTTCCCGAACCCGCCTGGCCTGCTGCGGGTGGAGCCGTACTCAGCCGGGCTGCCGGAGCGCATCTGGTGGGGCGCGGCGTCGCAGCTGACGGCCGCGTGGGCAGCCGGGCAGGGCATGAACCTGCAGAGTTCCACCCTCATCAGCAACGAATCCGACAAGCCCTTTCACGTGCAGCAAGCTGAGCAGATCCGGGCATTCCGTGACGCGTGGCAGACGGCGGGCCACGCCCGCGAGCCGCGAGTATCAGTGAGCCGGAGCATCTTCCCGCTGGTCGACGACCGGGACCGGGCGTATTTCGGCCTCAGGAACCAGGACGGCGATCAGATCGGGTACATCGACGCGACGACGCAGGCGATCTTCGGGCGCTCGTACGCGGCCGAGCCAGAGGAACTGATCCGCCAGCTGAAGGCGGACGAGGCGATCGCGGCCGCTGACACGCTGCTGCTCACCGTGCCCAACCAGCTCGGTGTCGACTACAACACCCACGTCATCGGCAGCGTCCTGGCCCAGGTAGCGCCAGCGCTTGGCTGGCGATAACTCAACCCGCAGCCGGGTGATCCACAGGCCAGGTCAGGGAACTTCGGTGTACTCAGTGTGATCCAGGTGCACGAGGCCGGCGGACTCGCTGTCCGGTGCCTCCGCGACGTCGGAGTACTGGCCGTCACTGAGCGGCACGACACGGAAGATATCCCCGGACAGCAGCTTTCGCAGCTGCCGCATCCCGCTCATGCCCGCGAGCGCGACAGCTATGGCCGCGGCGAGCACCGAGCCGCCGAAAAGCGCGAGCCCGCCGACGACGGATCCCAGGAACATCATGATCACTGCCACCAGCAGCGCCACCGGCACGGCCGCGACCAGCAGCAGCGCGAGTAGCGTGACGGCGATCGTGGCCCGATACGGCCTGCCCGGCGCCCGCCCGGCATACAAACCGGTCATCATGCTCACCTCTCAGGGTCCGGCGCGCACCAGGCTCCGGACCGCTTGTGTACACGATATGTCGTGTTCCCTGTCGTGAACGCGCCGCCCGGACAGAATCTTCCCCGCAACCGTCAGGCGGGCGCGGGGAAGAAGCCGCTGAGCGCCGCTGCCATCTCGGCACGCACCGTGGCGCCGGAGAGAACCACGTCGACCATGGTCACGGATGTGTGGGTGTGTCCCCGGGCCCGGACGTAGCGGACAGGCACCCCGGCGGCCTCCAGGGCGCCTGCATAGGCGACGCCCTCGTCGCGAAGCGGGTCGAAGTCCGCAGCGACGATGCATGCCGGGGGCAGGCCGACCAGGTTGCCGCGCAGCGGGGCGGCGCGGGGGTCCCCGCGGTCGGCCGGGTCGGCGTAGTGATCCCAGAACCAGCGCATCAGCGCGCTGGTGAGGATGTACTTGTCGCCGTTCTCCGTGTAGGACGGCCGGGTCATCTGCGAGTCCACCACCGGCGTGATCAGGAGCTGTCCTGAGATGTCCGGCCCGCCGTCATCGCGGGCCTGCTGGCACGCCACGGCTGCGATATTGCCGCCCGAGCTCCAGCCGGCGACCGCGAGCTGGCCGGGGATGCCGCCCAGCTCGGTGGCGTTGGCGTGGACCCAGCGCAAGGCCGCGAACGCGTCTTCTGCTGCGGCGGGAAACCGGGCCTCGGGAGCGTGGCGGTAGTTCACCGAGACGACCACCGCACCCGAGCGCGCGCAGAGGTCCCGGCACAGCGGGTCGTCCGAATCCAGGTCGCCCAGCACCCAGCCGCCGCCGTGGAAGTACATCACCACCGGGTGCGGGCCTGCCGCCGCCGGGCGGTACAGGCGGTACGGCAGGTCCCCGTCCGGGCCGGGCATCGCCCCGTCGGTTACCTCGCCTACCTCCGGTCCCGGCGGCCGCACGGCTCCCCCGGCCGCTATCAGTGCCCGCGCGTCAGCGACGGGCAGGGTCTCCAAGGCCGGCAGGCCCATCTCCGCCATCGCGTCCAGGACCATGGCGACGTCGGGCTGCACACGCCGGATCGCCCCGTCCCGGCACTTGACCCCGGACGGGCCGGCCATCCGGAATCCGAGGAACCCCTGGGCGGTGACCTCGTCGCACGCGCGCCGGTAGGCTTCCACCCCGCCTATATAGGGGAGGAAAACGCGCGGCTTGCCGGGGACGTTGGCGCCCATATACCAGGAGCTGGCGGTGGGATGCAGGGTGATGGCGGCGCAGTCCTGGACATGCTGATCCCAGGCGGCCTCGGCCAGCGGGGTCGGCTCGATGGTCTCGAGGCCTTCATCGCGCATCGCCTTCAGGCAGCCGGCAACCCAGTCGACGTGCTGCTCGATCGACACTGCCATGTTCGACAGGACAGACGGGCTGCCAGGGCCGGTGATCATGAAGAAGTTCGGGAACCCGCCGGTCATCAGACCGAGGTAGGTGGCGGGCCCGCCCGCCCACTTCTCCCTGAGAGACAGGCCTCTGCTGGCGACGTCCACGGCCACCAGGGCGCCAGTCATGGCGTCAAATCCGGTGGCATACACGATGGCGTCGAACTCCAGCGACTCGCCCGCCGTGTCGATGCCCTGCTCGGTGATGCTGGCGATCGGCTGCTGTCGCAGGTCGACGAGGCGGACGTGCCGGAGGTTGTAGGTCTCGAAATACCCGGTGTCGAGGCAGGGCCGCTTGGTACCGAAGTAATGGTCTACCGGGCAGAGCGCCTCGGCGGTCAAGGGATCGGTCACGACGGCGCGGATCTTCTCCCGGATCATCTCGGCAACGATCTCGTTGGAGGCGGGATTGACCCCCTGGTCGGCGAAGACGCCGAGGATGCCGAAGAGCTCCCCCTGAGCCCACGCCGACTCGAAGCGCTCCCGCCGGACCGTCTCGCTGGCCGTGACGCCGAGAATGTCGGTCAGCTCGTCCGGGATTCCGCCCCTGGACCACCTGGCCGCCTGCCGGTACTCCTCGCGGTCGCCCTCCAGCCGTTTCAGCCGGTCGGCCGGGGCGGGGCCGTTGCCCGCAGGGATGGAGAAGTTCGGGGTGCGCTGGAAGACCGTGAGCTGGCTGGCCTGCTGGGCAATCAGCGGTATCGACTGGATGCCGGACGAGCCTGTCCCGATGACCGCGACCCGCTTGCCCGTGAAGTCGACATCCTCGTGCGGCCAGCGGCTGGTGAAATAGACCTCCCCGGCGAAGCGGCCGGCGCCCTCGATGTCCGGCGACTTCGGCATCGAAAGGCAGCCGCTGGCCATCACGTAGTACCGGCATCGGAGCTGCTGGCCGCCGTTAGTCGCCAGCGACCACCTCTTATCCCGGTCGTCCCAGCGGGCGGAGGTGATGCTGGTGCAGAACTCGATGTCGGAGCGCAGGCCATAGCGGTCGGCCACGAAGCGGAGGTAGTCAAGGATCTCCGGCTGCGTCGCGTACTTCTCCGACCAGGTCCACTCCTTCTCCAGCTCCGGGTCGAAACTGTAGGCGTAGTCCGTGGTGGGGATGTCGCAGCGTGCCCCCGGGTAGCGGTTCCAGTACCAGGTCCCGCCGACGTCATCGGCGGAGTCGAAGACCCTCGCGGAGAACCCCAGCTCGCGCAGCCGGTGGAGCAGGTAGAGACCGGAGAAGCCGGCGCCCACCACCACGACGTCGAACTGCAGCGGGGCAGCTCCTGGCTGGTTCGGGCTTGGCATCACAGACCACTCCGCGGTTGCCGGGACGGAACCTGCCAGCACTCTACAATCAGTCACATACGACGTAAACGCACTGACGCTTGTGCGAAGGTGACCCGCCTCAGCCGGAAGCTGGTCTGGGCGGCTAGGCCCGGTCGGCCTCGTCAGTCCCGGTAGCGTCAGCCGGCGCAGTCTCAGCTCCCGCGGCGTCAGCGTCTGGCGTCCCGGTCCCGGCCGCTTCGGCCGCGTGGTCCTGGCTCGCCACGCCGTCGGCCGGCTGCTGGCCGAGCGGCTTGCGCAGCGCGGCCAGCCGCAGCTTGCTGCGCTGCGCGTACTCGTCCACGTACTCCTGGCCCGACAGCCGCATGATCTCGTACATGACCTCGTCGGTGACCGCGCGCAGCACGATCCGGTCGTGCTCCAGCCCGTAGTACCGGGAGAATTCCATCGGCTTGCCGAACTTCACTCCCGGCCTGATCCGCAGCCGCGGCGCGATCCGGCCGGGCGGCTGGAACTCGAAGCCGCCCACCATCGCACACGGCACCACCGGCACCCTGGCCTCCAGCGCCAGCCGCGCCACGCCGGTCTTGCCCCGGTACAGCCGCCCGTCCGGTGTCCTGGTGCCTTCGGGGTAGATGCCGAGCAGCTGGCCGGCCGCGAGCACACGCAGCCCGGTCAGCAGCGCACGCTCGCTCGCCTCGCCGCCCGCCCGGTCGACTGGTATCTGCCCTACGCCGCTGAAGAACGCTTTGCTGACCAGGCCCTTCAGCCCGCGTCCGGTGAAGTACTCGGCCTTGGCCAGGAACACCACCTTGCGCGGCACTGGCAGCGGCGCGAAGAAGTGGTCGGAGAAGGACAGGTGGTTACTGGCGATGACGGCGGCGCCCTCGCGCGGCACGTTCTGCGCCCCGACGAACCACGGCCGGAAGATGATCCGCAGCAGCGGGCTGAGAATCGCCTTGACCACCCAGTAGAACACGCTTACATGGTCGCACGGGCAGGCCAGCATGGCCGAGTGCTCGGCTGGTCAGCCGCAGAGCAGACTGCCGGTTCCGCGTGACGGTCGGGCGTGCGACGATTCTTAAGTGCAGCAGATCAGCGAGCTTCGCGGAGCGTGGCCATGCCGGTGATGCCGGGCGCCGAGCCGTTCAGCCATCAGGGCGGCCAGACGGGCGTGCTGCTGTGTCACGGCTTCACCGGGAGCCCTGGATCACTGCGGCCATGGGCCGAGCACCTGGCCGCGGCTGGCCTGAGCGTGTCGCTGCCGAGGCTGCCAGGCCACGGCACCACCTGGCAGGAGATGGCCCGCACCCGCTGGGAGGACTGGTACGCCGAGGTAGACCGCGCCTTCGACCAGCTCCGCGGGCAGGCCAGCGAGATCTTCGTGATGGGCCTGTCGATGGGCGGCTGCCTGGCGCTACGACTCGCCGAGCTGCGCGGCCAGGCGGTCAGCGGGCTGGTCCTGGTCAACCCGTCGCTCACGGCGGACACTAGGTTGTTCGCGCTCGCTCCGCTGATGAAGCTTTTCGTGCCGTCGCTGCCGGGGATCGCCAGTGACATCAAGAAAGACGGCGTCGAGGAGGTCGGCTACACCAGGGTGCCGGTAAAAGCCGCCGCGACGCTGCCCGGCCTGTGGCGGACCACCAAGGCGCACCTGCGCGACGTCCGCGCGCCGGTCCTGGTGTTCCGCAGCAGTACCGACCACGTGGTCGGCCCGGCCAGCCTCAAGGTGCTCACCAGCGCACTGCCGGCCAGCCAGGTCGAGGTCCGGGAGCTGGCCGACAGCTACCACGTGGCGACCCTGGACAACGACGCGCCGGCCATCTTCACTGGGAGCCTGGACTTCGTCCGGGCGCACAGCCACGCGGCGCTGGACTGAGCAACGGGGACTGACGGGGACGTGAGCGGCGACAAGAGCCCGGACGAGGCGATCTGGCGCGAGCTGGTCGAGAGTTACGAGCTGTCCCCCGACACCGAGCCCGGCAGCGCGCCCTGGCCGGACCGGGAGAATCTCACCGAGCCGCCAGCCGGGCCGCCGCGCCAGCCTGGCCAGCAGCCAGCCGCCGGGAAGGCCAACCCAGGGGAGAACGAGGAATCCCCGGCGAGTGCGGCCCGCCAGGGTACTGCCGGCCAGAACACGGCGGGCCCGGACACGGCGGGGCCCGACACGGCAGCGCCCGACACGGCAGCGCCCGACACAGCAGCGCCCGACACAGCTGGCCCGGGCAAGACGGGCCCGGGCACGGCGGGCCCGGGCAAGACGGGCACGGGCACGGCGGGCCCGGGCACGGCGGGCCTGGGCACAGCCAGCCAGGGCACGGCGGAGCCGGCGACGGCCGACCAGGGCACGGCCAGCCAGGGCACGGCGGAGCCGGCGACGCCTGATCAGGGCACGGCCAGCCAGGGCACGGCTCAAGGTACGGGCAACACCACGTCAGGCAACGGCACGACGGGCAACGGCAGGACAGGCGACGGCCCGTCAGGGCTCGGCATGGCCGGCCCAGCTGGCAGCGAGATCAGCCCGGCTGCGCCCGGCCCGCGACCCGGCGCGGGCCCCGGCAGCGCCAGCCGCCCGGCGGCCGACCGGGCCAGGATCGTCCGGCACGCCGATCCACTCGCTTGGCGGCCGGCCACGAGCCCGGAGGCGACCGGGGACGAAGACGAACGCTACGTCCCGCCGCCAGCGCCGCCGCTTCGTCTTGACCCGGTGGCCAAGGGCGCGTGGGCTGCCCTGTTCGGCGGCCCCGGCTACCTGCTGCTAGCCACGATCATGGGCTGGCAGGTGAGCGGCTGGTCGGCGCTGCTGGCCATCGTGGCGTTCGTCGGCGGCTTCGCCGTCGTCTTCCTCCGGCTCGGCGACGGCCCCCCGCGCGGCGACGGCCCCGACAACGGCGCCGTGGTCTGAGCTGTGCTAGTCGGGGGGACGACCCCCCGGGCCCCCCGAATGCCGTTCGCTCGGGGCAGCCTCCGGCCGGCCGTCGCGTCCGTCATGCCGGGGAGACCCCCGGCGGCCCCCTGTGCCGTCCGCCGCTCGGGGCAGCCTTCGGCCGGCCGTCGCGTCCGTCAGTCAGTTGAAGCGGCGGCGGGCTAGGTCGGCGGCGCCGATCAGGCCCGCGTCAGCGCCCAGCTCAGCGAGCCTGATCTCGGCCATCGGCCGGTGCTGCCGCCCGGTGAGCTGCCGCTCGAAGGCTGTCCTGGCCGGCCCGATCAGCAGATCGCCGGCGTCGGAAACGCCGCCGCCGATGACGAAGCAGCCGGGGTCGAGGATCGCGGCAAGGTCAGCCAGACCCTCGCCCAGCCAGCGCCCGACAATGTCGAAGCACTCGATCGCGCCGGGGTCGCCCTCGCGTGCTGCCTGGGTGACGGCGGGCCCGGTGATGGTCTCCGGCTTCCCGCCGCCGAGCTGCAGCAGCCGCACCGCTGCGCCTGGTGAGCGCCGCGCGTACTCGCGCGCCTCGGCCACCAGGGCGCTGCCGCTGGCGTACTGCTCCCAGCAGCCCCGGTTGCCGCAGCCGCACATGCGGCCCTCTGGTACGACCCGGTAGTGGCCCGGCTCCCCCGCGATTCCCCACCGGCCGCGGTACAGCTCTCCGTCCAGCACCAGCCCGGCGCCGATGCCGGTGCCGACCGCGATCAGCACCGCGTGCCGGTGCCCGCGGGCGGCGCCGAGCACGACCTCGGCCCAGACGGCTGCGTTCGCGTCGTTCTCCACCAGGACCGGGATGCTGACCCGCTGCTCGACCTGCGCCCTGACCGGCTCGTCACGCCAGGCCAGGTTCGGCGCGAACAGCACAGTTGCGCCCGTCTCCTCGATGAAGCCGGCCGCGCCGATGCCGACTGCCCTGGCGGGGTGCCGGTAAAGCAGCTCGGCGACCACGTCACCGATGGCGGCGGCGGTGCGCCGCGCGCTGGCAGCCGGGGTCGACCTCTTGACTTTCTCGATGATCTGGCCGTTCTCGTCGACCACGCCAGCGGCAACCTTAGTGCCCCCGACGTCAACCCCGATCGTGAGGCTCATCTTCGGGGTTCCCGGCGGCGCCGCTGTCCCGGCCGGTGGCCGCACTGGGCCTCGCGGCCGATCCGCTGGCCCGTGCACCGCCATCCCGGCCGGGGGCGCCGCCGGGCGCCGGGTCCGATCCGCTGGCCCCGGCACCGCCATCCCGGCCGGCCGCGCCGGGCCGCGTGCCCGATCCGCTGGCCCCGCCACCAGCGCCAGGCCGGGTGCCCTGCCCGCTGCGGGCGAGCAGGCCGTCAAAGGCGCCGAACGCCTCCTGCACGGCGGCGGCTACCGCCTCGCCGGCCCCGGACAGCTGGCCGCCGAGTCCCTGCCGCTCCCTGATCTTGCGGGCCGCGCGGCAGACGGGGCACCAGGCGCACTCCGGCGCCTCGGCAGCGTCGGGCCGCGGCTCGGTGACCGCCACCGCCCAGACGTCGTCCTGGCCGGCCCGGTCGCTGCCGATGCGCCGGCGCATCTCGCCGGTTATCTCGCGGCGCATGTTCCTGGCGCTCGACCGGATCAGCCAGCGCTGCATGTCTCCGATCGGGTCGAAATGCTGCCGCGCGCTGGCAGCCCTGTCCTGCTGCCCACCGCCACCCGCCCGCTCCGGCTGCCGCGGCGCGGCTGGCTGACCTGGTCGGCCGGGGCTGGCCGGCTGACCAGGCTGGTCGCGGTCAGCCCCCTCATCCGGCTGGCCGTCAGCCGGCCGGCGGCCCTGCGGGCCGCAGCGGTACTGCCGGCCCGACGACTCGGGCTGCGGCTGCTGTGTCACGAGGCACTTCCCTTGATGCTCGCCGCCCTCGACCTCAGTCCATTGAGGGCGGTATCTATGATGATCTTCTCCGCGCGCCGTTTCAGCATCCCGATCATCGGGATGCGCACGCCGACGGCCAGCTCGAACGTCACCTTGGTGCCAGCCTCGCCCTGGCCGGCCAGCAGGTAAGCGCCGGACATCTCGCTGATGACCGAGCCCGGCTCGGCGAGGTCCCAGTGCACCTGCGTGTCACCGTCCCACTGATAGCCGAGCACGTACCTGTCCTTGATCACGCCCGCGTCGAGCCCGAACCTGACCCGGCTCGCGCGGCCGTCCTGGCCGGTGGCGAGCACCTCGGCCGACTGCACGCCAGCCCACTGCGGGTAGGCGGGGAAATCGGCGATCACGCTCATGATCTCCGCGGCTGGAAGCATGATCACCACAGCCGAGCTGGTCCGGTCCGCCATGCTCGGAGCGTACCCCCCGCGACAGGGTCTGCCGTCCGCTCCTGCCTGCCTACCACTCCAGCGCGTACGGCGTTCCGGTAGCGCGGAAGTGACCGACGTTGACGCACTCGGTGCCGCCGATAACGAGCCGCCGCTGTAGCGGCTGGTGCACGTGCCCGAACAGCAGGTACCGCGGCCGGGTCCGCCGGACGGCGTCGAGTAGCGCCTGGCTGCCGACCTCCATCCGCTGGGCGACGGTGTCGAAGAGCAGCTCTGGCACGTCCGGCGGGATGTGCGTGCACAGCACGTCCACCTGCCCGACGGCCTCCACCTTGGCCGCGTAGGCATCCTCGTCCAGCTCGTAAGGCGTGCGGTAGACCGAACGCAGCCCGCCGCCGACGAAGCCGAAGCTCAAGCCGCCGATCTCGGCACGCTCGCCGTCCAGCACCAGCTGGCCTGGCCGCAGGTGCTGCGGCCACATCCGCGGGATGTCCACGTTGCCGTAGGTCAGGTACGCGGGCGTGGGCAGCGCCGCGAACAGCTCGGCGTACTGCCGTGACGCTGCCGCCTCGACCTGCCGGGCAGGATCGCCCTCGAGGCCGGCCCACAGCCGCGCCGACATGGCCCTGGCTTCGTCGAACCGCTGCGCGGTGCGCAGCGCGATGAACTGCCTCGCGTTTTCTGCCCCGAACAGGTCGGGGAAGATGCCCCTGGCCGGATCGGCGTAGTCGACGAACAGCAGCAGGTCACCGAGGCAGATCACGGCGTCCGCGCCGTCGCCCGCCTTGCTCAGCGCCTCGGCCGAGCCGTGCACGTCGCTGACCACATGGACCCGCATGCCCACACACTAGGCAGATCGGCAGGCACTGGCGAGCGGCCGACGCGGCCAGGCGCGCCGGGCGGTGAGCCGTTCCGGTGACGCGCCGGGCGCGGTGCGCGGCCGCCGCCGCGGCGCGGTAGCGTCCATAGCACCCTGGCCCGAGGCGGCCAGTGAAGGAGGCCACGTGCGCGAGTACAGCATCCCGGCGCTGGCGAACATCCCGGCGACGGCGAACCTGGCTGACATCGTCTTCAGCAGGGCCGAGCAGGCGCCGGGCGCCGTGGTGCTGCGTCGGCGGGACGACGACGGAAGCTGGCGGGACGTGACCGCGCGGCAGTTCCGTGCCGAGGTCGCCGCGCTGGCCAGCGGCGTCATCTCGGCCGGGATCGAGCCTGGCGACCGGATCGGGCTGTTGTCCAGGACCAGGTACGAGTGGACGCTCGCCGACTACGCGATCTGGGCGGCAGGCGCCGTCACCGTGCCGGTGTACGAGACCTCGTCGGCTGATCAGGTCGAGTGGATACTGGCCGACTCCGGCGCCCGCGCCGTCTTCGCCGAGACGGAAGGACACGCGCAGGGGATCTCGGGCCTGCGCGACCGGCTGCCTGCGCTGAAGCAACTGTGGCAGCTCGACGCCCTCGGCGAGCTGAGCGCCTCCGGCGCGGCGGTGACCGCCGAGGAGCTCACCGCCAGGCGAGCGGCCCGCGGCTCGGCTGACCTTGCCACGATCATCTACACCTCCGGCACCACGGGGCGGCCGAAGGGCTGCGAGCTGACCCACGGCAACCTGCTGGCCGACGTGCGCAACGCGTTCTCCGGCGCTTTCGGGCCGATGCTGGACGTGCAGGGCAGCTCAACCCTGCTGTTCCTGCCCCTGGCGCATTCCTTCGCCCGGATCATCCAGGTGGGCTGCCTGGAGTCAGGCGCGATTCTCGGGCACTGGCCGGACGCTACGACGGTCGCGAGCGGCCTGCCCGAGTTCCGGCCGACGTTCCTGCTCGCGGTGCCGAGGGTGTTCGAGAAGGTCTTCAACGCCGCGCAGCAGCAGGCGTCGGCGAGCCCAGTCAAGGCGCGGATCTTCGCGGCCGCTACCAGTACCGCGATCGCCTGGAGCAAGCGCCAGGACGGGGCCAGCCAGGACAGGGCCAGCCAGGACAGGGCCAGCCAGGACGGGGCCGGTCAGGGTGGCGGGCCGCTTGTCGGGCTGCGGCATGCCGTGTTCGACCGGCTGGTGTACGCCCGGCTGCGCGCGGCGGTGGGCGGCCGGGTGCAGTACGCCATCTCCGGCGGCGCTGCGCTCGGCGAGCGGCTCGGCCACTTCTTCCGCGGGGCCGGGATCACCGTGCTCGAGGGGTACGGCCTGACCGAGACCTCGGCCGCCGCCACGGTCAACCGGCCCGACCGCAACAAGATCGGCACGGTGGGCCTGCCGCTGCCCGGCGTCGCGGTGCGGATTGACGACGACGGGGAGATCCTGATGCGCGGGCCGAACATCTTCGGCGGCTACCGCAACAATCTGGCGGCGACCGCCGAGGTGCTCGACGCCGACGGCTGGCTGCGCACCGGTGACCTCGGCGCCCTGGACGACGAGGGCTTCCTGCGGGTGACCGGCCGCAAGAAGGAGCTGCTCGTCACCGCTGGCGGCAAGAACGTGGCGCCGGCCGTGCTGGAGGACAGGCTGCGGGCGCACCCGCTGGTGAGCCAGTGCATGGTCGTCGGTGACGGCCGGCCGTACATCGCGTGCCTGATCACCCTCGACACCGAGGCTCTTGACCACTGGAAGGCGCAGCACAGCAAGCCGGACGGCGCCGACATGGCCGCGCTGGCGGCCGACCCGGAGCTCATCGCCGAGATCCAGCTGGCCGTCGACGAGGCGAACAAGGCCGTGTCGCGGGCCGAGTCCATCCGCCGCTTCCGCATCCTCAGCACGGATTTCACCGAGGCCAACGGCTATCTGACCCCCTCGCTCAAGGTGCGCAGGAGCGTGGTGGCCGCGGAGTGCGCCGCCGACATAGCCGCGCTGTACAGCTAGCACGCACGGCGCCGCAAGCCCTGCGGCGGTCAGCCGGCCAGGATCGCGGCCAGCCGGTCAGCGACCAGGTCCCAGCGCCACTCACGGTCGACCCAGGCCAGGCCCTTGTCACCCATGGCCGCTGCCCCCGCCGGGTCGCGCAGCAGCCCGATCAGCCGGTCAGCAACCGCGCTGACGTCCCGGCCTGGCACCACGTAGCCGGTCTCGCCGGGCAGCACGGCGTCGGGCGCGCCGCCGGAGTCGCCCGCGATCACCGGCAGGCCGGAGGCCGACGCTTCCAGGTAGACGATGCCCAGGCCCTCCACGTCCAGGCCGCCGCGGCGAGTACGGCACGGCATCGCGAACACGTCGCCAGCGTCGTAGTAAGCGGGCAGCGCCTCCCAGGGCACCGGCCCGGTGAAGATCACCGACCCGGCGACGCCGGTCCTGGCGGCTAGCCTGGCCAGCTCAGCGCGATACGGACCGTCGCCGACCAGCAGCAGCACCGGCGCGGTCCCGGCGCCAGCCAGCACCTGCGGCCAGGCCCGGATCAGCGTGTCCTGGCCCTTGCGCGGCACCATCCGGGAGACGCAGACCACCACGGGGCGGTCGCCGAGCCCGAGCTGCGCACGGACCTCCTGGCCGCCGGCTCCCGGCCGGAACGCGGTCACGTCGACGCCGGGGGCCAGCCGCACCATCCGGCTGGCGGCCTGCCCGGTCAGCGCGCGGGCAATCCGGATCCGGTGATACTCGCCGAGGTAGGTCACGACGTCGGCCTGCTCGCCGATCCGGCGCAGCAGGCTCCGCGCGCCGGGCAGCGCGGCCCAGCCTGCCTCGTGGCCGTGCGTCAGGGCCACAACCCGGCGCGCCCCGGCCCGGCGCAGCGCAGGGGCGAGCAGCCCGAGCGGCGCCGCGGCGCCGAACAGCACGGTGTCGCAGCGGTTCTCGGCCAGCAGGGCGACGGCCCGCCGCCGCACCGATGGCACGGGCAGCATCAGCGAGGTCGGGTGCCGTGCCACGCAGAACGGCTGGCGGGCGTCGAACTCGGCGGCGCCGTCCCAGGCCGGCGCGTAGACGGTGACGGTGCCAGCAGGCAGCCGGACCGCCAGCGAGTGCACGAACGACTGGATACCGCCGCTGCGCGGCGGAAAGTCGTTGGTAACAATCAGGACTCTGGGCATCAGGCTCCCCGTGCGGCAGGCCGGCCGGGCGGCTCGCTGCCCGGCCAGCGGCCTCCAGCGGTAACGGCAGTGATCTTAGCCGCAGCCTGGCTGGCCTGGGTGCGCGGGCGTGCGAGGCAGCCAGGAAAGCCAGCCAGGCGATGACGTGAGCAGCCGCGCGTCAGCGTCGTGGCCGGCTCTCCGGTGGCTGACAGTCCAGGGCGCTGCCGTTTAACCCGCGGCAGCCGGGCACTTAGCAGGGCCAGGCCACAAAGGGAAGGAACAACGTCGATGCTTCTGGTCATCGGGGTACTGCTGCTCGCGCTCATTCTCGGCGGGCTGGGCTTCGCCGTGCACGTGCTTTGGTGGATAGCCCTGGTCGTGCTGGTTATCTGGCTCATCGGTTTCGTGGTCAGGTCGGCCGAGGCCGGCAGCAGCCGCCGGAGCCGCTGGTACCGCTGGTAGCCGGACCCGCGCCGCCGGCCCTGGCTGGGGCCGGCGGCGCGCACCATCATGGAAAGGGCAGAAACGGCGAGCACCCAACGCGAATCCCGCGGCGGCACCGATAACGCCGCCGCGCAAGCGCCGGCGATGACGGCAGACCAGGCTGGCCAGCCGGCCGACCGGTCGGCCGAGCACCGGTCCACGCGGCACACCGTGCTCATTGCCGGGGCGGCGAACCTGCTGGTGGGCCTCGTCAAGCTGGCGGCCGGCATCCTGTCCGGGTCGAGCGCCATGCTGGCCGAAGCCGCGCACTCGGCAGCCGACACGCTCAACCAGGCGTTCCTGCTCCGCTCGGTCCGCCAGAGCGAGCGGCCAGCCGACACCGAGCACCCATTCGGCTACGGTCAGGAGCGGTACTTCTGGGCGCTGCTCGCGGCGTTCGGCATCTTCATGGCCGGCGCCGTGTTCTCGGTGTTCGAGGGCGTGCTCGCGCTTCGGCACGGCTCGGACGAAAGCCCTGTTCCCGGCTACATCGCGCTGGCCGTGGCGGCCGTTGCCGAGGGCACCTCGCTGGTCCGGGCTGGCTGGCAGGCGCGCGGCCAGGCCAGGAGCCGCAACGTGCCGTTCGTCGAGCACCTGCGCAGTAGCCCTGACACCACCGTCAAGGCGGCTTTCTTCGAGGACACCGCCGCCATCGTCGGCCTGGTGCTGGCCGCGCTCGGCCTCCTGCTCCGCCAGCTGACCGGCTCACCGGCCTTCGACGGCGCGGCGTCCATCGCCATCGGCGCACTGCTCGTCGCGGTGGCATTCAAGCTGGGCAACGACAACCGGGAGCTGCTCATCGGCCATGCCGCTGACCCGGCGGACCGGCAGGCAATCCGCGACGAGATCACCGGCATGGCCGGCGTCGACGCCCTGCTCGACCTGCAGACCATGCGACTGGGCCCTGATCACCTGATCGTTGCGGCGAAGGTCGCCTTCAGCGACGGCATCAGCGCAGACCAGGCAGAGGACCTGGCTGACTCCATCGACCGCCGCCTGACCAGCAGGCTGCCGGTGACACCGCATGTCTTTATCGACCCGACGCAGACCTGATCAGCGTCCGCTCGGCGGCGCCGCCCGGTCGCGGTGGCGCCGGCCGAGTGGGTAGGCGAACCATAGCCCGCTGAACAGCAGGAAGATCACCACGGTGAGCAGCACGGCCGGCAGGCCAGGCGCCACATAGCTGAGCACGAGCAATACGGCCGCGGTGATGTCCAGGCCCACCACGCCGAGGCCGGCCAGGGCCAGCACGTTGGCGGCCCGTACCAGCTGCTCCTTCTGCTGCAGCCGGAAAACGATCCGGTGGTAAGCGACGGGCCCGAGCAGCAGCGCCGTGGCCACCGCGGCCAGCAGCAGCGTAGTGATGTAGAGATCACGCTGCCAGGTGTGCAGCGCCGAGAACCTGACGGTGAACGGGATGGCCAGCAGGAAGCCGAACAGCACCTGAACTCCGAGGCCGGTCACCCGCAGCTCCTGGAGCAGCTCGATCAGGTTCCGGTCGGCGCGCTCGGCGCCGGACTCAGGGCGCGGGTCACCAGGTATCCCTGCGCTCAGCGTCCACCACCCCCGCTCGCCCGAGGCAGCCAGGTGCCGCTGGTACTCATGCCATCGGGCTGGCCGTCAGCTCAGGCAATTGCCCTGGCGAGCCCCCGGGAAACCAGGCGCTGCCAGCGCGGTCCCGGCTCGCCAGGCCGCAGCGCCTGCCAGGCACCGAGCGCCTGCCAGCCGGTGCGGCTGGCAGGCGCTCGATGACGGGGCGGACCGGGCCGCCTGGTGCTGCTACGGCCGGACGGCGCCGTCCAGGTTGGCGGTGAACCATCCGCTCAGCGGCTCAAGGTCCACGTTCTCGCCCGTTTGCGGCGCTTGGATGAGCTTGTTGTTGCCGACGTAGATCGCGACGTGCGAAGCCCCGGCGAAGACCAGGATGTCGCCCGGCTCCAGCGCCGAGGTAGACACGTGCGGCAGGCTGTCCCACTGCTCGTAGCTGGTACGCGGGATGGAGACGCCCGCGCTCGCCCAGGCCTCCATGGTCAGCCCTGAGCAGTCAAAGCCCGAGCCGCACGGCCCGATGCCACCGAACACGTACGGGCAGCCGAGCTGCTTGTAGGCGAACGCCACGGCCTGCTGGGCCTGAGTGGAGGTCGGGCCCTTGTACGTGGGCGGTGGCGCGCCGCCGCCGCCGCCTCCGCCGCCGACCGAGACCTGCTGGGCCGGGGTGAGCTTAGCCAGCAGGGTTTTCTGCTGGGCGGTCTCGCTGGCCAGCACCTTCTGCTGCTTGACCAGGCTGGCCTTGAGCGAGGCGATCGACGCCCTGGCCCGCTGCGCGGTCCGCTGGGCCTGGGTGAGCTGCCTGGCCACGCCGAGGAACTGGTCCATCTGGCCCTTGTTCACCACGGACAGCTCGGTCAGGATGGACGACTCGTCGAGGATTCCCTGCGCGTTCTTCGAGGTGAGCAGCGCGGCTGAGGACGTGAGGTCCCCGTTCATGAAGGCCGCCGCGCCGATCTTGCCAATCTCGGTGCGCAGCATGTCGAACTTGGCCTGGTATTTCGACGCCTGCCGATTCACCAGTTTCAGCTGCTGATTGGCCGAGGCCAGATCCTCCTTGGCCTGGTCGAAACGCGCGCCCAGCTTCGCGGCCTTCAAGTCAAGCGCCTTCAGCTTCTGCTGGACCTGCGCGATGGTGGGCTGAGGCGCCGCGCCGGCTATGCCGGTGACTGCAACCAGGACGCCGGCTGTGCAGCCGGTGATGGCCGTCAGGGCGATAGCGACAGCCGCGCCGCGGTGCCTCGCAGTCCGCAGAACTGACGATGGCGTATGCACGTGCGTGACACGCTCCTTCTCCCACGGTCCGCCTGCCGGGTGAGCTGACGGGTTCGGGCTGTGGAAGGCGCCCTACGGCCAGGCCCGCGGGGGGTTCCCGGCCGATTCACCCCGGGGAGCATCGGCCGGCTGCGGCTGAATGCTCCAGTTGGGTCCCCGGCTTTTCCTGGCTGGCGGCTGGCCGGTCAGGAAAATTCGGCGGCGGCCGGGCGCCGCCGCCGATGTGGCGACTGATAAGCGACTCGGCCTGGTGCCAGACCCTAGTGAGAATCAGCCCGCATATTCAACCGCTTCGGCCACACTCGCACCCCCGTGTCGGTCCTCCCGCTGGTCAGCCGATACCAAAACGAGACCTTTCCGGCGCCCTGATCCGGGTGCGATTGCCGGCTGACCGTCGCCTGGCGGCAGCCGCGGCGCGGCGCGGCGGGAAATGTCGGCGGCCGGCCCTAGCGTGAGTCACGTGATGCGACGGTGGAGCGAGCTGCTCCGGGCGCTGACCGGGCGGGTGCCCGGCTGGCGTAGCGCCCGGAGCGTGCAGTTCTATCCCCCGCGCGGCGGGCTCGCCAGCTCACCGCTGGCGGGCACCGATTTCGTCGTCGTGGACGTCGAGACCACCGGCTGGCAGCCCGGCCAGGCGGCGATCACCGAGATCGGCGCGGTCCGGGTGTCCGGCGGTCGGCTGACCGACGAGTTCGCCACGCTGATCAACCCCGGCATGCCGGTGCCGGCCAGCATCACCGAGCTGACGGGCATCACTGACGCGATGGTCGCGCACGCGCCGCCGGCGGCCGTTGCGCTGCCCGGCTTCCTCGACTTCGCCAGCGGCAGCGTGCTCGCCGCTCACAACGCGCCCTTTGACCTGGGGTTCCTCACCACGGCGGCAGCGGCCAGCGGGATTGCCTGGCCGCCGTTCGCCGTCGTCGACACGGCGGTGCTGGCCCGGCTGGTGCTCGCCGGATCCGGTGTGCCCGACTGCAAGCTGGCCACGCTGGCCGCCTGGTTCGGCACCGAGACCCGGCCTGACCACCGCGCGCTGGCGGACGCCAGCGCGACCGCGGAGGTACTGCTCCGCCTGCTGGCCAGGCTGAGCGGCGACCCGGTCAGGCAGCTGGCCAGGATCGGCGGCTGAGCGGCGGCCGGGCGGGAGCCGGCGATACGCTACTGGCTCAGCTCGGGCAGGCACCGTCGGGCAGGCACTGCAGGAGGTCAAGGCGGCCATGGTTACCGCAATCGTTCTGGTCAGGACCGACGTCACGCGGATCCCGCAGACCGCCGAGGCGATCGCCGAGATCCCCGAGGTGTCCGAGGTCTACTCGGTCACCGGTGAGTTCGACCTGGTGGCAATCGTCCGGGTCAGGAACCACGACCAGCTCGGCGATGTCATCCCCGGCACGCTGAACAAGATCGAGGGCGTGCTGCACACCGAGACGCATATCGCCTTCCGCACCTACTCCAGGCACGACCTGGAGGCCGCGTTCGCGATCGGGTACAACGAGACCTCCTGACCGCCGCGGCCCACCGCCAGGCAGTGCCGGAGCAGGCGGCGCTTCCGGCTAGCGGCCGGCCAGCCGCTGGCTCGCCGCCGCCCAGCGCCGCAGCAAGTCGGCGGCCGCACCCGAGTCGATCGCAGCAGCAGCGCGCGCGAAGCCGCCGGCGAGCGCAGCCTGCAGGTCGTCCGGCCCGGTCACGCCGGCCTCGGCCGCCAGCGCCGCGGCCGCGTTCAGCAGCACGGTGTCCCTGACCGGCCCGGCCTGCCCGGCGAGCACGGCCCTGGCCACCTCCGCGTTCCTGGCCGCGTCGCCGCCGCGCAGATCCTCGGGACTGGTCCGGCCGATTCCCAGCTCGGCGGCGTCGAACGAGGTCTCGCTGACCGTGCCGCCGTGCACCACCCAGACCGTCGACGGCGCGGTCGTGGTCAGCTCGTCGAGCCCGTCCTCGCCGTGGAACACCAGCGCTGAGCTGCCACGGCCAGCTAGCACGCCGGCCAGCACCGGGCCGCTCCTGGCGTCGGCGATGCCGACAGCCTGCGCCGCCGGCCTGGCCGGATTGGTGAGCGGGCCGAGGATGTTGAAGACGGTCGGCACGCCGAGCTCGCGGCGGGTGGGGATGACGTGCCGCAGCGCCGGATGGTAGAGCGGGGCGAACAGGAAGGCGATGCCTACCTCGTCCGCCAGCTGCTCGGATGCGGCAGGCGGCAGGTCGATCACGACGCCGAGGGCCTCCAGCACGTCGGCGGCGCCACAGGCGGAGGAGGCTGCCCGGTTACCGTGCTTGACCATCCGGGCGCCGGCCGCCGCTGCGACGATCGTGCCCATGGTGGAAATGTTCACCGTGTGCGCGCCGTCACCCCCCGTGCCGACCAGGTCGACCAGGCGGCCCGGGATGCTGATCGGCGCTGCGTGCTGCAGCATCCCCTCGGCGATGCCGCTCACCTCGCCGGCGGTCTCGCCCTTGATCCGCAGCGCGACGCCGAACCCGGCGATCTGTGCGGGCGCGGCCGCGCCCTCCATGATCTCGTTCATCGCCCACGCCGTCTCCTCGGCGGTGAGCGCCTCACCCTTGATCAGCGCGCCGATGAGGGCGGGCCAGGTGGTGCGGGAATCCATGCGGGCTCCCTCAGTCGCAGGTGATGCCGGGGGGCGGCCGGCCCTTGGGCCACGGCGGCCGCGTACCCGGCGGCCGGTCAGGTGGCCGCGATCTCGGCTCCCGCCGCGCGCCGGCGCATCAGCGCGGCCAGCGCCCTGGCCAGGGCCGGCGGGTCGATGGGATGGCTAACCACCGCGTCGGCGCGAGACCAGGTGGCGAGCCACCCGTCGTCCGCCCGGCCGATGATCAGCAGCACCGGCGGGCAGTTGTAGATCTCGTCCTTGGCCTGGCGGCACACGCCCATGCCGCCGGCCGGCTGGGCCTCACCGTCCAGCACCATGACGTCAGCCCCGCCGGCGTCCAGCAGCCGGATCAGGGCAGGGTGCGTGGCCACCTCGATGACCTCGGCTTCCGGCACGTCAGGGGCGGGGCGGCGGCCGATGGCAAGCTTGATCCTGGCGCGGGTGTCAGCGTCATGGCTGTATACGACGACCTTCATGAAACTGGATCGTACCGACACGGGGGGTCGGGCGACGTCCCCCTACGCGGTGTCGTAATAATGGCCCCGTGGCGTCCGCATCAGCCGAGGTAGTACCTCGCACGCCGGCCAGCAGGCCGAACCTTGTCAGCGTCGGCACCATCGTGTGGCTGTCGTCCGAACTGATGTTCTTCGCGGCGCTATTTGCCATGTACTTCACCATCCGCTCGGTCGACAAGGGCCTGGGCAAGCCGTGGCCGATGGCCCACCTGGACCTGCCCCTGGCGACGGTGAACACCATCGTGCTGCTGCTGTCCAGCGTCACCTGCCAGATGGGCGTTTTCGCGGTCGAGCGCGGGCAGATCAGGCGAACCCGATCGATCACCGCTTTCTGGGACTGGGGCCTGCGCGAGTGGTACGTCCTTTCGTTCCTGATGGGCCTGTACTTCGTCCTCGGCCAGGGCTATGAGTATCTCGACCTGATCCGAAAGCAGGACGTCACGCTGTCGTCCAGCAACTACGGATCGGTCTTCTACCTGACCACCGGCTTCCACGGGCTGCACGTCACCGGCGGGCTTGTCGCCTTCCTGTTCCTGCTCGGCCGCACCTTCGCGGCCCGCAGATTCACCCAGGAGCAGCAGGTCAGTGCCATCGTGGTGTCCTACTACTGGCATTTTGTCGACGTGGTATGGATCGGCCTGTACACGACCATCTACCTGATCCACTGACCGGACCTAAGGACACCTAGTGAGCTGGCTCACCGCAAAGCGGAGGCGCCCGGCCGCGGGGTACGCCCTCGTGCTGCTCGGGCTGCTGCTCGTGGGCGCGATCTACGCGACCATCACGGCGGCGGCCGGCCCCGCGTCGGCGTCGGCGCCGAGCCCCGCCCAGCAGGCGCAGATCGCCACCGGCCGGGCGATCTTCGAGCAGGAGTGCGCCACCTGCCATGGCTTCGCCGCGCAGGGCACCCCTGACGTCGCGCCCTCGCTGATCGGGGTCGGCGCGGCAGCTGTCGACTTCCAGGTCAGCACGGGCCGGATGCCAGCGGCCCAGAACGGCGCGGAGAACGCGCGCAAGCCACCGCGGCTGAACGCCGCGCAGACGCATGCCGTCGCCGCCTACATCGCCTCACTGGCCGGCGGCCCGCCGATCCCGACGGCCGCCCAGGTCAGTTCCACTCATGCCAACGTCGGGCTTGGCCAGCAGCTGTTCACCGCCGACTGCGCGCAGTGCCACAACTTCGTGGGCGCCGGCGGCGCGCTGACCGACGGCAAGTTCGCCCCGGCACTGACCCAGTCGACGCCGACGCAGATCTACGAGGCGATGCTGACCGGCCCGGAGGCGATGCCGGTCTTCAACGACACCACCATCACGCCGGGCGAGAAGGCCGACATCATCGCCTA
The DNA here is from genome assembly GCA_036495525.1 of Streptosporangiaceae bacterium. GTDB lineage: Bacteria > Actinomycetota > Actinomycetes > Streptosporangiales > Streptosporangiaceae > DASXMR01. Next base: position 56,851 of record DASXMR010000023.1, on the reverse strand, counting down.
CGTCACCAAGACCCGCGACCAGGCGAATCCCGGCGGCTTCAGCCTGGGCCGGGTGGGCCCGGTGACCGAGGGCCTGGTCGCGTTCCTCGGCCTGCTGCTGTTCATGGTGCTGGTGGCAATGTGGATCACTGCGAAGCACGGGAAGTCTCATGACTGACTCCAATTCCGGCACCCCGCAGCCCGGGGTGCCCGAGGGCGAAGCCCGGGCAGTGCCGCACCGGGTCATCGGAACCCCAGCGCCGGCTGAGGCCAGGACGATGCTCAGGCCCGAAGCCGAGAGCAAGCCCCCGGCACCGCGCGAGCTGCCGTCCGACCCGCCCGACCCGCGGCACGCGAAGAACGCGGAGCGCCTCGTCAGCGCCCTGTTCATCCTCGCCTTCCTCGGCGGCGCCGCCTTCATCGCGGCGTACCTCATCTTCCAGGTGCACTCCGTCGAGGGGACGCTGCACTCGAACTGGGGCCTCGGCATCTCCATGTCCGTGGTGTTCCTCGCGCTGGGCGCCGGGGCCACGATCTGGGTCAGGCACCTGATGCCGACCGTGGAGCTGACCGAGGAACGGCATCCCATGCGCTCCGCCGACGCGGACCGGGAAGCCTTCGCAGAGACGTTCGCCGAGGGCGCCGACACCAGCCAGTTCGTCAAGCGGCCGCTGGTGCGCCGCACGCTGATCGCCGCCACGGTGCCGCTGGCGATCGCCCCGATCTTCGTGCTGCGTGACCTCGGCCCGCTGCCGCGCAAGAGCCTGAACACCACGGTCTGGCGCAAGGGCATCAGGCTGATCGAGTACACCACGAACCGGCCGCTCACCCCAGCCGACTTCAGCTCGCCCGGCGGCATGATCACGGTGGCCCCGGAGGGGTTCCAGGACGACTTCGACGCCATGGCCAAGGCCGCGGTCATCATCATCAAGTTCCGGCCTGAGCAGCTGCAGCCGCCCACGGTGATGAACTGGACGGTCGACGGCATCGTGGCCTACTCCAAGATCTGCACCCACGTCGGCTGCCCGGCGGCGCTGTACGAGCAGACCACGCACCGGATCCTCTGCCCGTGCCACCAGTCGACGTTCGACGCCACCCGCGGGGCCGAGGTAATCTTCGGTCCCGCCACCAGGCCGCTGCCGCAACTGCCCATCACCACCGACTCGCAGGGCTTCCTGATCGCGCAGAGCGACTTCCACGAGCCGGTGGGCCCGAGTTACTGGGAGCGAGGATGAGCATCGACCGCGCGCTGCGCGGTGTCGGCGGGGCACTGGACGACAGGTTCCACGGCGCCAAGGGGTTCCGCTACCTGCTGCGGAAGGTCTTCCCCGACCACTGGACCTTCCTGCTCGGCGAAATCGCGCTCTACTCGTTCATCATCCTGCTGCTGACCGGCACGTTCCTGACCTTCTTCTTCCAGCCGAGCATGACCGAGGTCGTCTACCACGGCTCCTACACGCACCTGAACGGCGTGCGGATGAGCCAGGCGTACGCCTCGACCCTGAACATCAGCTTCGACGTGCGCGGCGGGCTGCTGATCCGGCAGATCCACCACTGGGCAGCCGACCTGTTCGTGGCCGCGATCCTCGCGCACATGCTGCGGATCTTCTTCACCGGCGCCTACCGCAAGCCGCGCGAGGCCAACTGGCTGATCGGGCTGACCCTGTTCACGCTCGCGCTGCTCGAGGGCCTGTTCGGCTACTCGCTGCCGGACGACCTGCTGTCCGGGGCCGGCCTGCGGATCACCGAGGGCGTGCTCCAGTCGATCCCGATCGTCGGCACCTACCTCGCGTTCTTCCTGTTCGGCGGCGCGTATCCCGGCACAGTGATCATCCCGCGGATGTACATACTGCACGTGCTGCTGATCCCTGCGCTGATCCTGGCGCTGATCACTGCGCACCTGTTCCTGATGTTCTTCCAGAAGCACACCCAGATGCCCGGCAAGGGGCGCACCAACACCAACGTCGTCGGCGCGCCGACCTACCCCTACTTCATGGCCAAGACCGGCGCGTTCTTCTTCTTCACCTTCGGCGTGACGGCGCTGGCGGCGACCTTCGCGCAGATCAACCCCATCTGGCTGTACGGGCCGTACAACCCGGTCGGAATCTCGTCCGGCTCGCAGCCCGATTTCTACATGGGCTTCCTCGAGGGCTCCTTGCGGATCATGCCCGCCTGGCAGTGGGTGGTCTTCGGGCACACGTTTGCCTTCAACGTGTTCATCCCTGCCCTGCTGCCGCTGGGCCTCATCATCACCGGGGCGGCGCTCTGGCCGTTCCTTGAGCAGTGGATCACCGGCGACAAACGGGAGCACCACCTCAACGACCGGCCGCGCAACGCGCCGACAAGGACCGCCATCGGCATGACCGCCGTGACGTTCTACGGCGTGCTGTGGCTGGAGGGCGCGAACGACGTCCTGGCCGACCATCTGGACGTGCCGCTGTACACCATCACTTGGATCGCCAGGATCGCCATCTTCGTGGTGCCGTGGTTCACCTACATCATCACCAAGCGGATCTGCCTTGGCCTGCAGCGCAAGGACCTGCACCTGCTGGAGCACGGCGTCGAGACCGGCATCATCAGGCAGCTGCCAAGCGGCGAGTTCATCGAGGAGACCAGGCCGGTCGACGAGGAAGCACGCGCCGTGCTCGAGTCGCGGCCTGAGCCGCTGCCGCTGCCGGCTGGCGACGACGCGGAACGCGACAACGTGCCCGCGCCAAGCATGCGCGGCACGGTGGGCCGGGTCCGCGGGCGGATGAACAAGGTGCTGACCGAGAGCGTGCCGCTGACCGGGCACGGCAACGGTTACGGCGCGCCGCACGGCGACGGGCACGGCAACGGCCACGCCGAGCTGGGCGACGGGCACGACGAGCACGCCAGGGCCGGAGTACAGGCCGGCCGGCCAGGCGAGTCAGGCACCGGCGAGGACGGCGGCAGCGGCAGCCAGGGCCAGGGCTCAGGCCAGCCGGATAACTAGCCCGGAGCTGTCCTTACCCGGACGCCAGTCCGTCCGGCACCGGCGAGCCATGCGGGGCGGCCTGCCGCGCCGTGACTGTCACGACCGGGCTGGCGGCTCAGGCAGGCGGCATGGGGTGCTCGGTGAAGGTACCGCAGCCAAGGAAGCCGAGGTCAGCGTAGAGCGGCCGGCCTTGCGGCGACGCCTGCAGCACCGCGACGCGGTAGCCGGCCTGGCTGGCGATGCCGAGGGCAGCCTGGGTGATCGCCCGGCCGTAGCCGCGCCGCCGGTGTGCCGTCAGCGTGCACACGTTGTACAGCCCGGCCACGCCAGCGTGCAGCAGCAACTCGGCGCAGCAGACCGGCTCCCGGGCCAGGTAACCGACAAGGAACCGCGCCGGGCAGTCCGGTGCCAGCGCCCGTCCGGCCACCGCCGCGTAGTAGCTGGTCACTGTCGCCGACGGCGGAGTCCAGTTCGCCGCGACGACGGCGGCCAGGGCGCGCAGCTCAGCCGGGCTGGTGACGGCACGGATGTCCAGCCCGGCGGGTGGCGGCGTGCGCGGCAGGTCGTCCAGCCGTGCCCGCATCGCGGTCTCGCTCCCGGCCGCCGGAAGCCCGGACCTGACCAGCCGGGCGGCGAGATCAGGCGGCTCAGCAGCCGGGCCAGCCCACCAGCAGAACGGCCGGCCAGTCGACGCCAGCTCGCTGCGCAGCGAGCTGATCCGCCCGTCCGCTCCGGCCGCGGTGAAGCGCGCCGCGGCCACGACGTTGAACGTGTCGTCGGCCAGCCCGCTGTCGGCGACCACCACGTCAGCCCCGCCGCGCACGGTCATGCCTGGCGTGCCCCGGTGCAGCCGGCTGGCGTGCTCGGCGAAGTTCTGCTCCATCCGGCGCAGCAGGTCATCCACCAGGTCATTGTCCGCCCTGGAGTGCCAGCCGGATCTGTCCTGCCGTGCCAGCCCGATCCGCCGCGAACCAGCAGCCGGTACAGGGAACCGGCGAGTGTGATCGTCCGTAATAGTAAGGGGCACTAACTTGCCGCCCGAGCGCTCGGCCGGCCCAGCTTTCGGTGGAGGTCTCTCCGGTGATCACGCTCATCCTGATCGGGCTCGTCGGCGGCCTGATCACCGGTATCTCGCCGTGCGTGCTCCCGGTCCTGCCGGTCATCTTCCTGTCCGGCGGCGCCCAGGGCGCCAGGAACGCCGCCAGCGGCACGCAGCGAGCCGGGGGTCAGCAGGATGCCAGGCACGGTGCCGCCGCCGCTGAGAGTCCCGCCAGGGCCGTGACGGCCGCAGCGGCGCCCGGCGGCGCGGCCACCGCGGCGCCCGCCCGCGCCGCTGGCAGCGCCGAGTCCCCCGGATCCCCTGGCGGTCGCGACGCCAGCGAAGCGCAGCTGGCAGACGGCGAAGCGGACGCCGGCCGGGCAAGGCGGGCCGGCGGCGCGCGGCCATACCTCGTCGTCGCCGGCCTCGCGCTGAGCTTCAGCCTGTTCACGCTGCTCGGCACCCTGGTGCTGAGCGTGCTGCCGCTGCCGAAGGACATCATCCGCTGGGCCGGCCTGGTGGCGCTCGTGCTGATCGGCATCGCGATGATGTTCCCGCCGGTGCAGGACCTGCTGGAGAAGCCGTTCGCCAGGATCCCGCAGCGCCGGGTCAGCGGGCAGCACGGCGCGTTCCTGCTTGGCCTGGCCCTTGGCGCGGTCTACGTGCCGTGCGCAGGCCCGGTGCTGGCGGCCATCACAGTGGCGGGCGCCACCGGGCGGATCGGCGCCGCGACGGTGGCACTGACCATTGCGTTCGCCGTTGGTACCGCGATCCCGCTGCTGTTCTTCGCGCTCGCCGGCCGTGGCGTGGCGGAGCGGGTCAGCGCGTTCCGCACCCGGCAGCGGGGCGTCAGGATGCTGGCCGGCGCCGTCATGGTCGCGCTCGCGGTCGCGCTGACTTTCAACGTCACCGACGCGCTGCAGCGCGCCATCCCCGACTACACCGCGAGCCTGAATAAGAGCTTCAACACCGGTAGCGCCGCGAAGGCGCTCGGCGCGCACCAGAAGGCAGCGCTGGCCGCGTGCGCGCAGAATCCGGCGGCGACGCTGCAGAACTGCGGCGCGGCGCCCCCGATCGGCGGCATCCAGCAGTGGTTCAACACTCCGGGCGGCCAGCCGCTCAGCCTGAGCACGCTGCACGGGAAGGTCGTCCTGATCGACTTCTGGGCCTACTCGTGCATCAACTGCCAGCGCTCCATCAAGCACGTCGACGCCTGGTACTCCGACTACCGCAAGGACGGCCTGGTGGTGATCGGCGTGCACACGCCGGAGTACGCCTTCGAGCACGTGCCAGGCAACGTCGACGCCGGCATTCACCGGCTCGGCATCAGCTACCCGGTGGCGCTGGACAACAAGTACACGACCTGGGACAACTACGGGAACGACTCCTGGCCAGCCGACTATCTCATCGACTCAGCCGGGCAGGTGCGGCACGTCAGCATCGGCGAGGGCGACTACACCGGAACCGAGTCGCTGATCAGGCAGCTGCTCACCGCTGCGCATCCGGGCATCAGGCTGCCATCGCCGACCCAGGTCCCCGACCTGACCCCTGCCTCGGCCGGCCAGACCCCGGAGACCTACCTCGGCGCTCAGCGGCAGGACAGTTACGCGGGCGAGAGCGTCCGTGGCTCGGGCGCGCACGTGCTGCACTTCCCCGCCTCGGTCCCGGCCAACGGCTTCGCCCTGCGCGGCACCTGGACTATCGGCGGCGAGGAGCTGACCGCCGGCCAGGACGCCGCCATCCGGCTGAACTTCGACGCCAGCGACGTCTACCTGGACGTCGGCGGCACCGGCACGATCACTGCCACGGTGGGCGGCCAGAGCACCAGCTTCCGGGTATCCGGCGCGCCGGACATCTACCCGGTGGTGCACCGCGCCTCGCCCGGCCGGGAGCTGCTGCAGGTGACGCTCTCCCCTGGCCTGCAGGCGTACTCGTTCACCTTCGGCTAAGCGGGCCGAGCGCGGGCAGGCTCCGCCGGACTGGCGGTCGGTCAGAGCGCCGCCAGCTGGGCAAGGACGTGCTCGGGCAGCATCAGGTCCGCGGCTGCGACGTTCGCGCGCAGATGCCCGACGGCCGACGTGCCGGGGATGAGCAGGACGTTCGGCGAGCGGTGCAGCAGCCACGCCAGCGCGACGGCCATCGGCGTCGTGCCGAGGCTGTCCGCCACCGCGTCCAGCACGCCGGACTGCAGCGGGCTGAAGCCGCCGAGCGGGAAGTAGGGCACGTAGGCGATACCCTCCCGCGCGAGCGAGTCGACGAGGTCGTCGTCGCCGCGCCTGGCCACGTTGTACATGTTCTGGACGCAGACGACCGGCGCGATGGACTGCGCCTCGGCGACCTGCTGGCTGCTGACGGTGCTGATGCCGAGATGCCTGATCAGCCCCTCTTTCTGCAGCTCCGCCAGCGCGCCGAACGGCTCGGCGACCGAGGCAGGCTCCGGGCTGTCGAAGCCCCCGACCCGCAGGTTGACCACGTCGAGCACGTCAAGCCCGAGGTTGCGCAGGTTGGCGTGGACCTGCTCGCGCAGCTCACGTGGCGAGCGCGCATGCGGCCAGCCGCCGTCGGCGTCCCTGACCGCTCCGACCTTGGTGACGATGTGCAGATCCTCGGGATAGGGATGCAGGGCTTGCCTGATGATCTGGTTCGTGACGTGCGGGCCGTAAAAGTCAGCCGTGTCGATGTGGTTGATGCCGAGCTCGACTGCCTCGCGGAGCACGGCGATGGCCGCGTCCCGGTCGGCCGGCGGCCCGAACACGTGCGGCCCGGCCAGCTGCATCGCCCCGTAGCCCATCCGGTTGACGGTCAGGTCCGGCGCCATCGTGAATGTGCTTGCCATGCTCCCTAGCCTGCCCGGTGCGCCACCCTGCATCGCGCCGAATCGGGCAGATCAGCTGTCACCCTGACCGGTCGCCTGCGCGCCGCCCTCCAGGCTCGCCGGGGTGGCGCCGTCCGGCATCGGGGCGTGGTCGAACCAGCCGCAGCGCGGCTCACCAGGCGGCCGGTCGAACCGGCTGACATAGGGCTTGATGTCCAGCACCGGCGTCCCGTCGAGCAGGTCGGTCCCGCTGAAGGCGATGGTGGTCCCGGTCACGCTGAGCAGCCGGATCAGGCTGAGGCCGATCGGGTTGACCCGCCGCGGCCCGCGGGTGGCGAAGACGCCCATCCGCCTGCCCTGCCGTCGCAGCAGGAACGGGACCTGCCGCAACTGGCGGCCGTCCGGCCGCTCGGCCTGGTGCAGCCAGCTGACCAGCCAGGCGTAGTCGAAGCCGTCCAGGCCATCCAGCCCGTCCGCGTACCGCGCGGAGATCTCGATCGTGCCGCTTGCGGCCCGGTTCAGGCTGGACTGGACCGGCGTCACCGCGAGCTCGCTGTATCCGGTCCTGACCACGCCGATGACGTGCAGCGGGCCGGGCCGGGCAAGCTGCACGTCAGCTGCCTGGTGGCCAGAGCGGCTCGGGAACCCGCAGGCCAGGGTCGGCGCCCCACTGGTTGCGGTAGGCGACCTCGTGTACCGGCCGCCGCGGCGCTACCCCCCACCTGCCGGTTGGGTAGCCGAACGACACGCAGCAAGCCATGACCCAGTCCTGGTCGGGCGGCACGCCGAGGACGCGCAGCGTCTGTGGCCCGTGGAAGGCGCCGAGCACGGAGGTCAGCGCGCTGCCCACGCCGTCGGCCCTGGCGGCGAGCTGGGCGCTCCAGATCGCCGGGAAGATCGACCCGCCGCTGCGGTCGGCGCGGGCGAAGCCGAACAGGAACAGCGGCACCTGCTCGAAGTGATCCGCCAGGTGCTGCGCCGATGCGGTCACCCGGAGCATGGAGGCGCTCTGCTGGTCGTCCGGCGTGGCCCTGGCGCGCTCTAGCCTGCCCGCGTACGCGGTCTGCCACAGCCTGCCGAGAGCATCCCGGTACAGGGGACCGAGCTGCGCCTTCACGGCCGGGTCGTCGACCAGCAGGAATCGCCAGTGCTGCGCGTTGCCGCCGCTCGGTGCCCGGATGGCGGCGTCCAGGATGCGCTCCTGCACCGCCATGGGCACCGGGTCAGGGCGAACCCGCCGCATCGCCCTGGTGGTGTACAGCGCCTCGTAGAGGTCCATCAGTGGGCGTAGTGCCCGCGGTAATACTCGAAGACGAAGCCGATGGCGCTCAGCACGACGGCGAGCATGCCGATGAGGAACAGCCACCAGCCGACTGCCACGCCCAGCGCCGCCGTAGCGGCTGCCAGGCCCATGAACAGCGGCCACCAGCTGTGCGGGCTGAAGAAGCCGAGCTCGCCCGTGCCCTGGTAGATCTCGCCCTCGTGGTCGTCCTCCGGGCGCTTCTGCGGCAGCCGCCGGCCGGTGAACAAGATGTAGAACCCGCTGAGGAAGGCCAGGCCGACGGCCAGCGCGAGCGCGGTGGTGCCCGTCGGGTCGTGCGAGAACACCCAGTAGATGACGTCGGAGACGGCAAAGAACAGCGCACAGCCGAGCAGCAGCAGGCCCTCGACCTTCATGCCGTCACCTCCGGGGTGCTGATTCGGGCCGACTGGCGATCAGCGCCCGCGCTGGCCGGATAGCCGGTCACTGGCGGCCTGCGGCGATGGACTGCTGTTCCGCCTCGCGGTCCCGGCCCGACGTGATGTGCGGGTAGTGCAGGTCGAAGGCCGGCCGCTCGGACCTGATCCGCGGGATCGAGGTGAAGTTGTGCCGCGGCGGCGGGCAGGACGTCGCCCACTCAAGCGAGTTGGAGAATCCCCACGGGTCGTCGGCGGTGACCCGCTCGCCCGACTTCCAGGTCTTGTAGACGTTGTAGAGGAAGATCAGCGTCGAGGCGCCGAGGATAAACGATCCGATGCTGGAGATCTGGTTCAGCGTGGTGACGTTTCCCGGCAGTCCAGGGTAATTGGCGACCCGGCGCGGCATGCCCTCCATGCCGATCCAGTGCTGCACAAGGAACGTCATGTTGAAGCCGATGAACACGCCCCAGAAGTGCCATTTACCGAGGGTGTTGTCGAGCATCTTCCCGGTCCACTTCGGCCACCAGAAGTAGAACCCGCCGAACATGCAGAACACCACCGTGCCGAAGAGCACGTAGTGGAAGTGCGCGACCACGAAGTAGGAGTCGCTCACCGCGAAGTCCAGCGGCGGCGAGGCCAGGATGACCCCGGTGAGCCCGCCGAACAGGAATACGACCAGGAAGCCGATGATGAACAGCATGGCCGGCTCGAACGTCAGCTGGCCGCGCCACATGGTGCCAACCCAGTTGAAGAACTTGATCCCGGTGGGCACCGCGATCAGGAAGGTCATGAACGAGAAGAACGGCAGCAGCACGGCGCCGGTGGTGAACATGTGGTGCGCCCACACCGTGGTCGACAGGCCGGCGATCGCGATGGTGGCGGCCACCAGCGTCTTGTAGCCGAAGAGCGGCTTGCGGCTGAACACCGGCAGGATCTCGGTGGCGATGCCGAAGAACGGCAACGCCACGATATAGACCTCCGGATGGCCGAAGAACCAGAACAAGTGCTGCCACAGGATTGCCCCGCCGCTGTTGGCGGAGAAGACCTGGGCGCCGAACTTTCGGTCGATCTCCAGCACCAGTAGCGCCGCGGCCAGCACCGGGAAGGCCAGCAGCACCAGCATGCTGGTGAGCAGGATGTTCCAGGTGAAGATCGGCATCCGGAACATGGTCATGCCAGGGCAGCGCATGCAGAAGATCGTGGTGATGAAGTTGACGCCGGACAGGATCGTGCCGAGGCCGGACAGCACCAGGCCCATGATCCACATGTCGCCGCCGAGGCCGGGCGAGTACTGCGCGCTGGTCAGCGGCGCGTAGGCGTACCAGCCGAAGGCGGCGGCGCCGCCGGGGGTGAGGAAGCTGGCCAGCAGGATCAGCCCGCCGAAGGCGAACATGTAGTAGCTGAGCAGGTTCAGCCGGGGGAACGCCACGTCCGGGGAGCCGATCTGCAGCGGCATGATCTCGTTCGCGTACCCGACGAACAGCGGCGTGGCGAACAGCAGCAGCATGATCGTGCCGTGCATGGTGAACAGCTCGTTGTACACCTGGTCGGACACCAGGTGGCTGTTCGGCTCAAGCAGCTGGGCGCGCATGAACATCGCCATCAGGCCGCCGGCCAGGAAGAAGAAGAACGAGGTGATCAGGTACAGGTGCCCGATGATCTTGTGGTCGGTGGAGGACAGCCAGTCCGCCAGGATCGAGCCCTTGCGGTACGGCCGCGGCTCAGTGAGGACCTGCTGCTGCTCCGTCGCGGTCACTGTGTACCCCCAGATGCGCTCTGCTGCGCCTGCTGCGTGCTGATCCACTGCCGGAACTCAGCCGGCGTGACGATCTTGACCCGGAACAGCATCCGGCTGTGGTAGAGCCCGCACAGCTCGGTGCAGCGGCCGGTGAAGGTGCCCGTGCTGGTCGGCGTCACCTCGAAGTGGTTCGGGTGGCCGGGAATCAGGTCGCGCTTGAACTCGAACGGCACGATCCAGAACGCGTGGTCCACGTCGACCGAGGTGAGGTTGAACAGGACGGTCTCGTTCTCCGGGATCTCCAGCATCGGCAGCCCGTCGGTGGCTACGTTCGTGCCTGGCAGCCACATATTGCCGCGCTGGGTGACATCGCTGGTCGCACCGGTCTTGTACTGCGGGTAGTCAAACTGCCAGCTCCACTGGAACCCGGTGACGTTGACAATGACATCCGGGTGCGCGGACGTCTTGTTGATGTAGTTCTCGTCCCTGGCGGTGAAGAAGAACAGCACGCCGACCATGATGAACGGCAGCACCGTATAGGTGATTTCGATCGGCAGGTTGTACCTGACCTGGTGCGGCAGCCGGTCAGACCGCTTGCGGTAGAAGATCACCGCCGCGACGATCAGGCCCCAGACCACGGCTCCGACCGCCCACGCGGCGATCCACGAGCCCTGCCACAGGGTCAGCACGACCTTGCCCTGCTTGGTCACCGGCGGCACCATGCCCATCCGGGTGAACGCCGAGGACTTGCAGCCGGTCGTCAGGACGAGCAACCCCGCCATCAGGGCGGCGCGCGGCACCCAGCGCCGCAGGCGGCGCGCTGTCGGCCCGCCGCGCGGGGAACTGCGGTTGGGACTCACGGATGGCCTTCCCAGCGGATGATCCCGGCTCCACCGGCCGGCTTCATGCTCCTCCTACAGCCTGTCGTGCAAACAGTACAACGCGGCTGGCCGGCCCAAGCCGGTACCCCCGCCGCTGACTCGCCGGCCGGGGCTTACTGTCGGGGTTGATGGCCTACTTCGACGCCGCGTCGGCCGAGCCGCTGCACCCGGCTGCCAGGCAGGCGCTGCTCGCGGCGCTTGAGGACGGCTGGGCCGACCCGGCCCGGCTGCATCGCGAGGGCCGCCGGGCGCGGCTGCTGCTCGACGAGGCCCGCGAGCGCACCGCCGCCATGCTCGGCTGCCGGCCAGACGAGCTGTCCTTCACCGGATCCGGCACGCAGGCCTGCCAGCTGGCCGTGCTGGGCGCGGTGACGGCGCGGCAGTCAGCCGCCCGCGGGCCCGGTCACGTCGTGGTCAGCGCCGTCGAGCATTCCAGCGTCCTGAACGCGGCCGGCTGGCTGGAGCGCGGCGGCACGGCGGTCACGGTGACCGGGGTCGACCGTGCTGGCCGGGCTGACCTGGCCGGGCTGACCGCCGCGATCGGCCGCGAGCGCACCGTGCTGGCCTGCCTGCAGGCGGCTAACCAGGAAGTCGGCACGCTGCAGCCGGCCGCTGAGGCGGCCAGGGCCTGCCAGGCGGCCGGCGTGCCGCTGCTCGTCGACGCGGCGGCGATGACCGGGCGGCTGCCGGTCCCGGCTGGCTGGTCGCTGCTCACGGCCAGCGCGCACAAGTGGGGCGGCCCGCCCGGCGTCGGCGTGCTCGCCGTGCGCAAGGGCACCCGCTGGCGGGCTCCGCTGCCGGCCGGCGACCGGGAGGCCGGCCGCTCCCCCGGCTTCCCCGACGTGCCCGCGATCGTCGCCGCGGCCGCCGCGCTGGCCGCGTTCGAGGAAGAACGAGAGGCCCGCGAGCCGGCGCTGCGCGCCCTGTCCGACCGCATCCGCTCGGCGCTGCCGCAACTGGTGCCCGACTGCGCGGTGCACGGCGACCCGGCCGCTTCACTGCCGCACATCGTGACCTTCTCCTGCCTGTACATCGACGGCGAGGCCCTGGTCACCGAGCTGGACAAGGCGGGTTTCTCGGTGTCGTCGGGCAGCGCCTGCGTCGCCGACAGCCAGCAGCCAAGTCACGTGCTCGAGGCGATGGGCGTGCTGACCCACGGCAACGTCCGGTTGTCGCTGCCTCGGGACGCCAGCCAGGAGGCGGTCGAGGGCTTCCTCTTGGCGCTGCCGACGATCGTGACCAGATTGCGGGACACTGTGACCGGGGCCGCATCGGGCAGCCAGGAGGTGACCGCGTGACTCTTCGTCCGCAGCAGCCAGCCAGCGCGGCTGGCGCCTCCGGGCCGGCCAGTGCGCCCGCACCGCTGGTCACCATCGACGCGCTGGGCAAGAAGTGCCCGATCCCGATCATCATGCTGGCCGAGCGGATCAGGGAGGTGCCGGTCGGGCAGACCATCGCGGTGCTGGCCGACGACCCGGCGGCCAGGACCGACGTGCCGGCCTGGTGCATGATGAAGTCGCAGGAGTACGTCACGGCGACGAATCTCGAGACCGGCTGGTCGTTCGTGGTGAGACGCAGCTACTAGGCCGGCGATTCGTCACTCTGTCCGGGCACCGCGTCGCGGAACCGGCCGGTGATCATCGGGTCCGACTCCCACCACGGCTTATCGTCAGCGGCCTCCGGCGCCAGCGATGCGCCGACGCTCTGCGGCTGGCCTGAGTCCTGCGGCTCGCTGACCTCCGGCTGGGCGGCGGCTGCCTCGCGATCGGCGTCCCTGGCATCGAGCTCTGCGTCGACCGCCTCCGCGTCAGCGGCGTCCTCCTTGATCATCTGGATAAACTGCGCCGCCAGGAACGGCAGGCCAACGATGTCGCCGAAGATCCACAGCACGCCGCCGCCAAGTATCTGGTCGGTGGCCAGGCTGGGGCCCCAGGGCCTGGCCAGCGCGTGGTAGTAGCCGCCCGCGATCAGCGTCTGGTCGGCTATCACCGCGAGGCCCAGCACCGCGTCGCCGACTACCTCGCCAGCGGTGATCCACAGCGATACCAGGTAGGGGTACTTCTTGGGCACCGGATCGACCCGGAGCAGGGTCCAGAAGAACACCAGGCCCGGCGCGAGCAGCGCCAGGTAGGTCAGCTCGCGGACCGTGGTGCTGTGAAACCCGGCCTCGTACCACGGCGAGAAGTAGATCAGGAACGGCGTGATGACCAGCGCCAGCGTGGTGATCGCCGGAAACGTCAGTATCCTCGCGGCCCGGCTGGCGACCCCGGCCTCCAGCCGCGAGCCTGCGGCCGGGAACGCCGCGATGGCCAGGCTCAGCGGCCGCCCGAGCGCCAGGAACAGGGGCACGACCAGCAACAGCAGGATCGTCTGCACCGCGCGAACGTAGAACAGCACGCTGAAGTAGGTGCCGACAGCCGACTGGGTGGCGATGACCGCGAAGCCAAGGCCGAGGCCGCAGAACAGCATCGTCCGGCTAGCCGGCCAGTCAGCTCCCAGCCGCCTCGCCCGGCGCGCCCCGGCCAGGTACAGCAGCCCAGCCGCCACGATGATGACCAGCGCACGGGGGTCAAGGCTCCACTGGGTGAGCGCACGGACCGGCGTCAGCTCGGGGGGCCCGTGGTAAACGGCACCGTGGTAAACGGCACCGTGGTCAGCGGCGAGCGTCACGGCCATGCCCGTCACGCTACCCCCGGCCGCGATCAGCGCCGTGCGTCAGCCCGCACGGCAGAGTTCGCCCGGCAGAGTCGGCACGACAGAGTTAGCACGGGCGGCCGAGCCGCCGGATGCTATTCGTTCTGCCTGGTCCTTGCCTGACCTGCCGCAGGCTCAGCCGAGGTGCGCGGCCAGCTCTTCCGCCGCCGCCGGCCCGTACGCCATGGCCATCCTGGCGGCGAGCGGGCCGCTTTGCAGCCGGTATTCCTGCGGCCCGGTGGTCTCCAGCACGTAGGCGGCCATCATGTTGCCGAGCTGGGCCGCGCGCTCCAGGCCTAGTCCCCACGCCGTCGCGGCCAGGAAACCGGACCGGAACCCGTCGCCTGCCCCGGTCGGCTCGGCTGGCACCACGCCAGGCACCGCGGGGACCAGCACCGGCGGCTGGCCGGCCCGCTCGACCCGGGCCCCGGCAGCGCCGAGCGTGGTCACCCGGACGCCGACCTGCGCGGTCAGCTCCTCGTCGGACCAGCCGGTCTTGTGCGTGGTCAGCTTCGCCTCGTACTCGTTGCAGAACAGGTAAGCGGCACCCTCGACCAGCTCGCGCACCTGCTCGCCGTCGAGGCTGGCGAGCTGCTGCGAAGTGTCAGCGGCGAACGGTATCTGCAGCTTGCGGCATTGCGTGGTGAACGTGGCCATCGCCTCGGGGTCACCGGCGCCGATCAGCACCAGGTCGGCCTGCCCGGCGAGCTCGCTCAGGTCGATGCTCCGGTCCTCTGACATCGCCCCGGCGTAGAACGAGGCGATCTGGTTCATCGCGGCGTCATTGGTCACCACGAACCGGGCCGTGTAGTGCGATGAGGACTCGCGGACCCCGGAGGTGTCAACCCCGTGGGCATCCAGCCAGCTGCGGTAGTCGGCGAAGTCGGCGCCCGCGGTGCCGACCAGCAGCGGCCGCAGGCCAAGGCAGCCGAGCCCGAAGGCGATGTTGGCGGCCACTCCCCCGCGGCGGATCTGCAGGTTATCGACGAGGAAGGACAGCGAGATCGAGTCGAGCTTGTCGGGCATCAGCTGGTCGACAAACCGGCCGGAGAAGCTCATCAGGTGGTCGGTCGCGATCGATCCGGTCACGGCAGTGCGCACGGGCAGTCCTCACGCGGGGTGCAGGCAACTGGCAAGCGGGGACAGGCTACCTCGTCAAGCTCATGCCGGCCTGCTTCCGCCTGTCACGCCGCCGCCAGGCTGTCAGGCGGGCAGGACGGCAACGGTCACGCCCAGTACGGCAAGCAGGGCGCCGATGTCATTCGGATCGGAAGTGACCACTGCGGCACCCGCCTGAGCCGCGGTCACGGCGACGACCGCACCTACCACGTCTGCGCTGCCAGATCGAGCTAGCAGCCTGCCGACCGGTAACAGATCCCGGCTGCTGAACGGCACGATTGCGCAGCCTTGCAGCGCACGCATCAGCCGCACCTGCGCGGCCGGGTTCCGCACCGCCTGGGCGGCGGCGGCCACCGGCACCAGGATCTCGTGTCGCTGGGCCAGGAACTTGCGATGGCGCTCGACTGCCGTCTGGCTGTGCCGGCGGTCGATGGCGATGAGAGCACCGGCGTCGTAGACGATCCTGCTCACGCCGCACTGCCAGTGCCGCGCGAGCGTGCTCTCTCCCGGGCTTCTGCGATGAGGCGCTCGTCCTCGGCCACCCGGGCGTCGGCCTCTGCCACTTCCTCAGGGGTCGGGTAGCCGTACTCGCGGTAGTACTCCTCGATGGCGGCCAGGCCCTCATGCCGCAGCCGGAACCGCTCCAGCTGGGCCGCGAGTGCCTCCTCGACCACGCTGGAAATCGTGGTCTTCCTGGCCGCTGCCTCGCCGCGAACGGCGCTGGCCAGCGACTCGTCCACGGTGATGTTGAGCACAGCCTTCTTGCCGGTCATGTTATGACTATAACATGACCGTGAAGTCCTGCGCTGGCCTGCTCCGCTCAGCGACGCTCCGGCGCGCTGACCTGACTGGTCAGTGGAAGGAGTCGCCGCAGGCGCAGGAGCCGGTGGCGTTGGGGTTGTCGATCGTGAAGCCCTGCTTCTCGATGGAGTCGACGAAGTCGATCTTGGCGCCCATCAGGTACGGCACGCTCATCTTGTCGGTGACGACCCTGACGTCGCCGAACTGCTTCACCACGTCGCCATCGATCTGGCGTTCGTCGAAGTACAGCTGGTACCGCAGGCCCGAGCAGCCGCCTGGCTGCACGGCGATGCGCAGCTGCAGATCGTCGCGGCCCTCTTGCGCCAGCAGGCGGCTCACATTGGCCTCCGCAGCCTCGGTGAGCGTCACGCCCTGCGTCGCCTCGTCGTGCTGAACAGTCATCTGCGGTTAGCTCCCGGTCCGGCTAGCCGGTGCCATGGCGGCCCGGCAGGTTGTCGTTCCACTGCCAACGATATAGCCGCGGCCGGCATTCCGCGCCGCCGGGCTGGTGCCGGCCATAGCCCCGGCTGCCGCGCGTCCACCATGAGGCCGGCCGGCGTTTCCGGCCCGCCCGCCACCTCGTATGCTTAGTATCGTCACTCCGACGATAAGCCCAGCCGATCCGAGGGGGCGGACGATGGCGGCAGCACAGCTCACCAGGGCCGGCCAGCAGGCGCGCGACGCCAGGGCTGGCCGCGCTCTCCCGCTGATGGTGCTCGGCACCGGGGCGGACCCGGCCGCCGAGCGCGGCGTGTCCTGCCCTGGCGAGCTGCCGCCGGCCAGCGACCCCGCCCTGGTTGCCCGCGCCGAGGCGGCCAGGGCGGCGCTCGGCGAGCGCGCGTTCCTGCTCGGCCACCACTACCAGCGCGACGAGGTGATCGCGTTCGCTGACGTGACCGGCGACTCGTTCAAGCTGGCCCGCGAGGCAGCGGCCGAGCCCGGTGCCGAGTTCATCGTCTTCTGCGGGGTGCATTTCATGGCCGAGTCAGCCGACATCCTCACCTCAGCCAGCCAGCGGGTCATCCTGCCTGACCTCGCGGCCGGCTGCTCGATGGCCGACATGGCCACCTTCGACCAGGTTGAGGAGTGCTGGGAGGCTCTGGAGGATCTCGGCCTGGCCGCCGATGTCACGCCCATCACGTACATGAACTCCTCAGCGGACATCAAGGCGTTCACCGGGCGGCACGACGGCACGGTCTGCACCTCTTCCAACGCGGCCAGGGCGCTGCGCTGGGCACTTGAGCGCCGCGGGAAGGTGCTGTTCCTGCCCGACCAGCACCTGGGGCGCAACACCGCCGTGCTCGAGCTGGGGCTCGGCCTGGACGACTGCGTGGTGTGGGATCCGCACCGGCCAGGCGGCGGGCTGACCGAGCGGCAGCTGCGGAACGCGACGATGATCCTGTGGCGCGGGCACTGCTCGGTGCACGGCCGGTTCCGCCCCGAGTGCGTGACCGAAGTGCGTGCCCGGATCCCCGGCGTCAACGTGCTCGTGCACCCCGAGTGCGCGCACGAGGTGGTGCTGGCAGCTGACCTGATCGGCTCCACCGAGAAGATCATCTCGACGATCGAGCAGGCGCCAGCCGGGTCGGCCTGGGCGGTCGGCACCGAGCTGAACCTGGTTCGCCGGCTCGCTGCCGCGCACCAGGACAAGACCGTAGCTTTCCTCGACAAGACGGTCTGCTACTGCTCCACGATGAACCGCATCGACCTGCCGCACCTGGTCAGGGCGCTTGAGTCGCTCGCCGCCGGGACGGTCGTGAACCAGGTCACCGTCGATCAGCAGACCGCGCGGCAGGCCAGGACGGCGCTCGACCAGATGCTGGCCCTGCCTTAGAGGCCTGGCGCGCCCCAGACCGGGAACCACCTGGTGAGGTCCTGCTCGACCCGGAGATCACCATCGACCTCGCCGCGCACTTGCAGCTCAAGGGCGCTGTCCCGGCGCTCGCCGGTGAGCGGGGCAAACGGGTAGAACGAGCCGCGCTTGTACAGGTAGACCAGGCCGAGCCGCCGCCCCGAGTCGCTGCGCAGGCCGATGATGGTGCACAGCAGCTGCGGGCCGAAGCCGCCGGCCTGCAGCGAGGAGTTCACCGCGTGCAGGTCGGTGACCAGGCCCTCGATGTCGTCGGCCGGATGGCGGCAGACCAGCCAGGTGAAGCCGTAGGAGTCGGTGGACACCTCGACCGGCGCCTTGTCCTGGCCCATGCTGAGCAGCTCGCGCACGTCCGACTCGATGTCGGCGAACGCCTTGCCCTCAGCGGAGCGGAAGCAGACCGAGCCGGTGCCGGTCGGGGTGAAGTCACCAGCGGCCTGCAGCGTCAGCGCGGCCGTGGGCAGCGCGAACAGCGCGTCCAGGTTCGGCTGCACCGGCTTGGTGCGGCCGAGCAGCGCGTCCAGGAAACCCACGGATAACCCTCCGGCTACCGGCTGAGCTGCTTGGAGATCTTGTCCAGCTCGCGGAGCCTGCGCTCCAGCGACGGGTGCGTGGAGAAGATCGTGGAGAGGCTGAACTGGCCGGGCTTGTTCGACAGCGCCGGGGTGAAGTAGAACGCGTTCAGCGGCTCGGCCTGCCGCAGGTCCTTCTGCGGGATCCTGGCCATGTCGCCGGTCACCTTCACCAGCGCGCTGGCCAGCTTGTGCGGGTGGCCGGTGAGCAGCGCGGCCGACCGGTCTGCAGACAGCTCGCGGTACCGCGACAGCATCCTGATCAGCAGGAAGCTGACCGCGTAGACGACGATGCCGACCAGCATCACCACTAGCATGACCGGCAGCGCGCTCTGGTTGTTGTTGTTGCTGCGGCCGCGGCCGCCGCCGCCGCCGCCGAACAGCTCCGAGTAGAACGCGAACCTGACCAGCAGCGCCGCGACGATGCCGAGTACCGAGGCGACCGTCATCACGGCGACGTCCTTGTGCGCCACGTGTGACATCTCGTGCGCGAGGACGGCCTCGAGCTCCTGGTTGTCGTCCAGCTGGTCGAGCAGGCCCTGAGTGGCGCAGACCACCGCCGCCTTGCTGTTGCGCCCGGTGGCGAACGCGTTGGGCATCTGGGTCGGCGCGATGGCGACCCTGGGCTTGGGCATGTCGGCCATGGCGCAGATCCGGTCCACGACATCATGCAGCCGGGCGGCCTGCTGCGAGTCCTCCCGCTTGACCAGCCGGGCACCGGAGGCGTTCAGCGCGATCTTGTCGGACCAGTAGTAGGAGGCAAACGCCCCGCCGACGCCGAGCAGCACAGCGAAGATGACGATGCCATCGCCGCTGCTGCCGCCGCCACGGCGGCTCTGGTACCAGGTCAGGATGAAGACCAGGGCCACGATCAGAGCGGTGAACACGAGTCCGAGCAGGAACATCGTCGCGCCCATCCGCGCGATGAGACCTCTGTCGGTCGCGTAGCGAGTGCGCGCCATCTGCGGCGCCTCCGTTTCCTTCGCGGCTGCCTAGCTATGAGCCGCCTTACCCCCATTACACCGCAGCACGGGGACCGGTTCCCACCATCCGGCCCTCGCCGCGGCCGGCCTTGCTGCGCCGGCATCGTGCCAACGCCCGAGCAGCCCGGTTCGTTCCCTGCTGGCCCTTCGCCGCCAGCCGGCGAGGCCCGGCGCGCGCCAGGCACGACGATGCCCCGGCGCGCCAGCACGGCGCCGCCGGGGCATCGCTGGCTCAGCCAGGGATCAGCCCGTCGTCCGACATGAGCCCCCGCACCTCGTCCATGGTCGCGTCGGCACCGGGCAGGATCAGCCCGGACGGCTCGAGGTCAGCGGCGTCCAGCGGCTTGCCGATGGCCCTGATCTTGCCGAGCAGCGCGTCCAGGGCACGCCGGAAGGCGGCCTCGTCGCCCCGCTCCACCGCGGCCTCCAGGGCGGAGTCGAGCTCGTTCAGCTCGCTGACGGCAGCGTCATCGACGCTGACCTGTCCCTCGCCGAGAATCCGGACAATCACTGCCCGTCACCGCCGGCCGGCGGCTGCTCGGCCGGCCGGCCGTCAGCCGCCGAGTCGGCGGCACCCTTCGACTCACCGGGAGCGCCCTCAAGCTCACGCGGCGCGCTGCCCTGGCCGAGCTCGACCCTCATCTGCGCCAGCTCGGCGTCGACGTCGTGGCTCGCGCCCATCCGGTCGAGCTCGGCCTGGATGTCGTCGCGCGGGCCGCTCACCACGTCGTCCAGGGCGCCGGAGGCCATCAGCTCGTCGATCGCGCCGGCCCTGGCCTTCATCTGCTCGGTCTTGTCCTCGGCGCGCTGGATCGCCATGCCGACATCGCCCATCTCCTCAGAGATGCCGGTAAAGGCCTCGTTGATCCTGGTCTGCGCCTCCGCCGCGGTATAGGTGGCCTTGATCGTCTCCTTCCTGGTCCGGAAAGAGTCGACCTTGATCTGCAGCCGCTGCGATGCCCCGGTGAGTTTCTCCTCCTCGCCCTGCAGCGAGGCGTACTGCGTGTTCAGGTCGGCCAGCTGGCCCTGGATGCCGGCCTTGCGGCTCAGCGCCTCGCGGGCCAGGTCCTCGCGGCCCGCGGACAGCGCGTCCCTGGCCTGCTTGTCCAGCTTGTTCGAGGACTGCTGCAGCTGGTTGATCTGCAGCTCGATCCGCTTGCGCGAGGTGGCGACGTCCGCGACGCCCCGGCGGACCTTCTGCAGCAGCTCAAGCTGCGTCTGGTAGGAGTAATCCAGGGTCTCCCGCGGGTCTTCCATCCGGTCCAGGGCCTTGTTGGCCTTGGACTTGAACACCAGCGAAACCCGTTTCATCACGCCCATAAGCGCGACCATCCCCTCATTGCTCTACACCGCTGCCACACGGCTCGGCGATGCCGCGAACTGGCATGCTGCAGGGCAACGGACATTGTTGGCAGGTGCTGTGATTCAGCCTACGTCGCGCCGTGACCGCTCGTCATCACGGCGGCACGACTGCCGCGAAGGGCCGGCCGGCGCCGGGCGGGCAGCGGCGGCTTGACTGCCGCGAGGCTGGCGGCCAGCCTGGCGAGTCCCGGTAAGCTGAGCGCGTGTTCAAACGACGTCCCCCCGCCGCTCAGGGCGTGCTCGACCAGCAGGCAGCTGACGCCGAGGACGACGACGCCAGCGCGACCCTAAACGCTGACCAGCCGCTGCGGCCCGGCCAGACGCCGGCCAAGGGCCGCCCAACCCCCAAGCGCAGCGAGGCCGAGGGCCGCCGGCGGCAGCCGTACTCAGCGCCCGGCGACCGGAAGGCAGCCGCCCAGCAGTCGCGCGACCGGGGCAAGACCGAGCGGCAGCGCCGGATGCTCGCGATGAAGCGCGGCGAGGAGTGGGCGCTTCCGGCCAAGGACAAGGGCCCGGTGCGGGCGCTGGCCAGGGACTTCGTGGACTCGCGGCGCTCGTTCTCCGAGTACCTGCTCTACGTCCTCGTGCTGCTGCTGCTGGTGGCCTACCTGCCCGTCTTCAGGAACACGATCGTCTCCTTCTACGTGCTGCTGTCGGCCGCCGTCCTGCTGATCGCCGAGAACTGGCTAGTCGGCCGCAAGGTGCTCAGGCTGGCCACGGAGCGCTACCCGGGGGAAAGCGTCCGCGGCCTGCGCATGTACACGGCGATACGCAACTCGCAGATGCGCAGGCTGCGCATGCCGGCGCCGCGGCGCAAGCCAGGCGAGAAAATCTAGCTACCGCTCTGGCCTGCTCGCAAAGCGTTACGTTCCCTGCCAGAGCCGGGCAGAGGGGGCGTGGCCTGCCGGACCGGGCGTGCCGCTAGGGTTCGGATCATGGAACATCGTCATCTTGGCCGCAGCGGCCTGAAGGTCAGCGAGATCGCCTACGGGAACTGGATTACCCACGGCTCGCAGGTCGAGGAAGACGCCGCCAGGGCGTGCGTTGCCACTGCCCTGGAGGAGGGGATCACGACCTTCGACACCGCCGACGTCTACGCCGGGACGAAGGCCGAGGAGGTGCTCGGGCGGGCGCTGAACGGCGTGCGCCGCGAGTCGGTCGAGATCTTCACCAAGGTGTTCTGGCCGACCGGCCCCGGCGTGAACGACAGCGGGCTGTCGCGCAAGCACATCATGGAGTCCGCGCACAACTCGCTGCGCCGGCTGCAGACCGACTACCTGGACCTTTACCAGGCGCACCGGTACGACCACGAGACGCCGCTCGAGGAGACCCTGCGCGCCTTCGACGACCTGGTCCGCCAGGGCAAGGTGCTGTACGTCGGCGTCTCCGAGTGGCGTGCCGACGAGATCGCGGCGGCGGTGAAGATCGCAGCGGAGATGGGCCTGGACCGGATCGTCTCGAATCAGCCGCAGTACAACATGATCTGGCGGGTGATCGAGTCCGAGGTGCTGCCGGTGTGCCGGGAAGCTGGCATCGGCCAGATCGTCTGGTCGCCCATCGCGCAGGGCGTGCTGACCGGCAAGTACCTGCCCGGCGCAGCGCCGCCGGCCCAGTCCAGGGCGACCGACGAGCGCGGGGCATCGTTTATCAGGCGCTGGCTGCAGGACAGCGACCTGCTGGAGCGGGTGCAGCAGCTGCAGCCGCTAGCGCAGGAGGCGGGCCTCAGCCTGGCCCAGCTAGCCGTCGCGTGGACGCTGCAGAACCCCGGCGTGTCCGCCGCGATCATCGGAGCCACCAGGCCCGAGCAGGTCAGGGAGAACGTCAAGGCGGCCGGCGTGCAGCTGGACGCCGGGCTCATGCAGCGCATCGACGACGTCCTCGGCCCGGTGATCCAGCGCGACCCGGCGCTGACGGCGAGCCCGCAGAGCCGCAGCTGACCGGCTGACCGCTGTGCGGCCGGCTGGCTGGGGTTCAGCAGCCGGCCGCACAGCCGCGCCAGGTCAGCTTTCCGGGTGCAGGCTCATCGGGCCGTAGTCGGTCACCCCGTCGTTCAGCAGCGTGACCTGGTCGACGCCCGCGTCCAGCAGGCTGCGCCAGTTCTCGCCGATCCAGCTCTCGGCGTCACCCTTGCTGGCGAACGTCTCCCTCGGCAGGCCGCGGGCGGTGACCGCCGTGCCGTCTTCCTTCTCAAACTGCCAGGTCCAGGTCATGCCCGCCTCGCTGCTCGGTGGCCCAGATAAATGCACGCCGGTCAGTGCCAGCTGATGCAGCACGAAAGCCTACAGCGGCCGGACTAGCCGGGCCGGCCGGGCTGAAATCGCCGCTCAGCCCGGATTTGCCAGGCCGAACGGATCGATGCAGGCGGACGAAACTGTTAAGTTCTATGCGCTAGCTCTCTGTGCCGGCCCGTCCCCCCGCCCCGCGGCCGGCCAGTCCCCGTGATCAAGGTGGTGACGACATTGACGCGCGTTGTCGTCGTTGGTGATCTGATGACGGACACGGTCGCGCACGCGGCTCTGCCCCTCGCCAAGGGCAGCGACACCCCCGCCACGGTGACGATGCACGGCGGCGGGTCCGGCGCGAACATCGCCGCGTGGCTGGCCGTGGACGGCGCTGAGGTGGCGTTCGTCGGCCGCCGCGGGGCCGACATCGCCGGCCGGAACCGTGACATGGAGCTGATGGGCTACGGGGTCGACGCCCGGCTGGTGATGGACCCTGAGCGGCAGACCGGCACCTGCGTGGTGATGGTCACCCACAAGGGCGATCACACGATGCTGTCCGATCCTGGCGCCAACGCCGCGCTGTCCCCCGACGACCTGCCCAAGGACCTGTTCACGCCGGGCAGCCACCTGCACGTCTCCGGCTACACGATGCTGAACGAGGGCTCCCGGCAGGCGACCCTGACGGCCATCTCGCTGGCGGGCCGGGCCGGGATGACCGTCTCGGTGGATGGCGCCTCGGCGGCACCGCTCGAGCGGACCGGCGCCGAGCCGTTCCTGCAGATGACCAACGGCGCGACGCTGCTGTTCGTGAACGCCGAGCAGGGCCACGTGCTGACCGGGCGCGAGGAGCCCGAGCAGGCAGCCAGGGTGCTCAACGCGTGGTACCCGCAGGTCGTGATGAAGCTGGGCGCGGATGGCGCGCTGTTCTATTCCGGCGGCCGCCCGGACCCGGTCCGGGTGCCTGGCCCGCCGGTGGAGCAGATCGTCGATGGCACCGGCGCCGGGGACGCGTTCTGCGCCGGGTTCCTGCCTGCGTGGCTGGACAAGAAGCCGCCAGCCGAGGCGCTCGCCAGCGGCTGCCGGCTGGCCGCCCGCGCGCTCTGCCTGGTCGGCGCCCGCCCCGCCCTGTGAGCTGGCCAGCACCGCGAGCCGCCCAGCACCGTGAGCCTGCCAGCCCTGTGAAACTGGCTAGCACCGTGAACTGGCTAGCACCGTGAACTGGCTAGCACCGTGAGGCGGCCGCGATGGTGACCGGCTACGTCAGCCGGCTGTTCGGCCTTGACGGCCGTGTCGCGCTGGTCACTGGCGGCAGCTCGGGCATCGGCCTGGCGATAGCTGGCGCGCTGGCCGGGGCCGGCGGCCGGGTAGTGCTGCTGGCCCGCGGCCAGGCCGCGCTCCGGCAGGCGGCCGTCCAGCTGCGGCAGGCCGGCGGCACGGTCGCGACGGTCAGCGCCGACCTGTCCGACCGGGCAGCGCTGGACCGGGCTGCCGGGCAGGCAGCCGACGCCTTCGGGCCGCCCGACATCCTGGTGAACTGCGCGGCGATCAACCTGCGCCCGCCGCTGGCGGAGCTGTCAGCGGCCGGGTGGGACCAGACGATGGCGGTTAACCTGACGGCACCGTTCCTGCTTGGCCAGCGGCTCGGGCCGGTGATGGCGGCCAGGGGCTGGGGCCGGATCATCAACATGGCGTCGCAGCAGGCGATGCGGGCGTTCGCCAACAGCGGTGCCTACGGCGCGTCCAAGGGCGGCCTGGTGGCGCTGACCCGGTCCCAGTCAGAGGCCTGGGCGCCGGCGGGGGTGTGCTGCAACGCTGTCTCGCCGGGGTTCGTGGCCACGCCGCTCACCGCCGAGGTAGCCGCTGACCCGGCCAGGTCGGCCGCGCTGGCTGCGCGCACCATGATCGGCCGTAACGGCGAGCCAGCCGACTTCGAGGGCGTGGCCGTGTTCCTCGCCAGCCGGGCCAGCGACTACGTCACCGGCCAGCTGATCAGCGTCGACGGTGGGTTCTCCGCGACCTGAGCCTTGCTGGCCGGGGCCCGGCCCGAACATGCTGCGGCTGGCCGGCCGCGCCGGGTCAGGGAGTGGCGGATGACCCGCCGCTCACGGTCAGCCCGCCGATGATGGCGAACAGCAGCGTTACCATTCCGAGCGCGCCGAGCACGATGCCGGCGATCGCGAGGCCACGGCCACCCTCGCCCCTGGCCTTGATCTGGTTCAGCGCCAGCACGCCGCAGACGAGAGCGGCGATCGAGCCGAGCCAGAAGACCCACAGGATCCCGGCGACCAGCGAGACGATCGCGAGCGCATTGGTCTTGGCAGCGACGGGGTAGCCGCCCGGCTGCCAGTAGCCCTGCTGCGGGTAGCCGCCCGGCGGCGGCTGCTGGTACCCGCCGGGATAGCCGCCCTGCTGCCCCGGATAACCCTGCTGCCCCGGATAGCCCTGCTGCACCGGATAGCCCTGCTGGCCGAAGTTCTGCTGGCCCGGCGGTACGCCTGGCGCACCCGGCTGGCCAGCTGGGTAGCCGCCAGCAGGCTGGTAGCTCGCGGTGGCAACGGGCTGGGTGGAGCCGCCGGAGGGCGAGTACCCGGCGGCCGGCTGGTCAGCGGCGCCTGGCCAGGGCTGCGGGGCGCCGCTGCCGCCCGGCGCCTGCCGCCGCGCGGCACCGCACAGGGTGCAACTGGTGTCGACGGTCGTCATCGGATGGCCGTTCTCGCAGAGCGGGGCCTGCTGGCTCTGGGGCTGCTCGCCGAATGTCACTGGCTCCGCCTTTCCCGCGGGCTCATTTCAGGCCGTTCCTGCCGCCGATGGCCAATGCAGCCGAACCGCCCAGCCGGTGCACATTATCAGGTCTGGTTGCCGAGCCCCAGGGCTCTGGCCACGGTCGTCCCAGCGGCCTGGCCGGTACCCGCCATCGGCGCGGCATGTGGCGGCTGACCGGGACTGGCGTACCGGCGCGGCAGAATGACCGCATGGCCAGACGCACCACGACACCGCCGCCCGAGGACTTCGAGGAAAACATCATCGACGTCGACGTCACCGACGAGATGCGCAGCAGCTTCCTCGAATACGCCTACTCGGTCATCTACCAGCGCGCGCTGCCCGATGCCAGGGACGGCCTGAAGCCAGTGCAGCGCCGGATCCTGTACCAGATGAGCCGGATGGGGCTGCGGCCGGACCGCGAGCACGTCAAGTGCGCGCGGGTGATCGGCGAGGTGATGGGCCGGCTGCACCCGCACGGCAACGACGCGATCTACGACGCGCTGGTCCGGATGGCGCAGCCGTGGGTGATGCGGGTCCCGCTGGTCGACGGGCACGGCAACTTCGGCTCATTGGGCGGCGACGACTCGCCGGCCGCCTACCGGTATACCGAGGCCCGGCTGGCCGCGGCGGCGATGGAGATGACCATCTCGCTGGACGAGGACACCGTCGACTTCGAGCCGAACTACGACGGCCAGGACACCCAGCCCCAGGTGCTGCCGGCCGCGCTGCCAAACCTGCTGGTCAACGGCGCTGCCGGGATCGCGGTGGGGATGGCGACCAACATGGCGCCGCATAACCTGGGCGAGGTCGTCGCGGCTGCCAGGCACCTGATCGCGCACCCGGACGCCGACCTGGCGACGCTGATGCGCTTCGTGCCCGGCCCTGACCTGCCGACCGGCGGGAAGATCGTCGGCCTGGACGGCGTCCGGGATGCCTACGAGAGCGGCCGCGGCACGTTCCGCACCAGGGCGGCGGCCAGGGTCGAGAAGATCACCCCGCGCCGTACCGGGATCGTGGTCACCGAGCTGCCGTACGGCATCGGCCCGGAGAAGGTGATCAGCCGGATCAAGGACCTGGTCCAGGCCAAGAAGCTGACTGGCATCGCCGACCTGAAGGACCTCACCGACCGGCACCGCGGGCTGCAACTGGTGATCGAGCTGCGCAACGGCTTCCACCCCGACGCGGTGCTGGAGGAGCTATACCGGCTGACCCCGATGGAGGAGACCTTCGGGATCAACAACGTCGCCCTGGTCGACGGCCGGCCGCGCACGCTAGGCCTGCGCGAGCTGCTGCAGATCTACGTCGACCACCGGATCGACGTGGTCCGCCGCCGTACCGAGTTCCGGCGGCGCAAGCGGGAGGAGCGGCTGCACCTGGTAGCCGGCCTGCTGATCGCGCTGCTGAACATCGACGAGGTCATCGGCGTGATCAGGACAAGCGACGACGCCGCGGCGGCGCGGGAGCGGCTGATGGCCGTGTTCGACCTGTCGCAGATCCAGGCCCAGTACATCCTGGACACGCCGCTGCGCCGGCTTACCCGCTTCGACCGTCTTGAGCTTGAGCGGGAGAGCGACCAGCTGCAGGCCGAGATCGCCGAGCTGACCGCGATCCTGGACTCCGACGAGCGGCTGCGCGAGCTGGTCTCGCAGGAGCTGGCCGAGGTCAGCGACCGGTTCGCGACGCCGCGCCGCACGGTGCTGCTTGAGGGCTCGGGCGCGGCCAGGACCGCCGCAGTGCCGCTTGAGGTGGCCGACGACCCGTGCACGGTACTGCTGTCATCCTCGGGCCTGCTGGCCCGCACTGCGGCCGGCCAGGCGGCCGGGCAGGGCGAGCTGCCGGAGGCAAACCCACCGGAAGAACGCGGTGATTCCGGCCGCTCAGGCGCCCGGCGCGCTGGCCGCGCCGCGGCTGATGCTTCCGGGCCGCGGTCGGCGCACGACGCGATCGTCTCGTCGGTGCCGTCGACAGCCCGCGGCACGGTCGGCGTGCTGACCTCGCTTGGCAGGCTGATCCGGATCGGCGTGCTCGACCTGCCGGCGCTGCCGCCGAGCGCGCACTCGCCTGGCCTGTCCGGCGGCGCCCCGGTCAGCGAGTTCGCGCCGACCCGGCCGGGCGAGACGGTCGTCGGCGTTGTCGCCGCTGACGCGGCCGGTGCTGGCCTGGCCATCGGCACCGCGACCGGTGTCGTCAAGCGGCTGGCACCCGACTACCCGCAGAACGCCGCCGACTTCGAGGTGATCAGCCTCCGCGACGGTGACCGGGTGGTGGGCGCGGTGCAGCTCGACGACGAGGCTCGCGACCTGGTCTTCATCACCAGCGATGCGCAGCTGCTGCGGTTCGCCGCCGCCTCGGTCCGGCCGCAGGGCCGCGCCGCCGGCGGCATGGCGGGGATCAGGCTCGCGCCCCGCGCGTCGGTGATCTGGTTCGGTGCCGTCGACCCGGCCGGGGCACCGGAGGCCGGCGGCGGCGCCGAGCCGGCCGCTGACCTCCCGGCGGGCGCGCCGGTCGTGGCGACGGTCGCTGGCAGCGCGGCCGCGCTGCCCGGTGCTGCCGCCACGACGGCGAAGGTGACCCCGTACGCGGAGTACCCGGCCAAGGGCCGGGGCACCGGCGGGGTGCGCTGCCACCGCTTCCTCAAGGGCGAGGACGTCCTGGTGCTGGCGTGGGCCGGACCAGGCCCGGTCCGCGGCGCGACCGGTGCCGGCACCCCGGCCGAGCTGCCGCCCCCTGACGGCCGGCGGGACGGCTCGGGCGTGCGGGTCGCCCACCCGCTCGGGTCGCTCGGCGGCAGCGCTCCCTAGGCCTGATCCAGCCGGGGTTCGCTCCCCGCCCGGACCGGCGGAGGCCCCGTTCCGGATGGCGCCTCTCTCCCGGGCCGGACCTGCGGGGCCCCGTTCCGGATGGGCCGGAGCCGGTGCGTGATCGACCGGACCGAGCGACCCATGGTGCGCCCCCGGCCGCCGGGATCGGCCGCGTCAGCCGGTGCGGCGTGCGGCCAGGAACGCCTCCACGACGGGGAGGTAGCCGGGCGCCAGCTGGTCGCGCCGGGGAACGGCCGGGTCGGGGTCGGCGATGAACAGGCCATGGTTAGCGCCGGGGAATGCGGCGAACCCGTGCCCTGGGTGCGGGGGGAGGTGGCCTGCGAACGCGCTCAGGCTGTCCCGGACGGGCACCATGGTGTCGGCGGCACCAAACAGGACCAGCACCGGGCAGCGAACCTGCGGCATCACAGTGGTGGGGTCGAAGTCCAGGATTCCGCGCCCGAAGCGCAGCGCGGCCGGCGTGTCGTAGGCAAACTGCGTGGCGGTCGCGTACCAGGGCCGGCTGGCGTACCTGGACTGCTCGGCGAGCACGGCCTCAGCCGGCTCGCCGCGGCGGATCAGGTCTGCCCGGGCGTCCACCCAGGCGATCGCCTCGGCGATGACCGCCTCGTCGTGGCCGTCGGCGCGCAGCCAGTTCTCGATCCGCTCGCGCTCCTGCTGAGCCGGGGTCGTGCCGGGGCCGGAGTGGCAGACGACGAAGCTGACCGACTCCGGTTCGAGGGCGGCCGCCATCAGGGCGGCCCAGCCGCCTTGGCTGATCCCGTACAGGCCGACCGGCTGGCCGGCCGTGGCCGGGTGGGCGCGCAGTACCCGGACCGCGGCGAGTGACTCGCGCGCCCGGTCCTCGATGGTCTGGTCGGTCCAGTGACCGGGCGAGCCGCCGCAGCCCGGCTTGTCGTGCCGCAGCACGACCGAGCCGGCGTCGGCGAGCCATTCCGGCCAGCCGCCCCAGTCGAACCGGTCCCCGTCGCCTGAGCCGTCGACCAGGACGACTCCGGGCAGCGGGGCCGCAGCACCGGCCGGCACCCGGACGATCGCGCCGAGGTTTCCGGCCGCGGTGGGCACGGCCGTCTCGGTCTCGCTGGCGGCTTCGGGGGTAGTGGTGAGCGTCATCATTCGCTGATCTCCTCGGGGTCAGTGCCGCCGGGGGTGCCGGCCAGCATGATGCGAACGAAGCGGTACCCGGCTGGCCAGGGCGAGCGCTCGGTGAGCCGGGCGACGTACGGCTCGATCACCGCGCGCAGCTCATCCCGGACGGCGGCGACCTCCGCTGCGGTCAGCGGCAGCGTCGCGCCGCCGATGAAGCCAGCGCTGCGCCAGGGCTGCGGCTGCCGCCTGCTGGCCGCCTGCCAGGACAGAATCCGGTCGGCCTCACGCTGCACGAATACCCGCTCCAGCTCGGCGGCGCTGGCGTCGTTCGACCAGCTCTGCTCGATGTCAGTGAGCCGCCAGGGGCGCTCGCGCGCGTCGCCGCGCGGGTCAGCCTGCTCGACGAACCCGTACTTGCCCAGCTGCCGCAGGTGGTATGAGCAGCTCGCCTGGGTCGAGCCGAGCTGGCGAGCGCACTCGGCCGCCGTGGCCGGCCCCGCCGTGCCGAGCAGCTCGATCAGGTCGAGCCGCAGCGGATGCGCCATGGCCCGGAGCGCGACGGGATCCGTGACCTGCATGATGCCAAAGTAGTCTTTGGCAGTTCAGATGTCAAACAAACCTTTGACATCTGCAAGGTGCCCGCGCCGCCGGGGCGCCAGGACCCCAAGTCCGGTGAGCCTGCGTCGCCGCATCGGCTCCGCTGGCCGGCCAGCGGGCGTTACGGTGAGGGTCATGGCACTGAAGTGGTACACGGTCGTCGTCGACTGCCACGATCTGCACGCTCAGGCCCGCTGGTGGGCAGACGTGCTGGACTGGCAGCTGGTCTTCGAGGCTGACGGCGAGGCGGTGATCGTGCCGAAGCACATGCAGGACAGGCCGCTCTCGGCCGAGGAGTGGACCACGGTCGGGCCCGGGCTGGTCTTCGTGCAGGTTACGGACGACAAGACGGTGAAGAACCGGCTGCACATCGACCTGGCCCCGCACAGCACGGACGACCGTGACGCTCTGATCGAATCGCTACTGGCCCGCGGCGCGACCAGAGCTGATGTCGGGCAGGACGACTCGAAGGTCACCTGGACAGTCCTCGCTGACCCGGAGGGCAACGAATTCTGCGTGCTCTCCGCCCGAGATAGCTGAGGAGCTGAGCCGGGCCGGATAGCCCTTGCAGCCCGGCCAGCGTCTGGCCGAGGCTGGCTCTAATGCGGTCGCGGAGGCGGGGCAGGGTCGCCAAGGGTGCGGTGCCTGGCGGAGCCCGAACCGGCGGAGGCGACAGCCGCTAGCGGCCGGGGCTCTGCAGCTCGTGAGCGTGCTCATCGAGCCTTGCGCCCGGCCCGGTCACCGAGTCCGGCTGGCCGACTGCCAGCCGGGAGAGCACGACCAGGCCAGCCGACGTGGCCAGCACCGCGAGGACAGCGGCCGCCCCGCTCAGCAGGCCGAGCGGGGCGGACTCACCCAGGAGCAAATTCCCGGCGGCCAGGCTCGCCACCGGGGTCACCACAGCGATGACCGGCAGGGTCATCATGGGCCGACCCGCCTGGTAGGCGGTCTGTGTCAGCAGCAGCGAGCACGGGCCGCCGAGCACCAGGGCGTAAGTCGCCCAGGAGCCGGCCATCGCGGTCGGCCCGGAGCTGACGACGTGCGAGAAGGCCATGGTCACGACCGCTATCCCGGCGTCGGCGAGCCCGGCGGCCACGGCAAGCAGGACTGCCCGGTGGCGGCCGCCGACGGCTAGGCCGAGGACGGCGAGCGGCGCCGCGCAGATGGCGAAGCACATGGCGGCGAGACCCTGGTGGCCGGACAGGCCAGGGCCGCCTGCCCTGCCGCCAGGGGGCGAGGCCAGCGCCACGAAGGACGCAATGCCTGCAATGACGCAGATGACGGCGGCCCAGGCGGTCCAGCTCAGCCGCCGGCCAGCGAGCAGCCGCACTGTGCCGACGCTGAACAGCAGGGACGACGCGACCAGCATCTGCACGATGGTCAGCGGGCCGGTGCGCAGCGCCGCCGCGTGGCAGGCGAATCCGCCGAGCTCCACGCAGATGCCCATCAGCCACCATGGCCGCCGGATCAGCAGCAGGAGCAGCCTTGGCCGCCCCGCCGCCCGGCTAGGCGCCGTCGCGGCCTGGCGCTGCTGCAGCGCGGCGCCGGTTCCGTACAGGACGGCCGCGGTCAGCGCCCAGATGACGGCCGTCACGGGGCCACCGCCGACGCATCACTCGGTGGCGCCGTCCCTCGGCAGGCCGGGGCCGGGAATGGCCTCTCCGTTCTGCATCCGGCTGGGAGCAATGACACGCAATCGAAACTACCGACGCGATACATCGCAAGTACATCAGGGATGCCCCCGATATCTACTGGGGTAGTCCCCCATCCCGGCAGGCCTGCGCGCCCCACCGGGAACCAGCCTCAGGCCTGGAACCGCTGACTCATCAAGGCGGCAATCCAGGCCGAATGCCGGACACGATCTGCAAGATCGCTAGACCACCCGCCAGACCCGCCACAGCGCGGCGGGATCGGTCAGCGGGTCGCCGTGCACGAGGGTGAAGTGCGCCGGGGCGCCGACGGTCAGCCGACCCGCCAGCGGGTCGCGCAGCACGTCGCCGCCGCGCCAAGTCGCGGCGCCGAGTGCCTCCCACGGCTCCAGGCCGGCCGCGACCAGTCCCTCGACCTCCCATGCGAGGTGCCCGGCGCGGACCGAGCCGCCGCCGAAGTCGCTGCCGGTGGCGATCGCCACGCCGGCCGCCTTCGCCAGCCTGATGCTCTGGATGGCGGTTTCCAGCCGTTCGGCATTGCGCCGGATGCCGTCGGGCGAGCTGAAGCGCTCGATGCTGGTGGTGGTCGCGAACGTGCCCACCGAGCTGAGCACCGACAGCGTGGAAACCAGCGTCACGCCGCCAGCCGCCATCGTGCGGGCGATGTCCGCGTCGAGGGTGAACCCGTGCTCAAGCGTGTCCACCCCGGCCTCGGCTCCGAGCCGGCAGTTCGCCAGGCCGGTGCCATGCGCGGCGACCGTCGCGCCGCGCGCGTGCACGGCGGCGACGACGGCCCGCACCTCGTCGGCGGTCCACGGTGCCACCCCGGCGTCCGGGCCGTCCAGGTAGAGCTTGACCAGGTCGGCGCCGTCGTCGAGCTGGCCGAGGGCGGCGGTCAGCAGGCCGTCGGCATCGCCGACCTCGATGGCCAGGCCAGCCGGCAGCGAGCCGGCTTTCGTCAGCCAGGTGCCGGCCGCCCGGATATAGGGGTAGCCGGGCCGGTCGCGCCACGCGTCGCGCAGCGACAGCGCGAGCGCCCGCTCCTTCCCGTCCGGCGTGTCGGCCCGGCGCACCGAGCCGACATCGCGGACCCAGCGCACGCCGGAGCTGACCAGCGCGGCAGCGTTGTGCTCAGCGGCGTCCACCAGGTCAGCCGTCGGGTCAGCGCCGCGGGCGATCCACTGCGCGCCGCCCTGCAATGTCAGGTGGCTGTGGCAGTCGACCATGCCGGGCACCGCGGTGGCGCCGCTCGCGTCGATCACCACGGCGCCGTCCCTGGCCTGCGCGGGCGTGTCGCCCTCGTACAGGCCGGTCAGGATGCCGTCGGTGACGTGCAGGCTGACCGGCAGCCGAAGCTGGCCTGACCGGCCATCGGCGAGGGCTGCGCCCTCATAGAGCACGGGCTGTGCCACGGGGTGTCCTTCCGGATCGGGGGTCGCGCGCTGCCCGCCCGGCCCTTCTGTTGCTCGCGCGGCGTGCGCTCGCGGTGCTCAGCCGCGCGCCCTGGCTACCCCCGTAGTCAATGGCGCAGTGCCCCGTCGTGCCAGCCGGTCAGGCGTCGATCCTGGCCGGGTCGAGCTCGGCGGCGCTGGAGACCAGGAAATCACGGCGCGGGCCGACATCGCTGCCCATCAGCAGGCTGAACATCTCGGCCGCGGCCGCGGCGTCCTCGATCCTGATTCGGCGCAGGGTGCGGTGCCGGGGGTCCATCGTGGTCTCAGCGAGCTGGTCGGCGTCCATTTCGCCGAGGCCCTTGTACCGCTGCGGCGGCTCTTTGCAGCGCTGATTCCGCCGCTCGAGCTCGATGAGCGTGCGGTGCAATTCCGGGTCGGAGTA
Source organism: Streptosporangiaceae bacterium (assembly GCA_036495525.1). Lineage (GTDB taxonomy): Bacteria > Actinomycetota > Actinomycetes > Streptosporangiales > Streptosporangiaceae > DASXMR01. The sequence goes on along the minus strand of DASXMR010000023.1, from coordinate 23,384 downwards.
GGTATAGCGGTACTTGGCCTGGCCCTTGCGCGGGCTGATCAGCTCGATCCGGTGCAGCGGCGGCACGGCGGCGAACACCCGCCCGGCCTCGACCATCGGCCGCATGTACCGGTGGAAGAGGGTGAGCAGCAGGGTCCGGATGTGCGCGCCGTCCACATCGGCGTCCGCCATGAAGATCACCCGCTGGTAGCGCGCGGCGTCGAGATCGAAGGCGGCCCCGGAGCCAGCGCCGATCACCTGGATGATCGCCGCGCACTCCGCGTTTTTCAGCATGTCGGCCAGCGACGCCTTCTGCACGTTGAGGATCTTGCCGCGGATCGGCAGCAGCGCCTGGAAGTCAGAGTCCCTGGCCACCTTCGCCGTGCCGAGCGCCGAGTCGCCCTCCACGATGAACAGCTCGCTGCGGTCGTCAGCAGAGCGGCAGTCGACCAGCTTGGCGGGCAGCGCCGAGGTCGCCAGCACTGACTTGCGGCGCTGGTTCTCCCGGTGCTCGCGGGCCGCGATCCGGGTCCTAGCCGCCGCCGCGACCTTGTCCAGCACGGCCCTGGCCTGCTGCTTGGTACCGCGCACCCGGCCTTCGAGGAATCCGCGCAGCTCGGTGCCGACCACCTGGGCGACGATCCGGGACGCGGCCGGCGTGCCGAGCACTTCCTTGGTCTGGCCCTCGAACTGCGGCTCGGGCAGTCGCACCGCGACCACCGCGGTGAGCCCCTCGAGCACGTCCTCCTTGACGACCGGCTCGTCGCCGTTCCTCAGCAGCCGGACCGTGCGCAGCTGCTCGTTCAGCGTCCGCACCAGCGCCCGCTCGAACCCGCTCACGTGCGTGCCGCCCTTAGGGGTGGCGATCACGTTGACAAACGACCGGGTGATGCTGTCGTAGCCGGCGTCCCAGCGCAGCGCCACGTCGACCAGCAGCTCGCGGTCGACGTCGGTCGGGGTGAGGTGGCCGTGCTGGTCGAGCACCGGGACGGTCTCGGTGAACTGCCCGGAGCCGGTCAGCCTGATCACGTCGGTGACCGGCTCGCCCGGCGACAGGTGGCTGCAGAACTCGCTGATCCCGCCGTCGAAGCGGAACTCGGCCTCGCGCTGCGCCGGCGTCGCGCCGTCCGTCTCGTCGTCGCCGACCACGGCCAGCCGCTCGTCGGTGACCCGGATGGCCAGCCCTGGCACCAGGTAGGCGGTCTGTTGCGCGCGCTGGACGAGGGCGTCGAAGCTGAACCGCGCGCCTGGCACGAAGATCTGGGCGTCCGGCCAGAACCGGATCCGGGTGCCGGTCAGCGTCCTGGCCACCCGGCGGCCCTTGCGCAGGCCGGACCTGGCCGTGAAGCGAGCGCCGGGGCCGTCGCCGCCGAACTCGCCTGGCACTCCGCGGCGGAAGCTGGCGGACCACTCGTGCCCGCCTTTGCTGACCTGCACGTCCATCCGGCCAGACAGCGCGTTCACCACCGAGGCGCCGACCCCGTGCAGCCCGCCGGACGCGGTGTATGAGCCGCCGCCGAACTTGCCGCCGGCGTGCAGCCTGGTCATCACCAGTTCTACCCCGGTCAGCCCGGTCTTCGGCTCGATGTCGACCGGGATCCCGCGGCCGTTGTCGCGGACCTCGGCCGACTCGTCCGGGTGCAGGATCACCTCGATGCTGCTGCAGACCCCGGCCAGCGCCTCGTCCACCGCGTTGTCGAAGATCTCCCACAGGCAGTGCAGCAGCCCCCGCCCGTCGGTGGAGCCGACGTACATTCCGGGCCGCTTGCGCACGGCCTCCAGGCCCTCCAGCACGGTCAGGTGGCGGGCGGTGTAGCCGTCCGCTGTGCTGGCCGGCTGCTTCTCTGCGCTGAGGGCGGTCAAGGGGGGTCTCCTGCGGTCTACGACGTGTCTGGGGGCGGAATTGCTCCACAGGCAGACTAGCCGCCCGCCCTGACGGTCCGGCGCCACCACGCCGCCCGCCAGGCTGGCCAGCCAGCCTGGCGATGTTACGGCGGGGTAACGTGTTCGCCCACGGCGTACCAGGTGCCTGGCTTGGAAGAGGGACACCTGGCTAGGTGTTGTGATCCTGTAGATGGAAGACAGGTTTGCACGGCCTCCCGGCATCGCCGGGCACGGCCACGGCGAGGGAGGCGACATGACCGGAGCGATTGCCCCAACGAAGCCGCTCGGCGCGACAGACCTGTGCGATCGGTGCGGAGCGACCGCCTACGTGCGGGTACTGCTGCCAGGCTCAGGTGAGCTGCTCTTCTGCGCTCACCACAACCGCCAGCACGCCGAGGCGCTCGCCAAGGTGGCCGTCGAGATCCAGGACGAGACCGAGCGGCTGTCCAGCCAGCAGGAGCGGTAGGCCCTGGTCTGGCCTGACCGCCAGCCTGGCGCCCGGCGCGGCTAGCCAGCACAAGCGGCCAGCAAGCGCGGCCGCCAGCCTAGGCCAGCCAGCCAACGCCAGCCAGCACACGTCAGCCCCCAGACAGGGCAGCCAGCACACAGGGCAGCCAGCACACAGACTGCAGCGGCCCCCGGCAGATGCCGGGGGCCGCTTTAGCTTTGCCGTGCCGCGCGCTTGACCGCGCGTACTGCCGTCAGTCCAGGTAGTCGCGCAGCACCTGGGAGCGAGACGGGTGCCGCAGCTTGGACATGGTCTTCGACTCGATCTGCCGGATCCGCTCCCTGGTGACGCCGTAGACCTTGCCGATCTCGTCGAGCGTCTTGGGCTGGCCATCGGTCAGGCCGAAGCGCATTGATACCACGCCGGCCTCGCGCTCGGACAGCGTGTCGAGCACCGAGTGCAGCTGCTCCTGCAGCAGCGTGAAGCTGACCGCCTCGCCCGGCTGGATGGCCTCCGAGTCCTCGATCAGGTCACCGAACTCACTGTCGCCGTCCTCACCGAGCGGGGTGTGCAGTGAGATCGGCTCGCGGCCGTACTTCTGCACCTCGATGACCTTCTCAGGGGTCATGTCCAGCTCGGCAGCCAGCTCCTCGGGGGTCGGCTCCCGGCCCAGGTCCTGCAGCATCTGGCGCTGCACCCTGGCCAGCTTGTTGATCACCTCGACCATGTGCACCGGGATGCGGATGGTGCGCGCCTGGTCGGCCATCGCGCGGGTGATCGCCTGGCGGATCCACCAGGTCGCGTACGTGGAGAACTTGTAGCCCTTGGTGTAGTCGAACTTCTCCACCGCACGGATCAGCCCGAGGTTCCCCTCCTGGATCAGGTCGAGGAACAGCATGCCGCGGCCGGTGTAGCGCTTGGCCAGCGAGACGACCAGCCGCAGGTTGGCCTCCAGCAGGTGGTTCTTAGCCCGCCTGCCGTCGTCGGCGATCCACTCCAGGTCGATCCGCGCGTCCGGCCGCAGCGAGCCCCGGCCCTCGGCCAGCTTCTCCTCGGCGAACAGCCCCGCCTCGATCCGCTTGGCGAGCTCGACTTCCTGCTCGGCGTTCAGAAGCGGCACCTTGCCGATCTGCTTGAGATAGTCCTTGACCGGGTCGGAAGTGGCGCCGGCCACGGCGACCTGCGCGGCAGGCAGGTCCTCGTCGTCGTCGCCGTAGACGAACGCCTCGTCCTCGTTTTCCTCGCCGGCCGGCTTAGCCGGCTGGTCGGGGGCGGCCGCGGCTGGCGCCGCCGCGCCGTTGCCCGCCGCCGGAGCCGCGGTCTCCTCAGCCTGCTCGGCCTCATCGGAGCTGTCCGCGTCGGCGGCTGTCTCGTCCAGCTCCACGCCGGTGACGACCTCGCCGTCGTCGTCGGCGCTCAGCTCGGACAGGTCCTCCAGGTCCGCCTCGACCTCAAGGTCGGCGACCGTCGCCAGGTCCGGCTCGGCGTCCAGATCGAGCTCGCCGCCGGCCGGCTCGATGAAGTCAGTGTCAGCACTCACGTCGACCAGCCCATCGTCACCGCCCGTATCCCCAGTTACCGCGTCTGCTTCCCGCTTACCGGTGTCTTCGCGCTCCTTCACCGCGGTCGCTGACCGGCCTGCCCGGCCGGACCCGCCTGACTGAGCCTTGCGCGCTCCGCCGGAGCCGCGCGCCGCACGGCGCCCGCGGACGGGCCTGGTGGCCTGCTCGTCCGCTGCCGGGGCTGCACCTTCCGGCGCCTCAGCCGATCTCGCGCGCGCCTGCTGAGGAACGCGTGAGCCCTGGCCTGACGACCCTGACTTCCTCCGCGCTGCCGAGCCTGCAGCGCTAGCCACCGCGCTCACCCCTTCCTTCGCTGGCTGACGGCCCGCCGCAGCGCAACCGCTCGCTGGCTTGACGACCTGGCAGGCGACACAGGCACCTCTCCTGCAACCTCGTGCGAGAAACGGACCCCTACAGCGCGGGCCCCGTCCTCATGACCGGGCCGGGAGCCCCTAGTCCTGCCGCGGGAACCCGCGACCGTTCCGGCGCCTCCTCGCCCTCCACCATAGGCGGCCTTCGCGGGTAGGTCGTACCGTTGCGGTTCCCGGCCGCCTGATATGCGCGCACGTGCTCGCCGAATCGTACCCGCACCCGTCATGCCCTGCTCTTCTGCGCGGCAGCCGCCGGGCCCGTGCGCGCGGCGACGGCCGGCCGGACCCGTTCGCCCTGACCGCCAGCGTCGCGGGCCGGCGAGTGCAGTACCAGCACGGTGACGTCGTCGTCCTGCTCGTAACCCGTCAGCATCCTGTCCAGCAGGTAACTCAGCAGCCTGGCCGGATCTTCCGTCACGTCCGGCGGTGCCTGCGCCGCCACCGCCACCAGCTCATCGAGACCGCTGTCCAGGCCCCGCTTGCGGTTTTCCACCAGGCCGTCGGAGTACAGCACCGCGGTCGTGCCCGGCGGCAGCCGGAAGGCGTACTGCTGCCTCGGGCTGGCCCAGCCCAGTGGCGTCCCGGCGGTGGCGGTGTCAAGCCACGGCGCGGTGCCGCGGCTCAGCAGCAGCGGCGGCAGGTGGCCTGCGTTGCCAGCCAGGCCATCCCCGCTCTCCGGGTCGACCACGAGGTAGGCCACGGTGGTGACCTGCTCCTCGAACTCGGTCGCGACGAACAGCCGGTCAAGGCCAGTGAGCACGGCCGCCGGCCGCGGGTCGGTGAGCGCTAGCGCGCGCAGCGCATTCCGCACCCGGCCCATGCCAGCCGCCGCGGTCAGCCCCTTGCCCATCACGTCCCCGGTGGCCACTGCCAGCCTGCCGTCCGGCAGCCGGAACGCGTCGTACCAGTCGCCGCCGATTTCCATGTTCCTGGTCACCGGCAGGTACCTGGCGTCGAGGATGAGGCCTGGCACCTCGGGCAGCCGGTCAGGCAGCAGGCTGCGCTGCAGGGTAGCGGCAGTGTTGTGCTCGCGCTCGAACAGCGAAGCGCGCTCGAGCGCGAGCGCGCACTGGCCGGCCAGCGCCTCGAGGAAGACTCGCTCCTCCTCGGTGATCTGCCGCGGCCTGGTAAAGGAGAACCGCAGCGCGCCGAGCGCCGCGCCGGAGGACAGCAGCGGCAGCCCGACCCAGGCCTGCTCGTCGCTGTGCTCGAGGAACAGCTCGACGGTCTCGGCCACGTCGGCGAATTGCCTGCGCAGGTCGGCCGGGCTCTCGATCAGCAGCGGACGGCGGGCGCGGATGGCGGCGGTCAGCACGCTCGCCACCTCAAGCGGGATGTCGGCGCCGACCGCGCCAGGAGTGTCAGGCAGCCCGCCGACGTTGATCGTCCTGACCCGGAGCCGCTCGGGATCGAGCATGGCGACCGCGGAGCGCTCGGCTCCGATCGCGGACCGGCCCACCTCCGTGATGACCTCCACCACCTGCTCGACGGTCATCGCCTCGGCCAGCATCGACGTCGCCTGCTGCAGTCGCGCGGTGCGCAGCGCCGCCGCGGAGAGCTGCTCGGTCAGCCGGCCACGCATCTCCTCGGCCTCGCGCTGCCCGGTGACGTCAGTGCTGGCCCCCATCCACTCGGTAATCTTCCCGTCCCGCTCGATCGGAATCGCGCGCACGTCGTAGTGCCGGTACGAGCCGTTCGGGATGCGAACCCGGTACCTGGACTCGAAGATCCGGCCCGAGCCGAGGCAGTCCTGCCAGGCCCGCTCGACCCGCTCCCGGTCCTCCGGGTGGATCGCGGCCAGCCAGCCGGTCTCGAGGTACTCCTCCGTCGTCTGGCCGGTGATCTTGCGCCACTCCGGCGAGTCCTCGACGATCTGGCCCGCCGGGCTGGTGACCCAGACGACCTGGGCGCCGGCCCTGACCAGCGAGCGGTACCGCTCATCGCTGCGCCGCACGGCCTGCTGCAGTTCCTGCCGGTCAGTCACGTCGACCGCGACCATGACCACGCCGCCTGGCTGGCCATCAGGCCCGGCGGCCGGCAGCCACGAAAGCGCCAGGTAGCTGACCGGCTGTCCGGCCGCTGCGCGGCTTGCCGCGCCGCCAGGGGCCGCTGCCCGGCGCCCGCCGCCCGGCTCGGCGGCCTCGGCCTGTGCGGGCACGGCCGGGAGGGCCACCGGCTCGGCAGGCCCGGCCAGCGGCTGGCCGGCGGCGAGCACCTGCGGCACGGCGGCCTGCGCGCGCTCGGCCAGCGCCGCGGGCCACGCCTCGGCCACCGGGCGCCCTGCCTGCGCGGCCTCGTCGACCCCGGCCAGGGTGGCCAGCGTCGCGTTCACCCGCAGGATGGTCAGGTCAGCACCGAGTACCGCGAGCCCGACCGGGGCGTCGCCCAGCATGGCGGACAGCAGCAGCTCGGAGTCGGCGGCGCCCGGCCCGGAGAACCTGGGCTTCGGCACAGACATCCCCGTGCTCATCGGGAGCCTCCGGCCCCCGTGCGAGCGCGTGACATGGACGGTTCCTCCCTGACGCCGACACAAAGAAGGCTAGTGCACTAGTTCGTTATCGGGTCCCCGTTCTGGGCGACCGCGCGGCCTGGGCCTGGCGCGACGGCCGCGCGGCGGCGAGGGCGACCCGTCAGTTACTGGCAGCTTTCCGTAGATCAGGCATAAATCAGGCAGATATCCTTATCGCATGAAAGGCACGCCGTTCGCGAGGCCACCAGCGCAGCGCGGGCGGCCGTTGCCTGGCGGCCCGCCGGACGGCGGGCCCCGGTGTTGCGCGGATGCGCCTGGCAGCCGCAGAAACAGGCGGCACGCCGCCCGTTGCCATGGCACCACCTGTCCACCATCTGACAGGCTAGCCGGGTGAGCCCGCCAAGCCGACGCAGCGATTCGGCGGGCGGACCCGGCCACGCCACCTCTCCGGGCACGCCCGGCGGCCCAGGCCCTGGGCAGCCGCCGAACGCGCTGTTCGCTGAGATGCTGCGCGCCGCGCGTGAGCTGCTGGCCGTCCGCAGCCCGCTGGACGCGGAGCTCATGGTCAGCGAGCTGCTTGGCACCTGGTGGGGCCAGCGGGCCGGCCCCGCTGGCCAGCGTGACAGCAGGCGCAGGCGCGCTGACGTCGAGGAACTCGTCGGCGAGGGGCTGGTCGCATACGCCGGCGACCAGGGCAGCCCGGCGGCGCTGGCGCTGCTATCCGGGATCGCCTGCCTCGGCACCCCGCGGCAGGCCGTGCGGGCTGAGCGGGCAGCGCTCGCGCTGATGGAGCGCGGTGTCGCCAGGCCCGGCTGGGCCGAGCACGTCGGCGCCGTCGAGGCCGCCGAGTGCTACGTCAACTCCGATGCCTTCGGCGACCGTGACGAGGTCGTCTGCGTGTTCAGCTACGCCGGCCGGGAGCAGCACGCGCTGGTCACGGTCGTGGACTACAACGCCGGCGGCCTGGTCCGCGACGGCTGGGTGACCTCCCAGGTGGACAAGCTGATCGAGGTGTGCAGGCAGGCAGCCGGGCTGGAAGGCGACGAAGAGGCAGCGGTGCCGCGGCCCGGCGAGCCGTCCTTCACCAGGATCGACCCGCCGCAGGCGCGCCGGCTGCTCGCCTCGGCCCTGGCGGTCACCGAGAGCGCTGCTGACCCGCCGGTCAGCACCTCATTCCCCTCCTATCACGCGTTCATCAGGGCCAGGATCCGCACGCTGCCGCCGTCCCTGCGCCGTAGCGGCGGTGCCACGCCAGCCTCGGCGACCTGGGTACCGGTCACCTCGCCGGCCCGGCGGCAGATCTGGCGCCGGGACCGCCGGGCGATGCTGGTCGCGCAGTTCCTTGCCTCGGACGAGGCGGAGGACTTGTCCGACCGCGAGGCCGCCAGCCGCTGCGCCGACCGGATCGTCGATTACGGCTGCGACCGCGACTTCGGCCGGCCGCTGCGGGTCAGCCCGGCCAAGGCAGAGACCTTCCTGCTGGACTGGCTGCCTAGGAAGGTCATGCTGTCGGCGGCCGACCAGGACGCCGTGCCGCACGTGCTGGCCGCGTGGGTGCGCTGGGCCGGCGGCAGGTCCGGGCTGGACAGCGCTGCCATCGGCAAGACCCTCGACTCGGTATTCGACTCGATGGGCACCTTCAGCCGGGTGTACCGCGATCCGGTGTCGTTCGGCCTGGAACCGGGGCTGGTGGCCCGCCTGCTGCCCGATCACGACCTGGAGGCGCTGCCGCGCCGCGCGTTCGCCTTCCCGCTGCTGCAGGGCACCTACCACGGCATGGACCTGAGCATCCTCGACCCGGCCCAGCCCGCCGACCGGCGCAAGCTGGTCGCGGCAGACCACGGCGGCCCGCGGCATACCGCCGGCGACCATATGGAGGACCATCTCGCGCTGGCCGACCGGCTCTGGCGTGGTGACCCGCCGGAACTGTGGGAGGCCGCGCAGCGCCTGCTCGACCTGGGCGAGGACCGGCACTCCGTCGAGCACATGCTGATCAGCGCCATCCGAGCGGGTGGCCGCAGCGAAGCGGAGATAGCCGCCGCGCTGAGCGCGCTGCCGGCTGAGGAGCCACGACGCCAGCCGCGACACGGTCCACGCGGCTAACGAGGGCACCAGCAGCGGCCCCGCCGCCAGCGCGTCCTGACATGTCTCCGCGTCCTGACATGTCTCCGCGTCCTGATATGCCTGCGCGTCCTGACGAGCCAGCCGAGACACGGGCCACGCGGCTGACCTGGGCGCCAGTAGCGGCCCCGCCGCCAGCGCGTCCCGACGTGCTTGCCCGTGCTGACGTGCCAGCCGCGCACCAGGGCCAGCCGAACCGGGCCAGCTGATGCGGAGGACCGTGCGGCCGGCTGGCGACGCGTCTCTGCTGGTATGCGCCGGTGACGAGGCGGCGGCGCTCGCGGCGGCCGTCCGTGCGCTGCGCCTGCCGGGCGTCCTCGACGTGATTCCCGGCGCCAGCACCGTGCTGGTCACGACCGAGCCAGGCAGCTGGGACCTCACCGGGCTGGCTGCCCGGCTCAGCGCGCTCGCGCCGCTGCCTACCGCCAGGCTTAGTGCCAGCGAGGCTGAGATCCCGGTCGTGTACGACGGCGCGGACCTGGCCGACGTCGCGCGGCTGACCGGGCTTGACGTGGACGGTGTCATCGCCGCGCACGAGGCGGCCGCCTACACCGTCGGCTGGCTCGGCTTCTCCCCCGGCTTCGGCTACCTGACCGGCCTGGACGCCCCGCTGAACGGCGTGCCCCGGCTCGACCGGCCACGCCAGTCAGTACCCGCCGGATCAGTCGCGATCGCCGGCGGGCTCTCCGCGGTCTACCCTGTCGCCGCGCCTGGCGGCTGGCGGCTGCTCGGGCGGACCGCTGCACGGCTGTGGGACCCGTCGCGCAATCCGCCAGCCCTGCTGTCACCTGGCATGCGAGTGCGCTTTCGCGAGGTCCGCTCCCCCGACGTCGGCTCCCCCGACGCCGATTCAGCCGACGCCGGTTCAGATGCCGGCAGCGAAGGCCCGGCTGACCAGGATGCAAGCACGGCAGCAGGCCGCACGGGAGCACCAGGCCGCGCGACGGCGGGCGATGGAACAGGTGCGGGCGGTTCGCTGCGCGAGGCCGCCGGCCTGATCGAGGTGCTCCGGCCAGGCCCGCTGGCCACGATCCAGGATCTGGGGCGGCCGGGCCTGGGTCACCTCGGCGTGCCGGCCAGCGGCGCGGCCGACGCCGCCAGCCTGCGGCTGGCCAACCTGCTGGCCGGCAACCCGGCTGGGGCCGCCGGGATCGAGTTCACGCTCGGACATGCTGAACTGCTCTTTCACGTATCGGCGGTGGTCGCGGTGACCGGCGCTCCGGTACGCGTTGCGGTCCGGGCTGGACCGGCCGGGCGAGACGCCGAGATGCCTTTCGCCACCTCGTTCATCATTCAGGAAGGGTCTGTGCTGAGCCTGGGCTCGCCGCCCGCCGGGCTGCGCAGCTACCTGGCCGTGCACGGCGGCATCGACTGCCCTGCGGTACTCGGCAGCCGGTCAGCTGACCTGCTGTCCGCCCTCGGCCCCGGCCCGCTGCGGGCCGGGGACCTGCTGCCGGCTGGGCTTCCGGGCCCGGCGGGCCCGGCGGGCCCGGCGGGCGCGGCGGAGGCTGACCTGGGGCCCGAGCTGGCGGGCGTTACCGCGCAGCGGCTTCCCGGCCGGGGCGAGGTCGCCGTGCTGCGGGCGCTGCCCGGCCCGCGGGACGATTGGTTCAGCGCCGCTGCCATGGCCGCGCTGACGGCCGGCACCTACTCGGTCACCCCGGCCAGCAACAGGACCGGACTGCGGCTGGCCGGCCAGCCGCTGGCCCGCCAGCGCGGCGGCGAGCTGCCGAGCGAGGGCGTGGTCACCGGGTCCCTGCAGGTGCCGCCGGACGGCCAGCCGATCCTGCTGCTGGCCGACCACCAGGTGACCGGCGGCTACCCGGTGATCGCCGTCGTCCGCTCAGCCGACGTCGGCCGCGCCGCTCAGCTACGGCCAGGTCAGGCGGTGCGGTTCGAGCTCAGCTAGCCAGGTCTCAGCTAGCCAGGCCGCGGTAGGCGGTGGCCAGGTCAGCCGCCGCGATCATGGTGAGGTCCTGCGGGCTCGCCTGGTCGCCAAGCTCAGCGACGCGCACGTCCCTGGCCGCGCTCGCCCGCTCGACCAGGGAGCGCGCGTACCGCCCGTTGCCGAGCTCGTCGATGTTCCCCTGCTCGCACGCGGCGGTGAAGACCTCCGTCAGCACCGGCAGGGCATCATCGTCGAAGCGGTCGCCTGCCTGGGTCGCGATGCTCTGCGCGATCCGCGCCAGCTCATCCGGTGAATAGCTGGGGAAGGCGATCCGCACGCCGAACCGCGAGGCGAGACCCGGGTTGCTGCGCAGCAGCCTGTTCATGTCGGCCGTGTAGCCGGCCAGCACGATCACCAGCCGGTCGCGGTCGTCCTCGGCCCGCTTCAGCAGCGTAGCCACGGCCTCGGCGCCGAACGCGTCGCCGCCGGAGTACCCGTCGTTGTGCAATGCGTAGGCCTCGTCCACGAACAGCACCCCGCCGAGCGCCGAGTCGACCAGCTTGTTGGTCTTGATCGCCGTGCCGCCCAGGTGCTCGCCCACCAGGTCAGCCCGGTGCGCCTCGACCACGTTCGGCCGCACCAGCAGGCCGAGCGCCGCGAAGATCCGGCCCAGGATGCGGGCGACCGTGGTCTTGCCCGTTCCTGGCGGGCCGGTGAATACGAAGTGCCTGGCTGGCGGCTGACTGGCCAGCCCGTGCGCGTCGCGCAGCCGGGCCACCCGCAGCTGCGCCGCGATCTCGCGGACCTGGCGCTTCACCGGCTCGAGCCCGACCAGCGCGTCCAGCTCGGCGAGGGCGCTGTCGAGCGTGGGCGCCTCTGCATAGCCGCGGTAGCGGGTGGTCAGCTCGCCGAAGGCCTGGCGCAGGTCGGCGCTGCGCAGCGTGACCAGGTCAGCGGAGGTCGGCTCGGCCGAAGCGGCCATCACCCGCACGTCCCTGGCCTGGCCGGCCTTCGCCAGCAGGCTCCGCACGAACCGGCCGTTGCCCAGCTCGTCGGCGAGCCGCCGCCGCCCGACGTCCTCCAGCAGCTGCCACATCACTGGCCTGGCGTCTGGGTCGAGCAGCTCGCCCTTGCGTTCCAGGGTCAGGTCGGCCAGCGCCATCAGCTCGGAGGGCGAGTAGCCGGGGAACTTGACCCGGACGGCGAACCGTGACGTCAGGCCGGGGTTGCTGGCGAGGAACGACTCCATCTGCCGCTCGTACCCGGCCAGGATGATGACCAGGTTGTCCCGGTCGTCCTCGGCCCGCTTGAGCAGCGCCTGGACGGCCTCGCTGCCGAAGCGGTCGCCCTGCCCGTCGCCGTCATTGACCAGGCTGTACGCCTCGTCGATGAACAGCACGCCGCCGAGCGCCGAGTCGACCAGCTCGTTGGTCTTGATCGCGGTCGCGCCGAGGTACTCGCCGATCAGGTCAGCCCGCTGCACCTCGACCACTTCCGGCCGCTCCAGCAGGCCGAAGGCGTAGAAGATCCGCGCGACGATCCTCGCCACCGCCGTCTTGCCCGTGCCCGGCGGCCCGAGGAAGACGAAGTGCTGCATCGGCTTCTCAGTGCCGTGGCCGGCCAGCGCGCGGCGGCGCGCCGCCTCGATCGAGGCGGCGATGGCGGCGACCTGCTCCTTGACCGCGGTCAGCCCCACCATCTGGCTGAGCTCGGCCATCGCCTCGTCGACGGTGATGTCCAGCTGCCCGGCGCCTGGCTGGGCTGCCGCGGCGGCCATGACGTGGCCGCGGGCGATGGCATCGCCAGCCGGCCCGGCCCTGGCCGGCTCCGCCGCCAGCGTTACCCGGCCGTCGGGCAGGCGCCGTCCTGCCGGACCGGACCCCGCTGGCCGGCCGGCGGGCTGCGGCCCGGCACCGGCCACCGGCGGTCTGGGCGCGGGCGGCTGGCCGGGCCCGCCGCGCGCACTCGCCCGGACGATCTCGCCGCCGTAGTGCCTGCTGTCCTGCATGGAGTAAGCCAGTCGCCAGCCGAGCACCACGCATGCGATCAGCCAGGCGAACACCGGACCGATGAACTGCTCTGCGTGCGGGAGCAGGCGCCACGCCAGCGCGCCGGCCGGCACAGCAAGGACAAGCGCCCAGGCGACCGTGCGGCAGGGCACGAACCACCGCCCGAGCATCCCCGCGTGCGCGGCGGCCACGGTGACCACCGGCAGCAGCAGCAGCGCGAGCAGGCCAGTGCCCGGCACCCCGCCCGGCGGCCGGGCGAGCACGAATGTCAGCACGATGCCCCAGGTCGCTACCGCGGCCGAGCCCGCCACCTTGCGGCGCCCGGTCGCGACCGCCAGCGGCGCGTAAATCAGCGAGGCCAGCAGCACCACCGTGACCAGCAGCGGGAAAAGGACCGGGAAAAAGACCACCAGGATCGCTACCGCGCCGATCTTGAGCGGCAGCGGCAGCGCGGCGAATGCCCGGCGAATGCGCGTCATCCCGTCCCGCGCAAGCCGCCCGCCCGCCGGGAACAGGGACCTGTCCTCTGTCCGCATCTCGCTCCCTCGCACTGCAACCTGTATAGCGCATTTGCCAGGTAGATGGTCAGATGCGCAAACAGAAAAATGGTCACGATAGATGAATGGCGCTGAGTGGCGCCGGTAACGAACCGCCAGTGCGAACCGCCAGGGCGAACCGGTCCCGCTAGCCGCCGGCGCGCGCGCACTTGCGCGCGCCGCCGTCATTCGCTGGCGGTTTAAACCGGTTTGCCGGCCGGCTGCGGTCCTTTAGCGTGAGTCCGTGCTGACGCCGCCCGATGACCTGCCCGAAGATGTGCTCGCCAGCGCGCTGCGGCAGCACTGGGACGTCGATGCGGTCGAGCTCGCCTACCGGCCGGTGGGGTTTGGCAGCTACCACTGGGAAGTGACCGACGCGGCCGGCCGCAGCTGGTTTGCCACCGCTGACCAGCTGGCCAATAAGCGGCTCACCGCGGACGAGACGCTGGACACTGCCTTCGGGCGGCTACGCGCGGCACTGGCCGTCGCGAGCGCACTGCGTGCGCAGGGCTGCTCATTCGTGCTCGCGCCGGTAGCCGCGGCCGACGGCGCCCCGCTGGCCAGGACCAGCGAGCAATTCACCGTCGCGCTGTATCCATTCGTGCACGGCGAGAGCTTCGAGTGGGATGACTTCCCCGGCCCTCGCCGCGAGGCCATGCTCGGGATGATCATCGCCGTGCACGGCGCCTCGCCATCGGTTCGCGACCTGGCGATGCCTGACAGCTTCGTGGTCCCGCTGCGCGATCAGATCGAGGCGGCGATCGCGCCTGGCACGCCGGTGCCGGACTGCGGACCGTACGCCAGCCAGGCCGCCGCGCTGGTCACCGGGCACGCCGCGGCGATCCGGCGGCTGCTCGCGCGCTACGACGAGCTGACCGCGCAGGCGCGCGCCCAGCCTGAGCGCGCGGTAGTCACGCACGGCGAGCCGCACCCGGGCAACATGATGCGCACCGCCGACGGCTGGCTGCTGATCGACTGGGACATGGCGCTGCTGGCACAGCCTGAGCGGGACCTGTGGACCCTGGACCTGGGCGATGGCTCGGGGCTGCACCGCTACGCCGAGGCGACGGGGGTCAAGCCGCAGCCGGCCATGCTGGAGATGTACCGGCTGCGGTGGTCCATCGCAGATATCGCCATGGACCTGACCAGGTTCCGCCAGCCGCACGGCAGCACGGACGACGACCAGAAGTCGTGGCGGGTGCTGCGAGCGGTGGTAGAAGGCCTGGACAGCTGAATTCCGGAATCAGGCCAGCCGCTCAGCCGGCCCTTGTGGCGGTGACGTGGCAGCTGCTCGCTCTCCTGGCGAAATCAGGACCGTCGCGACCACCACTGAATTCGCTGGCTTTCCGCACCCGGATATCACCGGCCTGGAAGTCAGGCGGTATGGCGGATCAGCAGCGCGGCTATCCGGCAGGCGGCGGGGACCAGGTGATCGAGACAATCTGGAGTGCGGCAGCCGCCAGCTCCCGGACCCGGCTCAGACACGGCGCAGCACGGCGACCACCTTGCCGACGATCTGTGCCGTGTCACCAGGGATCGGAGCGTAGACGGGATTATGCGGCATGAGCCAGACGTGCCCGTCACTCTTCTTGAACGTCTTGACGGTCGTCTCGCCGTCCGCTGAGACGTCGCTTTCGATCATCGCGGCGACGATGTCCCCGTTCTCGACGTCCGACTCTCTCCGGACCACCACCCAGTCACCGTCGGCGATCGCCGCGTCGATCATCGAGTCACCGGCCACCCTCAGCATGATGAGCTCGCCGCCGCCGACCAGCTGGCGCGGCAGCGGGATGATCTCCTCGACGTCCTGATCAGCCAGGATCGGCGGTCCGGCGGCGATCCTGCCGACCAGGGGCACGTCGGTGATATCGCCTTCCCTGGCGCGGGCAGGCCGCCGGGCCGGCCGCGGCTCCGCGGCCGGATCAGCGACAGGACGCAGCACAGCGGTGCGCGGCCGTCGTGCGTCGCGGCTGACGTACCCCAGCTGCTCCAGCCTGCCTAGCTGGTGCTTGACGCTCGACGCGCTCGCCAGGCCGGCCGCGTCCCCGATCTCCCGCAGCGTGGGTGAGTAGCCGTTGCGCTGCAGGCAGTCGTCGATGACCTCGACGATCCTGCGCTGCCTGGACGTCAGCTCCCGGCCAGCCCCGTCAGCTGGCTCGGCCCTGCGATTCTGGCCTCCGGGCATCTCGGCCTCCGGCAACGTAGCTATTACTTATCAGCACACTACCATTTCAGCAACGCTTATCAAATATAAGTTCGAGAACGAGGAAGGCTCGTACTCACTGACGCTGGGCGATGAACACCAGTTCGCTGCCTGGCCGGTCCGGGGCTTCCCTCATGTCGAGCACCCGGTTGCCGCGGGCAGCCAGGTCTGACTCAACCTCATCGCGACCGCGGAACCAGCGGGTCGACTCGGACGTCACCACCTCGCCATCGGCCAGGAATGTGTAGATATCGCGATAGGACACGAGCGGAAGGCTGACGCCGGTGACCTCACGACAGCGCTGCACCGAGCCGGTGCCGGGGACCTCGAGGCGCGCCGGGGCGCAATCAGCCGCCCATGCCTCCCACGCCTGGCCTCCGGACGCCTGGTCTCGAACGCGAGGTAGCCATCCGGCCTGAGCGCGGCGCGGATGCGAGCGTCGCCGGATAAAGCGGGCTGACGGGCATGACAACTCGCGATCAGCGCGCATTCACCGGCTGGCCGCCTGCGAGGTGCCGCACGAAGAAGGCTGCCGCCTCGGCGCCGGCCCGGTCCCTGATAGCCGGGTCGGCATCCGGCTCGAAGTAGTCCTCGTGCCGGACACGCGGGCCGGCCGAGCGGCCGCTCACCCCTGGGATGTGCATCAGGTACGGCTCGATGTCGGCGTACGGCACAATCGTGTCCGCTTCGCCCCAGCGGATCTCGACCGGGACCCGGATGGCTGCCAGGCTCTCCGCGGTCACGAATGGTCCCCAGCCGGGGGCGACCTGGAAGACGGCCCTGATACGCGGGTCGGACAGGTCATCCCCGGCCCGTTCAGCGGCCTCCATCAGCTCGGCAGGCGGCACCTTCTTGCGCAGCTCTGCCAGCACGCCGGGGTATTCCGGGATTTCCGGCACCGGCAGGGTTCCGGCGAAGACGCCGGCCAGGGCGACCGGGTCGATACGGGCACCGGCCAGCGCGGCAGCGGTGAAGCCGCCGAACGAGAAGCCGGCCGCGCCGACCGGACCCATGGCCTGCTCCCCGCCGAGGATGTCCAGGACGAAGGAAACATCACGCGGCCGCTCCCAGCCGAACGTGAAGCCCTCGGGTTCGTAGCCGTCGACGAAGTTGTTGCCGTGGTGATCGATGCAGGCAACCCGCATTCCGGCCCTGGCCAGCGGCAGCGCCAGCCAGTCCATCGCGCTACCGGAGCCACCCGTGCCGTGCGAGACGACGACAAGCGGAACTGGCACGGCAATCGGCTTGGCCGGCTCCCTCAGGTAGATGCGCACCGGCCGTGGCTGCCCTGGCGCGCTGAAATGGCGGCGGGAGCTGTCATAAAGAAGACGGACCTGCGGCTGCTCGGCTCCGGACATCGCCACATAGTAGGGCGGCTGATCCGGGCGGCGCGCCCGGCCCCAGCCGGGCGCCAGCGAAGGCGGGCCAGCCTGAGCAGTTGCTGCCGGTGCGCTGAGGACTTAGCGTTCTGCGGTGCGATACGACCCTTCGTTCTATGAGGGCGCGGCTATTCACTACCGGGACGGGAGGCCGCCCTACTCGCCCGGGCTCGAGGCTCTCCTCACCGAGGAACTCGGCCTGGACGGCAGCGGACGGCTGCTGGACGTCGGCTGCGGTCCCGGCATCCTCACGGTACGACTGGCCCGCCTGTTCGAGGACACGGTCGGCCTTGACCCCGATCCGGCGATGATTGCTGAGGGCCGCCGGGCCGCCGAAGAGCGGGGCATCGCGAACATCACCTGGGTACAGGCCCCGGCCGAGGAGCTTCCCGCAGTAGCGCCAGGGCCGTACCGACTGGTCACGTTCGGCCAGTCGTTCTACTGGACTGACGAGGTTCGGGTGGCCGAGGCGGTGTACGACATGGTGGAGCCGGGCGGCGCTCTGGTTATTGTCGGGCACAATGCGGAGGGCCGGGCCGTCCCGCCGAGCCCCGGGCCACCGCGGATTCCGCAAGAGGAGATCCGGGAGCTGGTGCGGAAATACCTCGGATCGACGAGGCGAGCGGGCCAGAGCACCGCGCCGGCTCAGGCCCTCAGCCTCGAGGACGCCCTCGCCAGCACCCGGTTCGGCGCGCCACGGGTGCTCTTCGCCGCCGGCGTCCCTAACCGGGTACAGAATATCGAGGGCGTATTGTCCAACTACTTCTCCATGTCCTTTGCCGCCCCGCACCTCTTCGGCGACCGCGTCGAAGAATTCGCTCGCGAGGTGCGAGAACTGCTGAGCGAGCGATCCCCCGAAGGGGTTTTCTGGGATTGGCCAGGCGACACCGAAGTCATGCTCGTCCGCAAATAACGGGAGTCCTTAGCCGGGTGGTCCGGCGCTGATGCGCGCCAGCATGCTCGCGCGTGAGCCGCGCCGCTCGTGGATGTGCTCCAGCCACCAGGTCGCCCCGGCCCGTGCATAGGCCGACGGCACCGAATCGCCTGGCCCAGCCGAGGTCCCGGTGACAGCTATATCGAAGTGGCCTGGCGCTGGCCGCAGTTCGGCGATTGCCGCGGCGTCGGCAGCGATGCTGGCGGCCGGCACGACCATGGCGCCCTGCTCGTCGTCACAGCCGGTGACCCAGCCATCCCACCGGGCCGCCCGCCGGTGTGCTCCGGCGCTCCCGCCGCCGATCCACACCGGTACCCGCGGGCGCTGCACCGGGACGGGCGCGAGGGTAACCCCGTCCACCCGGTAAAACCTGCCCGCGTGCGTGACCGGCTGGCCCGACCAGAGCGCGGTGACCACGCCCAGTCCCTCGTCCAGCATGGCCGCGCGGTCACTTGCCTTGCCTGACTCACCGAAGGCGGTGAACTCCGACGGCACGCCGCCAGCGCCTGCCCCGAAGATGACCCGGCCACCACTGAGCCGGTCGAGCGCCGTGACCGCCCCGGCGACCATTACCGGGCGCCGGCGTGGCAGCGGCGTGACCGCCGTGCCGAGGCGCACTCGCTCCGTCGCCTGAGCCACGGCGGCCAGGACGACCCACGGATCGGCCGCTGGGACGCCCCAGACAAACGACAGGTGATCCCAGACGAGCAGCGCATCCCAGCCCGCGGCCTCGGCCGCGCTCGCGGCCTCTACGACCAGTCCGGGCTCCGCCCACTGACCGATGATCGCGAGATGGATTCCGTACCGCATGAGCGAGCACCGCCAGCCTAGGCAACCCGACCATGATGGCCCCGCGCTCTGACAGTCTCGTCGGCCAGGACGGGAGTGGCGGCCCGGTGTGCCACGATCACCCCATGGGCGATTTCGAGGTTGTCGTTGCCGCGGGCACGCTGCGCAGTACGGCGGCCGATGCCGTGAGGTTTCCCCATCAGTGGACTCCTGAGGGGGTCACGGTCGAGGCGGCCTTTACCGGGGCTCACCTGCTGCACCTGGCGGCGGCCGGCTGCGTGCTCAACGACGTCTACCGAGAGGCGGCCAGCCGGGGGCCTGTCGTCCGCGGGGTGCGGGTGACCGCTTCCGGCGCGTTCAGCACCGAGACCTGGCAGTCGGCCGGCATTAGCTACGCGGTCGAGGTCGATACCACGGCGCCGGCGGCCGAAGTCGAGGCCCTGCTCCAGCTCGTCGACTCGGTAGCCGAGATTCCGAAGTCGATCCGGGCCGGCGGGAAGGTAGCTCGCGTCGGCGGATAACCAGCCGGCAGGGGAAGCCGGCGGCGTCCGGGAGCTCTAGCCGTGTTCCATCGCCCAGGCGCAGATGGCCGACAGTGGCTCACGCAACGTCTTGCCGAGGGCGGTCAGGGCGTATTCCACATGCTGCGGGGCGGTGTCCTTCAGCACGCGCCGCTCGACAAGCCCGTCGCCTTCCATGCCACGCAACGTCTCGGTCAGGACTTTCTGGCTGATTCCGGGTAGCCGGCGGCGCAGCTCGGTGTGCCGCTGAGGTCCGGCGAGCAGCGCGTAGACGAGCAGGACACGCCATTTCGCAGCCAGCCGCTCCAGCGCCTGCCTGGTGGCGCAGCTCTCTTCCAGGACGTCGGGTATCACGAGGGCCACGGTGTTCTCCCGTCTGGAGGGCACTTGGAAGTGCCTTCTGGCCGGGTGAGCTTCATTTTCCTAAGCTGCACGTCATGACTGAGCTTAAGGTCACGACCGAGCGGCTCACCTTCGGCAGCGAAGACGTGGTGCTAGCCGGCCAGTTCCGGGCGGCGGATGCAGGACCTGCGCAGCCGGGGGTCGTGCTCACCGGACCGTTCACCGGTGTCAAGGAACAGGTCGTGGGAACCTACGCCAGGCTGCTGACGGCTGCCGGATTTGCGACGCTCGCCTTTGACCACCGCGGATTCGGTGAAAGCGGCGGCCGGCCAGGGCACGAGGACAGCCAGGGGAAGCTGGCCGACCTGAGGGCCGCGGTGACGGCCCTGGCCGGCCGCGCAGAGGTCGACGCGGCCAGGATCGGCATCGTCGGCGTATGCCTCGGCGGCGGCTACGCGGTGCGCGCCGCGGCGGCCGACCCGCGCATCAAGGCGGCGGCCGGTGTCGCTGGCGGTTACAACAGTCCCGCGATGATGGTCCAGGCTATGGGGGCTGGCCCGTACCGGTCGGCGCTCGGCGCAGCGCTGAGCCGCTACGACGAATACATGCCGGCCGTGGCTCCCGACAGCGGCGAGGCGGCGATGAGCGGCGAGGAGCCGTACGCGTACTACGGCAGCGCCGCCCGCTCCTTCTCGCCGCACTGGCGCAACCGGGTCACCAGAGGATCTCTCCACTCGCTGATGACCTTCGACGCGCTGGGCGCGGCCGACCTCCTGGCCGACACCCCGCTGCTGATCGTCCACGGCGAGACTGACGCATACTGCTCGCCGGAGCTGGCACGGGCTCTCTACGAGCGCAAGCAAGGCGACAAGGAAATACTCTGGCTCGACGCCAGCCAGCACATTGACCTCTATGATCGCGAGCCCTACGTGACCCAGGCCGCGCAGGCGACCGCCGGATTCCTGCACCGCAACCTGGCCCCCGCTCGCACCTGACCGCGGCCCGATCGTCCTTGCCGCTCGGGGGCGTTCACCGGCCAGGATCGATCGTGACGACAGGGCGCTGGCTTGATCCCTGCTGGCTTGATCCCCGCGGTCGAGGGTGGCACGATCGCCGAGGTGAGCCAAGCCTTGCGTGAGCTGCTGACTCGTCACGTTGACACCGGCACAATTCCCGGCGGGGTCGCGCTCTTGGGTGCCGGGAACGTCGAGGTGGTCACCGCGGGCGTGGCGTTGATCGGTGGCGGTGCCATGGGCCAGGACGCGATCATGCGGATCCAGTCGATGACCAAGGCGATTACGTCGGTCGCCGCGCTGCGACTGGTAGAGGCAGGGCGTCTCGAGCTCGACCAGAGTCTGGTGGACTGGCTGCCAGAGCTGGCTAACCGTCAGGTACTGCGAGATCCGGCAGCCGAGCTTGACGACACCGGGCCGGCTCGCCGGGCCATCACGCTTCGCCACCTGCTGACCAATACCTCCGGGTACGGCATGGCGATCCAGCCTTCGCCGCTGCAGCAGGCGATGGCCGCGAACGGCACCGAGGCCGGCCCGGAGCCACCGGCGATGGGCGCCGACGAGTGGCTGCGTCGCCTGGCGGACCTTCCGCTCGCGTTCCAGCCAGGCGAAGGATGGCGTTATCACCATTCGTTTAGCGTGCTCGGCATTCTCATCTCGCGGGTCACGGGCCGCCCGCTCGGTCAGCATCTGGCTGAGGACCTTTTCGGGCCGCTCGGAATGACCGACACGGCGCTGTGGGTGGCGGAGGGCAAGCTGGACCGGCTGCCGGCGGCTTACCGGCACGGTGACGAGGGACTCGTGGAGATCGAGCCTGCCGGTGGCGGCTTCTACGCAGGGCCGCCGCCGTTCGATGTCAGCCACGGTGAGCTCGTCTCCACCGCAGCGGACTATCACCGCTTCGCCCGGGTGCTTGCCGAGGGCGGGCAAGTCAACGGCCAGCCGGTGATCTCACCTGACCACCTGCGGCAGATGGTCAGCGACCAGGTGCCGGCGGCCTGCAAGACCGCGGACAGCTTCTTCTTTCCCGGGTTCTGGGACGGCACGGGATGGGGATTTGGCGTGGCCGTGCAGACAGCGGGACCGCAGCGCGGCCGCATCGGCTGGTCCGGCGGACTCGGCACCGACTTCTTCGTCGACCAGGACGGCACAGTCGGCATCCTGCTCACCCAGGTAGAGATGGGTCAGCACATGGGACCGCTGCTCGAGCAGTTCCAGCTGCTGCACGAGCCGTCGTGACCGGCCGGCGGTCGCCCCGCTTGCCTTCTGCCAGTTCACGCGCCTCACCTGTGGCATCTGGGAGACGCCGTGGTACAGCAAGCGCAGCGGCGCGCAGCAGCCGACCCGGCGTGCTGTACAGCCGATTCCCCTCCCCTTGACCGTCGATAATCCATGTGGGAACGACGGCGCCAGCAAGCGCGGCAAACGCTGGCCACGAGTAACGCCCCGGTTCGCGGCCGGCTGCTGGTAGCCCCCCGGACCGCGCGCCCGGCGGCCGGGAAGTCGATCACCTGGGTGACACTGGCGTTCATCACGGCGGGGTCGGTCGGCAACCTCGGGTCCACACCGCCGCTTGCGACCAGTCGGGAAACGGTCTCCGGATTCGGCCATCGAGTTCTGTCCAGTCGCTGCTTTAGGTCCTCGACCTCGGCGTCAGAGATCGCGACGGTGAATGGGCGGACCAGGGTTGAGGGTGCGGGCGTCGATGCGGTCATTGCCTTGTTCTCCCGAGTACGTGCTTGGCAGTGCAGCGGTTGCGGTCCCATGCGAGCCGAGCGCCGATCTGCCATGCGGCCGGGCGAGGCTTGCCGACATCAGACGCGGATGACGGCGATCCGCTGCGCCTTCGGCCGCTCTGGTTCTTCGACCAGCCTGCTCAAGTCGTCCAGGTCGCGGGTCAGCAAGGCCACCGGGCGTTCCAGTCCGAGTGCCGTCGCAGCCACGACAGCATCAATGGCACAGCGATGACCCGACAAGCCGGTCGCCCCGAGCAGTTCACCAGCCCGGCGCGCGATCTCGGGACTGACCGGCACGACCGTAATTCTGGATAGCACTCGATGCACGGCCGCATCACGCGGACCACCCCTGAGCACGTCGGTCAAGGTGATCGCACTTACGGCGACTCGGGCACGCCGATCGGTGGCGGTCTCGAGGTGGGCACGTGCACGGCTGTCACCAGCAGCGAGCTTGGACAAGCCTTCACTATCGAGGACTAGGGTCCCGCCCATAACTGCTCGTCCGGCCAAGCGGCTCGGGCCGCTGCCAGATCCTCCTCGGGAACCAGGCCGTGCTCTGAGGCAAGCAATTCTGACAGTTCAGCGAGCAGATCGAGCTCCAGTTGTCGGGTGACGGCCTCGGTCACATACTGGCTGAACTTCCCACGCCCAACGCGCCTCTGGACGGCCGCCGTGAGGTCTTCTGGCATTGACACGCTGACTTTGCGGGCTGCGCCAGCATGCTTGACTTCCATGGCAATGTTGCCGACGACGATGTCCGGCGCAAGAGCCTGCCCGCCGTGGTGGGGGGAGCTCAGCCAGTGAAGCAGGGCGCTTACTGGACGTTGGTCGGCGACCTGAAGCAAAGCCAGGGCCTCAACGGCACGCCTGGTGTCCTCCCCCTCCTCCTGAAATGAGCGTGCCTTGAGGAGCTTGTCGAGTCCAGCTGGCTCATGGGCGTCAAGCGCACGGAGAAGCTGTTGCGCCTCCTGCACAAGGTCAGCCCACTCTTGATCCTGGACCGGCTCGGCGCTCATGGAATCATGCTACCAGTGGTAGCAAACCTATGCCAGCCCGGCTGATTCGATCCGTCGGGGATCGGAAGAGCTGGCCAGACACATGTCTAGGACTCCTCGTAGCCTCCTGGGCTGGCCCGAGCTGCATGCCCAGGCCAGCTCCATCAGGCACAGCGGCGCGTCGGCGCGGCGCCTCGGCGTGGA
>DASXMR010000022.1:0-2107 GCA_036495525.1 Streptosporangiaceae bacterium | reverse complement strand
GGCGATCTGCGCGGGGATCTCATCCAGCACCGCGCCGATGTTGTCGGCCTCGTTGAACGCCGCGATCACGATCACCAGCCGGGCCAGCTTCACATCCGGGTAACTCGCCTCAAACACCGCCCGCGCCGCAGCCGTCACCTGGGCGGTGTCGGATGCCTCGTGCAGAGCCTGATAGGCCTCGGCTGCTGGCTGCTGTCGGCTGGGCATGAGCAGTAGGTCTCTCTCCGGAGTCAGGCCCGACCGGGCTGCTGCCGCGCCCGTGTTGGCCGGCCTGGCGGGCAGCTAGGGCTGGATGTAGGCGACCACATTACCGCTCACCGGCAGCCGGTGAGGCGTCCAGGTCCGCGCGTACCTGGGCAGCCGGCGCAAGCCGGTGGTGAACAGCACCACCCGCATGCCCTTCGCCGAGGGCAGTCCCTTGAGGTTGTACTTGTACGCGCAGTTCAGCCGGAAGGCGGTCGGCTCGGAGGACGGCGCGAAAGCCGGGCGGCCCGGTGTGGTGATCAAGCAGGGCGCTCGGACCCCCATCGTGTCCAGCGCCCGTGACGCCCGGACCGTGATCCTGGAAGTGGCCTTGGTCTGCTTGACCTCGCCGTTAAGGATCGCGTGCTGGGTCACCAGCTCGATGGCGAGGAAGGCGGCAACTAGAGTTCCGGCCGCCAGCCGCAGCTCCGAGCTGCGCAGCCCGGTCATCAGCCACGCTGCGCCGTCCGCCACCGGTATGGCCAGCAGCGCCCACGCGGTCAGCAGGTACCGCGGGTTGTCACGGACCGGGAAGGTGTAAAGGCCGTAGATCAGCACCGCGCAGATCACCGGCAGCAGGGCAGCCGGCCAGCCAGCCTGCCGCCGCGAGGCGATCACACCGATGATCGCGAGTGCCAGGAAGGCCGCCCACCACAGCAGCAGCACCGGATGGCTGTAGCTGGAGATGCCGGGAAAGATCGACGACGAGCTGGCCCGGCCGCCGCTGAGGATGCGCAGGCTGAGCAGCGGACTGAAATGGCTGCCGCCGCTGTCGTGGCTAGTTTGCTGCAGCCGGGCGATGGGACCGTCGAAGTACCGGTAGGACTCGATGAGCCAGTCGCCGGCGCCGATCACCAGCCCGGTCAAAAGCGCGGCCAGCGTCGCCAGCGACCGCCACTGCCGCACCGCGAGCGCGCCGATGACCAGCGGCACGCATACCAGTGCCGTGTCGGGCAGCCGCATCAGCGCGGCGAACGCGACGGTCGCGGCCAGCGCGACCAGAATCCACTTGCGCCGCGGCGTGTCGCGCGCAGCCTGCAGGAACAGGCCCACGGCGGCTAGCGCGGCCAGCGCCACCCACATGTTCGGGTAGAGCTCAGAGGCCCAGGTCTCGGCTGCCCAGAGGCCGCCGAAGATCAGCCCGGCCAGGCCGAGCACCCAGCCTGGCCGCAGTCCGCGCCAGGCCAGCAGCGCGAGGAACAGCGCGACGCCGCCGAGCACCGTCAGGTAGACCCGCAGCACGAGCACCGAGCCGGTGACCAGGGTCACGGGCGCGACCAGCAGCGGCATGCCCCGGTAGCGCTCGGCTGACCACAGCAGCTTGGGCGAGTGCTGGGCGATCTGGCTGGCGTAGACCGCCTCGTCCCACAGGAGGCTGAGCCGCAGCGGCGTGAACAGCAGCACGGCAAGGGTAAACAGCACCGCCGCCGCCGCAGGCCAGAGGATGCTGTCCCTGGTGATTCTCACTGTGCAACCTCTTCTGGTGCCCGTGCGGCTGGTAGAGCCCCGTGCGGCCGCGGGCGATGCGCCAGCGCCGGCAGCGCCAAGGATAGCCAGGCTCGCGGCGTGCGCTGCTGTCGGCTTGTCCGCTGTGCGGGCCAGGCCGGCTGCCCGCGACCGCGGAGGGCCGGGCTGTGGCCAGCTCAGCCCGGTGAGCTCTGCTTGCCGTCAGTGGCTGGCGCGGACACCGGCCCTTCGGCGGCCTTACCGGCCGGGCCCGGCGGCTGGCGGGGGTTGTGGCGGGCGGCGCGGGATTCGCGCCACCAGGTGCGGGCGATGACGCGGGCGTAGCGCAGGCCGTAGATGAGGTTGTCGCCTTTTTTGCTGGTCCCTGACAGGCGCTGGCGCATGGTGGTGGGGACCT
>DASXMR010000021.1:0-10134 GCA_036495525.1 Streptosporangiaceae bacterium | reverse complement strand
AACCTCGAGGAGTTCAACCAGCGCCTGGATGCGGCCTTCGCGGCCACCACGCATCGCCAGCTCAGCCAGCTGACCCGGGATCTGCCGCAGCACGACCGGCAGGCGGCGCTGGCAGCAACGCCCGCCCGTCCGGCCCGAGCGCACGACCTCGGCTGGCACGACGGGCAGTCGGGGCACGGATATCACCAGCACGGCAGCCGTCAGCGGCATACCGTGCTGCCCACGCTGATCGCGATCCTGGCGTCGTGGTTCCTGCTGGTCGTCGTCATCCTGCCGGAGCTGGGCGCGCGCTTCCCGTGGCCCGGCAAGCTCGGGATCCTGGTAGCGATCTTCACCATCGTCCGCGGCCTGCTGCGCCGGATCTTCCGCGGCCACCGCTAGCCGCTTATCGCACGCCGGGTCAGCGCGACTCGGCGTCTGGACAACTGGCCCAGACCGACGTCAGCTGTGGGCAGCTGCTCGGCCCCGCCATGATCTCGAAGGATTTCTGCTGCTCCAGCTCACTTTTTCTTACCGGATCATGGTTGCCGCACCCAAGGCACCTGCGGCCGCAGCCGGGCGTGGACTCCGGGCCGCTCTTCTCGCTTGACCGGTGTGACTGCTTCTCCTGGGTATCAAGGCATCGGCGGGCAGCGGGGCTGGTCGACGTTCGCCGCCGACGCCGTCGTGGCGGCACTCTCCGACCAACTCCGCTCGCTACGGCCATGAACCGCCGGGCCAGCACCTGGCCTTGTCGGCGAGTAGCTGCCGGATGACTCGCATAACCAAAGTGGCGAGCGAAGCGCGAGCGAGGGAGCACCCGATGACTGGCAACGCACGCGACAGCGGCCGCATCCTCGGCAGCCTGCGGGCAGCCGACGGCAAGGGCGTCGTGCGCATCGAAGAGCGCTATGACACCGACGTCGGCGACTTGTGGTCGGCGCTGACCGAGCCGGGCCGCCTGGCCAGCTGGTATGGCCAGGTCGAGGGTGACCTTCGCCTCGGCGGAGAGCTTCACCTGCACATCGAGTCCGATGGCTGGGACGGCACCGGGCGGGTGGATGCGTGTGAGCCGGGACACCGGCTGCAGGTGACGGTCAGGGAGTCAGACGAATCCTGGCGGAGCGGCAGCGGCCCCGAGCCTTTCGACGAGACCATTGAGGCCACCCTGACCGCCGACGGCAGGACCCGCCTGGTCCTCGAGGTTCAGGGCATGCCGCTGGACATGATCGCCTTCTACGGTGCCGGGTGGCAGATCCACGCCGAATGCCTTGGCGATCATCTCGCGGGGCATGACCGCGGGGACACCGAAGAGAGGTGGGGGCAGCTCGTCCCGCCGTATCAGGAGCTAGCTGCCGGCATCGGCTAGCTCACAGGCGGCTCGCGTTTGCTGGCAGCCGGCGACTGAGCGGTCTGCCGCGCCCCGGCCGACCCCAAGCCGAGCGACAGCCCGGCAGGTCAGCGTGGCAGTACCGCGGAGCCGTGTGGCCTGGCCAGCCTCGCCCGGCTAGTTCCCGGCCGGGACCCGCAACGGCACGACCAGGTACCGCAACCCCTTCTGCTCCGGATCGCTGTCGCCGCGGGCGCCGTCCACGCGGGCGCCGTCCACGCGGGCACCGTCCTCGCGGGTGCTGGTGATCAGGGCTGGCTTGGCCTGGCTGTTGAACTGCAGCCTGACCCTGGCTTGCGCCGCCGACGTCGCGCCATCTGGCGCACCAGCCGAACGGTGACCATCAGCGGACCCGGCGGCGCCGGCGCCGCTGTCGCCGGTCTCGCCGCCCGATCCAGCTGATGCTGGCGACGACGCAGCCGCCGGCAGCGCGGCGGCGGTGAGCCCGTCGAGCAGGTAGTGCGGATTGAAGGCGATGACGCGCTCGTCGCCGCTGAAGTCGGCCGGCACGGACTCGACCGCGCGGGCCCGGCCGTCCGTAGCCGCCTCGACGGTGACCTGGCCGCCGCCGAAGGACAGCCGGACCGGGCTGGCCCGGTCGGCAACGAGCGCGACCCGGCGGACGGCCTCGATGAACGACGTGGCCGGCAGGTCAGCCACGGAGCTGAAATCGGCGGGGAACCGAGACCGGTACCTGATGAACTCGCCCCCGATCAGCCGGGCGGTCAGCCGCCGGCCGCCGCCCTCGAAACTGATCATGCCCTCGGCCGGACGCGGCGCCGCGTCGTGGTTGCCGTCTGCTTGGCCGGCGTCGCCCGCGCCGAACGCCACCGTCACCGGCACTCCGGCGGTCATCGTCCGCGCTACGTCGGCGAGTGTCCTGGCCGGAACCAGCGCGGCGGCCCGGACCCCCGGCTGAACCGGCTCCCAGGCCAGGTCCCGGACAGCCAGCCGGTACCGGTCGGTGGCGGCCAGTGTCATCAGCTGGCCATCAATCTCCAGGCAGACCGCGGTCAGCATGGGCAGCGTGTCGTCGCGGCTGGCGGAGGGCACCACCTGCAGGGCCGCCGCTGCCAGCGTTCCCCCGTCCACCGTCCCGGCAGGCTCGGGTGGCTCCGGCAGCGCCGGATAATCCTGCATCGGCAGCGACACCACCGAGAACTCGGCGCCGCCGCAGCTCAGGCTGACCATGTCGGCGTCACCGCCGAAGCTGAGCTCGACCGGCTGACCGGGCAGGCTGCGGGTGATCTCGGCAAGCAGCCGGCCAGGTACCAGGGCCGAGCCTGGCTCGGCCACCTCGGCCGCCACCACGATCCGGGCGGACACCTCATAGTCGAAGCAGGACACGGTGAGCCCGTCATCCCCTGCCCGCAGCAGCAGCCCGGAGAGCACGGGAACTACCGGGCGGGTGGGCAGCGCCCGCGCCGCCCACGCGACCGCCTCGCCCCATGCCTCGCGCTCGACCCTGAACTTCACAGATGCGCCTCCCGCCGACCCGCGGTCATGACTTGATCCTGGCACGGAGTGCCGACAATTGGCGCGCGCGGCCAAACAGCACAATGGCTTCCGTCGGCCAGGGAACGGCCTTGCACGCGGCTACCGAACGGCCGCGCACAGCACCGCGGCAGGCCATGCACGGCCGCGGAACGGCCCCAGCACTGCGGAATGCCAGGACAGCCATCCCAGCCAGCCGCACCAGCGGCCGATGCACCAGAGCCAGCGCACCGTGGCCATGCGCACCGCGGTTGACCGACTCGGCAATGGACCAGGCCGGCGCGATCAGAGACCAGGAAGCGACCAGTGGTCAGGCTGGCCAGATCAAGGTCAGCCCGGCCGGTTAGCAACCCAGGCCGGATCAGCAGCCAGGCCGGGTCAGGCGACCAGGCGGGTCAGGACCAGGCGGGTCAGGCGACCAGGGCGGGCGGCGCTGAGGCGAGCGTGGTCTCGATCGCGCGGGCCAGCGCCCGCGCTGACTCAGCCGTGAGCTCCACCGCTACCCGCGCCGAGGGACCCTTGTCCGGGTTCACGAAGTCGATGTTGAGGGTGTGCTCGGCCATGGCATGGACCGGGTGGTCGAAGTACACGCAGGCGCCGCTCAGCCCGAACCAGCCCGTGCTGCCCTTGCCGCTGCCGTTGATCTCGATCTTCTCAGTCAGGTACGTGCACATAGTGATGTCCTTTCAGCTGGCCAGGTAGCGGCCGAAGAAGTCCCAGATCTTGTCCCAGCCGTCGTTCGCGGCTTCCACCCGGTAGGCCGGCCGGTCGACGGAGAAGAAGGCGTGCCCGGCGCCATCGTAGGTGTGAAAGTCGTGCTGCTTGCCAGCGGCGTCGAGGGCCTGGGAAAGCTGCGCGGTCTCGTCGGGGGTCGGGTACTTGTCCTCCGCGCCGAACAGGCCAAGCAGCGGGCACGAGAGCTGCCCGGCCAGCCCGACAATGGGCTTCAACCGGATCGGCATGCCCTCGGGCGGCTCACTGACGATGCAGGCGCCGTAGCAGTCGACCGCCGCGTCGAGCGGCAGGCTGCAGGCCGCGAGGAACGACTGGCGGCCGCCGGAGCAGTAGCCGATGACGCCGACCTTGCCGTTGGCCCCGTCGAGCCCGCGCAGGTGCGAGGCTGCGCCGTCCACGTCGCCCACCAGCCGCTCGTCAGGGACGCCGCCCTTAGCCCTGGCCGCCGCCGCCGCGTCGTCCGGGCTGGCTCCCGGCGCGTCCCGGTAGTACAGGTTCGGCATGATCGCGGCATACCCGTGCGCGGCGAACTTCCGAGTGATCTCCTTGGTCGACGTGTCATAGCCGGGCATGTGGTGGATGACCACCACGCCGCCGAACTGGCCGGTGCCGAGCGGCCGGGCGAGGTAGGCCTCGACCTGGTCACCGCCGTGCCCGCTCATGCTGATGGTCTCGGCGATCAGCGCTTCGGTCATGCGTGCTATCTCCTCACCGATCGGTACGGTTTGGTCGCTGCAGGCCAATCCTGCCAGGCAGGCGCAGCGGCGTTTCCTTTGGATCCTGCGCAGCGAGTGCGTCATCATCGGCCTGGGGCATACATCTCGGGGGCATGATGAGCGTGGCCGCAAGCGGCCTGGTGATCGTCTTCCTCGCCCTCGGCTGCCTGCTCGGCTGGCACGCCAACAGGGCGCACGCCGCGCATGGCGATGTGAAGACGACGAAAGGCCGCCTGCCCGGCTACCGGCAGACCAGGCTGCGCAGCGGCATCATCAGCATTGCCCTGATCATCGTGCTGCTGCTCGTGCTTGCCAACTTGTTCTAAGGGCCGCCGGCCGTTCAGCTGGCACCCGGCAGCTAGTGCGGGCTAGCACCCGGCCTGGCCGCGTCGCAACAGGCGTCCGCCGGAATATCTGCACCGTGGCCTGTGTCACAGCCAGCGTGATCCCGGTGTCTTAGGTAGCGGGATGCCAGCTATACTTGAGTTAGTAAAATACCGGGCAGATAAGAGATTGACAGGCTCAAGCAGCTGTTCATAGCCTGGGACAGGTCAGGAAGCGCCAGGCCGGCCCGGGGACCGGCCAGCGTGATCAGGCCGGGCGGCCTGCTGAGACGAACGGAACGGGGGCGGGGGCGTGTCAGATCGCTCACGCAGCGAGCAGCTCGACGCGGAGATCCTTGACTGCGTCTCCCAGCTGCTGCGGCGCATGATCGGGCTGGTGGAGACCACAGCCCAGCGGATGTGCGTGCCGACCCCCTTCATCAAGGCGCTGCACCTGCTGGAGCGCCCGATGGCGATGAAGGATCTCGGGCACCTGATGCACTGCGATCCCTCGTTCGTCACCGTCGTGGCGGACATGCTGGAAAAGCGGGGGCTCGCCAGGCGCGAACCGCAACCTGGCGACCGGCGTGTCCGCAACCTCGTGCTCACTGGCGATGGCCTGGAGCTCAAGCACCAGATCGAAGCCGAGCTGGCGGCGCGGATGCCGTGGCGCCGGCTCACCGAGGACGAGCGTGCGCAACTGGTGATGCTCGTCCGCAAGATGCTCATCGCGGAAGACGCGGCGGCCGCGGCTGACCCCCCGGTCAGCGCGGATGCCGCCGGGCCATCTCCCCGGCCAGCCGCGGGGGAGGTGGAAGAAACGCTGAGCGCTGCCGCAGCGCGGACTAGCTAGCGCCGCGCCGGCCACGCCCAGGCCAGGAGCGCAATACCCCAGCGCTGGGCCGGAGGGGGCCCTGTGGTGGATGAGTGCGGCCTGCAGCCGGTCGCCGGCCCGAACCGGGTACGGCCCGGCAGCCGGAACAGGGGGAGCACGCCGGTGCCATGCCGGCAACCAACGCCGAGGAAACCAACGCTGTGAGGTGAGTTCCTTAATGTCTGCCAATTCGTCCGCCAGCGGACGTGGCATAGCACCAGGAGGCACGGCCGTCGTTGACGCGCCGGCCGGTTCCCGAACCGGCCAGGCCGCCGGGGGGCGGCTCGGCCTGGCGCTGCTGGTGATCGCGACAGCCCAGCTCATGGTCGTGCTTGACGCGACGATCGTGAACGTTGCGCTGCCCGACATCCAGAAGGCGCTCGGCTTCTCCGGCACCGGGCTTGAGTGGGTCGTTAATGCTTACGCACTGACCTTCGGCGGCTTCCTGCTGCTCGGCGGCCGGGCTGGTGACATCCTTGGCCGCCGCCGGGTGTTCATCGCCGGGCTGATCCTGTTCTCGCTGGCCTCGCTGCTCGGCGGGTTCGCGACCACGCAGGGGTGGCTGCTGGCGGCCAGGGCCGTCCAGGGCATCGGCGGGGCGGTCGTCGCGCCCGCGGCGCTGTCGCTGGTCACCACCACGTTTCCTGAGGGTCCGCCGCGTAACCGGGCGATGGGCGTGTACGCGGCCATGAGCATCGGCGGTGCTGCTGTCGGCCTGCTGGCCGGCGGTCTGCTGACGACGTACCTGTCGTGGCGGTGGGTGCTGTTCGTCAACGTCCCGATCGGCATCATCGTCGCGCTGATCGCGCCCAGGGTGCTCGGTACATCCGAGCGGCTGCGCAGCCGGTTTGACCTGCCCGGCGCGATCACCGGCACCATCGGCCTCGCCGCCCTGGTCTACGGCCTCTCCAGCGCGGCGACGACTTCCAACGGCGTCTCGCACTGGGGCGACACCAAGGTGATCGTCTCGCTGGCCACGGCCGTCGTGCTGCTGGGCACGTTCGTGCTGATCGAGTCGCGCAGTAAGCACGCGCTGATGCCGCTACGGATCCTGCGCAACCGGAACAGGTCCGGGGCTTACCTGGTCATGCTCTGCGTCGGCACGGCGATGTTCGGGATGTTCTTCTTCCTGACGCTGCTGCTGCAGACTGTCTGGCACTACAGCGCGCTGAAGACCGGTGTTGCATACCTGCCGATGGTCGCGGTGATCATGGCCATGGCGGGAATCAGCAGCCAGCTGGTGCCGAGGCTCGGCGCCCGGCCGCTGCTGATCACCGGCTCGGCGATCGGTACCGTCGGCATGTTCTGGCTGTCGCGGATCAACGAGCACAGCACCTACGCCGGCGGTCTGCTAGGTCCGATCCTGGTGACCGCCGCCGGCCTGGGCCTGGTGTTCATGCCAGTGACGCTGGTCGCGCTGTCCAAGGTGCCCGACCGGGACGCAGGCCTGGCGTCCAGCCTGCTGAACACCGGTCAGCAGGTGGGCGGCGCTCTCGGCCTGGCGATCCTGGGCACGGTGGCGTGGACGGCGGTGGCGGACAACGTGCGCAGCTCAGCCGCCTCGGTGCACACCGCTGCGGCGAAGGCCGCCGCCTTCGACCACGCGCTGACCGTGGGCTTCTCCCGCGGCTTCCTGGTCTCGGCGGGGATCTCACTGCTCGCGCTGATCATCTCGGTGCTGATGGTCCGGGTGACCAGGGAGGACCTGGCCGGCGTCCAGCCAATGCCGGTCGGATAAACCAGGAACACCAGGAGGAACGAGGCTGGCGGCGCGACTGCCGCCACCGCAGGCAAGGGCCCGGCCGGGGAGAGCTTCCCCGGCCGGGCCTTCGCCGTCTCGGATTGCCGCCAGGGCGGCCGGGAAAATCAGGCCCGGCGGGTAATCGACTGGCCAGTGCCGGACATAGCAGTGTGTTCAGCGACTGAACAGCGGGTCCAGCACGACGACGAGAGGCCGGCCGGTGGATCACGGCGAGTGGTTCAGCGACTTGTACCGGGCGCACTATGCGGCGGTCCTGCGCTACGCGCTGCGCCGGACCGACCAGGAAACCGCGCATGACGTCGTCTCCGAGACGTTCCTGGTGGCCTGGCGAAGGCGCGAGGCGGTGCCCGCCGGCCAGGGCCAGCAGGCGCCATGGCTGTTCGGCGTCGCCAGGCTCGCGCTGGCCAACGCCGAGCGGTCAAGGAACCGGGCGCAGCGGGTGACCGCGCGGCTCGGCCAGCAGCAGCGCACCGATCGCCAGGTACCCGACCCGGCCGGGGCCGTCGCCGAGCAGGAGCGGCTACGGCAGGCGCTCGGCAGCCTGTCTAAGACCGACCAGGAAGCGCTCCGGCTGGTCGGCTGGGAGGAGCTGGACCTGGCCGGCGCCGCGCTGGCCGTGGGCTGCCAGAAGTCGGTCATGGCGGTCCGGCTGCACCGGGCGCGGCGGCGGCTGGAGCGCGCGCTAGTCGCAGCCGACTCGGCCGAGCATCAGTCGTCAGGCGCCCTGCCCGCGCCGATTCGCGAGGTCAGTCAGGAGACACGGTGAGGTTCGGAACTTCGGCAGCCGACCGGGTCCGGTCGATCATGGCACCGGCCAACCCGGTGCCCGGCCGTGTCAGCCCCGGCAGCTGGGACGACGAGCGCGGGCTGCGGACCCGGACAGCGATCATGACATCCGGCGCGGCGGACACCGACTCCAAGACGGCGCCGCCCGATGGCCTGCCAGCGCGGGTCAGCCCGTGGCGGCGCGATCGACCGGGGTCCGGCCAGTCACCGCCAAGCCTGTCAGGAGCAGGTCGTTCCCCATCCGGTCAGCCCCGCCGACGCCGAGTGGCATGGCGGGTCGCCGCGCCGGTGACCGCCGGGCTCACGGTGGCGGGCATCGTCCTCGGCCTGGCGGCGAGCGGCGGCTCGCCAGCCGTCCGAACGACACCCTCACCAGCTATCCCGGGTGAGCTCACCTCGGTCGTGTCGCTCTCGGCCGGCAACGCGTGGGCAGTCGGCGACAGTAAGGGGGAGCCCCTGATCCTGCACTGGAACGGCAGGTCATGGAGCCGGGTGCCGAGCCCGGACGTTGAGGGCCGTGGCTTTCTGAACGACGTCAGTGCGGTC
This sequence comes from Streptosporangiaceae bacterium, assembly GCA_036495525.1. GTDB lineage: Bacteria > Actinomycetota > Actinomycetes > Streptosporangiales > Streptosporangiaceae > DASXMR01. The sequence continues at coordinate 1,529 of DASXMR010000021.1, read as the reverse complement.
TCCTCGACCGACGTCTGGGCGGTCGGCGTGGCCGACCGCAAGCCGCTCACGCTGCACTGGAACGGCAAGGCCTGGACGCAGGTACCCGCCGTCGCAAGCGGCGGGTCACTCGACTCCGTCGCGGCCACCTCGGCGGGTAACGCCTGGGCAGTCGGCTCTACCGTCCGGGGCCACGCGCTGATCCTGCACTGGAATGGCAATCGCTGGCGACCAGTGCAGATGCCGAAATCCGTCGAGCTGAGCGATCTCAGCGCTGTAGCCGCCCGGACCAGCAGCGACGCCTGGATCGCCGGCAATGCTGCCAGCGGAAACAGGCGGCTGACCGGGCTGCTCGCGCACTGGAACGGGCACGCCTGGAAGCGCGTGGCCATCCGGACGCCCGGCGATGACACAAACGTGCTCGGCCTGGCCATCCGGTCAGGCAGAGATGCCTGGGCGGTCGGTTACCTCAGCAATGGCCGCCGGACGCTGGCCGTGCGCTGGAACGGCACCCGGTGGCGGCGGGTAGCCACCCCGAGCGTGCCTGACCCTTTGAAGCTCCCGGCTGAGTACCTGTTCCGGGTGGCCGCTGCGTCCGGCCGCAATGCCTGGGCTGTCGGCGAGAATCTGCAGACGAATAAGTCGCTGATTCTGCGCTGGAACGGCACCAGCTGGGACACGGTCGCCAGCCCCGGCCCGCGCTGCGCGACCGAGCTCGACGGAGTCAGCGCCGTGTCGGCCGCGAGCGCGTGGGCCGTGGGCTCGTCAACGTGCCACGGTCACTCGCAAGCGCTGATCCTGCACTGGGACGGCACGAAGTGGAGCTGACCAGCGCGACGTGGCGGTGGGCAGCGCCGAAAGCGCTGCGCGGCCGCACGATCTGAGCGACCCCGGCCCTGGCTGGCGGACTACTCAGCCGCTACTCCTGGCGATCATCATGGACTGGCGGGTGGAGTAACGCAGAGAGCGGGAGCCGCCATGATCAAGACCAGCGACATCATCCGGCTGAGCCTCGGCCATTACACGATGCCGGCCGGCGGCCGGCTGGCTGGCCAGAAGATCGCCGTCTGTGCCTACCTGGTGCGATCGCCCTCGGGGCTGGTGCTCTTCGACACCGGGATAGCGGAGGGACATGCCGCGGCTGAGCGCGAGTTCGGCCCCATCCGGCGCCAGTCGCTGGCTTCGGCGCTGGCCGCCCTGAACCTGCGGCCTGGCGACATCACCGCTGTGGCCAACTGTCACCTGCACATCGACCACTGCGGCGGCAACCCGCTGTTCAGCGGTATCCCGATCTTCGTTCAGCGAGCCGAACTTGATGCGCTGCCGTCGCTCGACTACACGCTGCCCGCCCTGACCGACTTCGACGGCGCCGACCTCAGGGTCGCCGACGGCGAAGCGGACGTCGCTGCTGGCGTGCGGATCATCCCCACCCCGGGCCACACGCCCGGTCACCAGTCACTGCTGGTGGACACCTCAGGTGGCAGGATCCTGCTCGCCGGTCAGGCCTTCGACTTCGCCTCCGACTACGCGCGCGAGCAGTTCAGCTGGGA
>DASXMR010000020.1:0-10711 GCA_036495525.1 Streptosporangiaceae bacterium | reverse complement strand
CCGATCGGCTGCGATCAGCGCCCCCGTGTCATAGGTGATGCCCACCTAGTACTCCAGCCGTAGATCGTGATCTTGTTGCTGAGGCGACGTGGACTGTCGGTTGTCCGGGTGAGATCGACCCGATCAGCAGGTCGCCTTCTTGCCTTTCCGTCTACTGCGGTCCGCCGGGGCGGAGGGAATCCTTGATCTTGCTGACCGTGGCCGCGGCGTCTGGGGTCCATTCCGTCCTGTGCTCGCCGGCACGGAGGGCGTCGTCGACCTCGCTGAGCTTTTCGGGTGACAGCGTGCCTGCCCGCTCGATCAGGTCGTCCCGGCTCAGGGTGGTCAGCCAGGTGCAAGGGGTGAAGCCCGGGCGGGGGAATACCAGGCGCAGCACTCCTTCGAAGGGCAGTCCTTCCTGGATGCCGACTGTCACTTCGATTCCCAGGCCGGAAATGTCAGTGTCGGCCGGGGCAACGACCTGCATCGTCAGGAACCCGGACGGCTCGTCTTCCGACAGCAGCACGACCGGCCGCCGCTCGTCGAACTCGGCCCACCAGACCTCACCCCGGTGCATGTGCCCTCCTGGTGTGAGGCAGACGCGGCGCCCGCCGCCGCTGGAAGTGATTAGCCCTGTCTCCTGGTCAAGCCTAGTACCCAGCCGGACTCAGTGATCTTGTAGTTGTTGCCGCTGGTAGTGACATCGGCGGGCGCGTTCCTGGTGGCCCCGCAACATCGTCTACCCTGGCCAGCGCGGTCGCCCTGGGTTCTTCAGTTCCAACACACCTGAAGCATCCCGGTGGCGGCCGTCCCGCACCGTGCCACCTCGTGCCACCCCCGCGGTGATCACGTCCGTGTGGCCACAGACGACTTCGCGAGCCTCCCGACCAACCAAAGATCACGATCTACGGCTGGAGTACTAGGCGCTCCGGCGCCTGGCGGCAGCTCTGGCCGGAGTGGGCCCAGCGACCGCGCCGGCCGCCCACGCGTCGGCCTCGGCGATCTCGTCAGCGCTGAATTCGCCGTGCTCGCGGTTGAAGTCCCTGACAGCGGCCAGGCCGGCCCGGATGGTGAACTCCTTGCGCGCGGTCTCAGCCAGCCAGGCGCTGTAGCTGAGGCCAGACTCAGCGGCCGCGGCAGCGATCTTGGCGTCCAGATCGGGCGGCATCGAGATCGAGCGCTTCTTCCGAACTGCCATGCAGCTAATGGTAGCACAGCAGTAGGACAGGAGTCATCAATCTGAACCCAGCAGCGGGCATTACCCGGCTGGCTGAGCGTGGCCAGACGTACCAGGAGTTAGCGGCTGAGGCTGGCCAGGTGCACGGGACACGCCGCGTTGTAGTGCTTCAAGGTCAGCTTTCCCATGGAGTACGCCCATGAGCAGCTGCAGGAGTTGGGCACGTGATCGGAGGTAATGACCTCGGCTGGCACGCCGCTGCGGCGCTCGGCGCGGCCGGGCTGGTACGCCAGCGGCTCTCCGATGAGGGTAAGGGCAGTCCCGTTGGTCCTGGCTTCCTGGACGGCACCGTCAGCGAGCGCCAGCCACTCCCGGGGCCTGGCATTCGACGAGAACTCCGCAGGCGGGCGTCGCCTGACGCGCACCCTGGCTCCGGGGATTCTGTCACTCGCCCGGATTTCCATGCTCTTCAGGATATCCGCGCACCGGGCGCCGGCGGCTTACCCGGATTCCGGCCATCTCAGCTTTCGCGCTCGTGCCGGTCGAGGAAGGCGAACACGTCGGTGTCGTCCACGCCGGGAAAGCTGCCGGTGGGCAGGGCTAGCAGGATGTGCGAGTGCGCGCGCGCCGACGGCCAGGCCTTGCCCTGCCAGCGGGCCGCGAGTGAGGCAGGCGGCCGCTGGCAGCAGGCCGGATCGGGGCAGGATGAGGAGAACCGCTGCGTGGTGTCCCGGCCGCGGAACCAGCGCGAGTGCTCGTACGGCACGCCGAAGGTGATCGCGAAGCCGCGCTCGCTGCCGGCGTCGACCGACGCGACGCACCAGTAAGTGCCGGACGGGGTGTCGGAGTACTGGTAGTGGGGGCTGAACCGGTCGGAGGCCGAGAACACCTGCCGCCCTGACCACTGCCGGCACATCCGCTGGCCCTCGATCGCGCCGGTGGCGTCGGCCGGGAAAATAACCCCGTCGTTCTCGTAAGCCTTGTAGATGATGCCGCCCTCGTCGTTCTTGACGAAGTGACAGGGCAGCCCCAGGTGGTGGGTCGCCAGGTTGGTGAACCGGTGCGCGGCCATCTCGTAGGACACCGAGAACACGTCCCGCAGGTCTTCCACCGACAGCGTGCGGTCCTGCTTGGCCTGGCGCAGGAAGGCCGCCGCTGTGGCTTGCGGGACAAGCACGGCCGCCGCGAAGTAGTTGGCCTCGACCCGCTGCTGCAGGAACTCGGCGAAGTCCTGCGGCGCCGAGTGACCGAGCACGAAATGGCCGAGGGTCTGCAGCAGCACCGCACGCGGAGTGTGCATGCCGAGAGATTCCTGGCGCAGGTAGACGCGGTGATTTCGCAGGTCAGTCACCGACCGGGCGGACCGGGGAAGATCCTCGACATAGCGAACGGAGAATCCGTGGCGACTCACCGCCGACAGCAGCATGCCCTGCGAAAGCGCGCCGCCTGAGTACCCGGCGGTGGCCAGTGCCTGCGCCGCGGCCTGCTCGATTTCGGCGAAGTAGTTCCCGCGCTCGCGCATCCTCGCGCGCAGCCCCGCGTTCGCCGCCCTGGCCTCCTCGGGCGTCGCCGTCGGCTTATCCCGCTGCCTGCGCAGCTCAGCGTGCAGGGCGACGACGTGCTCGATGATGTCGCTCGGCACGCGGGCTCCGGCCCGCACGTACGGCAGGCCGAGCTCGGCAAACAGCGGGTCGTGCTGCGCCTCCTCAAGCGCGATCTCCAGCTCCGCCCGGCGGCTGGGCGGGCGGCGGCGCATCAGCTCGTCGACCGGTACTGACAGCGCCCCGGCCAGGGCCTCGATCAGCGACAGCTTCGGCTCGCGGCGGCCGTTCTCAATCAGCGAGAGCACCGAGGGCGCACGGCCGACCCGCTGGCCGAGCTGAGCGAGGGTCAGTCCGCGCGCCCGGCGCACGTGCCGCAGCCGCTGTCCGAACAGGCCGAGGTCAAGCCCAGTTTGAGTCAATGACGGCGAATCTTCGTCAGAGAAATCTGCCACATTTTCATCTTAGATGAAGAGTGGCAAATTTTCAGCGCGAACTTCCTTTGCCTGGCGGGGCACGGAACGCAAGCTCGGCACTACAACCCGGGGACGACCAAGGAGGACTCAGGTGAGCGAACGGCGCCTCGAGGGCACGCACGACGGCACGCTGGCCGGGGCCAGCCAGGCCAGCCGCGGCCAGGCCGTGCGACGGCCGACCGGGATCGACGACCAGGTAACCAGGCTGCGCCGGGACTGGGCGACCAGCCCGCGCTGGTCCGGAGTGGAGCGCAGCTACGGCGCGGCCGAGGTGATCAGGCTGCGCGGCTCAGTGCAGGAGGAGCAGACGCTGGCGCGGCTGGGCGCTGAGCGGCTGTGGCAGCTGCTGCACGAGGACGGCTACGTGAACACTCTCGGCGCGCTCACCGGCAACCAGGCGGTCCAGCAGGTGCGGGCCGGCCTGCGCGCCATCTACCTGTCCGGCTGGCAGGTGGCCGCCGACGCCAACCTGGCCGGCCAGACCTACCCGGACCAGAGCCTGTACCCGGTCAACTCGGTGCCGCAGGTGGTGCGCCGGATCAACAACGCGCTACTGCGCGCCGACCAGATCACCTGGGCGGAGTCGAGCGGCGAGGGCGCGCCGCACTGGCTCGCCCCGATCGTCGCCGACGCGGAGGCTGGCTTCGGCGGTGTCCTCAACGCCTTCGAGCTGATGAAGTCCATGATCGCGACCGGCGCCGCCGGCGTGCACTGGGAGGACCAGCTGGCGTCCGAGAAGAAGTGCGGCCACCTGGGCGGCAAGGTGCTGATCCCGACCGGCCAGCACATCAGGACGCTCAACGCGGCCCGGCTGGCCGCCGACGTCTGCGATGTCCCCACGCTGATCGTCGCCCGCACCGACGCGCAGGCAGCCACGCTGATCACCAGCGACATCGACGAGCGAGACCAGCCGTTCGTCACCGGCGAGCGCACCGCAGAGGGCTTCTACCGGGTCCGCAACGGCCTGGCGGCCTGCATCGCCCGCGGCCTGGCCTACGCCCCTTACTCCGACCTGCTGTGGATGGAGACATCCACCCCGGACCTCGAGATCGCCAGGCAGTTCGCCGACGCGATCCACGACCGGCACCCCGACCAGCTGCTGGCCTACAACTGCTCTCCGTCCTTCAACTGGCGGGCGCACCTGGACGACGGCACGATCGAGAAGTTCCAGCGCGAGCTCGGCGAGATGGGGTACAAGTTCCAGTTCATCACCCTGGCCGGGTTCCATGCGCTGAACCACTCGATGTTCGCGCTGGCCCGCGGCTACGCGGAGGAGGGCATGCCGGCCTACGTCCGGCTGCAGGACGCCGAGTTCGCGTCCGAAGCCGAGGGCTACACCGCGACCAGGCACCAGCGCGAGGTCGGCACCGGGTACTTCGACCTGGTCACGGCCGCAATCACGCCGGACGCCTCCACGACCGCGCTGGCCGACTCCACCGAGAGCGAGCAGTTCGCCGGGGCCGGCTGAGCTGGCCGGGGCAGGCCAGGCAGGCCGCAGCCTGGCCAGCCCCGCGCCACTGACCTGCCCCGCTCAATTACCTGCCCGTGCCACGGGCCCGAGGTGGCCGGCTGGCCGAGGCCGGCCGTCAGAGTGCCTCAGGGTCCTAGTCAGACCGCCTGATCGGGCTGCGGCTGGACCGGGGCCGGATGGTCAGCCGGGCTGCCCGACGGGGTCCGGTCCGCCTGATCAGGCTCGTCCAGCTGGTCCATGCTGAGCCGCGACGGCCACCAGTTCCACCGGCCGAGCAGCACCACGGTCGAGGGCACCAGCAGCGTGCGGACCAGGAACGTGTCCATCAGGATCCCCAGCGCGAGCCCGAGCGCGATCGGCAGGAACTCGCTGCCGCCCGATCCTCGCCCGGCCACGAGCGCGAAGACGCCGAAGGTGCCGGCCAGCACGAGCCCGGCTGAGGTGACGGTGGTGCCGGTCATGCCCATCGCCTTGGTCACCGCCGCCCGCAGCGGAAGCTTGTGCGCCTCCTCCCTGATCCGCGTCATGACCAGGATGTTGTAATCCTCGCCCAGCGCCAGCAGGAAGATGAACATCAGGAAGGGCAGGAAGAACACCAGCCCGGCGTCGCCGGCGAGCTTGATGAACAGCAGCACCGACAGGCCGAGCGCGGCCAGGTAGGACAGCCCGACGGAGGCGATCAGGTACAGCGGCGCGACCAGGCTGCGCAGCACGAGCGCCAGCAGCAGGCCGATCGCGAGGATGGCGATGGGAACCGTCTTCTTCAGGTCGCTGCTGGATACCGCGTTAATGTCGTGCAGCGCTGGGGCCAGGCCGCCGACGCCGGAATCGGTGGCCCCGACGGCGGCCGCCACCTTGCTGGTCTCGGCCCGCATGGCCGGGACGGCCTTGAGGGCCGCCGTATCGCTGGGATCACCGGCCGCGAGCCCGACCGCGAACTGCACGGTGCGGCCGTCCGGGCTGACGTAGTTAGCGGTGGCCCGGTAGATCTGGTAGGCGGGCAGCGGCACAGTGCTGCCCGGCGGCGGCGTGGGTGCCAGCCCCTTGGCCGGGCCGAGCTGAGCATGCAGAGCCGCGTACTGCGCGGCGGGGACCGGGTGGCCGCCGACCGGGTTGAGCGGCCCGGCAACCTGCGTGAAGACACTGCTGGCCTGCAGCAGGGCCGTCGCCCTGGCGAGTACGGCCGGGTCCTGCCATACCGGCTCGCGGAATACGAAGATCGGGCTGGTCGGGTTGGCGGAGGACTGCGGGAAGTGCCGGGCGAGCAGCGCCGCGCCGGCCGCCGAGTCACTGCCGGACGGCGGGCTTGTATCGCCGCCGAAGCCCGCGGATGTATAGCCGACGACGGCCAGCGCCAGCGCCCCGAACACGACTACGCCGCTGACCAGGGTCAGCGCCGGGCGGCGGACGATCTGCCCGGTGACCCGGCCCCACAGCCCGATCTTGCCGCTGCCCTGGATGTTCCACGGCAGCAGCTTCGGCCGGCCGAACCAGGCCCGGAACAGCGAGCGCTTCATCGCCAGCACGGACAGCCGGATCGACAGCAGGGCCGGCAGCAGGGTAAGCCCGGCCAGCAGCGTGACCACGATCGCGATCGCGAACGGGATGCCGAGGTTGGAGTAGAACGGGAAGCTCGCCACCAGCAGCGTCAGGACAGCGGCGATCACGGTCGCAGCGGAGAACGTGACCGACTCGCCGACCCTGATGACCGAGTGGACCAGCGCCTGCTGCGCGGCGGGCCGCGGGCCGGCCAGGTCGCGCAGCAGGCTGCGGCTCAGGCGGCTAGTACCCGGATAGTTCTCCCCCGCCTGATCGTGCGGCCCGGACCGCAGCTCCTCCCTGGCCCGGAAGACCAGGAACAGGCCGTAGTCCGTGCCGGCCCCAAGGACCAGCACGATCATCAGGTACTGGGCCAGCGGCGAGACCTGCAGCCCGTGCCGTGCGGCCTCGGCGACCAGCGGCCCGGAGATGATCACGGCGAACAAGGCCGGCAGGACCGTGGTAATCGCCAGCGTGAACGACCGGAAGATAAACACCAGCAGCAAGATGATGAAGACCAGGGACAGGTCCTGGACCTGACTGCCGGTGCTGCCCGAGGCCTTCTGCTGGTCGACCTGGGTGGCGGTGTCCCCGGCGAGGTGGACCTGCAGTCCGGCGGGCAGGCCGGCCCCGGCGATCTTCGCGCGCAGCCCGTCGATCAGGTCGAGCTGCTGGTTCGGGTTTCCGCCGCCCTGCGCGGCCAGCACCTGAAGCTGCTCCGCCTGACCGTCGGCTGACCGGCCGACATCGATCACCCGCTTTACTGTGGGGACGGTGCCGAGGGTGCCCTGCAGTCGGCCAAGCGCCGCCGCGTCGGCGCTGGTCAGCGGCGCTCCGGTGCGCGCCGCCACCACGGGCACCGGCACCAGGTCGGCCGTCCCGAACGGGGCGGCCAGCGCGATCGCGTGTGTGCTCGGCGCGCTGGCCGGCAGGAACTTGGCGTTGCTGCTCTGGGTGACGCTCGACAGCGCCGGCAGCAGCGCGACCGCCGCGACAGCGGCCGCGAGCCAGGCCAGCGCGACAAGCCAGCGAAATCGCACGCAGAAGCGCCCGAGGGCGCCGAAGATGGCGTCAATCTGCATGGGATCTGCTCCTCGTTGCGACTGCCAGGGGCCCCAGGCAGGCAGTTCCCCGTGCGGGCAGCGGTTGTCGCCCGATGGCCGGCCGGAAATGCAGCCGATTGAGCCTAACCTGGCCGCGGCCATGACCTGGCCTCGGTCCGGCGTCGCAGCTGCGCCTGGCGACCAGTGCTCTCATCGGAGGCCGCCTCGGCGAAGCGGCCGTGGCGGCGCGGTCGCGAGTATCCGCATTCCGGTGACCAGTGGCCGGATGGCTGAATACCCTGCGGCTCAGAGCTGGTCCTGCGGCGGCGGACGGCACCGGCGGCATTTTGGCGTGATCACCGGACATGCCGGGCGCGGTGCTGGCCAGTCAGGCCCGCTGCAGCCAGACTCGGACGGGGAAGGTCCGAGCTTCGCCCTGCGCGGCCGGGCGGCGCGGAAGGGAAGCCCATGCAGGAACTGCGCCTCGTCGCGGTCAGCGAGGACGGCAGTTACGCGGTCCTCGCGGTACCAGGACGCGGCGGGCGCTTCGCGTTGCCGATTGACGACCGGCTGAGAACGGTGGCACGCGGCCAGTTCTCCCGGCTTGCGCAGTACGAGATCGAAGTGGAGAGTCCGTTGCGACCCAAGGAGATCCAGGACCGGATCCGCGCCGGAGAGACCGCGGACGAGATCGCCGACGCAGCGGGCATTCCGATCGAGCGGATCCGCCGGTTCGAGGGTCCGGTGCTGGCCGAGCGGGAGTACCGCGCTCAGGAGGCGCAGCGCGCGACGATCAGGGGCCAGGCGGAACCGGGCCCTGGCCCGCAACTCGGTGACGTGGTGGCCGGGCGGCTGGCCGGCGCGGGCGCGGTCGAGCCGGAGTGGGATTCGCGCAAGCGCACCGATGGCAACTGGCAGGTCCAGCTCATGTTCACCATCGCGGGCCGCCCGTTCATGGCCGAGTGGGTGTTCGACCCGAGGCGCCGCCACGTGCAGCCAGCCGACGACTACGCGGCCAGGCTCAGCCTGCCCGATACCGAGTGGCCAGCCGGCCGCGCCGAGCGAGAGCCGGCCACCGCCACGGTGACCCCCATCGCTCCGCGGCTTGGCACCGCGGCCGCATTCCACCAGGACGTCCGCGCCGAAGAGCGGTTCGCCCGGCCCGGTGCGCCCGCGCCGGACAGCTACGGCCACGCCCGGCCAGCTCCGGCTTCCGCTGCCGGTCACCAGCGACCCGCTGCTGCTCACCCCCGCCCGGCAGCACCCGCTGCCCGTCCGGCCGATCGCGCCCGGCCGGCGCCCGCGGCAGCGCCGGGGCCGGCCACCTTGGATGATCCTGAGCCCGCGGCCACGCCGGCTGAGCCAGCCCGCCCGGCCAGGCGCAGCGGGTCGGGACGGTCACGGCGGTCCTCCGTGCCGTCCTGGGACGAGATCATGCTGGGCAATACCCGGCAGTCCGAGTAGCCGCCCGGCGCCCGGCGTAGGCTGCCCAGTGGCCGGCCACGACCCGGCCAGTGCATCGTGCCGCGCGGCATAAAGTGCGCCTGCGGCCAGGCTCGTCATGAGGCGCAGGGGTGAGGCAGTTGAGCTTGCGTGACCGCTCGGCCGTGCGGCTGGCCGGCCCGTCGGCGATGATACTGCTGGCCTTGCTAACGGCGGGGTGCGGGCTGGTCGGCGGCCCGCAGTCGCTGCGCCAGGACGCGCCGCAGGTGATGACCGTGACCAGCACGGTGATCGAGCGCGGCACCATTCCCCGCCGGTACACCTGTCACGGCTCGTCGCGCCGGCCACAGAGCCCGCCAATCTCCTGGTCCGGTGCACCGCCAGGAACCAGGTCGATTGCGCTCGTGCTGGACGACGCCGACGCGCCGATAACGCCGTACGTCTACTGGATCGTCTTCGACATCGACCCGGCGACCACCGATGTCCCGGTGGGCCAGCTGCCTGAAGGCGCGCGGCAGGCGGAAAACAGCCTCGGCCGCGCCGCCTATGACCCGCCCTGCCCGCACGGCGGTAATCACAAATACAGGTTCACTGTTTACGCGCTGAATTCGGTGCTTACCCAGGGCAACGGCGCGCCGCTGAAGTCGGCGTGGACGGCGATCGCGCGACACGCGATAGCGCGCGGCCGGCTAACCGGCATTGCAGATCCCTGAGCAGGCAGGGGGCCGGTTGGCTAGGGGTAGGACCCGACATCCGCTGCCTAAAGTTAACGAAATACATGACACCGGCTATAGCGGTACGCCAGAATCGCGTTCAGGCGATCAGCGCCACAGAGAAACACAGGGTGCCCGCAACCCGGGGGAAGGCTCGCGTGATGGCCGCGCTTGCCTTGCTGGCGCCGCCCTAGGCCATGCCGTTGGGTGGTGCGATGACCACGATCGTGATCGGCCTGGCAGCAGCTGTCGTTCTGATCCTCGTAGTCGTCCTGCTCGCGATGCGTTACCTGCGTGCCGACGACAGCGATGACTTCGACGACATCCCGGCGGAGCGGAAGCGCGCTCGCGCCGCCGCTGCCGGCGGTGCCCGGCCCGCGGTCCCTGCCCGCACTGGCCGTGCGCCCGCCCGCCCGGCTCCGGCCCAGGCCCGCGGTCGCGGCACCCGTCCTGGCTGGGACGAGCGGGACACCCACCCTGGCCAGCGGCCGTCAGCCCGGCGCGATGGGCAGCGGCAGCAGGAAAGCCTGCCGGACGTCCAGCCGCGGCGCAGCAAGCGGACCGGCGACGAGGAAGACTGGCCGAGCACGGACTGGGACAGCCTGTCCGACGTGGACTACTGGGCCGAGGTTGCCTCAGACAAGCCGCTGACCACCACGGCCCAGCCAGCTGCGCAGGCTCGCCCGGCCCCCGCCGAGATGGACAGCCAGGGCAGGCAGGCCCAGCGCAGGCCCGAGCAGGGCCGGGCAGGGCACGACACAGGTCAGCGGCCCCGCAGCCCGGTCCAGCGCAAGGCAGCACGCACGGCGCCGCCGCCAGACCCGGCGGCGCGGCCGGCCAAGCGCCGTCCAGTCCCCGCGGCATCCCAGCGGCCAGCCGACTACTTCCCGGCTCCGACGACCGCTCACGGCCGGGCCGCCGGGGCAGCGCCCGGAGAGCCCACCCTCGCGATGCTGGCGAGCATGGGCAGCCAGCAGCGCGCGCCGGGCAGGAACGACGACGACCCGCTGACCAGCCCCTCATTCCCGAAAGTCCAGGACGACAGCAGGTCCTATCGCAACGGGCGGCCGGTTACCCCGCCCGCCGGCTCGCCGGTGATGGACCCCGCGACAGCTGGCCGGGGTCGCGTCCCGTCCGACCCTGGACCCGCGACCCAGGCGTTCATGGCCCCGGCCGTGGCTGCCGCGCGCGGACCCGGCTACCCTCCCGCTGACCACCGCCAGGCCGGCCCGCCGGCCGGCTACGTGGCACCGGGCGGCCCCGATGACCGCGGCGGCCTGCCGTATCCCCCGCCCTCGGCAGGCGGCTACCAGCGCCAGCACGGCCACC
>DASXMR010000019.1:0-8941 GCA_036495525.1 Streptosporangiaceae bacterium | reverse complement strand
CCGAACCCTGCCCGACGCCGATCAGCCCGCCGTAGCCGCCGGCGGCGAGCTGGTTCTCGTCCAGCACCTCAACCGATAGCCCGCTGGCCTCGGCGACACTGGCGGCCTGGGCGGCGAAGCTCTCCGGGTAAAGCTGCGATGGGCTGGTGTTGACCATGTCCCTGACCAGCGCCATGGCGTCGGCGATGACCTGGCTTCGGCTGGCCGCCCCCGCGGCGAGATCGACCTTGGCCAGCAGCGTCAGCTGCGGGCTCTCCAGCCGCGCCCCGTTGCGGTACTTGCCGAAGGCGTAGCCGCCGAGCAGCGCGCCGAGCGCCACCGCCTCGATCTCGGCAGCGTTCCTGGCCGGCAGGCTGAGCGCGATCTGCCGCTGCTGGCCGGAACTCAGCGAGCGGACGGCGGCGCCGGCGGCACGCCGCAGTACCTCGCCGTCGACTTCCTGGCGGCCCGCGTCCGGGCCGAGGCCGACGGCCACGATCAGCGGTGCCTGCAGCTGCCCGCCGGTGGCGATCCTGGTGAGTTCCTCTGGCTTGCCGGTCGCGCCGAGCGCGGTGAGCGTCTGCGCGAGGCTGCCGCCGAACGCGGCGTCGACATCCTCGGCTCCGGGGGCCGGCCGCGGGCCGTCATGATTCTGGATGACGCCGATGATGACGGCGTGCGCTGAGACATCGTGTGCGGGGGTCTGGCTCGTCTGCAGAGATGCTGTCACGGGTAGGAGCCTAGTGCCTGGCCGGAATCGCAGATCAACTCGTCCGCGGCGGCCCTCGGGCGGTCAGCCCCGGCCTCGCCGCCCTGCTCGCTGATGATCAGCCGGCCCCGGGACGGGTCCGGCTGGAGCCCGGCCTGGGCGCTGAACTTGTCATGATTCGATAGTGACGACGGTTAGACTAACCTGAGCTCGCTTCCGGACGGCAGGGAGCTGCGTGTGGCAGGATCCGTCTGGGCCGACGTCGGGAGATGAGATGGGCGCTGCATGGGCCTTGTTCGCCGCCGTCTTCCTGGCGTGCGTGGTCGAGGCCGTGGAGGCCACCACGATCGTGCTGGCCGCCGGGACGGCCAGGGACTGGCGGTCGGCCACTAGCGGGCTGACGGCCGCCCTGGCCGCGCTCGCGGTCATCGTCGCGGTGCTCGGCCCGGCGGTCTCGGCGATCCCGCTGCACGCGCTGCGGCTCGTGGTGGGCGCGCTGCTGCTGATCTTCGGCCTGCAGTGGCTGCGCAAGGCCATTCTGCGGGCCAGCGGCCACAAGGCGCTGCACGACGAGGACAGCATCTACCGTGAGCAGGTCGAGTCAGCCGCGGCCCAGCCGGCCAGCGGGACCGGCCTGGTGCCTGACTGGTTCGCCTTCACGCTGGCGTTCAAGGGCGTGCTGCTTGAGGGGCTGGAGGTCGTTTTCATCGTGCTGACCTTCGGCGCGAACCAGCACGACGTCGGCCTGGCGGCGATAGCCGGGATCTGCGCGGCGGTCGTGGTCGCCGCCGCTGGCCTGGCGGTACGCAAGCCGCTGGCCAGGGTGCCGGAGAACACCATGAAGTTCATCGTGGGGATCATGCTCACCGCCTTCGGCACCTTCTGGGGGGCCGAGGGCGCCGGCGCGAGCTGGCCGGGCTCTGACGCGGCCCTGCTGGTGCTGATCCCCGCGATCGCGTTGTTCGCCGTCGCGCTGGTAGCAGTCCTGCGCCGGTTGCCCGGCGGGCTGGCCGCGGCTCGCCAGGCCGGCCGCGGGGCCGGCGCTGGCTCGCCGGCCGGCGTCGACGCCGCAGCAGGCGGGAGGGGCTGAGCGATGGCACGGTGGCTGCGCAGCGCGCTGGCGGTCAGCTATGACTTCGTGGTCGGCGACGACTGGGTGGTCGCGGCCGGCGTGGTGGCCGGGCTGGCGGCAACCTGGGCGCTGAGCCGCGCCTCGGTGGCTGCCTGGTGGCTGCTGCCCGTGCTGCTGGCGGTGCTGATCCCGGTCAGCCTGCGCCGCGCGGTGCGCCGCCACTGACCAGCAGCGGGCCGCCGCCTGCCATCCCGTCTGAGTGATCAGGCCCGGGACCGGCCATCAGCGGCCCTCGGCCTCCTCCTCGTAGACCCGCGCGGCGAAGCGTTCGAGTTCCTGCTCGCAGCTGGCCAGCTCCTGCTCGGCTTGCGCCCGCCCGGCCGCGCCGAAGACGTCCCGCTCCCGTACCCTGCCGAGCCAGTTCCTCAGCTTGACCAGGTAGACCTCGTTCTCCTCCAGCTCGGCGTAGCTGAAGTGGCTGGCCACGTACTCCTTCTGCACCTCGGCGATGAAGTCGTGGCACTTGTCCACGATCTCCTCGTACTCGTCGTCGCGCGCCGCCTGGAAGGCGGCCAGCACGCCCTGCTCGCCGGCCAGCACGGCGCAGGACAGCAGCACGGCGGTGCCGGACATGTCGAGGATCTCGCGGCGCAGCCGGCGCAGCGCCCGCTCGGCGGCCACGCTGGCGGGCAGCGCTGCCGCTGAGTTCTGCAGGTAGATCGCGCCCAGGCTCTTCAGCCTGCGCCAGACAGCCGCGCGCAGCCGGGTCGGCTCGGACGGCACCCGGTAGACCAGCAGCAGCCAGCCGGCCCCCTGGCCGTCGCCGGCGGCTTCGCGAGCGCCGCCGCGTGGCTCCTCGCCGGATGGCCCGCCGGTGCTGGCTGACTCGCCGGAATCTGCCGGGCTGGTGTCGGTCACATGGTCATTGTCCAAGCCCTTCGGCGGATAACAGCTGCCCGTTGTCCGAGCGCCGCTTGGCCTGCTGCCGCTGCTGCTCCCCCCGGCTCACCACGACGACCGGACCCGATCGCCCGTTCGGCCGGGTCATGCCCGAGGCCTGCGCCGGCCCCGCCGCGTTGATCTCGCTGATCCTGGTCAGCAGCTCACCCTCGGCGCGGATCTCGACGTCGGTCGGCGACAGCGCGATGGTGGCGGTGAGGATGAAGCTCAGGGCGCTGATCCCGATGATGAGCGGCAGCAGGAAGTTCTCCGCGGTGGCTCCGCTCATGACCATGGCGGACGGGGAGCTGTTCGTGCTGACCTTCATCGCGGCCATGCCGGTGTAGTGCATGCCGGACACGGCCACGCCCATGATCAGCGCGGCGAACAGCGTGTGCCATACCCCGCGCAGCCGCAGCGCCGCCCACAGCGCAGCCGTCGCGGCGATGATCGCGATCAGCACCGAGGCGGCAACGAGCGGCGAGCCCCAGCTCATGGCGGCTGGCATGCGCATCGCCGCCATGCCCGAGTAGTGCATGCTCGCCACGCCGATGCCGGTGATCGTGCCGGCCAGCAGCAGGTTGCGCCAGTTGTCCCGGCCGAAGCCGACGATCAGCAGCCCGATCGCGGTGACCGCGACGGCAATCAGCATGCTCAGGATCGTGACCGGCACGTTGTAGCGGATCGCGTGGCCGGGGACGGTGTAGCCCAGCATGGCAATGAAGTGCATGACCCAGATCCCGGTGACGCCGATCGACACCGACGCGAGAATCAGCCACTTGGCCCTCGCACGGCCGACGTGGGCAATCGCCCGGGTTGTGCACCGCAAGCCGAGAAAGGAGCCAAGGCACGACATGGCATAAGCGAGCCCAGGCGTCAGCAGGCCATACGAAAAGTTATGGACAGGTAGCATCGCGTAGTTTCTCCCCAGACAGCGATAGTTGTCAGATAGTACTCAGTAAGGGAGAGCAGTATCCGGCTAACGCACACGTTTGCGGATTGCGCACAGCCGGAAGCGGTCAGTGCGTTCCGCGGGCGCGCACGAGGCCGTTCTCGTACGCGTAGACGACCGCTTGCACCCGGTCGCGCAGGCCGAGCTTGGCCAGGATCCGGCCGACGTGCGTCTTGACGGTGGCCTCGGAAACGAACAGCCGCGCGCAGATCTCGCTGTTGGACATACCTTGCGCCACCAGGGCGAGGACCTCGCGCTCCCGGTCAGTGAGGCAGGACAGCGCGGCTGCCGACTCCTCAGCGCCGGCCGGCAGCATGGGCGCGAACTGGTCGATCAGCCGCCGCGTGGTGGACGGGGCGACGACAGCGTCGCCTGAGTGCACGGCCCGGATGGCTGACAGCAGGTCCTCGGGCGGCACGTCCTTGAGCAGGAAGCCGCTCGCCCCGGCCTTGAGCGCCGCGAACGCGTACTCGTCCAGGTCGAACGTGGTGAGCATCAGGATCCGGGGCAGATCGCCGGCCTCGCGGATGCGGCGGGTGGCGGCCACGCCGTCCATCCGCGGCATCCGGGCATCCATGATCATGACATCCGCGGTGTGCGACCTGGTGAATTCCACCGCGGCCAGGCCGTCCCCGGCCTCGCCGACCACTTCCATGTCCGGCTGCGCGTCGAGGACCATGCGGAAGCCGGTCCGGACGAGTTCCTGATCGTCGACCAGGACGATGCGGATGGTCACCCGGCACCGCCCGGCTGCTGGCCGGCCGGCGCGCTGGCGGCACCCGGCTGGACGGCGCCCAGCCGCTGGCTGGCCTGCTCAGCCGGCGCTGCCGGCCCGCGCTGCCCGGCCAGGCGAGCCGGGCCACGGCCATTCGCCACGGGCTGCTGACCGGGCACCGGGAGCCACGCGGTGACCTGGAAGCCGCCGTCCGGCATAGGCCCTGCCTCCATGGTTCCGCCGTACATCGCGATCCGCTCGCGCATGCCGGCCAGCCCGTGCCCGGCGCCGCCAGCCGCGGCCGCGCCGCGGCCGTTGTCGGTCACCCGCAGGACCAGGCAGCCGGGCTGGAAGCGCAGCGTCACGCTCGCGGCGACGGCCAGTCCGGCGTGCTTGCGGGTGTTGGTGAGCGACTCCTGCACGACGCGGTAGGCGGCCAGCTCGGCGCCCTCGGGCAGCGGGCGCGGCTCGCCGTCGACGGTCAGCGACACCGACATGCCGGCCAGCCGTGCCTGGTCGACCAGCTCTCGCAGCTGGGCCAGGCCTGGTTGCGGCGCCAGGTGCGCGCCCTCATCGCCATCGCGCAGCACGCCGAGCAGCCGCCGCATCTCGGTCAGCGCGTCCCGGCCGGTCTGCGCGATCGCCGCCAGCGCCTGCCTCGTCCGGTCGGGCTCGTGCTGCAGCGCGTACCCGGCGCCGTCGGCCTGCACGACCATGACGCTGACGTTGTGCGCGATCACGTCGTGCAGCTCGCGGGCGATCCTGGCCCGCTCGGCAGCGGCCGCGACCTTCGCCTGCGCGTCCCGCTCGGCTTCCAGCCGGGCAGCGCGGTCCTCGAGCGCAAGCAGGTAGGCCCGGCGGTAGCGCATCGAGTCGCCGAGCACCCAGCTGATCACGGCCGGGCCGATGAACAGGATCGAGGTGAGCGCGGATCCGTCGATGCCCGGTATCCACATCAGCGCGCCGACGATCGAACCTCCGACGCAGACGGCCAGCGCAGGCAGTGAGGCCCGGCGCGACCCGTACTTGGCAACGGTGTAGATCAGGATGAGGATCGCCAGGTCAGCGGAATTCGGCTTGGAGCCGGGAATCAGCACGACGACCGCGCCGACAGCAGCCGACCAGGCGAACGCAGCCACGGGGTGCGCGCGGCGGACCACGATCGGCGCCACCATGAGAATGGCCAGCACGGACAACAGCGCCGGGCTGTGCCGCTGGGCGACCGTCTGCGTGACCGCGAGCAGTCCGAGCAGGAATGCCGGTATGCCGTCGACCAGCCGGGGATGACGGCTCAGCCACGCGTACACGGCAGACACGGATCCAGGGTAAGCGCCGGCTACCTGCATCGTCGTCCGTCCGCAGGCTGACCAGGGTCAGCCGTGAGGCGGACTTTGCCCGGCCCGGCCGCACCGCTCCGAGAAAGCGGCGCTACCCGCCCGCTACGCTAGCGGCCGATCCCGGATCGTGCTGGCCCCTGCCGCGACCAGCAGAGCCGTAGAATTCCGCTGGCAGGGCCGACTGGCCCGCTAGCCAGGGAGCTGGTGCTGCCATGATCGACCTGGTCTTCGGCTGGCTCGCCATTGCCGGGGCCGGTCTCTTCATCACTATTGCTGGCTCGATGGCCAGGCGCCGGTACGGCCGCTCTGGCCGGGCCACGGCGGGCACGCCAGGCGACGCGATGAAGCCGCTGCGCCGGCGAGCCTCGAGCCACTGGTTGAACATCGCCTGGATGATCACGCTCGCGCTCTCCGGGATCGACGCGGTCGATCAGTCGGCGCTGTCAGCTGGGTCACTGTCGGCTGGGGCGTTTAATGCTGGCCTGGCTGCTGGACAGGGACCTGCACGCCCGTGACCTTCTGGACAGCTGAGTCAGGGCTCGCGCGCGGCGGCAGCGTGACCGGCAGGCCGGCGACGAGCCGTAGCGCGGTGCGGCTGGCCGCGAGCTTCGCGGCCAGGCGGCGATCCAATAGGCGCGTTACGGTGCCGGGGTGACGGACTGCCTGTTCTGCCAGATCGTGGCCGGCGAGGTGCCGGCCCACGTCGTGCTCGACGACGACCCCGAGGTATTCGCGTTCCTCGACTCCCGGCCTGTCTTCAAGGGCCACGTGCTGGTCGTGCCCCGCGCGCACGTCGTGACGCTCGCTGACCTGCCAGCCAGCCTGCTCGGCCCGGTGTTCCGCCGGGTGCAGCAGCTCAGCGCCGTCATGCCCGCTGCGCTTGAGGCGCAGGGCAGCTTCGTCGGCATCAACAACGTAGTGAGCCAGAGCGTGCCGCACTTTCACGCGCACGTGGTGCCGCGCACCAAGGGCGACGGGCTGCGCGGATTTTTCTGGCCCCGGACTAAGTACGCCAGCGAGCAGGAGGCCGAGCAGTACGCGAGCCGGCTCCGCTCGGCGCTGCACGCAACCGCCGGCTGACCCGGCTGCGTTCTTTCGGCCGGTCTGGAGGGCTGCTGGCGCTCAGGTTCTGCCATCGGCGACGATGAGATGTGACGACGATGTCCGGCGTTAGTCAGCGGCCCTATGTTCTGATCAGCTGCGCCATGTCCGTTGACGGACACATCGGCGACAGCAGTCAGGATCGGCTGATGCTTTCCAGCGATGCTGACTTTGACCGGGTCGATGGCCAGCGGGCCTTCGCCGACGCGGTTCTGGTCGGCGCGACCACCATCCGCCGTGACAACCCGAGGCTCCTGGTCCGCTCCCCGGCCCGCCGATCGGCCCGGCAGGAACGCGGCTTGCCTGTCAGCCCTGCGAAGGTGACGATCACCGGGTCAGGCAGCCTCGACCCGCACGCCAGCTTCTTCACCGCCGGGGGCACCGAAATCCGCAAGCTGGTTTACTGCGCCAGCGCGGCGGTCCTGGCTGCCCGGCACAGGCTGAGTGGGGCTCCGTCGACGTCGATCATCGACGCAGGCAGCCCGGTCGACCTGGTCACCGTAGTGACTGACCTGGCAGAGCGGGGCATCGGGCGGCTGATGGTGGAAGGCGGCCAGAGTATCCACACGCAGTTCCTCGCCGCCGGCCTTGCAGACGAGTTGCAGCTGGTGATCGCGCCGTTCCTGGTCGGCGATCCCAGTGCGCCCCGATTCGTCGGCGCCGCAGCCTTCCCCTGGAACTCCAGCCACCGGATGACGCTTGCCGAAGCACGCCCCGTCGGCGACGTCGTTCTACTCCGCTACCTGCTCAGCACGCGGGCTCTGGGGGAGCAGGAGGTGCCTGCGGCCAGTTGACCACCGGCTAGGCGGCGTGGCGGCGCCGAGGGGTCCTGGTGTCGAGCTCTCGTTCCTTTAGCCGATCTTCAGGCCGGCCACGGCCTCGGCCGCCGCCAGCGTGTCGCGCCCGAGGGGCTGCAGGTGGATGCGGGTACAGAGCAGTCCTGACGACAGCCGCTCGACAACGCCCCACTCCCAGATGGCAGCGAGATCGAGCCCCGTGCGGGCGGCCAGCCAGCGGGCCCGGTCGACGGGGTCGCTGCCAAGCAGCTCGACGGGATCACCCCGCATCAGGACCCCCAGGTCGTACTCGGCCTCGGCCAGAAGGCCGACAGGATCGATCAGCCTGAAGCCGCCGTCGGTCTGGAGGGCGTTCAGTTGGTGCACGTCGCCGTGGACCAGCACAGCTCTCTCGTCGCGGTGCGCCTGCGCCCGCCGGACAGCGCAGGCCCTGGCATGGTCGACAGTCTTCTCGGAGCACGGACGGTCGAGCTCCTCCCACGACGTCACAATGAAGTCGGCCAGCCATCGGGCCTTGTCAGCACCCGTGGGCAGCCCGCAGTCCGGCGCCGGCCGCCAGATGCGCTCAGCGGCTGCGCAAAGAATCTCCAGGCGACGGGCGAGCGGCAGTCCGAGCTCATACATGGGCCGGCCCAACCGCTCCATGAGCAAGGCGCCCTGGCCGGGGTTGTACCGATAGAGCACCGGGCATCCGTCTCCGCCGACGAGACGCAGGACGGCTGCCTCGTTGGAGGCGTTGTTCCCGGCCCCTGGGACGAGCACCTTCAAGACGGCAGGGGTGCCGTCCGCCCGGGTCGCGTCCGCCACGAAAGCTTCCGTGCCGCCCTCATAGGGGTGCCCGACTGTGATCGACCAGTCGGCCTCCAGGCTCGAGACAAGCGCCGGCAATCGCTCGAGCCAGTCCTCGGCGCCGGCCGCGCGGGCTCTGTTTCGCACAACCGCCGGCACGTCGATCATTGCCTCAGTCTCACATCTTCAACCCCGAGCCACGACCCGATTACCATGCCGCCGCCGGCGGGCAGGCCAGATCGCTTCCCCGGGCACCGGGCCGGCGCACCAGCGGCAGGCCTCCCTCAGGCCCCGCCACCTGACGACCTGGGGCACCCGGAACGAGCCGTGCAGAACAGCTGTCCTCGGCCGTGCACTCGCTGGCCCGCACGAAGACCGCCCGCGTCATCCTGGAGGCCATTGCCGACGGCGAGCGGGACCCGAAGGCCCTCGCCGCCCTGGCCATGGGCCCGGCTGACCGGTCCGCTATCTAGAAGTCCCTGGACGGCATGCAGGTCGGCGACCACCACCCCGCGCTCATCCGCGGTTTCCTCGACCACGCCGGCTACGGT
>DASXMR010000018.1:0-39511 GCA_036495525.1 Streptosporangiaceae bacterium | reverse complement strand
TCTGCTGGCCGGCCCGGCCCCCAGGGGCTGGGCCGATCTGTTTTACACCTGTCACGCCAGCATCAGCGGAGCACATCCCTCGCGGGGCGTTTGCACTCTCACTATGAGAGTGCTAAACATGGTGCTGGCACTCTCCTGGTGAGAGTGCCAGCAACTGATGGCGGGATCGGACGATGAGGCACGTCCGGCGGCGGGAAGGGACCGTCCGCTGGGGTTGCCGTCCGTCGCGGGCGTCGGCTCGATCCGCAGGTACGCCACGGAGGACTGGAGCCAATGGCAGCGAAGATGATCGCGTTTGACGAGGACGCCAGGCGCGCCCTCGAGCGCGGTATGAACCAGCTCGCCGACGCCGTGAAGGTCACCCTCGGCCCGAAGGGCCGGAACGTGGTTCTCGAGAAGAAGTGGGGCGCCCCCACGATCACCAACGATGGCGTGTCCATCGCCAAGGAGATCGAGCTCGAGGACCCGTATGAGAAGATCGGCGCCGAGCTGGTCAAGGAAGTAGCCAAGAAGACCGACGACGTTGCCGGTGACGGCACGACGACGGCCACCGTGCTCGCCCAGGCGCTGGTCCGCGAGGGCCTGCGCAACGTGGCAGCCGGCGCCAACCCGATGTCGCTCAAGCGCAGCATCGAGGCGGCCGTCGAGCGGGTCAGCGAGGACCTGTCCAAACTCGCCAAGGACGTGGAGACCAAGGAGCAGATCGCCTCGACGGCCTCCATCTCCGCTGGCGACCCCGCGATCGGCGAGATGATCGCCGAGGCGATGGACAAGGTCGGCAAGGAAGGCGTGATCACCGTCGAGGAGAGCAACACCTTCGGGCTCGAGCTTGAGCTCACCGAGGGCATGCGCTTCGACAAGGGCTACATCTCGCACTACTTCGCCACCGACCCGGAGCGGATGGAGGCGGTGCTGGAAGACCCCTACATCCTGATCGTCAACTCCAAGGTCTCGGCCAACAAGGACCTGCTGCCGCTGCTCGACAAGGTCGTGCAGTCCGGCAAGCCGCTGGTCCTGATCGCCGAGGACGTCGAGGGCGAGGCGCTCGCGACCCTGGTGGTCAACAAGATCCGCGGCCTGTTCAAGTCCGTCGCGGTGAAGGCGCCAGGCTTTGGTGACCGGCGCAAGGCCATGCTCGGCGACATCGCGATCCTGACCGGCGGTCAGGTCGTCAGCGAGGAAGTTGGGCTCAAGCTGGAGTCGGCCGAGCTCGACCTGCTTGGCCGGGCGCGCAAGGTCACTGTCACCAAGGACGAGACCACGATCGTCGACGGTGGCGGCGACGCAGAGCAGATTTCCGGCCGGGTCAACCAGATCCGCGCGGAGATCGAGAACTCCGACTCGGACTACGACAAGGAGAAGCTGCAGGAGCGGCTGGCCAAGCTGGCAGGCGGCGTGGCCGTCATCAAGGCGGGCGCGGCGACCGAGGTCGAGCTGAAGGAGCGCAAGCACCGCATCGAGGACGCGGTGCGCAACGCGAAGGCCGCGGTTGAGGAGGGCATCGTCGCCGGCGGCGGCGTGGCCCTGCTGCAGGCCGGAGCCAGCGCGTTCAAGAAGCTCGAGCTTGCCGGCGACGAGGCGACTGGCGCCCAGATCGTGCGCCGCGCGCTTGAGGAGCCGCTCAAGCAGATCGCGATCAACGCCGGCCTCGAGGGCGGCGTGGTGACCGAGAAGGTGAAGACGCTGAACGCCGGTCACGGGCTCAACGCCGCGACTGGTGACTACGTCGACATGTTCAAGGCCGGCATCATCGACCCGGCGAAGGTGACCCGCTCTGCGCTGCAGAACGCGGCCTCGATCGCTGGACTGTTCCTCACCACCGAGGCAGTGATCGTCGAGAAGCCGGAGAAGAACCCGGCCCCGGCTGCGCCGGGCGCTGGCGGTGACATGGACTTCTAGCCGGCCAAGGACCGACCCGCTGGGTCGGCCCGCACCGGAGAGGTTCGCTTGGCACGGGAGGCGGTACCGGTCATTGACCGGGCCGCCTCCTTGCTGTTCGGGGGCTGTGTTGTTCGGGGGGACGACCCCCCTGGCGCCCTCTGCCGTCCGCTCGGGCCGGCCTCCGGCTGGCCGACGCGTCCGGCGCTCGCTGGAGTCCCTGCTGGCCCTGGAACCCTGCTGACGTTCGCTCGGGCTGTGCTTGGGCAGCTGGTCGAAAGCAGGTCTGGCGGGGCTGCCCGCATGATCATGCTCGGCGTCTTTCGTGCGCGCCGGCTCCACAACCGCCCGCCAAAGAGGGATCATCGGCCCATGAACCCCCGCACGGAGCAGCTGATCCGTGACTACCTCAACGGATTGGCTCGCGCTGCGCGCGGACGGCTCGGCTCGGCCGAGCGGCAGGAACTGCTGGATAGGATCCGCGCGACGCTGGAGCGGGCGGCCGGGGAGCCGGGCGAGGCCGGCCCGGCCGGGGTACGAAGGCTGCTGTCCGGCCTGGGCAGGCCCGAGGCAGTGGTGGCGCAGGAGGAGGCCCGGCTGGCTCGCAAGGATCGGGGCCGTCAGCGCCGCAGCCCGGGCCGGGTAATCGCACAGCCTGGCCACTGGCTGGCCCGGCGCGCCATCGTGCACGGCCCGGTGGCCGAGGTACCGGTGCAGCCCACCGTCGAGCAGCTCGGCGATGCGCCGATGACCGGTGAGATCAGGATCGACAAGCGGCCGATATCCGCGCGGCAGCGGCCAGGCCACCCGTTAGCCGGTGACCCGCACCGGCCCGCGCGGACCCGTCCCGGCTTCCCCTCCCGGCGCCCGCGGCCCGACCGGGGCGAGTCAGCGGCGGGGCTGGTCAGCGCCGATGACGAACAGGGCCAGCCGCCACCGGCGCCGAGCGTGATCGAGACGGCCAGCCAGAGCTGGAACTGGCTCCTATCCGTGCTGGCAGGCAGGTCAGGCACCGCAGCGGCCGGGCGTGAAGAACGCAGCGCGGCAGCGCCGCCTGATGGCGCGGCGTCGGCGGCGGGCGACGAGCGTGGCAGGGCGGCTGGACCCGACGGCACGGCAGCGGCTCAGGGCGACGACCAGGCCACCGGAGCTGCGCCTGCTGACACGGCGGCTGGGCGTCAAGAAGGCAATGCGGCAGCGCCGCCTGATAGCGCGGCGTCGGCTGCGGCCGACAAGCGTGGCAAGGCAGCTGCACCCGGCCCCACGAAGGCGGCCGGGCGTGAAGGCAGCGCGGCGGCGCCGCCGGATGGCAAGGATGCCGACAGCCGGGACGGGCGTGGACGGGCAGATGCAGCCGGCGGCGCAGCGGCTGCCGGGGATGCTGGTCATGCCACAGCAGTGCCGCCAGATGGCGGACCGGCCGCCGGGCGTGAAGGACGCAGCGCGGCGGCTGCGCCGGATGGCAAGGCTGCTAACGGCCGCGACGGACGCGATAGCCACGACGGGCAGGGCAGGGCAGCTGTACCCAACGGCAGGGCAGCGGCCACGGGCGGCGACCACGCCACCGGAGCTGCGCCTGCTGGTGCGGCGGCGAACGGGCGCGGCGGGCACGGCGCCACCGGGCCGTCCGAGGGCAGGAAAGAGGGCTCGGACCGAGAGCCTCGTGTGGGCGGCAGCGGCACGGGTGCAGCAGGCAGCACGAGACCGCCGCGGGCTAGCCGGGAGGAAGCGAAACCTGGCGGCGGGGTGCCAGCGGGCGGGCCGGCTGGCACCAAGCCGGGAGCGACCCACCCGCCGCCAGGTGCCGCCAGCCAGCGGGAAGGCGCGCAGCCTAAGGTCGCGCAGCAGCCTGCTGTTGACCCTGCCGACCTGACCCGGCAGCCCAGCCGCGGTGAGCTGCTCATCTCGGTCGTCCGTAGCGCGCTCGGGACGGCGGTCGCGACGGCGCGCGCCAGCCCGCTGGAGGCGCTGGCGCTGCTGCTGCTGGGCCTAGGCGGGGCCGCGTTCCCGCCGATCTGGGTGGCCGGGGCGCTAATCGCAGCGCTGTCGCGGGTCTGGGACTTCCGGGATAAGTGGGTCAGCCTGATCGGAACGCCGCTGCTGGTTGTCGTCGGCACGGCGGTCGAGATCCTGCTTGGCGGGCGTCCAGGCTCGTTCAGCGGCTTCGCTCACGGAGCCCTGGCGTGGGCCATCGTGCTGAGCCGGATCGGCGCGCTGCTATCGGCAGGCTTCCTCGGCTGGCGGCTGCGCCGCGGGCCGCGGCCGCCAGCGGTGGCGCCGTTCCGCCACCCGTCCTCCGCGGCGAACGCGCGGTCAGGCCGGTCCTGACGGCGGCGATGATTGCATCCTGCCTGCCGGGGTAGGCAGCAAATCCGCGGAAGTTCCGGGGCCGCGCTAGCTGTTATCACAGCGATAGCCTTAGGCAGCGCCGCGTTGGCGCAACTGTATGTTCCTGCTCGCGTAAAGGGTTCCGCCTGTGCCCACTGGCAAGGTCAAGTGGTATGACGCCGACAAGGGGTTCGGCTTCCTCACCCGCGATGACGGGGGTGAGGTCTTTGTGCACTCCACCGCGCTCGACTCGGCTGGTACCGTCTTGCGGGCCGGCCAGCGGGTGGAGTTCGGCGTCGCCGAGGGCCGTCGCGGGAGCCAGGCGCTCCAGGTCAAGCTGCTGGAGCCGCCGCCCACGATCGGCAAGGCGAACCGGAAGGACCCGGAGCAGATGACGATCCTCGTTGAGGACCTGATCAAGCTGCTGGACGGGGTGTCCAACACCTACCGCCGGGGCAAGCATCCTGACGCCAGGGACGCCAAGAAGATCGCGGCCGTGCTGCGCGCAGTCGCCGACGACATCGACGGCTGACCGGGTTACGGCTTACCGTGGCTGCGGCGCCGGCGGGCGCGCCGCGGCCGTGTGCGTGGCCACGACGGTGCGGTGCCTGCGTCCGGCCAGCAGCAGGACAAATCCGGCAGCCAGGCCGACGGCGGCGAAGGTCAGCCCGGCAGCCCCGCTCGAGGTGAGCGACAGGGCCAGCCCGGCCAGCCCGCCGCTCACCCAGGAGAGCTGATTCAGCGTCTCGGACACGGCGAAGGTGGAGGACCGGATCTCCTCGCCGGTCTCCTGCTGCACCGTCGAGTCGAGTGCGAGCTTGGCCAGTGCCTGCGCGGTCGCCGCGATGAACGCCACGATCAGCGCGGCCCACAGGCCGAAGAACCAGGCGCAAGCCGCAGTGACAAGCGCAGCTGCGGCGAGCATGGCGAACAGGATCCGGTGCGGCCTGCGGGACCGGATCCGCGATCCGGTGGCGGTGCCGATGAAACCGCCAGCCGCGACGGCGATGGCCAGCGCGGCCAGCGCCGCGTTGTGCGACAGTCCGCCGAAGTGCTCGGTGCGCAGCAGGAAGGCGAGGAAGAACAGCATGAACCCGGAGTACGCGCGCAGCACAGCGTTACCGCGCATGGCCTCGCCGACGACGGGCCCGACGCTGCGCAGCCGGCGGCCAAGCCCGCCGGTGACCGGCAGCCTGCGCGTCGGCCGTCCGGATTTGGACCGGCCAGGCCGCGCCGTGCCAGCCTGCTGGCCTGGCACCCCAGTGGCGCCCGGCTCCTGGCCGGCTTCGGCTCCGGCCTGCTGGCCTGACCCCGGTGCCCGCTCTTCGGCATCGACGCTGCCCGGCAGCCGGATGCCAAGGACCGCACCGGCGATGTAGATGAGCGCGCCGACCCGCAGCACCCAGGTTGCTCCTGTCGCCCACTGCACGCCCGCCCCGACCACCACCCCGATCGAGGAGGCCAGCAGCGAGGCCAGCGTCAGTCTCGCGTTGGCCGATACCAGTGTCAGCTTCGGCGGGAGCAGCCGCGGCGTCACCGCGCTGCGGGTTACCCCGTAGGCCTTCTGCAAGATCAGCACGCCGAAAGCGGCCGGGAAGAGCGTGACCGGGCTGCCGTGCAGCGCCGCTGACATGCCCCAGCACAGCAGGCCGCGAGCGACCAGCGTGCCGGCCAGGATGTAGCGGCGGCCCTGCTGCATCCGGTCGAGCATCGGCCCGATGAACGGCGCAAGCACCGCGAACGGTGCCATGGTGATGAGCAGGTACAAAGCGACCTGAGTGCGCGCCTGGTCAAGTGAGGTGTTGAAGAACAGGGTCCCGGCTAGCGCAACGGCCACGAAAGCATCGCCGATCATGCTCGCGGCGGTCAGCTCGATCAGGTTGGAAAGGCCAGTCTGGCCAGCTCCCGAGGCGCGGCTCAGGCGATGCACGACCGAGCCAGCGCCGTGCACGGCGGCGGCGCTTGCCCGCCCGGCCGACTGCACAGCGGACACCACAGACCGCCCGCCCCGCAAGGGCTGGGTTCTGGTGCCCGGTTCTCCCATGGTGCCAAGTATCCTGCCTCACCGGGGGAATAACGAACCCTGGCGCGCCTGTCCGCTGAGCCCCGGCCTGCCGGTTCGGCGGCGGCCCGGCCAGGCGTGGGAGGAGAATGACCGACCGTGAGCCCGATCCGCACGCGCAGCCGGGAACTGGACGAGGCCTGCGCTCAGGCCGTGGACCTGGCCAGGGCGGCGGCCGAGGAAGTCGCCGGGCCCGGCGAGGTAGGCGAGCACGCCGACGCGTTCGCTGACGGCGACCGGGTGGTGACGCACCTGTTCGCCAGCCTCGACCCGGCGTACGCCGGCTGGCGCTGGGCGGTCACCGTCGCCCGCGCATCGCGGTCCAAGGTGGTGACGGTCAGCGAGGTGGTGCTATTGCCCGGACCGGAGTCGCTGCTCGCGCCGGAGTGGGTGCCGTGGAGCAGCCGGGTCAGGCCAGGTGATCTCGGCGTCGGCGACCTGCTTCCGGTTGGCTCCGATGACGAGCGGCTGGTGCCCGTCGTCGCGCTTGAGGGTGACGAGGGCGTCGTCGACTGGGACGACGCGGCGGAATGGGCGGCGGATATCGGCCTGGCCGATGCCGTCGGCGCCGCCAGGCCGGCCGGACTGGCCGATGGCGCGGAGACGAGCGCTGGGCGGTCAAGGGTGCTCTCGGCGATCGGCCGCGACGAGACCGCGGTTCGCTGGTACGCCGGCGAGCACGGCCCGGCCTCGGCGCTCGCGAGTGCCGCTCCCGGACCATGCGTGACCTGCGGCTTCATGGTCAGCCTCAGCGGCCCGCTCGGCCGGGCCTTTGGCGCGTGCGCGAACGAGTACGCACCGGATGACGGGCGGGTCGTCTCCTTCGATCACGGCTGCGGCGCGCACTCCGACGCCGTGCTGCCGAGCGGCGGCCGGGGCATGCCCGTTCCGGTGATCGACGAAATCGGCTTTGACCTGGTCGACGCGCCGGGCGTGTCGATGGACGACACGGTGTTCGAGTCACTCGATCACGGCTAGTCGTCCTGGTGCTGGGCCGCGCGCTTGCTGGCCGCGCGGGCCCTGGAGCGCTTGAGCACCGGCACGTACCAGAGTGCGAACAGGCCGAGGGCGAGGCCGGCTGAGCAGGTCCATATCCACCAGCGGTCACCAGCGGCCAGGTGCTGCCGGACTAGCAGCAGCACTAGCAGCGCGATCGCCCACCCCGCCGTGACGATGCCGGTGATGAGCCGGTCGTCGCCTTCCAGCGGCGGCGGTGCCTGCCTGCTCGGACCTGGCCTGGCCTGGCCCGTCCTGCTCGGGCTGCGCATATGGCAAGGTTAACCTCGTCGCGGGGCGCCCTCGCCTGGCACTGGCGTGGTGTACTTAGATCATCCGGCGGCGAGAGCCACATGTTCGCTTCCTGACCGATGCGCGGGAATGGTATGACGCCGCCAACGGTTAGCCAAGGTAATGACTCAGGCTAATGACAATGACGACAAGGCAGACCAGGTCAGACGCGGGCCTGGCCACCCAGCTACGGATCTCCGTCAGCCGGCTGGCGCGCCGGCTGCGCGCCGAGCGAATCGCGCAGGGCCTGCAGCCCGAGCTCTCCGACACGCAGCTCGCCGCGCTGGCAGCGCTGGAGACTCATCACGTCATGACTCCCGGCGAGCTGGCCGAGCACGAGAAGGTGCAGCCACCGTCCATGACGAGGGTCATCGCCGCCCTGGAGGAGCGCAGCCTGGTAACTCGCACGCCGCATCCGACCGACCGGCGGCAGGTCACGCTCACGGTGACCGACGAGGGCCGGGTGGTGGTGCAGAAGCTGCGGCGGCTGCGCGAGGCGTGGCTGGCCAGGCGGCTGCGGGAGCTCAGCCCGCAGGAGCGGGCGACACTGCGCGCGGCGGCGCCGATCCTGGAGAAGCTCAGCCAGTCCTGAGCGGGGCCGGCCGGGCTCCGGGTCTGACCAGCCGCGTGCTGGCCGGCGGCCAGCGGATGTTCGGCTCGCTGCAGACCAGGAACTACCGGCTGTTCGCGACCGGGCAGGTCATCTCGAACACCGGCAGCTGGATGCAGCGGGTGGCGCAGGACTGGCTCGTGCTCGAGCTGACCCATGGCAGCGGTGCCGCCCTGGGCATCACCACCGGCCTGCAGTTCCTGCCGCTGCTGCTGTTCAGCCTCTGGGGCGGGATGCTCGCCGACCGGTACTCCAAGCGGCGCATCCTGATGGTCACGCAGACCATGATGGGCGGGCTCGCGCTGATCCTCGGCGTCCTCGCGCTGACTGGCGCGGTGCAGATCTGGCACGTCTACGCGCTGGCCTTCGGCCTCGGCCTGGCAACCGTGGTCGACAACCCGACCAGGCAGGCCTTCGCCGTGGAGATGGTCGGCCGGGATCAGATGCCGAATGCGATCGCGCTGAACAGCGCCGTCTTCAACCTGGCCAGGATCGCCGGGCCGGCCGTCGCCGGGCTGGTGATCAGCGTGGTCGGCACGCCCACCGCGTTCCTGCTGAACGCCGCCTCGTTCGGCGCCGTGCTGATCAGCCTGAAACTGATGCGCGAGGAGGACCTGCACCCGGCCCAGCCGGTGCCCAGGGCCAAGGGCCAGCTGCGCGAGGGTCTGAGCTACGTCCGCGCGCGGCCGAGCTTGTGGGTCTCGATGGTGCTGGTCTTCTTCGTCGCGACGTTCGGGATGAACTTCCAGGTCACGAACCCGCTGATGTCCCGGCAGGTCTTCCACACCGGCGCCGGCGCCTTCGGGCTCGCCTCGACCATGTTCGCCGTCGGCGCGCTCGGCGGCGCGCTGCTCGCCGCCCGCCGCAGCAGGCCCGGCCTGCCGCTGCTGCTGCTGACCGGCTGCGCGTTCGGGCTGCTTGAGATGCTCAGCGGCGTCATGCCCAGCTTCCTGGCGTTCCTGCTGCTGCTCGTGCCCACCGGCATGGCGGTGATCACGTTCAGCACCTCGGCTAACTCCACCACTCAGCTGAGCGTCAGCTCCGAGATGCGCGGCCGGGTGATGGGCATCTACATGCTCATGTTCCTGGGCGGCGCGCCGCTCGGGTCGCCGCTCGCGGGCTGGATGGCCGAGCAGCTCGGCGTCCGGGTGACGATAGTCGCCTGCGGGCTGGTGTCCGTGATCGCCACCGCCGTGGCCGCGTTCGTGCTGGCGCGCATCCAGGGCACCCGGATGCTCCCGTACCTGCGCCCGGCGAGGCTGGCCCGGCTGGTGGTCTGATTCGCCGCGGCCGGGTGCTGCACTGGCCGCCGCGGCCGGCTAGCAATGTCCGCATGCGGCTATTCGTCGCCATCACGCCCCCGGCTGCTGTCCTCGACGAAGTCGAGGCGGCCGTCGGCCCGCTCCGGCCGGGCCGCCCCGACCTGCGCTGGACGAGCCCTGCGGACTGGCACATCACCCTGGCGTTCCTCGGCGAGGTGGCCGAGCCCGTGCTGCCCGGCCTGCAGCTGCGGCTGGATCGGGCGGCACACCGCAATCCGTGCCTGCAGCTGTCGGTGCGATCGGCCGGGACGTTCGGGTCGCCGCGGCGGGCCCGGGTCCTGTGGGCCGGCATCCACGCCGACCAGTACACCAGGCAGGCCCTGCGCAGGCTGGCGCAGTCGGTGTCGGCCGGCGCGCGCCGGGCTGGCGCTGCGCCGTCCGGCGAGGATCATGCCTACCGGCCGCACCTGACCCTCGCTCGCTGCCGGGTGCCGTGCGACGTGCGCGAGCCGGTGGCCGCGCTGGCCGGGCTGGCAGGCTCGGCGTGGGCCGCCACCAGCATCCAGCTGCTGCAGAGCAACCCCGGCAGCCAGCCCAGGTACCAGGAGCAGGGCAGCTGGCCACTGCGGTCAGCCGAGCGCAGGCAGGACAGCTGAAGGGCACCGGACGCGGACCGGCTGACCTACATCCGCTCGATGACGTAGTCGACGCAGGCGGTCAGTGCCTGCACGTCCGCCGGGTCCACGGCGGGGAACAAGCCGATCCGCAGCTGGTTGCGGCCAAGCTTGCGGTAGGACTCGGTGTCCACGATCCCGTTCACCCGCAAGGTCGCGGCCAGCGCGTCCGCGTCCACCGACGAGTCGAAGTCGATCGTGCCGACGACCTGCGAGCGCTGCTGCGGATCGGCGACGAACGGGGTGGCGTACGCCGACTTGGCGGCCCAGTCGTACAGGTACCCGGACGACTCGGCGGTGCGCGCGGTGCTCCAGCCGAGCCCGCCCTGGCCGAGCATCCAGTCCAGCTGATCGGCCAGCAGGATCAGCGTGGCCAGCGACGGGGTGTTGTAGGTCTGCTGCTGCCTGGCGTTAGCTATCGCCACCGGCAGCGACAGGAACTCCGGTATGTACCGGCCGCTGGCGGCGATCCGCTCGGCCCGGTCGAGTGCCGCTGGGGACATCAGCGCGATCCACAGCCCGCCGTCGGAACCGAAGCACTTCTGCGGAGCGAAGTAGTACACGTCGAACTCGGCTGCCTGCACCGGCAGGCCGCCGGCCCCGCTGGTCGCATCCACCAGCACCAGCGCGCCGTCATCGGCCCCGGCCGGCCGCCGCACGGGCATCGCGACGCCGGTGGAGGTCTCGTTGTGCGTCAGCGCGTAGGTGTCAGCGCCGGGCTCCGGGCGCGGCTGCGGGTGCGTGCCGGGCGGGGACTCGATCACGGTCGGCGCCTCCAGCCACGGAGCCGCTGCGGTGACCTTGGCGAACTTCGAGGAGAACTCGCCGAACGAGAGGTGCTGCGCCCGGTGCTCCACCAGGCCGAAAGCCGCTACTTCCCAGAACGCGGTGGTACCGCCGTTGCCGAGCACCACCAGGTACTCATCCGGCAGGCTGAACAGGTCCTGCATGCCCGCGCGGATCTGCCGCACCAGCGACCTGACCGGCGCCTGCCGGTGCGAGGTGCCGAGCAGCGCGGCTCCGGGCCCGGCGAGGGCAGCCACCTGCTCCGCGCGTACCTTCGACGGGCCGCAGCCGAACCGGCCGTCGGCCGGCCGCAGGCTATCGGGAATGACGATCTGCGCCTCAGACATCGTGGTCAAGAACCTCCTCGGCGCCAGGCACGTCGCTGACCGGCCTGGACGGCGGGCCCACATAGCGCGCGCTCGGCCGGACCAGCCTGCCGGTGCGCTTCTGCTCCAGGATGTGCGCCGCCCAGCCGGCCGTGCGCGCGCAGGTGAACATTGAGGTGAACATGTGCGAGGGAACCTCGGCGAAGTCGAGCACGATCGCGGCCCAGAACTCCACGTTGGTGGCCAGCACCCGGTCCGGGCGCCGGGCGTGCAGCTCGGCCAGCGCCGCGGTCTCCAGCGCCGCGGCGACCTCGTAGCGCGGCGCGCCCAGCTCGCGCGCGGTGCGCCGCAGCACCCGGGCGCGCGGGTCCTCGGCCCGGTAGACCCGGTGCCCGAAGCCCATCAGCCGCTCGCCGCTGTCCAGGGCCTGCTTGACGTAGGCCTCGGCGTCGCCGGTCTTCTCGACTTCCTCGATCATGTGCAGCACTCTGGCTGGCGCGCCGCCGTGCAGTGGCCCGGACATCGCGCCGACCGCCCCGGACAGTGCGGCGGCGACGTCGGCGCCGGTCGAGGCGATTACCCGGGCGGTGAACGTCGAGGCGTTCATGCCGTGCTCGGCGGCCGACGACCAGTACGCGTCGATCGCGCGGACATGCCGGGGGTCGGGTTCGCCGCGCCAGCGGATCATGAACCGCTCGGTGATGGTCTTCGCCGCGTCGACCTGGCGCTGCGGGACCATCGGCGAGCCGATGCCGCGAGCGGACTGAGCGACGAAGGACAGCGCCATGACCGAGGCGCGGGCCAGGTCGTCGCGCGCCTGATCGTCACTGATGTCCAGCAGCTGGCGCATGCCCCAGGCAGGCGCCAGCATGGCCAGCGCGCTCTGCACGTCCACCCGGATGTCACCGGAGTGCACCGGGATCGGGTACGGCTCGGCGGGAGGCAGGCCGGGGTTGAAGGAGTTGTCGACCAGCAGGCCCCAGACGTGCCCGTAGGAGACGTGACCGACAAGCTCCTCGATGTCCACGCCCCGGTACCGCAGCGACCCGCCTTCCTTATCGGGCTCGGCGATCTCGGTTTCGAACGCTACGACGCCCTCAAGGCCGGGTACGAAGTCGGACATCTGCGATTCCTCCGTATTCTCTGTCGGCCGGGGAGCCGACACGGCGGCCCGGCAGCAGCAGCGCCGCCGGCCCGCGGGCTATAGGGTGAGCCGCCATCATTCAACCGCGCCGCCGCTACCAACCGGTACTCCGGCCGGCCTCAAGCCGCAAGCGGGCGCAGCCGGGGCCGGTGGCGTCTTCCTCGCCGCGGCGGGCAGGGTGTGTGAGGATCTGTTCCCGTGGACGCCACGGGGGAAGCCGCCGGGATCGCGCCGGATCCGGACGGGGGGCTCGACGAGGCGAGCGCCGCCAGCGACCCGGTCGAGCAGTTCGCCAGGTGGATGGCCGATGCCATCGCGGCTGGGCTGCCCGAGCCGACCGCCATGGCGCTGGCCACCGTCTCGGCCAGCGGCCGGCCAAGGGCCAGGATGGTGCTGCTCAAGGGCTTCGACGCGGCGGGCTTCACCTTCTACACTAACCGGACGTCACGCAAGGCGTCCGACCTGGCCGAGGTGCCCCGCGCCAGCCTGGTCTTCCCGTGGCACCCGATGCAGCGGCAGGTGATCATCGAGGGAACCGTGACGCCGCTGTCCACCGAGCAGAGCGAGCCGTACTTCCACTCCCGGGCGCGGGGGTCGCAGCTCGCGGCGTGGGCGAGCAGGCAGTCGTCGGTGATCGCGTCCCGCGGTGAGCTTGACGACCGGCACGCTGAGCTCGCCGCACGGTGGCCGGAGGGTACCCAGGTGCCGATGCCGGACTTCTGGGGCGGCTACCGGGTGGTGCCTGACGTGGTGGAGTTCTGGCGCGGCCGGCCCAGCCGCATGCACGACCGGCTCAGGTACCGCAGGACCGAGGCGGGCTGGCTGCTGGAGCGGCTGGCCCCCTGACCGCCAGCATCGTAGTCGGGGCCGGGGAGAGTTCCCTGTCTCGCCGTGTCTTATTTGCCACGGGTTCGCTCCAGGGCCGCGGGAGCATACCATCGATCCTGGAGGGCGCGCACTTGACCGCACACGGGCTGATCGATACCACCGAGATGTACCTTCGCACGGTGTTCGAGCTGGAGGAAGAAGGTATCGTCCCGCTGCGCGCGCGCATCGCAGAGCGGCTGTCGCAGAGCGGTCCCACGGTCAGCCAGACGGTCGCGCGGATGGAGCGTGACGGCCTGCTGCGAGTCGAGGGCGACCGGCAGCTGTCGCTGACCGGCGAGGGCCACGAGCTGGCCACCAGGGTGATGCGCAAGCACCGGCTCGCCGAGTGCCTGCTCGTCGACGTCATCGGGCTGCCGTGGGAGGAAGTGCACATCGAGGCGTGCCGCTGGGAGCACGTGATCTCTGACAGCGTGGAACGCCGGCTGGTGGAGCTGCTTGGCTATCCCGTCCGCTGCCCGCACGGCAACATCATCCCCGGCCTGGACGAGCTTGGGGTGCCGGCCGAGGCCAGCAAGCGCGCCGTCACGGCGCAGCACGAGGGCGCGGTGGCGATGACCAAGATCGCGCTGCGCAGCGGTGAGCCGGTCGTCGTGCGCAGAATCAGCGAGCAGGTCCAGAGTGATGCCGCTTTGATGCTTAAACTCAAGAACATCGGGATCCAACCCGGTCGCGAAGTAACGCTGGCAGTCAGTGACGACGGTGTGCGGGTGACAGGTGAGCGGGCAGCGGGGGGACAGGCGGCTGAGCTATCCCGGCAGATTGCCGCGCACGTGTTCGTCACCCGGCAGTAGTAGCCTTCGAACTTGTGGCTGGTGCCGCAGCGAGGCAGCAGATGACTTCTCCCGGTGAGCTGACCGAGGCGAGGCCGCCTCGCATGCTCGCCGCCGCCCAGGTGCTCGACCGGGCCGACACCGGCGTGGTCGTGACAGACCCGGACGGCAACCTGCTCTACGCCAACGCCTTCGCCGTGAGCCTGTTCGGCTTTCCCGACGACGCGCGGCACCTGGTCGGCCGCTCGCTGCTGTCGCTGGGGTTCGAGGAGGGCGACGCGCACAAGGCGCAGGCCCTGACCACCGAGGTGCTGGAAGGCCGGACCTGGGAAGGCACGTTCGCCAGCACCCGGCTTGACCACTCGCGGGTCTTCATCCGCGCCCAGGCCGTCCCGCTGCGCGCCGAGTCCGGCCAGGTCTGCGGCATCGTGATGCTGGCGCGCGAGGCGACGCTCGGCGGCCAGCACGGCACCGACCGGCTCGCTCTGCTCGAGCGCATCGGCGAGCGGCTGTCCGGCTCGCTAGAGCTGGATGTCACGCTGCGCCAGGTCGCCGAGACGCTGGTGCCGCAGTTCGCCGATCACTGCCTGGTGGACCTGGTGCAGGGCGACAAGCTGGTGCGCCGGTCCATGACCCACTCCAGGGGCTGGACGCCGGAGCAAGGCACCTGGGCGATGACCGGCGAGCAGATCAGCTACCCGGCCGGTCACTTCTGCGAGCGGGCGATGGCCACCGGGGAGACGATCCTGGTCGAGGACCTGGGCGAGGCCACCGTGCCGGCGCCGCGACCGGAGAGCTGGCTGCCGTGCCGCCAGATCGGGCTCACCTCGGTCATCGCCGCGCCGCTGGTCGCGCGCGGCCAGCTGCTCGGCGTGATGAGCCTGGCGCTGTCCGGGCTGACCGAGCGCGCCGAGGTGCAGTACGCGCCCGAGGATCGTGATTTCCTCAGCGCGATCGCCAGCCGGGTGGCCATCGCCATCGACAACGCGATGCTGTTCGAGGAGGAACGGCGGACCGCGCTGGCCTTCCAGACCAGCCTGCTGCCGCACGACCCGCCGGTGCTCGACGGGCTGCAGGTCGCGTACAAGTACGTGCCTGCCAAGCCGCTTGAGACGCACGGGCAGGGCATCCAGACCCAGGTGGGCGGCGACTGGTACGACATCATCCCGCTGTCAGCCGGCCGGGTCGGCATCGTGATCGGTGATGTCGAGGGCCGCGGCGCCCGCGCCGCCGCGATCATGGGCCAGCTGCGGGCCGCGCTGCGCGCCTTCGCTCAGGACGACAAGCCGCCGGCCGAGATCCTCCGCCGGCTCGACGACTGGTGCCGCACCCTCGGGCCGCCGCCTGCCGACCACGATGGCCAGGCCGCGCCTGACCCGCCGATCGTCAGCTGCACCTACCTGGTTTACGACGCCTGGTCCCGCACGCTGTCGTTCGCGAACGCCGGGCATGACGCGCCGCTGCTGGTGGCCGGCCGTGACGTCACGCAGATGGAAATCAGGCACACCGGCCTGATGCTCGGCGTGCGGGGCAAGGGCATGCCTGGCGTGCCGACCTACCGGGAGGAGACCAGGTACCTGCTGCCCGGCTCGACCCTGGTCTTCTACACCGACGGGCTGACCGACCGGCGGCAGCGGACCGACGGGCCTGGGCACTACTCCGATACCGAGGTGCTGCAGCTGCTGCGCCAGGCTGTGCGGCGGGCAGCAGGTGACAGCGTCAGCGACGTGGCCGTGGCCG
This sequence comes from Streptosporangiaceae bacterium, assembly GCA_036495525.1. GTDB lineage: Bacteria > Actinomycetota > Actinomycetes > Streptosporangiales > Streptosporangiaceae > DASXMR01. The sequence goes on along the minus strand of DASXMR010000018.1, from coordinate 23,756 downwards.
TCGAGCGGGCCGTGCCCGGCGAGATCGACGACGACTTGGCGGTGGTCGTGGTCCGCACGGCCGAGGCGGACCTGGCCTACTGGGAGGGCCAGTTCCCGGCCGAGCCGATCCGGGTATCCGAGGCCAGGCGAGCCGCGCAGCAGGCCTTCACCGAGTGGGGGATGGACTGCGAGCAGGCGAGCCTCGCCTGCCTGCTGGTCTCCGAGCTGGTCACCAACGTGGTGCTGCACGCGGCCGGGCCAGCCAGCCGCCGGAACGAGTTCAGCCTCGACGCGGCCGGGACGGCCCCCGGCGACCCGGCGGGCGAGCCGAGCCCGGAGGACTTCGCCGGGCTGCCAGGCCTGGCTGACCTTGACGGCGGCATGCTCCCCGGCACGGCGGCCGGGCTGCCCGGCCTGTCCGGCCCCGACCGTGCTGGCAAGGAGTTCACCCTGCGGCTGCGTCGCGGCAACGCGGCGGTCTGGGTTGAGGTGTTCGACGCCGACCTGCGGCTGCCGCGGCTGCGCAGCGCCGGCGAGACCGACGAGGGCGGCCGTGGCCTCTACCTGGTGGATCAGCTGGCCACCCGGTGGGGCTCACGGCCGACGACGGATGGCAAGGCGGTCTGGTTCGAGATCCCGATCCGGGGCGGCGTTCCCGGCGGCTGACTGGCATGAGGCCGGCCCTGGCGCCGGCCACCGGCGGCACGGCCAGCCAGGCCCGTGCCCGGCACAGAAGGGAAGGCCGCCGTGGCCACGGGGATTGTCCTGCTGGGATTCATCGCCGTACTGGCCGCGTTTATCGTCGTCCGGACCCGCCGCCGCCTCGGGCTGATCTCCACCGGCCGCACCTACCTGGTGGTGATCACCGGCTTCGTCATCCTCGTTCTCGCCCTGTGGGCTACTGCCCGCGGCTGACGGGCCGCGCCGCTGCCTGCGCTCGCCGGTGATCGCGGCGGCGGAAGATCAGTCGTCGGCCATGGTCGGTACGAGCTGCAGCGCGCCAGGCCGCGCGCCCTGGCCGTCTTCCTGGCTGACGCCGCGGACCGAGTCGCGCAGCCCGCGCAGCACGCTGACCTGCCGGCCGAGCTCCTCCAGCCGGCCCTCGACCAGCCTGGCCGCCTTGCTGCGCTGTCCTGCGCTGACCGACCGGCCGAGCGCGAGCCTGGTCAGCGGCTTGATTTCCTCGAGCCGGAAGCCCAGGTCCTTGAGCGCGAGCGCGGTCTCGATGTAGGCGCGGTACTCGGACGGGTACTTGCGGGTGCCGCCAGGGGAGCGGTCGGGCTCGGGCAGGATGCCCAGCTCCTCGTAATACCGGATGGTCCGGCTGCTGACCCCCGCGGCCTTCGCGAGCTCGCCGATGCTGACCAGGCCGGCAGTGTCGTCGATGGTCCTGGACATCGTTCTGGCTACTCCCCCGTGTGTGCGCCCTGACCGAGCCGGCGCTGTAACCCCCGGCCCTGTCAATTACGGATCGTAGTGGCTTGACCACGCTCAGCGGGCGGCTTTGCCGGGACTAGTGGATCTCCCGCTGGCATGGCTATGGCGCAAGGCAACTCACGGGTAACCTCGGTGCTGAGCTAAGCCGGCGTTCCGGGCCGTTCCGGGATGTGCAGCCGTCACGGCTGGTCGGCGCGCAGGCCAGTGGAGGTCACGGTGGCTGAGGCATACATCGTGGGGGCCGTCAGGACCCCGGTCGGAAAGCGCAACGGGGGCCTGTCGCAGGTCCATCCCGTCGACCTCGCGGCGCATGTGCTGACTCAGCTGACCGAGCGCACCGGGGTCGACCCGGCCGCGGTGGACGACGTGGTGATGGGCTGCGTCTCCCAGGTCGGGCCCCAGGCCATCGACATCGCCCGCAACGCCTGGCTGTCCGCCGGGCTGCCGGAGAGCGTGCCAGGCGTGACGATCGACCGGCAGTGCGGCTCGTCCCAGCAGGCCGTCCACTTTGCCGCGCAGGGCGTGCTGTCCGGTACCCAGGACCTGGTCGTGGCCGCCGGGGTGGAGAGCATGAGCGTCGTGCCGATGGGCACGTCAGTCGGCCTGCCGATGGAGAAGGGCATGCCGCCGCCGTTCGGCGGCCTCTGGCGCGACCGGTACGGCAGGCAGGAGATCTCCCAGTTCCGCGGCGCGCAGCTGGTCTGCGAGAAGTGGGGGCTGAAGCGGCTGGAGCTCGAGGAGTTCTCGCTGGAGAGCCACCGCCGGGCGCTGCAGGCCATCGACGAGGGCCGGTTCGACCGGGAGATCGCCCCGGTCGGCGGCGTCACCACCGACGAGGGACCGCGCCGGGACAGCACGCTGGAGAAGATGGCCGGGCTGAAGCCGCTGCGCGAGGGCTGGGAGCTGACCGCGGCTACCGCCTCGCAGATCTCAGACGGTGCCGCAGCGCTGCTGATCGCGTCCGAGGAGGCCGTCCGGCAGCACGGGCTGACTCCGCGCGCCAGGATCCACGCGCTGACCGTGGTCGGCTCCGACCCGGTGTACATGCTGACCGGGCCGATCCCGGCGACCGAGCGGGTGCTTGACCGGGCCGGCCTGAAGGTCGGCGACATCGACGTGTTCGAGGTCAACGAGGCCTTCGCGCCGGTGCTGCTCGCCTGGTCGGCCGACACCGGGGCGTCGCTGGAGAAGACGAACCCGAACGGCGGCGCGATCGCCCTCGGTCACCCGCTGGGCGCGACCGGCGCGATCCTGATGACCAAGCTGCTGCACGAGCTCGAGCGCACCGGCGGCCGGTACGGGCTGCAGACGATGTGCGAGGGCGGCGGCCAGGCCAACGCCACCATCATCGAGCGGCTGGGCTGAGCCGGCCCGCCGGCGACGGGGCTGGCAGCCTGGCGCAGGCGCCAGGCCCGGCGCTGCCCGGGCTGGGTGGCGCGAATCTTCAAGCCGCAGCGACACTGCACCAAGCGCCAGCATCGACAGCTACCGGGTCTCCGCTGATCCGGCCGGCGAGGTGCGCGCGGCCTCGGACACCCTCGCGGCAGCGCTGCTGGCCGGCGCGACGGAGCGGCCGTTGCGGCTCGGTGACGCTGGCATGCCGGGTGAGATGGCGCTCAGCATGATCCTCTGGGAATACCTGGTACACGGCTGGGACCTGGCCACGGCGACCGGCCAGCCGTGGTCACCGCCGGCTGCCGCGGCCGAGCAGTCGCTGCAGTTCGCGCCTGGCATGCTGACCGCCGACTATCAGGGCGAGGGCAAGCCGTTCGCGCCGCGCGTTCCGGTGCCGGCTAGCGCGCCGCCGCTGGACCGGCTCCTCGGCCTGTCCGGCAGGGACCCGTCCTGGACCGCATGACCTGATGGCCTGGGCGGCGCGGCGCGTCCTGCCAGGCTGTGGCGCCCCTTGTCAGAGGCCGCCGCGTCCGGCAGGGCCGCCGCGTCATCGGCGCGCTCCTGGAAGATCTCCCGGCCGAGGAATATCCAAGTTCAGTTGTAGGTTGTTATCAAGTAACGACAGAGCTTACCTAGGTCGCTCGACCCAGGAAGTCGCACGCTGGAAGGTGAACCCAATGCTGCTGACCACTTTTGACCCGTTCGCTGCCGAGTTCGACAGGCTTGGCCGGCGGGCGCTCGGCACAGATCTGCGGCCCGCGATCCGGATGGATGGCATCCGCCGCGAGAAGGCCATGGAGCTGCGCTTTGACCTGCCGGGCGTCGAGGCTGACAGCATCGACGTGACCGTGGACCGCGGCGTGCTGACCGTCAGCGCCAAGCGGTCTGAGGAGCACTCTGACTCCGAGCGCCCGTTCATCCGCGAGCGCATCATGGGCACGTTCACCCGGCGGGTCAGGCTGTCCGACGCCGTCGACGCCGAGCACATCGAGGCCGGCTACGACCGCGGCGTGCTGACCGTCAGCATCCCGCTGGCGGAGAAGGCGCTGCCGCGCAAGGTCGAGGTCAAGACCGAGGCCACGCCGCAGATCGCCGCCTGATCCGGCGGTAACCTGCCAGGGGCCCGCGCGGCTGAGCCCGCGCGGGCCCCATTGCCAGTCGTAACCGGAGGTGAGCCATGGCCCAGCTGCCTCTCGACGACGAGAACCTGCCGCTGTTCACGGTGGGCCAGGTATCCGCGATGCTCGAGATCCAGCAGGCATTCTTGCGCAGGCTCGACGAGTTCCGCGTGGTCCAGCCGGCCCGCTCGGCCGGCGGCCAGCGCCGGTACACCCGCCGCGAGATCACGGTCGTGCAGTACGTGGTCGGCCTGGTCGAAGAGGGCATGACGCTGTCGGCCATCCGCAGGGTGCTCTACCTGGAGGCCCGTGTCCACGCCCTTGAGGCGGAACGGGACGCTCTGCGCGCTGCCGTCGCCGAGCGCGACGCGCTGCTGGCCGGCCGCCGGCCAGCCACAACCTGAGGCTTCATGACGGCCCGGACGACCCGGATAAACCTGCTCGTCCGGGCCGGAGTCACTTCGGGGGCCGCATGCTGGGAGCGCTCGGTGGCACGGCGGCCGTTCCGGTACGATGACGTGGCTGGCCGCGGCTCCGCCGACGCGGCAGCGCCTGGCTGGCCAGGTAGTCGCGCGGGTGTAGTTCAATGGCAGAACGTCAGCTTCCCAAGCTGATAGTGCGAGTTCGATTCTCGTCACCCGCTCCCGAGTAGAGCAGTCGCGGGCACGCTCCCCAGTCCATCCAGGACCGCCGCGACGCGCTCAGTCGCTCCAGCCTTTCAAGATCACTAAGGCTCGCGGGCCAGCAGGCCCTGGTCGCCTTGAGAACAGGCAAGGGTGCTGTACTGAGCACGTGAATCGTATGCGCCCAGTTACGTTCCGTAAGCGCGGCGGCCGGGCGGGCGGCGCCCAGGATGATTCGGCCGCCCGGCGAGCTGAGCGGACACGGGCCAGGGTCCGGCTGATGATTGACATCACGGCGAAGGCTGGACCCTACCGGAAGGGCCTGCTAAGTGCCGCCGACCACCTGAGCCCCCAGGAAGCGGCGATCATCTCCGACCTGGAACGGCACGGCCTGCAGGTGCCGCAGCTGCACGACGTGCTCTGCGGCGGTCACGTGCTCATCGACGACCCCCAGCTGTACGAGGACTGGCGGTTTAGCAAGGTCAGCCATCCGCGCATCTCCAGCCACCACCGTGACGTCGACAAATCGCGCTACCCGGACATCGGCATGCGCGGCCAGGTTGTCAGGGAGAAGCTCCATGGGCGGACCATGAAAGGCACCTGGGTTCAGCTCGAAAAGACCCCTGCTGCCTTCGGCAAGCGAAAGCTGCCGAGCCTGTCGGATGTGCGCCATCTGATGGACTACGTGGTCTACCGGCTGACCCGCAGCAACGTCGGACCGTGGGGCCTGTCCCGGCTGACTGAGCGGCGCCCCATGTACCTGTCTCCCGCCCTCGCCTTGCCTGCGACGCTAGCCCCGGCGGTGGCCGAGTCGCTGGCACTGGCGCTGCGCCGGATCGAGGCGGATGACGATCGCACGGCGGTGTCGCAGGACCTCGCCAGCAGATTCCCGCCGCCAGATCAGCCGGACCCGGCGAGTGAGCTTGGCCGATCGCTGCCTGGCCGGTCCGGTCGCGGCCTGTTCGGCAACTCCGAGGTGTGGGTGACCGAGACCTTCTCGCGACGGACGGCCGACCTGCTGAGTCAGCGCTCGGACCCGGTGCGAGCCGGTGCCCTGTGGGCGGAAGCAGGCAGCGATGAGTGACGCTGATGGCGCCAGCCGGGAAAAGGCAGGACAAGGGCCGACGGAGGCGTCGGTACCTGGCGGGCTCGTCACCGCCGTCGTCAACCTGGTCGGCACCGGGCCAGTCCTGCTCGGCGCGTACACCAGCGCCGAGCTCGCCGCGGTAGACGCGCTGGTGGACTTCCTGGAGGCCCGGCCGACGGACGAGGTGCTCGCCGAGGCCGTCCGGTCACTGGCAGCCCGCCAGCTACTGGTGGGCGGTTCCGCCGGGCAGCAGGTGCAGGTGCGCGGAGACCTGGGCATAGCTGTCGCGTTCCAGCAGCGAGCCCGCTCGGTCCTTGACGCGCGCGCTACCGGCACGGTCTCGGGCGAGCCATGGCGGATCCTGCTGCTCCCGCAGCCGGAGCAGATCTGCCTCATGTTCCGCATCGATGCTCTCGGCGTGCACGAGATCGGCCTCTACGAGCTCGACGAGGCCCTCGGCATGCTCGCCCGCTGGCTGCCAAGGGGCGAGCCAGCAGATCCGGATAAGGCGGCGGACGCGAGCGGCGTGCTCGCCGCGTCCGACCGTGCTGCCCTGGTGACCGTCACTCGTTACACGACCCAGGGATCTGCTGAGTCGGCTAGCTCGAGCACCGATCGCATCCTCGCCCGTCATGACGGGCGGCTTTACGACTTCTCCCGTGATCCTGCCGACCGGGACAAGCTGGTGCCCAGCCCGCGCGACGGCAAGGACGTCCAGGAAAGGCTCGCGGACCTGCTGGCGTGAGACGGTCAGAAGCCCCTGATCACGGAGGGTGCGCATGGGCCCGTCAAGATCCTGAATGGGCGAGGCGGCTCAGGTTGGCACATGCGGTGGGATACTGGCTGGGATGTCATGGTCTGTGCAAGCGGTGCAGCTGCCGGACGGCGACCGTCCGGTTGATCTGTGGGTAGACCGGGACGGGTGCCTGGTCACCGAGCCGGTGAGCGACGCGGAACGGCTTCCTGGCCGCTATGTCGCGCCTGGCCTGGTAGACGCGCACGCCCACCCGGCCGTGAGCCTGGGGCCGGGCGGACCGGCCGCCCTGGACGAGTCAGAGGCGCTGAAAGCCCTGGCGGACTGGGCGCAGTCGGGCGTGTGCCTGGTACGCGACACCGGCTCGCCGGGCGGGTCGGTCTTGCGGCTCGAGCTGCCGCCGGGGATGCCGCGGCTGCAGGCGGCTGGGCGGTTTCTCGCTCCGGCCGGGCAGTACTTTCCAGCGCTGCTGCCCGAGGGCGCGCCGGAAGAGCGGCTGACCGAGCTGGCTCTGGGCGAGCTGGCACGCGGCGGCCGGTGGGTGAAGGTGATCGCCGACTTTCCGAGCGTCGCTGACGGAATGCCGTCAGGCGCCGCCACCGCCACATACTCCGGTGCGGCGATCGAGGCGATGGTGTCCGCTGTCCATGATGCGGGCGGCCGGGTCGCCGCGCACGTCACCACCGATCTGGTCACCCCGCTGGTACGGGCGGGCGTTGATTCCGTCGAGCACGGCATCGCCATCGACGAGCCAGCGCTGCGGGTCATGGCCCAGGCTGGCACCGCCTGGACGCCCACGTTGTGCGCAGTGCTCAGCATCCCGGACGACGCGCCAGAACCTGCCCGGCAGTGGCATGCCGACCTGCGGCAGCGGCTCAGCGAGCTGCTCCCGCTCGCGCGGCGCCTCGGCGTCCCGGTGCTGGCCGGGACCGACACCGCCGGTACCGTCGCACGTGAGGTGGCGCTGCTGGCTCAGCACGGACTCGAGCCAGCCGATGCACTCGGGGCCGCGACCAGCACCGCTTACCGCTTCCTCGGCGAGCCCTATGACCGGCCCGGGCAGCCGACGACGCTGGTGACTTATGAAGACGATCCGCGCGAGGATCTCGCCGTGCTGGCCTCGCCGAGGGCCATCCTCATCGACGGAGTCCGCGTCCGCTGACTCCCCGGCGCAGCTCGGGCAGATCAGCGTCAGCTAGCCAGCCGGGCGGCCGTGTTAAGCCGGCAGCTGGCTGGGTAGAGCGCGCGGAGAAGGCAGGACGTGCTGGTCACGCTGCCGCGGATGCGCTAGCGCGTCCTTCGGGGAGTGTTTTACCGGGGAGCTGGTCGAGCATGACCATGGCTGGATCAGAAGGCAATCGCGGCGACGAGCAGCAGACCGTCCCGCCGCAGACTGTTCCGCCGCAAGCCAAGCGCGCACCGCGGACGGAGAGCCCGCCGCAGGCTGAGGGCCAGCCGCAGGGTGGGACCGCGCCAGAGACTGAGCGCCCACCGGGACCGCCCGGCGCCCTGGAGCTCGGGAAGGCCGGCTGGCAGGACATCCTCCAGCAGGCCGGCAAGAACTTCGTGGCCCATCGCGCCACCATGACCGCCGGGAGCCTCGCCTACTACTGGTTCCTGGCCCTGTTCCCGGCCCTGATCGCCCTGCTTGGCCTGGCCAGCCTGATCCAGCTGGGTTCCGGCACGGTTACCCACCTGGTCAACGGCCTGACCAAGGGCCTGCCGCCGGGGGCGTCAGACGTGTTCAGCAGTGCGGTCAAGTCATCAGCGAGCAACACGGGCAACGGCTCGGTCGTGGCGGTGATCATCGGCCTCGTGGTGGCGCTGTGGAGCGCATCTGGTGGCATGATCGCGCTGCAGACGGGCCTGGGCGTCGCCTATGACGTGCCGAAGGACCGCAAGTTCGTGGGCAAGCGCCTGATCGCGTTCGTGCTGATGTTCGCCACCGTCGTGCTGGGCGGGATTGCCGCGGCGCTGATCGTGTTCGGCTCGCCCATCGGCTCAGGCATCGAAGACCATCTGCCCTTCGGCGGGGCCGCCTTCAGTACCTTCTGGACGGCGATCCGCTGGGTGGGCGCCTTCATCGCGATCTCCTTGCTGTTCTCGGTGTTCTATTACTTCGGGCCGAACCGGGAACTGCCGAAGTGGCGGTGGATCAGCCCCGGCGGGCTCGTCGGCACGGCCATCTTCCTGATCGCCTCGCTGGGCTTCTCGTTCTACGTGGGAAAATTCGGCAGCTACGGCAAGACTTACGGCGCCTTCGCCGGGGTGGCCATCCTCATTCTCTGGCTTTTCCTTACCGGACTAGCCGTGCTCCTTGGCGCCGAGATCAACGCCGGCGCTGAGCGCCGGGCCGCCGGCGGGTCAGGCAGCCAGCAACCGCAGGCCGGCCAGCAGCCGGCGGAAGCTGGCGGATCCGGCAGGCATGCCAGGGGCGCCTCGTCGTTACCTGTCCCACCATCGCAGGACGCGCATCGCCCGCAGCGTCACCCAGCGCGATGGCTTGCCTGCTCCGTCGTCCACCTCGAACCAGACGCGGCCGGGCAGGTTCTCGTCGAGTAGCCAGGTGCCGTCGTCCTGACGCCTGGAGCGAACGTGCCCGACTGCCTCGCCGAGTCTCGGGTCGGGCTGGGCGCCGGTGAGCACAGCGGCAGCGCGGAAGTAGTCCAGCGCCCGCAGGACGTCGTACCGCCAGCGGCTGGGATGCACGAAGGACAGGAACTGCTCGTCGGCTGGCTCGCCGGTGCTGAGCCTGCGGAAGAGCTTGCGCTGCAGCAGGTACTCCTCGCCTGACTCGCGCGCCTGCCGGGACTCAGGCGTGCCGCCGGTGGCTCGCTCGTACTCCAGCAGACCTTCCAGCACGTTGATGGTGCTGGCAAAGGACGATCGGACCGAGCCGTCGGCCCGCTCGCAGTTCCAGCCGCCGTCGTCGAGGCGCTCGCCGGTCAGCCGGCTGACAATCGGCGAGACGTCGATCCCGAAATACGCGCCGTCGGCAACCACCCGGCCATTGATGCACTCCTCGACTTCGCCTTCCCAGTAGGGCTGGCCGTCGTGATCCCACCGCGAGCTGGCGCCGATCAGCTCGACGGTCCGCCTGGCCCGGTCAGCAGCGGGATCGAGGCCGAATTCCCTGAGCTGCGACAGGGTAAATGCGGTGGCCGTCCACGGCTGGCCGACGTCCTTCCACTCCTGAAAGTCGAAACCCCGCGGGAGGAAGGAGCCGCCAGCCCACTGGCCGTCATCGTCCTGGAGGGAGAGCAGCCGTGCCCCCCAGCCCTCAGTTTCGACTCTGGCCCGCTCCGCCAGGTACTCCCGCTCCGTGGCGTCGCGCAGGTCGCGCATCGCCTGCCAGCGGATCGCCGGGTCGGAGCCGAGAAGCCAGCCGATCACCTGGCCGGATTCTGCCTTCCCGCTGGCGCCGTCGGCTGCTGATGACATCAGTGACCTCCCTGGACCCACCCGGCAGCCCTGGCGTTCGGCACCGGCCGAGTGAGCATACGACTGGCCTGCGACAGTGACTCCGGCCCTGCTGGGCGGATCTCGAGTCCTGACGACGGCGCCTCGGCGCTAGCTCGCTTCGCTGAGCAGTGCGGTATACCGGTCCAGGTACAGGGGCCAGCCCTGCGATCCGTCGACACCGTCGCGGACCGCTTCCCATCCGGGACCGTGCCGGTCGATGTACCGGTGCACCAGTTCGACCCGCGTGCTGGCAGGCGACTCGGCGTAGAAGCGGACCTCCACCTCGCTGGTCTGCGCCGGGTCGGTCTCGATGGTCCACCGCGGACTGATATCCCAGCTGAACACCACCCGGTCGGGCGGATCGAAGGCCAGGATCCGCGCCCACCGGCACTCCGTGCCGTCGGACGCCCGGTCAATGATGCTGCCGCCGACCCGAGGCTCGAACACCGTGTCGGCTATCGGCGCGCCGAGCAGGTTGTGCTCGGCTGGCTTGAAGTCCCCGAACCGGTCGGTGAACACCGTGAAGGCACGCTCGATCGGCGCATCGACGACGATCTGCCTGCTGACCGTCGCGGTCTCGGTCTTGGCCATCTAATCCTCCTCGGCTGGCGCGTGCGCGGCGGTCGCTTGCACGGAGGGCGATTGCACGGCTTCGGCGTATCCGGCCAGCGCTCGCCGCCAGTAGGTGTCGAGCTGATCGCGCAGGGCCGCCAGCGCGAGCGGGTTGAGCCGGTAGATCCGGCGGGTTCCCGCGGCCACGTCCTGCACCAGGCCGGCGTCCTTGAGGATGCGCAGATGCTGGGACACCGCCGACCGGCTCACCGGCAGCCCGGCGGCCAGTTCCCCGACAGAAAGGGGCCGGTCGGCCAGGCGCGCCACGATCGCCAGGCGAGTGCCGTCGGCGAGCGCCCCCCACCGGCCCGCCTCTCGGTTAGTATTCACTAACCGTTAGGTTCCTCTAACCGATGCGCTCATGTCAAGGCATCTGGGTACGGTCAGCCAATCGGCGGCGCGGCTGACGGTCGGCGCAGCCCGGTGCGGCTGTCCAGATATCCGGTTTATTAATAAATAGCTCATAACGGTCATAGTGGTAATCTGCTCGGGTTCAGGCACGGCCACTGTCCCAGTGCCCGCCGGGAGGCTGCATGCCAGCTGTCTTTGCCGAGGACGTGATCCGCTCCGCAGCCGATCGCTGGCGGCGCATCGACCCGCTGCTGCCTGACCCGGCGCCGTCCGCGTCCTCGCAATGCGGCGCCAAGCTTGCCGTTCCGGCGGCGGACGGCCAGGCTGCAGCGCTCGGCTGGTGCAGCCACCGGAAGGTCGGGCCCGGAGCTGCTGAGCTCGCCTGGGGCGCGGCTAGCCAGTTCTGGCTCACGGGCCTGGTGGCCGGCGATCCCGGCGAGCCGGGCATCGGGGCTGGGGTCGATGAGCTGCTGGTCCGCTGGCGTGCGCACCTGATGACAGAGCCAGCCTCGGCGGGCGAGGACAGCCAGGCAGCGGTCAGGTGGCCGAGCCGGGACGCAGCCGGGGTGCGCGCGCTGCTGCGCCACGGCCTGCAGCCGCTCACCGTCATCGCGGCCAGGCCTACCGGACGAGCGGTGCCGGACGCCGATCCTGCCCCGGCTGGCGTGCGGATCCGGCCGGCCGGACCTGCTGACGCTGGCGCCTTCACCGAGCTCACCCTGGAGGTCATCCGCTTTGACCAGCAGTTCGGGAGCGTGCTGCTGCGCCCGGACGCCGAGCGAGCCGAGCGGCGGGCCGCCCGGCGCACGCTCGCGCTGCCGCAGCCGTGGACCTGGCTCGCCGAGCGGGACGGTCAGGCCGTCGGGCTGCTGGTGGCGGAGCCGCCCGACCGGGCGCGCTGGATAGCCGCGGTCACCAGCCAGAGCCCGGTCGCCTACCTCGGCACCCTGTCGGTACTGCCGGATGAGCGCGGCTCGGGCGTGGGCACCGCACTGGTGGCCCGCTTGCACCGCGAGCTCGACGCGGCCGGGGTGGCTGTCACGCTGCTGCATCACGGCCTGCTGAATCCGCTGTCCGCGCCCTTCTGGAACCGGATGGGCTACCGGCCGCTCTGGACGAGCTGGGAGATCCGGCCAGCCAGCGCGCTGCGCTGACCTGCGTGACCTGGTGACCCAACGGCCCCTGCCCTTCGGCCAGGCTCGGCCCAGGGCTAGCAGCCGCTAATCCAGTTCGACGCGCATCACCACGCGGCGGGTGGTCGGGTGACTGACCTCGCGGAATCCGGCCGCTATGAACGTGCTGCGAGAACCCACGTTCATCTCGCCCCAGGACACCTTCTGCCCTGGCCTGGGTAGCATCGGGTACCCCTCAACGGCCTTGGCGCCGCGCGCCCGCGCGTACTCGACGGCCGCGGCCGCGAGCGGCCGGGTGAGGCCTTGTCCCCGGTAACCGGGGCGGATGGCGAAGCAGGCGATCGCCCAGACATCAGGATCGTCCGGGTCCTCCAGCCGGCCGGCCCACGGCACCGACGACCCGCGCAGCCGCCGGTAGGCAGCCCGCGGCTCGACTGCTACCCAGCCGACCGGCGTGTCGTCCAGATACGCGACCATGCCGCTCGTGCCTTCGGCGTCTGGGTGGCCGCACTCGGTCTCGCTGCGCAGCCGGTGCGCCCGCTCCTCGACCGGCATGCGATACCAGTCGTGATCGCCCAGCTTGATCCGCTGGCACTGGCACTTCGCCGCGGCGCCCCGGCCGAACACCGCCTGCAGGTCGTCCCAGCTCACCTGGTTGGCCGGGAACACGGACACGTCGCTGTGCTGCATGTGTGTCGTGCCTAGCACACGAGCGGGTTCTGCTCCAGCGACTATCCGCAGTTCAGGCGGCTACCGGGGCAGCTCGCAGCGTCGCCGCTGTCCCGTCCAGGCGCCAGCAGGCAGGAGGGATAGTGTGCAGGGATGCCGACCGAGGAAGAGCCAGGCCAGCCGGCCGGCGTCGCGGTTGTCCGCCAGTTCGGCTGGCAGGACATGTTCGTGCCGCCGGACGAGGACCCGCGCAGCCAGGCCCTGTCCGTCGGCGAGCGGGCGACGCTGACCGACTACCTGCACGCCTACCGCCAGACTCTCGAGCTCAAGTGCCAGGGCCTCGACGCGGCCGGGATGGCCAGCCGCTCGGTCCCGCCGTCTACCATGTCGCTGCTCGGCCTCGTCCGCCATCTTGCTGACGTGGAGCGGCGCTGGTTCCGCCAGGTGCTGGCGGGCGAGGAAGCGCCGCTGCTCTTCCGCACCGAGCAGGACCGCGAGGCGGCATTCGACGGCGCGCTGCCCGACCCCGTGCTCGTAGACGAGGCGTGGGCTGCCTGGCGGGTCGAGGTGGCGTTTGCCAGGGAATTCGCCGACGCGGCGCCGGACCTGGGGATCACCGGAACGATCGCGCCTGGTGCGGACATTGCGCTGCGCGAAGTGCTCGTGCACATGATTGAGGAGTACGCCAGGCACTGCGGCCACGCGGATTTGCTCCGGGAGCGGATCGATGGCCGGGTAGGTCAGTAACGAGCGTGCCCGCACAGGATGCCAGCCGGGTGCTGGCATGGAGCCAGCAGCTGAGCCAGGCGCACGCAGTCCTCCGGCAGCAACTGCACGACCTGCGGGCCGATCCTGGCTCAGGGCAAGCCGCCGAGGCGCTGATGACCCACTGCCTGGCCTTCTGCTCGGCACTGTCAGCGCACCACGAAGGCGAGGATGCCGGGCTGTTCGCCGAGCTACTGCGCGCCCGGCCGGACCTGAAGGACGTCGTGCGGAAGCTCACCGAAGATCACCAGCTGGTCGCGGGCATCCTGGCCAGCGTGCGGGATCTCGTCCGGCCGGCGGCCGTCGCCGCGCCGGAACGGCAGGAGATGATCCGGCGAGAGCTCGACGGGCTGGCGGCGATCATGGAATCGCACTTCCGCTTCGAGGAGCGCGCCATCGGCGATGCGATCGACGACGGGGTGCTGGATACGGGCTGGACTGCTGCCGTCTTCGGGCTGAGGACGTAGCGGCGAGTCAGCGTTCAGGGGGCGGCCGTCAGTTGATGTCGAACTCGTTACCCTCGGGATCCTTCATCCCGACCGCGTAGTGATCCAGACCCTCCTCCTCGCTCAGGGCGCCGAAGATCGTGGCACCGAGTCCGGAGAGCCGCCTTGCCTCGGCGTCGACGCGCTGGCGGCGCGTCGCGAGCGGAAGCGCCCGGCCGCCGCTGGCGTGAATGTCCAGATGCAGCCGGTTCTTCACTGCCGCTTCCTTGCCGTCCGGCACCACCTGGAACCAGATTCGCGGTCCGGCTCCGTCCGGGTCGATGATGGAGTCCGCGCCGCCGCCCAGCTCGCTCTCGGGCAGCCCGATGTCGCGCCGCCAGTCATCCCAGGTGGCGAATCCGGGCGGGGGTGGCTCAAGGACATATCCGAGGGCGGCAGCCCAGAATCGGGTCACCAGCTCCGGGTCCTTGCAGTCGATCACCAGCTGGAACCGTGCAGCCATCGGTCTCCTCCTTCGGGTCAGCAGTCAGATAGGCGGTCCTGCGGGCTGGCCGTGGCAGCGGGCCGGCCGGCGGTGCCTGAGCGGATCTTGGCCAGGAAGCGTCCGAGGTGGGGGTCGAACATGGCCGGGTCGGCGGACTGCAGCTCAGCTGGCGCCCACCAGCGCCCGCCGGCGAATTCCCGGTCATCGAGCCTGATCGGCGAGCTGGCATTCCCGGAGATCACGTACCACAAGCTCACGTCCGTGTGGCGGCCGGCACCGGCGGTGCGGGTCACGGTCAGGAAAACCGGCGCGGGCCCGGCGATCGAGAATTCGGCCTCGATGTCCAGCTCCTCCCTCGTCTCGCGCCGCACCGTGTCGGCCGGGTCCTCGCCCGGCTCCACATGGCCGCCGGGCGGCAGCCACAGTCCGGCAAGACGGTGATCCACCAGGAACAGGCTCTGCTCGTCCGGATCAATCAGGACCCCGTACGAGACCAGGTGCCTGGGCGGCGTCGCAGGCTTGCCGCGCCGGTAGATGTCGCGCGTGCTCTCCAGCCAGGCCAGCACGCCCGCCTGATGAGCCTGCTCAAGCTCGTCAGCCGGGACGATGCCGGCGACCAGGTCCGGGAGCGCATGAGCTGGCGCCTGCATGCTCCACGTCTATCTCAGGTCGCCGACATTCCGTCCCCGCTGGCCGGGCGGCCAGAGCTATCGCGGGTCGGCAGCGGGCCGCCGGGATCAGCGGAACTGGTCGATGCCCTCGCCGTCCTCGCGTTCCCAGCCGTAAGCGGCCAGGTAGCCCCAGCAGTCAGGCTTGCTGCCGTCGGTGTCGGTGACGCCGTAGGCGTCCGCCAGCTGGCGGGAGCTGAGGATCGTGCCAGCCCAGCGGGCCGCATCCGGCGCTGCAGCGAGCGCCGCGACACCACGGGCGACATAAGCGGGCGACTCAGAGATCCCGAAACCGGGCGTCTTGGCGCAGGCCTCGCGCCAGGTGTCCTCGGTGACGCCGAAGTTATCCAGCATTTTCTCCGAGCGCAGCCAGCCCGGCGTCACGCCGACAGCGGTGACCGGCAGGTCCTCGAGCTCGGCGGTGAGGCCCTTGACGATCCGCTCGACATTGGCCTTGACCAGGTCGTAGTAGAAGCCGACATTGCGCCGGAAGTCCGCGTTGGCCGCTGACGTGCCGTCCGTCATCTCGATGACCAGGCCAGCGCTGCCCTTGGCGCTGGCCGTGCGCAGCATCAGCGGGATGGCAGCCCGGCTGGTGATGAGGTGAGTGTGCACGCCCATCTGCAGCATCCGCAGCCCGCCCGCCCAGTCGTGCTCCCACAGCGGCCTGTCCCACTCGGCGTACCGGTCACCGCCGAAGATGTCGTTGACCAGCACGTCGAGACGGCCGTGTGCACTCTCGACGGTGTCCGCCAGGGCGGTCACGGCAGCCGGGTCCTCGTGATCGACTACCAGCGCGGCACCCGTCCCGCCCGCGCGGCCGATCAGCTCGCCTGTCTCCTCGATGGTCTCCGGCCGGTCCAGCTCGGACCGCCCGGACAGCCGGCTGCTGCGGCCGGTGGCGTAGACAAACAGTCCCGCCCTGGCCAGCTCCACGGCGATCGCCCGGCCGGCACCGCGGGTCGCGCCGGCTACCAGCGCGACGCGCCCGTCCCCGCCTCCCCGCGCGGCCATGCTCCCAGTAAACATCGCCAGCCGCGGCCAGTGCTGCCGACCCTGGCGTCGCCATCTGGCCGCCGGGCCAGATCAGGCCGGGCGCTGGTGAGGGGCACCGGCGGCCAGGATCAGCCGGGCAGCTGATCCGGCTGCGAGGCAGGTGGTTCGTCGTCCAGGGCGGTCAGGATGCCCTGCCAGGTGAGGCTGTCCAGGTGCTCGTCCGGCCCGATCGTGGTCAGCGCCGAGCCGTCAGCGCGAAGGGCAGTGATCGGCGGCCGGGATAGCCGCGCCGGTGACCGCCACGCGACGATCACGTAGCCGTGGTCAGGAACGCTGATGCGCCGCTCGCCAGCCTGCAGCGTGACGGCCTCGGTGGCGAGGCGGAATCCCGCACAGGACACCCATCCGACGCTGTCGGTCAGCTGCCGCTGGCCACCCGGCTGTCTCGTCCGGTCGGACCGGCTGCGTGCCGATCCGCTCGTCAGCAGCTCGACTGCATGGTGCGGTGCGCTGGCCGCCGATGGCCTGCCGTTCAGCGAGAGGCCGCGAGCCGATCCGCCGCTCCAGCCCAGGTACTGCCAGGGTCCGATCTGCTCGAACTGGAGGGCGTACTCCGCGGCCTCTGGATGGCCTTCCTCCACCAGCCAGACCGCCCCGGCACCCGCCTGCTGGTCTGCGTCGCTGGCGAGCACGGAGAAGCCAGCCTGCCGTTCCGCTGGGCTCAGCTGCCCGCCAGCCAGAATGCGCTGGCCGATCGCGCCCAGATCGTGCGAGGACGAATGTGTCATGACAGCCCGATCATGAGTTCCTTGTGGTGCCAGCGCCGGGCCGGGATAGCCGACGCCAGCATAAGTACCCCGTGCCTGGCACCCGCAGCACCGCCGGGCACGCGCCCCGTCTCTGAGCCGCGCCGTCTAGCTGGCGTCGGACGGCTGCGGCCTGAAGGCGACCGCCAGCGTGGTGCTCAGGGCCAGCACGACAGCCAGCGCCGCAGCCCAGCCGGGGTGCCCGAGGCCGGCCAGGGCTGCCACGGCGGCTGCGAAGACCACTGCTTTGACGGCCAGGACGCCAGCCAGCGGCAGCCTGATCCTGGCCCGCGGCGCGGCGAATAGGCCCCACAGCACAGCGCCCGCCAGCGGCGCGGCGATGCCGAGCAGGACCGACTCGGCCGCTCCGTGCCCGACGGTGACGCCCCACAGGCTCAGTACCGCGAGGACGACCAGCTCCAGCGCGAACGCGAGCGCCTCGTTGAGGGCATACCAGCCGCCCGGCCGATTCACCGGCCAACCCTGGCGAGCGGCGGGGGAACGAGCGTCCTGAGCAGTACTGGCAAGGGAGGCGACATGACCACTATTGTCGGCCAGCTGGCGCTCCAGCGTCCGCGGCCCGCTGGGCACCCGGCTCGCCGCAGCCAGGCAAACCGTGCGGGACTGTGCTGGCGCCGGCCATCGGCGTGGCAGCTGCGGTGCGGAATCGAACTGGCGAGCGGCCGGCTGTCCGCCAGCCGCGAACGGCGGTGCGTCAATCCTGGCGGGCGTCTTAATGTCGGCGCATGGCCGAAGCCAGGTATGACGCGGTGGCCGACTTCTATGCCAGCGGGTTCGGGTCCGCCGCCGATCCGGTCTCCCGGTCGCTGCTAGATCTGCTCGGCCCGGTAAATGGCCTGCGGGTACTCGATTTGGCTTGCGGGCACGGAAGGCTGACCCGCGAGCTCGCCAGGCGCGGTGCCGAGGTGGTGGGCATCGACATATCCGGCCGCCTGATCAGCAAGGCACGCGAGCTTGAGCGGGCCGACCCGATGGGCGTCCGCTACCTGCACGCCGACGTGGCCGGGCCCGACGTCCTCGGCGAGGCCGAATTCGACGCGGTCGCCTGCAGCTTCGGGCTCTCCGACATCGATGACCTCGATGCCGCCATGGCGTCGACCAGCCGGGCGCTGCGGCCTGGCGGCCGCTTCGCGTTCTCGATCCTGCACCCTTGCTTCGGCGGCGGCCGGGACATCTCGGGTTCCTGGCCGGAGACGGGCAGCTACTACGACGAAGGGCTCTGGATGGCCGGGGGAGCCAAGTCGACCCTGCGCCGGCAAGTGGGCGCCCAGCACCGGATGCTCGCTACCTACCTGCGCACACTGCGGCGCCACGGGCTGTGGCTCGACGAGATCGCCGAGCCGCGGCCGGAACCGGACTGGGACCAGGCGCACGAAGCTGACCGGCAGCCGGTCTACCTGGTGGCCCGCTGCGTCACGCGGCCGGACGGCCGGGCAGCGGCCTGGGACCACAACGTGTCCTCACCATGATCCGGAACGAAGATGTGCGTCACCGCAGCAATTTTCCTTCCGGATGATGGTCGCGGCAGCTGCAGTGGGCCGGGGTCGGCTGGGCTACTGATGCGACCAGCTGGTCAGAGGAAGTTGTTCGGCCAGATCATGGTCCGCCACATGTGCGCAACGGGTGAGCCGTCGAAGCCGAGCCCTTCCGGCGGCTGCCGGAAGTTGCGGCCGATCACGTCCTCGAAGTCGCCGAAGTCGACGACCACGCTGGGGTCGAACGAGTAGATGTCGTTGATCGTCACCAGCCGGGACGTCATGTACCAGCGGTGCTGGCGTGCCGCCTCGTGCTCGCGCTTGATGTACTCGGGCGGGCTGTAGTCAGCACCGAAGTAGTCGACGTACGCCTCGGGATAGGCGTATCCCACCGACTCGTCGGGGAAGTAGCGCAGCGCCTCGTGCTTCTCGATTGCCCAGGCGATCTCGTCGTCCACGTACGGCGCGACGAGCTGCGCGCCCCAGTAACCGTGGTTCGCCGACAGCAGCCCGGCGATGGCGATGTCGTGCAGCAGGCACGCCGTGATTACCTTCTCGCCGAGCCCGTTCTCTCGTGCCACTCTGGCGCTCTGCAGCAGGTGGGTCCTGGCGATCTTGCTGAAGCGCAGGTCGAAGAAGTCGCGCAGGACCGGCTCCTTCGGCATCGCCGGCAGCGCCGGGTTGTCTCCCATCATGAACACGGTGTCGGGGCTGCGCGCCTCGGCCAGCAGGGCGCCCTGGTGCCCGCTTGCTGGCGTGCCCATGACCGCAGCGGCAGGCGGCATGATGATCCGGCGCCGGCGGTCCACCGCGTCGTCCAGCGGCTCGCGGATCCAGTTCGTCAGCCCCGCATCCCGCAGCGAGGCCGGCAGCTCGTGCGGGAAGACCTGCGTCGACGGTCGCCCCGCCCCGGCGGGCTCGGACATGAGGCACATCCTTCCTGGGAGCCGCTGCTTGCTGGCGACTCTACGAGCGCGCCAGCCGGGCGGCAATGGCGCCCGAGGCAGGCCAGGCGCGAACCGGGCAGCGCAGGAACGCGGACCCGTGGCGGTGTGGGCCCGGCCCGGTTGCCTGGCCTGCACCACGCGCGAATTGCTGCCAGGCCGCCGCTGCTGCCAGGCTGCCGGCATGGAGATCGTGGTCAGGCCGGCCCGACCCGGCGACGTGGCGGTGCTGGCGGAGGTGCGGCTGGCCAACGCCCGGCGGCACGTCGAGCCTGACCCGGCTGGCCACCGGCTGCCCGACGCCGGGACGGTACGGGCGTACTTCCGGAACGTTCTTGGCCAGCGCACGTCAGCGCCATCGCGTTCTACTCCGCGGCAGGCTACGCCGAGCGCGGACTGCTGCTGAGCAAGGAGCTGTCCGGCGGCGCCGACCAGGGCAGCGATCATCTGGGTGACCGCGACACGCCGTCCTAGCGGTGGTCAGGCTCGCCGCACCGGCCGTCGGCGGCACATTGCGGGGCTGAGCAGTAGCACGAACTGGGCGAGCACGATAGCGAGCAGGCCGGTACCGTACAGGCCCCATGGCCAGACCATGCCGAAGACAAGCTCGGCGACGGCAACGCCGTCGAGCAGCACGAGGATCACCCACGCGGCCTCGCTGGCGTGCCAGATGCGCCAGAGCAGGAGCACGTCCAGGCAGTACCAGAACGCCAGCTTGCCGAGCTCGGACCTGCCCTCGCCGCTGCCGTAGCGCTGGTAGCAGAAGAGCACGACTTCCAGGACGAGATAGGCGGGTGATCAGTTCGGCTGTGCCGTGCCGCCAGATCCTGCTCACCTTCACCTGCTCGCGTGCTTTGCATGGTTCTGGATAAGAGAGGGGAACGCGGTGACCCGGAGCTGATCCCGGCTGCCGAGCGACTGCCCGCTCACACCTTCTCAGCCAAGCCAGGCGGCATTCAAGGCCGCCAGAAAACGCGATTGCCCCGCGGCGGGCCGCGCGTCAGGATCGGGCGGGTGGACGACGACGTGCTGACAAGCCGGCTGGCGCTCCGGCGGCTGACGGCCGCCGACGCGGAGGACCTGCTGTGCCTGGACGGCGACCCGGAAGTGATGCGCTACATCGACAGCAAGCTGAAGACCCTGGAGCAGGTCCGCGCTGAGGTGCTGCCGCGCCTGGCGGGCGGTCAGGCGTGCTGGCCAGGGTTCGGCTACTGGGCGGCCGAGACCCGCGCGGCACGGCAGTTCATCGGCTGGTTCGGCATGCGCCCGGTGACGCCATCGGCTGCGGCGATGGTGCACTGGGCGAAAGGCGGCCCTGAGCAGCCCAGCGTGGTCGAGCTCGGCTACCGGCTGCGGCGCAGCGTCTGGGGCCGCGGCTATGCCACCGAGGGCGCGCGTGTGCTGATCACTGCCGCCTTCGCCGACCCGCGAGTTCGCGAGGTCGTCGCCACCACGATGGCGGTCAACGCCGGGTCGCGACGGGTGATGGAGAAGGCCGGCCTGCGGCTCGCGCGGACCGTCGTGGTCGACTGGGACGACCCGCTGGACGGGAGTGAACATGGCGAGGTGGAGTACCGGCTGCTGCGCGATGACTGGACGGCCACCTCCTGCCGGTGAGACAGGCTCGTGAGGTTTCGGCTGCATCCCGAAGAACCAGCAGCCGGGCCGTGGCGGTGCGCCCCGCTGGTTGCGACCGCGGCCAGCCTCATCCAGCTGGGCGCGACGCTCGCCGGGGCTGGCCGGATCGTGGTGGTCGCGGTCGACGGGCGCAGCTCCAGCGGCAAGACGTCGCTCGCTGCTCGCCTCGGCGGCGCCCTCAGCGGAGCGGTGGTCGTGCACACCGACGACCTGGCGTGGCAGCACTCCCGATTCGGCTGGGCTGACCTGCTGACCGACGGCGTGCTGCGGCCGGCCTGGCGCGGCGAACAGGTGACATTCCGCCCGCCAAGCTGGGCCGAGAACGGCCGCCATGGGTCGATCGACGTTCCGGTCGGCAGCCAGGTGCTCATCGTCGAGGGGGTAGGTGCCGGCCGCGGTGAGGTCGCTGGGCTGGTGAGCGTCACCGTCTGGGTGCAGGCCGACCGGTCAGTCACCGAGCAGCGCAGCCAGGCGCGGGTCGGGCAGCCAGGCGGGCCGGCTACTCGGGCGAGCCTGCTGGACTGGATGGCTGAGGAGGATCCGTTTCTCGCTGCGCAGCGGCCCTGGGAGCGAGCGGACCTAACGGTCGCGGGAACGCCGCCGGTGGCCTCCGACGCGCTGACGGAGCTGGTCGTGGCTCCGCCGCCCGGCAGCTGACCGTTGAGGGCGGCTGCAGCTCGGCATGCCGCGCCGACCGGATCAGGCCTGCCAGGTAGCGCGGGTCAGCTCGGTGACTGGCCCGGCCAGGCGGCTGGCCAGCGCAGTGTCGGCCAGGCTGGCCTCGGCGAGCAACCCCTCGCAGGCCGCCGTGAACGCGCGGCTCAGCTCGCTGGCGGCTAGCGAGCGGACCAGCGCGCCCGCGATGGGCTCCGTGACTTCCGGCGGCAGCCGGTCGATGCCGCGGCCCTGCGCCGCCGGCAGCCGGTGCCGGACGCAGGCCAGGGCGAGTGCCTGATCACGGATTCCGCTGATCATGTACTCGGCCTGCCAGGCTCGGCCGCGGTTGATGCTCGACCGGGCGTGCAGCGCGTAAAGCCAGCCAAGCCCGATCAGCTCGGCGGCGGCAGGCTCGGCTGCGCGCCCCGGTTCGGCCGGAGTGCCGAACATCAGCCGGAACGAGGGGGCGATCGGGCCGAACTCGGCTTCTGGCCAGAACGCGATGTCGACCTGCAGCGTGCTGCCAAGCAGGAACACCCGGAACACCGTCGCGCCGCGCACCACGTCGAAATGGTGGACGGCGCCGTGGTCCCGGTACATCGACCTGGTCCAGTCCGCCATCACCTGGCTGGCATCAGCCCGGCCGGCGATGCCCAGCGCCAGGTCGATGTCGGACCACGCATCCTCGGCGCCCATCGCCGCGGACCCGGTCAGCGCGGCGCCGGTCACGCGCTCGTCTGACCTGGCCGCCTCGATCAGGGTCTCGCGCAGCTGGTCTCGTTGCCCCGGCGTGAACACCGCGCCAGCGTAACCGTGATCCGGCCGGGCTGCGCCGGCCAGCCAGCGGCAGGCCAGCGGTCACTAGCAGGGCTAAGGAGCGCGCGGGTGGTCACGGAGTGACCGCGGGCCCGGCCGGTCAGATCCGGCCGGGCCCGCCCCGATGCTGGTCCTCAGTTACTAGGGCCGGATGGCTGCGGCTGCTGCGGCCAGCGGGCTCGCCACAGCTCGCGCTTGGTGGCGCAGTACAGCACGCCCGCGGCCAGGGCGCCGGCCAGTACGAGCATCGCCGGAGTCGGCGCCAGGTGCTGCAGCAGCAGCCCGGCGATCGCGAAGCCAGCCGGGGTGCCAAGGCCGAACAGCGTCATCACCGCGCCGACGACGCGGCCGCGCTGCTCAGGCGGGGTCGGCCGGAGAATGAGGATGTCGGCGAGCACGCGCAGCGAGGGCACTCCGAGCATCGCTGTGAACAGCAGCCCGGCGGTCCACCACGGCCCGTAAGGCAGGGCCAGCAGCGCGCACAGCGGGATCAGCGTCAGGCAGACGGTCAGCAACAGCACGCCGGGCTGCAGCCGGTGCAGCGGGCGGACCAGCCTCGTGCCGGCCAGGCCGCCGGCGGCCGCGCCGGCCAGCGCCACGCCGATCACGCCGGGCCCGACTCCCTGCGCCCGCAGCAGCACGATCGCGACCAGGTCCAGGCCCACGCCGACCGTGTTGATGATCGCGATCAGCATGGTCGCGGCGCGCAGCACGGGGCTGGCCCAGATGACCCTGATCCCGAGCAGCATGCTCTCGCCGCGCCGCCCGCCGGCCGCGGTCCGGCCGGCCCCGGCCGGCTTCGCGCTCGCCGGCTCGGTGTCTCGCTGCTGGCCAGCACCGGGTCGCGCTGGCCGCACCAGCAGCGCGCTGGCCATCGACAGGACGAACGAGACCGCGGTGAACACGAACGGCACCGCGTGGGCTAGCGCGCGCAGCGCGGCGAGGCTGCCTCCGATCGGGGGACCGGCCAGCGCGGCCCCGTTGATCCGCAGCTCGTCCTGGGTCAGCGCGCTGGTCAGCTGCTCGGCCGGGACGACGGCGCGCAGCAGCACCAGCCTGGCCGCCGAGGTCACAGGCTGGCCGATACCGAGCAGCAGCGCGGCCGCGAGCAGCTCAGGAAAGGTGAGCCAGCCCATGGCCAGCCCGGCAGCGGCGACGGCGGTCACCAGCGCACGGCATCCTTCCGCGATCATCAGCACGACGCGAGGGCTCACCCGGTCCACCAGCAGGCCCCCCGGCAAGCCACCGAGCAGCGCGCCGAGGGCTTGCAGCGCGGCGAACAGGCCGGCGTCACCGGGCGAGCCGGTGACCATCAGGATCGCGAGCGGATAAGCGATGTCGGCGACCGCCAGGCCGAGAGCCGAGGCCGATGAGCCGAGCCACAGCGCCTGGAACGGCAGGTTGCGCCGAAGCGGCCG
>DASXMR010000017.1:0-14644 GCA_036495525.1 Streptosporangiaceae bacterium | reverse complement strand
GACCTGACGCTGGCGGCCGCGCTGGACGTGGCGCTGGCCGCGCTGGGCGACCAGGGTGACAGCGTCGGCGATATCTCGGCCACCCAGCTTGAGGTGGCGCTGCTGGACCGGGCCGGCGAGCACCGCAGGTTCCGCCGGCTGACCGCCGCGCGGATCGAGGCCCTGCTCGCCGAGGCCCGGCCGGCGACCACGGCTGAGGCTGCCGAGGCTGAGCCCGCCGAGGGCGCGACCGCCGACTCCCCGGCCGCCGACTCCGGTGCAGCCGACCCGGACGCGGAGAGCTGAGCCGACCCGTCAGGACCGGCCGCGCAGACATCGCAGGCATCGCCAGGGACACCCACCAGTCGCTGAGCCAGGCCGTCGCCGGGCTGGTCCGCCGCGGGCTCTTCACGGGCAGCTCGGGCGAAACAGCCAGAAGCCCTCGCACTGGTCTCCCGGTCGCGCATCTCGGCAGGATTATCACCACCGAGGACGTACGGCGGCTGGAAGACGACGATCAGTGACTGTCCTTCTAGACGCGAACGTGCTGATCGCCCTGCTGGTCGATGATCATGTGCACCATGAGGCCGCGGAGAACTGGTTCGTCGGCATGAGCGGGACCTTCGCGACCTGCCCGGTCACTCAAGGCAGCCTGATGCGGCTGCTCATCCGGGAAGGCCAGCCGGCCGTTGCGGCATGCGCGGTCCTCGACGGCACCACCGCCGATCCGCGGCACGAGTTCTGGGCCGACGATATCCCGTACACCGAAGTACCGACCCGGGGAATCGTCGGCCACCGCCAGGTAACCGACGCCTACCTAGCGCAGCTCGCGCGGGCCCGCGGGTCCCGGCTCGCCACATTCGACCAGGCAATGGCCAAGCTGCACCACGACGTAGCCGAGCTTGTCCCAGACAGCTGACGGGGGCTTCCAGAAGGTCGTGCGACCCGTTTCGCCGTATTCCGTTCTTACCCGAATGTGAAAATCATGTCGTAATTGGTGCTGCTGCCGATCGAGTGGTTCCCGAACTGGTCGTGGCGCTCCGTGCCGGTGCATGCGCTATTGGACTGACGGGGTCCCCAGAATATGCCCTGGCACAAGTTGCACCACCTCCAGTTGAGCTGGTCGCCGGGGGCTGTGACGCCGAACACCAAGTCGTAAACGGTGCTGCTGCCGATGATGTGCGGGCCGACCTGGATCTGGCCGCCGATGACCGTGCCTGAATTTGCCGGGCAGGCGCTATTGGCTGCACCGTTGCCCCAGAACAGCAACTGGCAGAGTTTGCACCAGCGCCAGCCGGCCTGCCGGTTCGACGAGCTTGATTCGCCGTTGAGGACTGAGTAGTTTGAGCTGCCGCTGCTGTTGTGCTTGCCGTTTGGAGCAAACTCAGACTGGCAGACCCCGTTGGGCGCGCCGTTGGCGTTGGAGAAGAACAGCCCGTCGCAATCGGAACACCACCACCAGTTCGGCTGGGGGTTAGGGGCGACGGCAGCGTCCGCGACTCCGGACAGACCCGGCGACGCAGCACCGATAACGGACGCGCCTAACCCGATGAGCAGCCCGCCTTTAAGCACGGATCGCCTGTCCACCCCGCCACTCTCACGCGGCAATGTATGTGTCACGTTAACGACTCCTTCCCGGTATCCGATCTCGTATCAAGATCAGGATGATCCGCCTGGGGTGATGGCACCAGGCGATCTTCGGGCGGAGTTCCGGCGGAGTTCTGGCAGAGTGTGAAAGGAGGGCTGCCGGGGCGGCCCCGCGATCGGTGAGGAGACAGGCCGTGAGCACGGGGCGGGTCAGCGGGGACGGGGCCAGGCTGGGCGGCTGGCTGCGGCAGGCGCGGGCGGCGGCCGGGATGACCCAGGAGGAACTCGCGGAGCGATCCGGGGTGAGCCTGCGGACGATCGGTGATCTGGAGCGCGGGCGTACCCGCAGGCCCTATGCCCGGTCGGTCCGTTGCCTGGCCGCCGCCCTGGGAGTGCCGTTCCCAGCCCTGGGCGCCGGGGTCGCCGGGACGGTGGCGAGCGGCCAGGCAGGCGCTGTCGCTGACCGGTGGACGGAGCCGGCGCCGCGTCTGCTGCCCGCCCCGGTGCCTGGCTTTGTCGGCCGGGAGGCTGAGCTTGCCGCCTTGTCGCAGGTGCTGGGTCAGCCGGGCGGGGCCGCGGTGATCACGGCGATCGGCGGCACGGCCGGAGTGGGCAAGACCGCGCTGGCAGTGCACTGGGCGCACCAGGCCGCCGCGGACTTCCCCGACGGCCAGCTGTTCGTGAACCTGCGCGGGTTCGACCCGTCGGGGACAGTGGTGACGGCCGGGCAAGCCGTCCGCGTCCTCCTCGACGCGCTGCAGATCCCGGCCGACCGGATCCCGCAGACGACTGAAGGGCAGCTGGGCCTGTACCGCAGCATGCTGGCCGGGAAGCGGATGCTGGTCGTGTTCGACAACGCGCGCGACGTCGCGCAGGTGCGGCCGCTGCTGCCCGGCTCTCCCGCCTGCCGGGTGATCGTGACTAGCCGCAACCAGCTCACCAGCCTGGCCGCGATCGAAGCTGCCCGCCCGCTAGTCCTGGATGTGCTCAGTACCGCCGAAGCGCGCCAGCTGCTGGAGCAGCGGCTCGGCCCCGGCAGGCTGGCCGGCGACGCCGGCGCGGCGGCGCGGATTATCGCGTCCTGTGCGCGCTTGCCGCTGGCGCTGTGCATCGTCGCGGCCCGGGCCGCGATGCGGCCGGATCTGACGCTGGCTGAGATCGCCGCTGACCTGACCGCGTACCCGGGCCTGGACGCGTTCGCCGATGGCGACGATCCGGCGGCCGATGTGCGGGCCGTGTTCTCCTGGTCTTACCGGCAGCTCGGCCCCGAGGCCGCCCGGGTGTTCCGGCTGGTCGGCCTGCACCCGGGGCCCGGCCTGGAACGGTACGCGGTCGCCGCGCTCACCGGCTGGCCGGCCCGGGAGGCGGCCAGGTTACTGGATGTGCTGGCCCGGGCCGGCATGATCCAGGCCGCTGGGCCTGGCCGGTACGGCATGCATGACCTGCTGCGGGGCTACGCGCGCGAACTGGCAGCCAGCGGTGCGGATGCGGCCGGTCAGCACGCGGCGCTGACCGGTTTGCTCGACTACTACCTGCACACGGCCGCCGCCGCGGCCGCGGCCGCGTTCCCCGCCGACTACCGGCCCGCGCTGCCCGCGCCAGTCTCCGGCGGACCGGAGTTCGCCACCGAGCAGGACGCGCTGGCCTGGATGAACGCCGAACGCGGCGACCTGGCGGCAGTCACGGCGCACGCGGCCGCACGTGGGTGGCCCGGCCACGCCATCGGGCTGTCCGCCGCGCTGTTCCGCTACCTGGAAATCAGCGCCTACGCGCCCGAGGCGGGCACCATCCACCGCAGCGCCCAGCGCGCGGCCCGCGACCTCGGCGACCCGGCGGCCGAGGCGGCCGCGCTGAATAGCCTGGGCGGCCTGGACCTGCGGCAGAGCCGCTACCAGCAGGCGGCCGGCCATCTAGAGCAGGCGCTGGAGTTGTACCGCCAGGCCCGGGACCAGGCCGGCCAGGCCCGCACGCTTTCCAACCTGGGCTCGGTGGACTTCACGCTGGGCCGGCGCGAGCGGGCCATCGATCACCTCACCCGGGCGCTGGGTATCTGGCGGGACCTGGGCAACCAAGTCGGCGAGGCCCGTACCCTCGGCGCCCTGGGCTCCTTCCGCATGCTGCAGGGCGAATATGCGCAGGCCGCGAGCGACCTGCAACAGGCGCTGGCCCTGAGCCGTCAGGCCGGCGACCGCGGCTGCCAGGCCCTCACGCTGGGCAATCTGGGGGACATGTACCGCCGCCAGGGACGCTACGAGCAGGCCACCGAGCGGAGCGAACAGGCGCTCGCGCTGTTCCGTGAGATCGGCGACCAGGTCAGCGAATCGGAGTCCCTGGCCACCCTCGGCCTGATCCGGCTGCGCCAGGGTGACGACCAGCAGGCCAGCGACCTGCTCGGCCAGTCGCTGGACCTGTGCGCGCAGACCGGCGACCTGTCCACCCGGGCCTTCGCGCTCAACGGCCTCGGCGAGGTACTGCTCGCCACCGGCCGCCCCGCCGCCGCCCGGGCCCAGCACGCCGCCGCACTCACGGTGGCCGACCGGGCCGAGGACCACTACGAGCAGGCCCGCGCGCACGAGGGACTGGCCGACACCTACCAGGCCGACGGCGCGGCGGCCGAGGCTGACCGCCACTGGCGGGAAGCCCTGACCCTTTACGCCGGGCTGGGCGCGCCCGAGGCAGACCGGATCCGGGAGCTGACCGGCCACCCCTAACTGATCGGTATCCGCACCCGCCCTATTCGACGATCATCCCGTCTTCGAGCAGCAGGACCGTGTCGGCCAGCTCGATCAGGGTCGGGTCGTGCGTGGCCACCAGCGCGGTCACCCCCTCGGACCGGACGACGGTGAGCAGCAGCCGCATGATCTGCTTGGCCGTCTCAGAGTCCAGCTGCCCGGTGGGCTCGTCGGCGATCAGCAGCTCCGGGCTCCCGGCTAGCGCCCTGGCGATGGCGACCCGCTGCTGCTGGCCGCCGGACAGCTCGCCCGGGCGCTGCCGGGCGTGGTCGGCCAGGCCGACGAGATCGAGCATCAGCTGGACCCGTTTGTCCCGCTCCCTGGGCGCCATGCCGGTGATGCGCAGCGGGATGCCGACGTTCTCCGCGGCCGACAGGATCGGGATGAGGCCGAACGACTGGAAGATGAACGCGACCGTGGCCCGGCGCAGCTCCATCCGCTCGCGCTCGCTCATCCCGGTGATGTCCCTGCCGCTGACCTGCACGCGGCCGTCGTCGGGCGAGTCGAGCCCGCCGATGATGTTGAGCAGGGTGGTCTTGCCGGATCCGGACCGCCCGCGCAGCGCGACGAGCTGGCCCTTGGCGACGCTGAGGTTCACCCCGCGCAGCGCGCGGGCCGCGGCCGAGCCGCTGCCGAAGGTGCGCGTCACGCCGCTCACGGACACCATCTCGATTACCGGCGCCTGCACCGGAGCGTTCACTGGCTCTCCCTGTTCTCGGCCTGTCCGTTCTCGGCCTGCGCCGGGGCGTCGGGCCATACGCCGATGTGATCGGGCTCGGCCTCGAGCCTGACCCGGTCCCGCATGCCGAGCGATTCGGTCATCTCACGGGGCAGCTGGAGCCGCCCGGCCCGGTCGAGTACCGCGTACTCGACCGCGTGATCGGACATCTGGCCATCGGCCCCGGTCCTCTCCCGGCGGAGGGTCTCGGTGCTGGTCCGGCCGTCCCTGATCGCGATGACCCGGCGGACCACCGAGGAGACCGCCGGATCGTGGGTGACGATCAGCACGGTCACGCCGAGCTCGGTGTTGGCCGTCTGCAGCGCGCCGAACACGTCGGCCGCCGTGGCCGAGTCGAGCTCGCCGGTCGGCTCGTCGGCGAGCAGCACCCGCGGGTCGTTGGCCAGCGCCACCGCGATGGCGGTCCGCTGCTGCTCCCCGCCGGACATCTGCTCCGGCCTGCGGCCCGCGCAGTGCGCGACGCCCAGCACGTCGAGCAGCTCGCCCGCTCGCGTGTTCCTCGCCCGCCGCCGGGTGCCGCCCAGCCGCATCGGCAGCGTGACGTTCTGCTCGGCGGTCAGGTACGGCAGCAGGTTGCGTGAGGTCTGCTGCCAGATGAAGCCCACGGTGCTGCGCCGGTACGCCAGCCGCTGCCTGGCGTTCATCACGGCCAGGTCGTGCCCGGCCACCCGCACCGCGCCGGCCGTCGGGGTATCCAGGCCGGCCAGGATGTTCATCAGCGTCGACTTGCCGCTGCCGGACGCCCCGACCATCGCGGTGAGCTCACCCGCCGTCACCAGCAGGTCCAGTCCCTGCAGCGCCTGCACCTCGATCTTCTCGGCGGTGAAGATGCGCACCAGCCGGTCGCAGGCGATCAGCGCGTCGTCGCCGTAGGAGGCACGTGCCCGCGAGGCCTCCTCACCCAGCTCAGCCAGTCCGGCCAGCCCTGATGCCATCTGCGTTGCCCCTCTCGGTTGCGTCATTGCCCCAGCCTCAGCGCGCTCGTGACCCCGCGGCGGCGTGCCATCCGGATCTGGACGAGCACCGTGCCGACGGCAAGTACGATCAGGCTGGCCACCGGCAGCCCCAGCGCCGCGAAATCCGGCCGGACCGGCACCCTCGCTCCCGACCCCGTGAAGACGGCCAGGTTCAGGATAGGCCCGGTCAGCGGGGCCAGGGCGAGCGCACAGCCCGTTCCCGCCGCTGCCGCCGCGAGCACGCCAGGCAGCGTTTCCAGCATGGTCAGCCGCCTGGCCTGCCCGGCCCCGAGCCCCATCGTGGCCAGCCGGGCCAGCGTCCTTTCCCTTTCG
Organism: Streptosporangiaceae bacterium; assembly: GCA_036495525.1. Taxonomy (GTDB): domain Bacteria; phylum Actinomycetota; class Actinomycetes; order Streptosporangiales; family Streptosporangiaceae; genus DASXMR01. The sequence goes on along the minus strand of DASXMR010000017.1, from coordinate 8,318 downwards.
CCCGCTCCGAGCGCCAGCTCCAACAACAGGATCGCCACGCTGAACCCGGCCGTGGCGGCCAGGCCGGCGCCGAAGCTCAGGTACGCCGCGCGCGGCAGCGGCGAGCCGCTCAGTTCATTCAATTCCGCCGAACGAAGCCTGGTGATCGCGCCCGGCATCAGCCGGGTCGCCAGCGCGGTCAGCCTTTTCCCGTCCAGCCGGGGACCGGTGATCAGCAGGAGATTGGGCGGCTGCTGCGCCTTCATCGCGGCGGGCAGCGCCCATGACGGCAGCACGACGAACCGGCCGCCGGCCGGCAGCGCGGGGGTGCCGGAGAGCACGCCGGCCACCCGCACCCTGATGCTGCCCTGCCCCGTGTGCAGCCGCGTGCCGCTCAGGCCGCCCAGGCCGAGCAGGGCGGCCGAGGCCGGCGAGGCGAGCACCGGCGCGGCCTGCGAAGCGGCCCCGGCCGGCTCGGCCAGCCTGGCCGCGGAGAACGCCGGCCAGGGCGTACTCGCCACCAGTGCCGCGTAGCCGGCCGGATCTGCCGCGATCACCGTGACCGGCTGCAGGCCGGGCGTGGTCGAGGCCAGCACGCGTACCGCGACGGCGTGCCGCACGCCGGGCACGCCGCTGAGCGCGCGGATGACCGCCGGCGTCATCGGGGTGCGGGCGCTGCCGGCCTGGATGACCGCGTCCGCCCCGGTGGCCCGCCAGGCCGCCGCCACCTCACCGCGGTTCACCGTGTCGCGGACCATCCCCGCGAAGGCGGCCAGGCTGAGCGCCAGCACCAGGGCGAACAGCGGAAGGGCGCTGGCGCCGCGGCTGGCCCGGGCGGCGGCCAGGAAGCCCGTCACGCCCGCCCGCCGGGCGGACAGCCGCAGCGCGCCCGCCAGCGCCAGCGGGTACAGCCGCATGATGCAGATCGCCGCCGGGATCGCCACCAGCACCGGGGCCGCGCTGGTGTAGGCGTTGAACCCGCCCGCCGCCGGCAGGCCCTGCGCGCGCAGCACGATCAGCCCGCCGACCGCGGCGGCCACCACCGCGATCTCGGCCACCCAGCGGCGCAGCGGACTGCGGCCCGCCCGCTCCGCCGCCGGCAGGCCCTGGGCGCGCAGTGGACGGTACTGGGCGACCACGATCAGCGCCGGGCCGGCCAGCGCGATCAGCACGATCGCGCCCGTGAGCCACACGGCCAGCGACGGCGAGCCGCCCGGGGTCAGCGCCACGGCGACCACGCCGCCGAGCAAGGCGGCGGGGACGACGGCGACCGCGGTATCGCGCAGCGTGAGCGCCGCCAGCTGGCGCAGCGAGGCGCCGCGCGCCCGCAGCAGCGAGTACTCGACCGCCCGGCGCGCGGTCACCATCCTGGCCGCGAGCAGCAGCACGACCGCGCCGATCACGGCCATGCCCGTGAACAGCAGCGACAGTAGGGTCTGCACCGCGCCCTGCGCGGCCAGAAACGCGGCCAGCTCCTGCTGGGCGGAGGTCGCGACGGTCAGCGTCAGGGCGGCCGGGCGCAACGAGCCCGTCAACGCCGGGGCCTGCACGGTGATCCGGTTCAGCAGGTCGGCCATGGCCGGCACCTGGGCGTCGGTCAGCTGGCCGAGGCTGAGCGGGAACTGCCACTGCACCTGCATGCCGGTCGAGCCGAAGGCGTTCTGCAGCGCGCTGGTGCCGCCAGGCCCGGCGAAGACCGCGCCCACCCAGTACGGCTGCTGCGCCGGCTCGAGCTGCGGTGCCGCGGCGAGCGAGTCGGCCGTCCAGAACGTGGCCTGCGGGTCCCGCACGCCGATGACGCCGGTCACGACGAGGTTGAGCGCCCCGCTGTTGGGCGTGGTGATGGCGAGCCTGGTGCCCAGGGCGAGCGAGAAGCGCGAGGCGGTCTGCTCGGTCACCGCGATCGGGATCCGGCCATGGCTCAGCCGGTCACCTGGATAGCTGCCCGCGATCAGCCGTGAATAGCGGCCGAGCACGTCGCGGTAGATGACCTCGATCACCGGCGGAACGGCGGTCTGCGCGCTGTCCGCCGCTCCGGGGTACAGGGCGAGCTTCGTGGTCAGGCCGGTCCATTCGCCGGCGGTCGGTCCGAGCGGCACGCCGGCCGCAGCCAGGTCGTCGCCCAGCTCTGTCTTTACGTCGCTGAGCGGGGCGGCTTGCGCCCCGGTCGGCAGCGATGCGCTGAACGAGTTCCAGTCCCCGTTCACCACGACGGTCTTGTCGACCTGCGGAGCCGCGGCGATGTCGCTGCGCAGCGCCCGGGTGCGGATGTCCAGGCTGGCCCGCGGGCCGGCCAGGGCGACGAACACGCAGCCGAGCACCAGCAGCGCCAGGGCGGCGGCCGCCGCCGCGCCGTTGCCGCCGAGCAGGCCAGGACGCGGTCCGCTGCGCCTCATAGCGACTCCGCCGTGCGCAGGCTGGCCGCCGGATCGGGCCGCCGGGCCACGGTCACCGCCGCCACCAGCACCGGCAGCACCGCCACGGCCAGGGCTAGCGGCAGCGCGAGTGACCAGTCGAATTCGGCCACCGCGGCCGGCACGGGCCTGGTGGCGTTCGTCGTCAGCGTGATGGCCGGCACGAGCAGCCCGCTGATGGCGGCCCCCAGCGCCAGGCCGACCAGGGCCGAGGGCAGGCTGAGCATGAGTTCCTCCAGGCAGAGCTGGCGGGCCTGGCTGCCGCGCGTGACGCCGAGCGCGGACAGCAGCGCGTTCTGCTGGCGGCGCCGGCTGATGTTCGCGGCGATGCTCACGCAGAAGCCGGCCATGGCGAGCAGCGCCGTGGCGGCGGCGATCGCGAGCAGGCCCTGCTGCGGGACGGCGGACAGCGGGTCGCCGAGCAGGCCGGCCGCCAGCCGGCCCGAGCTGGTCACCGCCGAGCCAGCCGGCAGGCGGCCGGCCAGGCCGGGCGGATCACCTGACCCGGCGGTGGCCAGCCACCACTCGGTCACCGGCAGCGGGGCCGCCGAATCGCCGGCCAGGGCGGCCTGCACCGTGGCCAGATCCACGATGACCCCTCCGTCGCTCCCGTTGACGGTGGGAAAGTGCGTCACGGCGGCCACGATCTTCACCGGCAGCGTGACGCCGCCGACCGGGACCTGCACGACCGAGCCGACGTCGGCGCTCTTCGCGGTCAGGAACGCGCTGGTCGCGATGGCCGGAACGGGCCGCCCGGCCTGGCCGGGGACCAGCGTCAGCTGCCCGAAGATGGGCAGCGGCGGCCCGGGCGGGCCGAACAGGTGCGGCGGGGGGGTGGCCAGCCCGTATCCGGGGCTGAAGGAAAGCGCCCTGGCGCCTCCCGCGACCGCCTGCCATGACGTGACGCCGGGTGCACTCGACGGCGCCGCCAGCCCGTCGCCGACCGACCGGAGGCTGGCCAGTTCCCCCGATGACGCCGCGGGCGTCCACCCGCCGAGCGCGGCCAGCAGGGCGTGCCCGGCGGGCGACGACGGCGTCGCGGCCCCGGGGGCGGCGATGCCGCGCACGGTGAGCACGGCCTGCCGGAGGGCGGGGGCTGGCAGCATCGTGTAGCTCACCGACACCCCGGTCAGGCGGATCGGGTACGCGGCGCCCGACGGCCGCCCGCCCGGCCCGAAGCCGGCCGTCAGGACATGAGCCCGCCCGTCGGCCGGCAGGGTGCCCGCCGCCAGCTGGTAGGCGTCGCCCCGCGAATCCTGCACGGTCACCGTGACCACGGCCGGCGCCAGGCGGAGCGCGGCCGGGCCGAGACTGGCGGTGAGCGAGACCCCGGCCGGATGCCCCGGTAGCGCGATGCCGGGGGCCGGGCCGGCCGGGCTGATCGCGCCGAACAGCGCGGGCGCGGCCAGCGTCGACTGGCCGGGGCGCAGCAGGACCGCGCCTGCCGCCTGCGGGGCGTCGATCGCAAGCACCTCACTGGCGCCGACCGGCGTCAGCGGCGCGGCCGGCACGGCGTCGCGCACCGCGGGCGTGCCGGCGATCCGCCCGGCCTGGCCCAGGGTGACCGCGGCCGGGGTGTCCACCCGGACGTCGGCGCCCGCGGCGAACGCCGCCTGGTCCTGCGCCGAGCGCACCCAGCTCTGATGCGCCGACAGCGTCAGCGCCCCGGTGGCCACGGCCATCACGACGAGCAGGGCGACGCTGGCCTGCCGGATCGGGTGCCTGCTGACCTCCCAGCTGGCCAGCGAGAGGATCAGCCGGCTGCCGCGGGCGGCCAGCCGGTCGCCCGCCCTGGTCAGGGCGGGCAGCAGCCGCAGCAGGATGACCGTCCCGCCGACGATCGCCAGGGCCGGCGCCAGCACGAGCACCGGGTCGATGCCGGCCGTGCCGTTCGCCGACGGCGCGACGATCAGGTAGCGGCGCAGCTGCCAGACGGCGAGCACGGCCAGCACGACCAGTGCCAGGTCGGCGCCGCTGCGCACGAACCCCGCGATCGCGGCCGGCCGGCCGCGCCGCATCCGGACCGCGCCCGGCGCGGCCAGCGTGGGCCCCAGCGTGATGATCACGGCGAAGACGGCGGTCAGCGCGATGGCGCCGCCTACCGCCGGCGTGACCGAGGGCAGCCGCAGCCCCGCGGCCCGCAGCGGCCCGGTGCGGGCCAGTACTCCGGCCAGCCTGCCGCCGGCCAGGCCGCCCGCCGCGGCCGCGACGGCGGCCAGCAGCGCCGCCTCCGCGACGCCGAAGCCGGCCAGCTGCCAGCGCGAGCTGCCGCGCGCCGTCAGCAGGGCGGACTCACCCTCGCGGTCGGTGGTCAGCAGGCGGGCCGCGCCGGCCAGCGCCACCGCGGCCAGCAGCACCAGCAGCACGGCGCCGATGGTCAGCAGCGAGCGGGCCACCAGCAGGTTGCTGCCGACCCCGCTGAGCAGGGCGGGCAACCCGGAGGTCACTTGCATGCCGTTGAGCGAGCCGTTGCTGCCCAGGAACTGCAGCTCGGTGCTGACCTTCGCCGCCGTCCTGGCCAGCTGGCTGTCGGCGATGTCCGCAGTGTCAGGCTCGGCCACCCAGGAGGCCTGGCTGACGGCGACCGCGGAGCCGAAGGCCGCCGGGTTCACGATCAGCGGCCCGTAGGTCGTGAAGCCGCCACTCGAGCCACTTGAGCCGCCGGCGCCGTTCGCGCCGATGATGTCCAGCCCCCAGTACGCCGCGGCCGGGCCGGTCAGCGCGCGCGGCCGGAACAGGCCGGCCAGCTTCACCCGCACCGGGTGCCCCGACGCCTGGTCGTGCAGCACCAGGACGTCGCCGACGGCCAGGTGCAGCAGCGCAGCGGCCGACGCGGGCAGCGCGGCGGCGACCGGCTGCCCCGGCTGCGGCGGGGCGGGCCAGCTTCCGCTGACCAGCACCGCGTGCGCGCTGATGCCGCCCCAGGAGGCGGCCTGGGTCAGCGGGACGCTCGCCGCGGCGTATCGCGCGGGGAAGCCGAGCGAGTCCGACCACTGCGCGCGGTACAGGGCGTAGCCGGCCGGGCCGAAAGCCGATCGCATGGCGGCACGGATCGCCTGAGTGCTGGCGGCCGCCTGGCTGGCGTCCACCGCGGTGCTGATCGCTATCGACGCGCCGGGCGCGGTCGCGAGCCTGCGGTGCACGGCCTGGCTGAGGGCCTGGCCGGCGAACGTGGCGAGCGTCGCGAGCAGCGCGGCCGTGATCAGCGTCAAGAGCGCCACCGCCGCGAGCACAAGCCGATAGGCGCCCATCCGCTGCAGGGTGAGCGCCAGTCCCGAAGATCGCATCGTCTCCACGATTCCGTGACCGCGTTGCGCCGCTGACACGCGAGGATCACGCACCGGACACGATCTGGCCACGGCAAACGGGGCTGGCCACGGCAAACGGGGCTGGCCCCGGCCCGGAACGCGCCGGGAAGGGGGCGATAGCGTGGTCACCGTCGAGACAGTCCCCTGGAGGCGGCGTGACAGCCAGCATTTCTACCCTGACCGGCCTGGAAGTCCCGACCGGGCTGCTGATCGGCGGCGAGTGGACCGGCGGCCGCGGCGGGCGGCAGTTGCCGGTGATCGACCCGGCCACCGAGGACGCTGCGGCGCAGGTGGCCGACGGCACCGCCGAGGACGCGCTGGACGCGGTGGCCGCTGCCTACCAGGCGCTGCCTGGCTGGTCCAGGACGCCGCCGCGGGAGCGGGCCGAATGCCTGCGCCGGGCCTACCAGCTGATGACCGAGCGCGCCGACGCGCTGGCCCGGCTGATGGTACTGGAGAACGGCAAGGCGCTGCGCGACGCCCGCGCCGAGGCGCTGTACTCGGCCGAGTTCTTCCGCTGGTACGCCGAGGAAGCGGTCCGGATGGCGGGCTCGCTGCAGGTCGCGCCGTCCGGCGCCAACCGGATCCTGGTCCAGCTGCAGCCGGTCGGGGTCAGCGTGCTGGTCACGCCGTGGAACTTCCCCGCGGCCATGGCCACCAGGAAGATCGGGCCCGCGCTCGCGGCCGGCTGCACGGTGGTGCTCAAGCCGGCCAAGGAGACGCCGCTGACCGCGCTGGCGGTGGCGTCGATCCTGCACGAGGCCGGGGTGCCGGCCGGCGTGGTCAACGTGCTGCCGACGTCGGCCCCCGGCCCGGCCGTGTCCGCGATGCTCGCCGACCCGCGGGTCAGGAAGCTGTCCTTCACCGGCTCGACCGAGGTGGGCAGGCTGCTGCTGCGCCAGGCCAGCGAGACGATCACGAACTGCTCGATGGAGCTGGGCGGCAACGCCCCGTTCATCGTCTTCGACGACGCCGACATCGAGGCCGCCGTGCAGGGCGCGCTGATCGCCAAGATGCGCAACGGGGGCGAGGCGTGCACCGCCGCCAACCGGTTTTACCTGCAGGACGCGATCGCCGGTGAGTTCACCGCGGCCTTCGCCGCCCGGCTGGCCGCGATGACCGTAGGCCCGGGCCTGGACGAGGGCACCGACATCGGGCCGCTGGTGAACGCCGACACCAGGGACAAGGTTGCCGAGCTGGTGGACTCGGCGTCGTCGGGCGGCGGCAAGGTGCTCGTCGGCGGCAGCGCGCCGGACCGGCGCGGGTACTACTATCTGCCGACGGTGCTGGCCGACGTGCCCGCGGACGCGGGCATCCTGGCCGCGGAGATCTTCGGCCCGGTCGCCCCGATGGTGCGCTTCAGCACCGAGGACGAGGTGATCGGCCTGGCCAACGACACCGAATACGGCCTGGTCTCCTACCTCTACAGCGGCGACCTGCGCCGCGGGCTGCGGGTCGCCGACGCGCTGGAAGCCGGCATGGTCGGCATCAACCGCGGCATCGTGTCCGACACGGCGGCACCGTTCGGCGGAGTGAAGCAGTCCGGGATCGGACGTGAGGGCGGCCACGACGGGCTGCTCGAATTCAGCGAGACGAAGTACGTGGCGGTTGATTGGTGACCCCAGATGAGGCCGTAGCCTGAGGTCGTGGATAGACGGATATTTGGCCTGGAGAATGAATACGGCGTTACCTGTACTTTTCACGGCCAGCGGCGGCTGTCGCCGGACGAGGTAGCCAGGTACCTGTTCCGCCGCGTGGTCTCCTGGGGCCGGAGCAGCAACGTCTTCCTGCGCAACGGGGCGCGGCTGTACCTGGATGTGGGATCGCATCCGGAGTACGCCACGCCGGAATGCGACGACGTGCTGGATCTGGTCGCGCACGACAAGGCGGGCGAGCGGATCCTCGAGGGGCTGCTGCTGGACGCCGACCGCCGGCTGCGCGAGGAAGGCATCGCCGGCGACATCTACCTGTTCAAGAACAACACCGACTCGGCCGGCAACTCCTACGGCTGCCACGAGAACTACCTGGTCGGGCGGCACGGCGAGTTCGGCAGGCTGGCCGACATCCTGATCCCGTTCCTGGTCACCCGGCAGATCATCTGCGGGGCCGGCAAGGTGCTGCAAACGCCGCGCGGCGCCGTGTACTGCGTCAGCCAGCGGGCCGAGCACATCTGGGAAGGCGTGTCCTCGGCCACCACCCGGTCCCGGCCAATCATCAACACCCGGGACGAGCCGCACGCGGACGCCGAGCGGTTCCGCCGCCTGCACGTCATCGTGGGCGACTCGAACATGAGCGAGACCACCATGCTGCTCAAGGTGGGCTCGACCGACCTGGTGCTGCGGATGATCGAGGCCGGCACGGTCATGCGCGACCTGACCCTGGACAACCCGATCCGGGCCATCCGCGAGGTCAGCCACGACATGACCGGGCGCAGCCGGGTGCGGCTGGCCAACGGCCGGGAAATGAGCGCGCTGGAGATCCAGCGTGAGTACCTCAACAAGGCGCTGGAGTTCACCGGCCGCAACGGCGCGGACGCCACGGCCGAGCGGGTGCTGGCCATGTGGGAGCGGGCGCTGGACTCGATCGAGAGCGGCAACCTGGACAAGGTGGCCCGGGA
>DASXMR010000016.1:0-89999 GCA_036495525.1 Streptosporangiaceae bacterium | reverse complement strand
GAGCCCGCGACTGTGATGCCGGGATTCGACCCACGCGCTGGCGAACGTCGCGTCGTCGATGAGTCCGGCGTCGGTGAAGCGCCCGAGCACCTCCTCGGCTGCCTCTTCCGGGATGCCGCGGCGGCTCAGCGCCGCGGCGAGTTCTGCCCTGGTCCTGGGCGCCGAGGTGAGCATCCGCAGGCAGATCTGCCGGGCCCGCTCCTGCGGATCAGCCGTCGCAGCCCGGCCGCCCTGGTCTGCGCCGGGCACCGTCGCCCGGCGGCGGTCCGTGCCGCGACCTCGGTCCGGCTTCGGGCCGCGGCCGAGCCCCGCGCTGTCGTCCGAGTCAGCGCCGCCGGGTGCCAATGCCGTGTCCGCCCAGTGCGCGGCCGTCAGCTTCCGCCGCCGGCCAGCACGGTCAGGCCCGAAGTCCCGCCTGCCGCGCCGCCCGCTGCGGCAGCATCCGCGTCCAGCCGCGGGCCGATCCCGAGCTTCTCCTTGATCCGCTTCTCGATCTCGTTGGCGATGTCCGGATTCTCCCGCAGGAAAGTCCTGGCGTTCTCCTTGCCCTGGCCGAGCTGATCGCCCTCGTAGGTGTACCAGGCGCCGGACTTACGGACGATCGACTGCTCCACGCCGAGATCGATCAGGCTGCCCTCGCGGCTGATGCCGATTCCGTACAGAATGTCGAATTCGGCGGTCTTGAACGGCGGCGACATCTTGTTCTTGACGACCTTCACCTTGGTGCGGTTGCCCACCGCGTCCGTGCCGTCCTTCAGTGTCTCGATCCGCCGGATGTCCAGCCGCACCGACGCGTAGAACTTCAGCGCCTTCCCGCCGGTCGTCGTCTCCGGACTTCCGAACATGACGCCGATCTTCTCGCGGAGCTGGTTGATGAAGATCGCGGTGGTCTTGGTCTGGTTCAGCGCGCCAGCTATCTTCCGCAGCGCCTGAGACATTAGCCGGGCCTGCAGGCCAACGTGGCTGTCGCCCATCTCCCCCTCGATCTCGGCCCGCGGCACCAGGGCGGCGACCGAGTCGATGACGATGACGTCGATGGCGCCGGAGCGGATCAGCATGTCGGCGATCTCCAGCGCCTGCTCGCCGGTGTCCGGCTGCGAGACCAGCAGCGCGTCGGTGTCCACGCCGAGCTTTTTCGCGTAGTCAGGGTCGAGCGCGTGCTCGGCGTCCACGAACGCCGCAATACCGCCCGCCTTCTGGGCATTTGCCACTGCATGCAGCGCAATGGTCGTCTTACCGCTGCTCTCGGGTCCGTATATCTCGACGACCCGGCCACGGGGCAGGCCGCCGATGCCGAGGGCCACGTCCAGGGAGATCGACCCGGTCGGTATCACCTCGACTGGCGCGCGGGTGTCGTCGCCCAGCCGCATGATCGAGCCACGGCCGAACTGCCGCTCGATCTGGGCGAGCGCGGTCTCCAGTGCCTTGTCCCTGTCGCCGGCCCTGGTGCTGCCCGCCTTATCGTTCGGTGCCATGTGAACTCCCGTCGGATCGAGGGCCACCTGAGCCGCTCGGTGCCCGCGCGCCAGGGTTGCCTTTGCTTTGCCGGCACTGACGCTACGCGCGGGCGCCGACAATTCCGGGTGCTGACGCCGCCGGCATTTCGCCGTGTTCAGCCAGACCGCGCTGAGCAAGACCGTGTTCAGCCAGACCGTGTCCAGAGAACCCGTGCTCAGGCAGCCGTCAGCATTTCCACCCTAACGAACAACTGTTCGATCATGAGGCCAACACGCCGGCGCCCGAAGGCAGCTTCACGCGGCGGCAACGGCCAGGATCATGCGGTGAGCGGCCGGCCGGATCGCGCGGCTCAGCGCAGCCGCTCGGGCAGCTCGAAGACCTCGCAGACGGCGCGCCAGACGATCTTGGGGTCCTCGCCGTCGGCCAGCGCCTGATTGACCGTGCGGCTGCCGAGCGGCGCGAGCACGAAGTCGGCCGCGACGCTGTCGGCGTAGTCCGCGCCGAACTGCTCGCGCATCCGGTCCCAGAACGTCGTCAGCCGCACCCGCGCCAGGCTACCGGCCTGGCGTGCCGGCCTGACCCAGCCGGGTGGGGCCCGGCGTGAGCCAGCCGGGCCGGGGGCCAGCGTGAGCCAGCCGGGCCGGGGCCAGCCTCACCCGGCCGGGCGCTCGGCGCTGGCCAGGAAGTGCGGCCCGACCCCGACCAGCTCGGGAATCCGCTCCAGCGCTGTGGCCGTCTCCAGCACGACCCGCCGCGAATCCGGATCAGCCAGCCGCTCCGCCAGGTCAGCCAGCAGCATGGCGGGGCCCTCGACCGAGACCAGGTCGGTGACCCGCAGCCCGGCGGCGGTCAGCTCGGCCCGCAGCTGGCCTGGCCGGTGCGCGAAGCCGCAGAACGAGCCCGCATACAGCGGCGCCATGACCCCGGTCCGCTCGACTTCGGTGACCATGTCATCGACCTGCGAGTACACCAGGTCGATCCGATGCCGCAGCACCCCGTCGAGCCGCGGTGCCCAGCGCGAGATGGCCGCGGCGAAGACCGGCCCGCCAGGCCGCACCACCCGGCGCGCCTCGGCCAGCGCCCGCACCCGGTCGGCCCGCCGCTCCAGGTGATACAGCGGGCCGAGCAGGAGCACGGCGTCGACGCTCTCATCCGGCAGGTCAAGCTCGCGCGCGTCAGCCAGCCGCGACTCGATCGCGGCGCCGTGCTCGCCGGCCTGCGCCTGGCGCACGTGCAGCGGCATCAGGTCGCGGTGCCTGACCTGGTAACCGAGGCCGGCCAGCCAGCGGGCGTACCGGCCAGGGCCGCCGCCGATGTCGGCCACGGTCGCTGGCGGCGGCGGAAGCCGGCGCGCCACGATCTGCCTGGTCCGCTCGAACTCCAGCGCACCGATCGGCCGGTCAAGCCGGTCTTCCTCCTCGCCGCGCTCGTAGTACTCGCGGGCGTCCAGGGCCAGCGCCGTCTCATCCATGATAGCTATCCTCCCGGCGCCGGCCCGGGCCACCGCAAGCCATTTGCCCGGCCGTTACCGGTTCGATCCCATCTAGGCACCGCCCTGGCCGGCGCCGCCGAGCCGCAGCAAAGAAGCGCCGCTGACCGCCGGATAAACGACGTTGGAGCACCGCGGACCGGGTGTTACTGTCATGGAGACTGTGCTTACCGCAGCGCCGATCCCCGGAGGCCCTCATGACCCGCCCGGCAAGCAGCCGCAGGCTGCTGCTGGTCTGCCGGCGTCACGTCGACCTGCTGCGCGTCTCAAGCGCCATCTGTCGTTCCTGCTGCTGATCCCGCACCGCCAGCACTGACACCCGCGCCCGCCTCACTGGGCGCGCCTGGCCGCGCCTGCGATCGCAGGGCACTGTCTCGCCAGCAGCAGAAGGATCTGCCATGCCAGCTCCCCGCAAGGGACAGGGCCAGTGGGCCCTTGGTCACCTCGAGCCGCTGAACCCGGCCGAGCGCTTCAAGAAAGACGACGAAGGCCTGCACGTGCGGGACCGCATCATCGGCCGCTACGCCCAGCAGGGCTTCGACTCGATCGACCCGTCCGACCTGCGCGGCCGGTTCCGCTGGTGGGGCCTCTACACCCAGCGCCGGCCCGGCATCGAGGGCGGCCGCACCGGCTCGCTGGACGACGCCGAGATCGAGGACCGCTACTTCATGATGCGGGTCCGCATCCCCGGCGGCCAGCTCACCGCGCAGCAGCTGCGCACGCTGGCCGGTGTCGCCAAGGAGTACGGCCGCGACCTGGCCGACATCACCGACCGGCAGAACGTCCAGTATCACTGGATCGGCATCGAGGACGTGCCGGCGATCTGGGCGCGGCTGGAGGAGTCCGGCCTGTCCAGCGTGCAGGCGTGCGGTGACGTGCCGCGCAACATCCTCGGCTGCCCGGTCGCCGGGATCGCCGCCGACGAGATCATCGACGGCACGCCAGCGCTGCGCGCGACCGAGGCGCTCGCGGCCGGCAATCCCGAGTTCGGCAACCTGCCGCGCAAGTTCAAGACCGCGATCTCCGGCTGCGCGCAGCAGTGCGCGAAGCACGAGATCAACGACATCTCGTTCGTCGGCGTGATCGGCCCGGACGGCACGCCGGGCTTCGACCTGTGGGTCGGCGGCGGGCTGTCCACCAACCCGATGCTGGCCAGGCGGCTTGGGGTGTTCGTCACGCCCGACCTGGTCCCTGAGGTGTGGGCCGGGGTCACCCGGATCTTCCGCGATTACGGCTACCGCCGGCTGCGCAGCAGGGCGCGGCTGAAGTTCCTGGTCGCCGACTGGGGCGCGGAGCGGTTCCGCGAGGTGCTGGAGCGCGAGTACCTGGGCTACCCGCTGCCCGACGGCCCGGCCCCGCCGCCGCCGGCCAGCGGCACCCGCGACCACGTCGGCGTGCACGCGCAGCGGGACGGCCGGCGCTATGTGGGGGTCGCGCCGCACGTCGGCCGGACCTCGGGCACCCAGCTGTGGCAGGTCGCCGACCTGGCCGAGTCGTTCGGGTCGGGCACGATCCGCACCACGACCGAGCAGAAGCTGCTGCTCCTTGACATTGATGAACGAGGTGTCACCGAGCTGGTCGACGAGCTCAGCGCCATCGACTTGCAGGCCAGTCCTTCGGCCTTCCGCCGCGGCACCATGGCCTGCACCGGGATCGAGTTCTGCAAGCTCGCGATCGTCGAGACCAAGCAGCGCGCCCAGGACCTGTACGCGGAGCTTGACCGGCGGCTGCCGGGGTTCGACATGCCGATCACGATCAACGTGAACGGCTGCCCCAACTCTTGTGCCAGGTTCCAGCTGGCCGACATCGGGCTCAAGGGATCGATCGTGAACGGCACCGAGGGATTCCAGGTCCACCTGGGCGGGTCGCTGGACGCCGAGCCCTCGTTCGGCCGCAAGCTGCGCGGGCTGAAGGTAACCGCCGACGAGCTGCCTGACTACGTGGAGCGGCTGCTGCGCAGCTACCAGTCAGACCGCAAGGACGGCGAGCAGTTCGCTGCCTGGGTGCGGCGGGCCGACGAAGGGCTGCTCACGTGACCGAGCGCCAGGTGCCGTTCTACTGCCCGTACTGCGGCGAGGAGAGCTTGCGGCCGTCCGGTCCCGAATCCGGTGACTGGGAGTGCAGTTCCTGCGCCCGCGGCTTCCGGCTGACATTTACCGCGGTACTCCGGCCAGGTCCGGTGAACCGTTCGGCGGGTGCTGTGCGTGACTGAGGTAACACCTGGCGTTCCCGCCAGTGGCTGCCCGGCTCATCTGGCCGGCTCCCGGCGCCCGGTTACGGGGCTGGGACCGGAGCCGGACAGCACCCCTGCCAGCCCGCGTCCGGCCGCGCCCCCCCTCCCGGCCGGACGCGGGCTCGGCCCCGCAGATCCCGTGGCAGCAGCGCCCGCGTGTCCCGCGCCTGCGGGGTCCGCGTCCGCGGGGTCCGCGCCTGCGGGTTCGCTAGCGGGTCAGGAAAAGGGCGTTCAGGCAACCACCACCCTTCACGATCATGGTCGAGCCGGTGAAACGAGGCCGGATTACCCGCTGACGGTCAGCCTGGCTGGCAAGCGAGCCGTCGTCGTGGGAGCCGGAGCCGTCGCGCTGCGCCGGGTCAGGGCACTGCTGAGCGCCGGAGCGCTGGTCGAAGTCGTCGCGCCGGAGCAGGACCCTGAGCTCGCGGTACTCGGCGTCAGGCTGACCAGGCGGCCATACCGGGACGGCGACCTGGCCGGCGCCTGGCTCGCGCATGCTGCGGCCGACGACCCGGCGGTGAACGCGGCGGTCGCGGCCGAAGCTGAGCGGCGCCGGATCTGGTGCGTGCGCGCCGATGACGCGGCCGCCTCGACTGCCTGGCTGCCGGCCGTCGCCCGGCACGGTGACGTCACGGTCGCCGTGCAGGCAGGCGGTGATCCGCGCCGGGCGCAGCGGCTGCGCGCGGCAGTCGAGCTCGCGCTGGCGAATGGCAGCCTGGCGCTGCGCCGCCAGCGGCGGACGGCCGGGCACGTGGCGCTGATCGGCGGCGGGCCCGGCGATCCCGGCCTGATCACCGTGCGCGGCCGCCGGCTGCTCGGCGAGGCCGACCTGGTGGTGACCGACAAGCTCGCGCCACGCGATCTGCTCAGCCAGCTCGACCCGGACGTCGAGGTGATCGACGCCGGCAAGGCGCCGCACGCGCACAACCTGACCCAGGAGCAGATCAACGAGCTGCTAGTCAGCCGGGCACGCGCCGGGCAGCGGGTGGCCAGGCTCAAGGGCGGCGACCCGTTCGTGTTCGGCCGCGGCGGCGAGGAGGCGCTGGCCTGCGTGCACGCCGGGGTGCCGTTCGAGGTCGTGCCCGGCGTCACCAGCGCGGTCGCGGTGCCCGCCTGGGCCGGCATCCCGGTCACCCATCGCGGCGTCACCCAGGACTTCGCCGTGGTGTCCGCGCACCTGGACCCGTCCCAGCCAGGCGCGACAGTGGACTGGGCCGCGCTGGCCGCTGGCCACGGCACGCTGGTGCTGCTGATGGCCGTCGCGCACCTGGAGCGCGTCGCGGCCGAGCTGGTCAAGCGCGGCCGGGACGCAGGCACGCCGGTCGCGATGATCAGCGACGGCACCACGCCGCGGCAGCAGGTGGTGATCAGCACGCTCGGCGAGCTAGCCGCCGACGGGGCGCCGCGGCAGCTGCGCGCGCCGGCCGTGGTGGTGGTAGGGGAGGTCGTGCGGCTGCGCGAGTTCCTCGCCGCAGCGTGACCGGGAACCGCCCCATGATCTCGAAGGAAAAAGGTCGTCAGAGCAGCCAAAATCCTTCCGGATCATGGCAGGCACCGGGCTCGGCGGCGTCAGCCCCGGCGCCACTCGTTGCAATTGCCCACGGCAGCCGGGACCCGGCCGCCCAGCTGGTCATCGCCGAGATAGCGGAGCAGGTGCGGCTGGCGGCGCCGGAGTTGCCGGTCACGGCCTCGTTTCTCCAGCATGCCGAGCCGTCACTGAACGCGAGCCTGACCGCCGCGGGACCCGGCGCGGTGGTCGTGCCGCTGCTGCTGGCGCCGGGCTACCACCTCGAAGCCGACGTCGCGGTTGCGGCCCGGTCGGCCGGCGCCGTGGTCGCCGACCCGCTGGGACCTGACCCGCTGCTGACCGAGGCGCTGCTGGCGAGGCTGGCCGAGGCTGGCGTGCCAGCCGAGACGCCGATCGTGCTCGCCGCGGCCGGGTCAGCCGATCCACGGGCCGCAGCGGCGACCGAATGCCAGGCCGCGCTGCTAGCCGACGAGACCGGCGTGCCGGTGCTGCCCGGCTATGCCAGCGCCGCCAGCCCATCAGTCAGGGAGGCGGTAGCGGGCCTGGCCGGCCGTGCCAGCGGCCTAGTCGCTGTCGCGGCTTACCTGCTGGCGCCCGGCCACTTCCACGACCAGCTGCGCCGCAGTGGCGCGACATGGGTTACCGCGCCGCTGGGTGCGCGCGACGCGGTAGCCAAGCTCGTCCTCGCCAGGTACTTCAAGGCAGTCGGCAGCCGCGGGCGGGTGCAGGCGCTGCCCCCGCGCGTCGGCCCGGTGCATGATTTCCACAATCAACCAGACGCGGGCAAGGGGTCTATGTTGCTCCGGCCGGAAGATCAGCTGAAATAGCCGGCCGGCCCGGCGGGCAGACGGCCGATCGCTACCTGCGGCGGCTGGCGGTCGCGCCGCGGAACTGCCAGCCGGTGGCCTCGCACACCCGGCGCACCTCTGGCTTGCTGTACATGTTCAGCGGGATGGCCGGGCCGGCGCCGTTGACGGTCAGTTTGAGCTGACGGTAACGCCACCCGCCGGTCAGCACGAGCACCAGCTCGGCGCCCGGCTGCCTGGTCAGCATCGTCAGCTCGCCCTTCATGCCGGTGAACGTGATCGCGCTCTCGCTGACGGTCAGGTGCGTCGGGTGCATCAGCAGCCTGATCCAGCTCGCGAAGAACACGGCGATCACCACCATGACGACGATTCCGGCGACCACTGCCGATGTCGCCGGCGAACCGGCGAAGATGCGCACCGCCAGCGCGGCAAAAATGACGACCAGGAAGACACCCATCCCGTATCGCTGCGCCGCGCTCTGGCTGATCACCGTTACGCCGCCGACCCGGGCAGGCTGAGGTTCCTTGGCCATGCTCATCACGCTCCGGCAAGGAAGGCGGCATCGGGAGGAAATGGCCGTGCTCACGAAATGCCATCTGCCAGTCCCCGGTTAGCGCAGACGTTAGCGCGAAGGCAAGCCGTGTCAAGGCCAGGCGAGACCAGCCAGGGATGGCACCGAGCCCTGCCTCCGCTCCCCCCGGCTGGCCGGGCCGCGGTACTCCTCGGCCGGCCGGGAGAAACCGCTGCTGACCAACGGCCCGCCGGGCCGCATCGCGGCCCGGTTGCCCGTTTGAGCTAGCCGGGTCCGGGGCAGGGGGAGACATCGTGCTACCCCACCCAACCCGAAACGAGGTGCACTGTGCTGACGCTTACCGACAGGGCCGCAGAAACCATCCGGACGCTGACCTCGCAGCCTGGCCTGCCAGAAGAGACCGGCCTGCGCATGTCGGTGTCCGATAGCGAGGCCGGCGCGCTCACGCTGTCGCTGGCCAGTCCTCAGCCCGAGGACACGGTCATCGAGGAAGCCGGTGCCCGGGTCTTTGTTCAGCAGGACGCGGCGGGCATGCTCGAGGACTCCGAGCTTGACGGCACGCTCGACGAGCAGGGCCAGGCGTCTTTCATGCTCGGCAGCCAGGAGAAGTAGGACCGCGCTCAGCACAGGCCCGGCCGGCTCCGCAGCATCCGGCCGGGCCTGCGCATTCCCGCTGACGGTAGTTCCCGTTCCCGGCGCCGTTTTCCTGGCTATCGCATTTGCCTGCTGGTGTGGCGCAGCAAGGGCGATCATGGGACGACCAGATCGGCCAAGCCAGGGAAAGATGGCATGACCACATCGCCTCGAGTAGGCATGTTCACGCCGTTTGGCCTGCTCAACCGGGGGCAACCGGCGGCGGCCGCATTCCTCGCGCAAGCCAGTGACGCGGGCATCGACCACGTCTGCTGCGGCGACCACGTCAGCTTCCTAGCAGGCATCGGCTTCGACGGCCTGGTGCAGGCTGCCGCGCTCTCGGTGCTGCACCCGAGCCTGCCGGTGTACACCGGCGTCTACCTGCTGCCGCTGCGCCATCCGGTGCTGGTGGCCAGGCAGCTCGCCGACATCGCCCAGCTCGCGCCCGGCAGGCTGATCTTCGGCGTCGGAGTCGGCGGCGAGGACAGGCACGAGATCGAGGTCTGCGGGGTGGACCCGGCGACCAGGGGGCGGCGGATGAACGAGTGCCTCACCGTGCTGCGCCAGCTGCTGACCGGACAGCCGGTGAGGTTCAGCGGCGAGTTCTTCGACCTGGCCGGCGCCGTGGTCGCGCCAGCCCCGGCCGCTGCCATCCCGATCGTCGTCGGCGGCCGGTCCGATGCCGCGGTCAGCCGGGCCGGCCGGCTCGGCGACGGCTGGCTCGGCATCTGGAACTCGCCGCGGCGTTTCGCCGCGGCGATCGAGCAGGTCGCGCAGGCGGCCGAGCTGGCAGGCCGGGCCGACCCGCCGGTCAGGCACGGCATGCAGGTGTGGTGCGGCCTGGCCGGCTCACGGGAGCAGGCGCGCGGCTGCCTGGCGCCGGCCATGCAGGCCATGTACCAGCTGCCGTTCGAGCGCTTCGAGCGGTACTGCCCGTACGGCACGGCCGAGGATGTCGCCGCGTTCCTGGCGCCTTACGCCAGGGCCGGCTGCGCCGAGTTCAACCTGATTCCTTGCTCGCCTGGCGACGAGGAAGCGCTGTCCGGCGTCGCCGCCGTCCGGGCACTGCTGGCCAGCGCCTGACCGCCATCAGCCCGGCCCAGGTAACAGCCCGGCTCCCAAACTCAGCAGGCGGGCCGCTGCGCTCACGGCGCCGGGGTTCCCTGCCTTCGCCCTGCCAGGGCAGCGGGCTCGGGCAATGGCTGCCGGCCGAGTGCATCTGATGCTGCCGGGTAGCTTCGGGACCATGGAACCGCCGCAGCATGGCGCAGGGCGACCGGACCCGGCCGTCAACTCGCCAGGAGCAGCCAATCACCGGCCGCCACCCGATGCGCCGGGCGGCCAGGACCAGCAAGCACCGCTGCCGGCCAGCCAGGAGCTAGCGACCAGCACCGCCGAGCTAGTCGGGGAGCTGGCCCGGCAGGACCGGAAATTCCGGCAGCGGCTGACCGATCCGCTGACCGCGCTGGCGCGCAGGCGGCAGGTCGCGACGGTCAGGCTGCGGCTGCGCGCGATCGCAGGCCAGCTCAGCGAGCACGGCGGCAAGGTAGCCGGGCAGGGCGCGAAGGTAGCCGGCCAGGGTGTGCGAGCCGCCGGGCACGGCGCCCAGGCGGCGGCACGCGGGGTGCGCTACAGCGCCGGGCGGCTCACCGATCAGGTACTGGCCGTGGCGCCGCGGCTGCCCGTGCGGGACCAGGCGGCCCTGCGCCGTCAGTTCCCCGGCCAGACACCCGATGAGCTGGCCCAGACGCTGATCGGCGGCGCGGCGAGGACGTCGGCGACCGTCGGCGCCGCGGTCGGCACCTGGGCGGTGCTGCCGTTCCTGCCCGGCGTCCCGGCCGAGATGGCGGCCGAGACGCTGACGGTGGTGGCCATCGAGATCAAGCTCGTCGCCGAGCTGCATGAGGTGTACGGGCAGGGCGCGCCCGGCTCAGTGGTGGAACGGATGACCGCGTACACAGGGGCCTGGGCGAACCGCCGCGGTGTTGGCGTGACGCCGGCCGGGGTGGTGCTGGCGGTGGGCTCGCCGCTCTACCGGCGGCTGCAACGGCGGCTGGCGGCCAGGACCGGCGAGAGCGCGTTCTCGCTCGGCCCGCTGCTGACCGGCGCGGTAGCCAGCGCGCTCATCAACCGGCACGAGACCCGGCGGCTCGGCCGTGAGGTCAGCGACGACCTGCGCAAGCGGGCACCGCACGCCGCGGCTGGCTGGCCTGACAGCTGACCAGGCGAATGTCGGCGGCAGCGGGCAGGATGGGCGGATGACTGCCAGCCAGCCGCCTGGCGATCTGGTCCGGCCGGGCACGCCGGCCGGGTTCAGCGCGGCGACCAGGGCCTGGTTCACGGCTGCGTTCGCCGAGCCGACACCAGCCCAGTCGCAGGCGTGGGAATCGATCGGGCAGGGCGACAGCACCCTGGTGGTAGCGCCGACCGGCTCGGGCAAGACCCTGGCCGCGTTCCTGTGGGCCATCGACAAGCTGATCAGCGAGCCCCCGCCGGCCGAGCCGCTGCGGCGCTGCCGGGTGCTGTACGTATCGCCGCTCAAGGCGCTGGCCGTGGACATCGAGCGCAACCTCCGCTCGCCGCTGACCGGGATCGGCCAGGCGGCCAGCGGGCTCGGCCTGCCAGAGCCGGATGTCAGGGTCGGCGTGCGCACCGGCGACACGGCCGCCGATGAGCGGCGCAAGCTGGCTGGCAAGCCGCCGGACATCCTGATCACCACGCCGGAGTCGCTGTTCCTGCTGCTCACCTCCCAGGCGCGGGAGGGACTGCGTGGCGTCGAGACGGTGATCGTTGACGAGGTGCACGCGCTGGCCGGCGGCAAGCGCGGCGCGCACCTCGCGCTATCGCTTGAGCGGCTGGACGCGCTGCGCCGCGCGGCCGGCGAGCAGCCGGCCCAGCGGATCGGCCTGTCGGCCACGGTCCGCCCGCCCGAGGAAGTCGCGGCGTTCCTGGGCGGCGCCATGCCGGTGACCATCGTCCAGCCGCCCAGCAGCAAGAGACTCGAGCTGAAGATCGTCGTCCCGGTCGAGGACATGGCCGACTTGCAGGTCGCGGCTGGCGGCCCGGCCGGGGACGGCACCGGAACTGCCGCCGGTCCGGCGCGAGCGCACTCGATCTGGCCGCACGTCGAGGAGCGCGTGCTCGACCTCATCTCGGCGCACCGGTCCACGATCGTCTTCGCCAACTCGCGGCGACTCGCCGAGCGGCTCTGCGCGCGGCTCAACGAGCTGGCCGCCGAGCGGGCCAAGGAGCGGGCCGGATTGCTGGACGACATCTGGTCCGCGCCAGCCGAGCCAGCCCCGGACGGGCAGGTCCTCGGGCCGGCCCAGGTCATGGCGCAGGCCGGTGCCGCTGCCGGGACGCCGGCCGAGGTGGCCAGGGCACATCACGGCTCTGTATCGCGACAGGAACGCAGCCAGATCGAGGAAGCCCTCAAGGAAGGCCGGCTGCCGGCCGTCGTCGCCACCTCCAGCCTGGAGCTCGGCATCGACATGGGCGCCGTGGACCTTGTCATCCAGGTCGAGTCGCCGCCGTCGGTGGCCAGCGGGCTGCAGCGGACCGGCCGCGCCGGGCATAACGTCGGCGACATCTCCCGCGGCGTGATCTTCCCCAAGTACCAGGGCGACCTGGTCCAGGCGGCGGTGGCGGCCGGCCGGATGCGGGACGGGCTGATCGAGGAACTGCGCATGCCGCGCAATCCGCTGGACGTGCTCGCGCAGCAGATCGTGGCGATGGTCGCCATGGACGACTGGCCAGTCAGCGAGCTGGAGCAGCTCACCCGCGGCGCTGCCCCGTTCCGCACCCTGACCAGGCCGGTGCTCGAAGCGGTCCTCGACATGCTGGCCGGCCGTTATCCAAGCGAGGACTTCGCCGGCCTGCGGCCGCGGCTGGTCTGGGACCGGGTGAGCGGGACGCTGCACGGCCGGCCAGGTGCCCAGCGAATGGCGGTCACCAGCGGCGGGACAATCCCCGACCGGGGCCTGTTCGGCGTGTTCCTGGCTGGCGGCCAGCGGGACCAGACTGGCCGGCATTCCCGCCGGGTCGGCGAGCTCGACGAGGAGATGGTTTACGAGTCGCGGGTGGGTGACGTCTTCGTGCTCGGCGCCAGCTCATGGCGGATCGAGGACATCACCGCCGACCAGGTGCTGGTCTCCCCGGCGCCTGGCCAGCCAGGCAGGCTGCCATTCTGGCGCGGCGACGCGCCCGGCCGGCCGGCCGAGCTGGGCGCGGCGATCGGGCAGTACTGCCGGGAGCTGGGCGCCGCCAGCCAGCAGGAAGCGATGGCCAGGCTGCGCGCCGACGGGCTTGACGAGCTGGCCGCGTCGAACCTGCTCACCTACCTGACCTCGCAGCGAGAGGCCACCGGGTACCTGCCTGACGACCGCACCCTGGTGCTTGAGCGGTTCAGGGACGAGCTCGGCGACTGGCGGCTGGTGCTGCACAGCCCGTTCGGAGCGCAGGTGCACGCGCCATGGGCACTGGCGATCGCCGCCCGGCTGCGTGAGCGCTACGGCGGCATGAACGTGCAGGCACTGCACACCGATGACGGCATCGTGATCCGGGTGCCGGACGCCGACGACCCGCCGCCAGCCGGGCTCGCCCTGCTCGACCCGGCAGAGGTCGAGCAGCTCGTCACCGCCGAGCTTGGCTCGTCCGCGCTGTTCGCCTCCCGGTTCCGCGAGTGCGCGGCGCGGGCGCTGCTGCTGCCCCGCCGGCAGCCGGGCAGGCGCACCCCGTTGTGGCAGCAGCGGCAGCGCTCCGCCCAGCTGCTCGCCGTCGCCAGCCAGTACGGCACGTTCCCGATCGTGCTCGAGACAGTGCGCGAGTGCCTGCAGGATGTGTTCGACGTGCCTGGCCTGATCAGCCTCATGCGCGAGGTGGCCAGCCGGCGAATCCGGCTGGTGGAGGTGGAGACGCCGGCCGTCTCCCCGTTCGGCCGCTCGATGCTGTTCCGCTACGTCGGCGCGTTCATGTACGAAGGCGACGTGCCGCTGGCCGAGCGGCGGGCGCAGGCACTGGCGCTGGATTCCGCGCTGCTCGCCGAGCTGCTTGGCCAGGCGGACCTGCGCGAGCTACTCGACCCCGCGGTCGTCGACGAGACTGAGCGGGAACTCCAGTCGCTGACGGCCAGCCGCCAGTGCAGCAGCGCGGAGGGGCTCGCTGACCTGCTCCGCACCGCTGGCCCGCTGTCCGCGGCTGAGGCAGCGCAGCGGTGCGCCGAGCCGGGCGTGGCACCGACCTGGCTGGCGGAGCTGGCCGCGCAGCGACGGGCCATCGAGCTGCGGGTGGCCGGCGAGCCGCGCTGGGCGGCGATCGAGGACGCCGGGCGGCTGCGCGACGCGCTCGGCGTGGCACTGCCGCCGGGCATCCCGGCTGCCTTCACCGAGCCGGTCAGCGACCCGCTCGGCGATCTGGCCGCGCGGTACGCGCGCACGCACGGGCCGTTCACCGCCGCCGCTGCGGCTGCGCGCTACGGGCTCGGCGTCGCAGTGATGACCGGCGCGCTGCACCGGCTGGCCGGCGACGGGCGGATAGCTGAGGGTGAGTTCCTGCCCGGCGAGCGGGGCACCGAGTGGTGCGACGCCGGCGTGCTGCGACTGCTGCGCCGCCGCTGCCTGGCCCGGCTGCGCAAGGAAGCCGAGCCGGTGCCGACCAGGGCGCTCGCCGCCTTCCTGCCCGCCTGGCAGGACGCAGGGCACCAGGTCGCCGCGCAGCCGGCAGCCGGCCCCGGCCAGCTAAGCAGGGGCCGCAGCCCGGGGCCGGACGCCGTGTATGACGTGATCGAGCAGCTGGCTGGCACCCCGGTGCCCGCCTCAGCGCTGGAGACGCTGGTGCTGCCCGGCCGACTGCCTGGCTACTCGCCCGCGCTGCTCGACGAGCTGACCGCGGCCGGCGAGATCGTGTGGACCGGTGCGGGCGCGCTGCCCGGCGGCGATGGCTGGCTCGTGCTCGGTCCAGCCGCCAGCGCGCCGCTGCTGTTCCCCGAGCCAGGCGAGATCACCATGACGCCGGTACACCAGGCGATCCTCGACGCGCTGGCCAGCGGCGGCGCGCTGTTCTTCCGGGCGCTGGCTGACCGGGTCGCGATGGCGACCGGTCCGCTCGGCGGCGGCCCGCCTGGCGCTGGCGTCCCCGGCAGCGGCGTCTCGGGCAGCGGCGTCCCTGGAAGTGGCGTCCCTGGTAACGGCCTGCCTGGTGACAGCCCGCCCGGTGACGGCCTGTCAGCCGCTGCCGACCGGATAGCCGCCGGCAACGGCCAGCGTGCCGGTGACCGGACCCCGGCTGGCCACGGCCGGGCGGGCGACCACGCCCTGCGGCCCGGCGGCGCGGCTGGCCGGGCTGCCCGGATCACCGATCAGGAGGTGGCCAGCGCGATCTGGGACCTGCTCTGGTCGGGCAGGCTCAGCAACGACACGCTCGCGCCGCTGCGAACCGTGCTCGCCGCCGGGCGGCCGGCCGGGCCGGCCGCTGAGGCCGCCGGCCAGCCAGCCCTCAGCAGTCAGCGTGCGGCCCGCCGGGCCACTAGCCGGCGTCCGGCGGCGCGGCGGGCTGTGCTGCCCTCGCGCAGCGGTCCGCCGACGGTCAGCGGACGGTGGTCGGCACTGCCGCCAGCCGAGCACGACCAGACCCGCCGGATGCACGCGCTCGCGCTGACGCTGCTCGACCGGCACGGGATCGTGATCCGCGGTGCCGCGACCGCTGAGCGGGTGCCCGGCGGGTTCGCCGCGCTCTACCCGGTGCTGCGGGCGATGGAGGAGGCTGGGCAGTGCCGGCGCGGCTATTTCGTCGAGGGCCTGGGCGCAGCGCAGTTCGCGCTTCCTGGCGCGGTCGACCGGATGCGGGCGATCGGGGAAACGCTGCCCAGCCCGCTCGGGCCAGCTCGGCAGGCAGATCAGCACGACTCCGTGGCAGCCGTCCTGCCCGCCTTCGCCGGGCCTGGGGTGGCCCCGGCCAGGCCAGGCAGGGCAGCCGAGCCCGGCCTGACGACGGAGCCCGGTCTAGGAGCAGAGCCCGGCGAGTCAGCCGAGCCCGGCCAGGCAAGGGAGCCGGGCCAGCGTATGTGGCCAGGCAGCGATGCCGAGCCGGGTGGCGTCGCGGCCGGCCACAATGGCTTCGCAGGACGAGCGGTGCGGCCACCGCGTGGCGCCGCGCGGACCCCAGCGGTGAAGGTGCTCGCCGCGGCCGATCCGGCCAATGCCTATGGCGCGGCGCTGCCATGGCCTGAGCGGCCGGCCGAGCATGGCGCCGGGCACCGGCCGGGACGCAAGGCCGGAGCGCTGGTCGTCCTCGCCGACGGTGACCTCGTGCTCTACCTGGAGCGCGGCGGTAAGACGCTGCTGTCCTGGAGCAGCGACCCGGCGGCGCTGGAGCCGGCCGCCCGCGCGCTGGCCGGCGCCGTGCAAGCCGGAGCGCTCGGCAGGCTCACGGTCGAGCGCGCCGACGGCGAGACGGTGTACGAGTCACCGCTGGCTCGCGCCCTTGAGGCGGCCGGCTTCCGGCCGACGCCGCGCGGGCTGCGATTGCGCGCCAGGTAACACCCGGCCACGACAGCGCTCGGCGTCCACTATCAGCGGCGCTGACGAAACACCACGCCCGCCGGGGACGTCAGCGGGCTGCGGGGGGTTGCAGCCGGGCGTCAGCGGGCTTGGGGGTCCCCGCCGGGCGGCGGGTCTGCAACGGTCCGGCCAGCCCGCCGGGCTATGGCCGTGAAGGCCGCTGCGTCGCGTACCGCGGCACCGTTCTGGTCGTTATTGAAGAACGCGAAAAAGTCCGCCTTGTCGGCAAACGCCTCGGCGGCTTCGGTGACCCACCGGCGCAGCGCAGCCTGGCCGTAGCGCGGCCATGACCTGGCCCCGCCCTCGTGCAGCCGCAGGTAACCCCAGTCGGCGGTGCGCCACAGCGGGCTGAGCGGCCGGCCAAGCCGGTCAGCCCAGCACAGCGCCGCCTGATGCCTGGTCAGCACTTCCCTGGTCGGCCCGGTCCACCAGGACTCGTGCCGCAGCTCGACCGCCACCCTGACCGGGACCAGGCCGGCTGGCAGGCCAGCCACCTTCGCCTGCCGGGCGAACTCGGCCAGGCACCCGTCAAGGGCCAGCGGATCGGCGCGGAAGTTCGGCGGGAGCTGCAGCAGGATCGGGCCCAGCCGGTCGCCGAGGCCGGCCGCGGCATCCAGCAGCCGCCGCACCGGCTCGGCCGGCTCGCGCAGCCGCCGGATGTGGGTGAGATACCGGCTGGCCTTGACGGCCATCACGAAGCCGGCCGGGGTGCGATCCCGCCAGGCGCTGAACGCCCCGCGCGGCGGCAGCCGGTAGAAGGCGCCGTTGTTCTCCACCGCGGCGAAATGCCCGGCGTAGTACTCCAGCCAGCTGCGCTGCGGCACTCCGGCCGGGTAGAGGCAGCCCCGCCAGTCGCGGTACTGCCAGCCCGACGTTCCGACGATGACCGGCACCGGCCTACAGGTCCGGCGGCTCAGTCACGCGCAGCACGAGCATGGTCACGTCGTCGCGGACGTCGTCGCTGAACTCCAGCACCCGGCGGCGCATCGCCCCGGCCAGCTCGGCAGCCGGCTGGCCGGCCAGCGCCGCGAGTTCCTCGCTGACCCGGTCACCGAACGAGGTTTCGCTGTGCCGGGCGCCAAGCAGCCCGGCGTTGGGGAAGAACAGCGCGTCACCGGCGGTCAGCTCCAGCCGCTGCAGCGCCGGCTCGGCATCCTCGAAGATGCCAAGCGGCTGGCCGCCGCCGCGCAGCTGGCGTACCTGACCGTCCGCGGTGATGAGCGTCGGCGCCGGATGCCCGGCGCTGCTGACCGCGACCCGCAGCGTGCTGCCGTGCCAGCTGAGCGTCATCGCGTGCGCGGTGACGAACTCGCCTTTCAGGTTCTCGGCGACCAGGACATCGTTGGCCCGGCGGAGCACGCCGGCCGGGTCAGGCGCGGACCGCGCGATCGCCCGGATGGCGTTGCGTGCCACCGAGGTCACCGAGACGGCGTTGCGCGCCGCGCCGCAGGCGGTGCCGATAGCCAGCCCGGTGCCCTCGCTGGTCTCGTATACGTCGTAGAAGTCGCCGCCGACGTCAGCGTCCCTGGCCGCTATGTGCGCGGCGGCGAACTCCACCCCCGCAGCCTGCGGCAGCTCGCGCGGTAGCAGGCTGGCCCGGAACGCGTCGGCGACCGCGCTGTGCCTGCGGAACGTCCGGCCCGCCTGGATCGCGAACGCGAGCTGCTCTCCGGCTGACTCGGCGACCGCGACGTCGGTCATCGTGAAGTAACCGTCACCAGCCTGGCGTACCAGTGTCAGCGCGCCGTGGCCCCGCTCGCCGGCCGACAGCGGCACGCATAGTACCGACGCCGCCTGCAGCAGGGCCATCAGCGGCGTCCCGTCCGGCGCGGCACCGAGCGCACTGGCGTCCTCGGCGTGCGTGAGCAGCTGGGAGCTGGCTGACGCGTGCACCAGCGCTGGCGCAGAGTCCGGGTCCGGGCTTGCGTCGGCCGCGACTCTGGCCAGCTCGTCTGCCGTGGGGTCGTCGGGACCGGCGACGAACCTGCGCTGCAGCCGCCCGCCGGTTTCGACATCGATGATGACAAAGGTCGCCAGCGCGCCGGCCAGCATCCTGGCGCAGCGCTGCACCATCGCAGCCTCGCCGGCGGCAACATGCTCAAGCAGCATCCGGGCCAGGCCAGCGCTCAGATCGAGCCGCCAGGATAGCTGGCGCACCAGTTCGAGGTCGGCAGCGGCGGCCGGCTCGGCGGCCGGCCCAGCGGCTGGGAGCCGGCCAGCCGCCACTGCCTGCCCCGGCTGGTCCTGCCCGGCCTGCTCCTGGCCGGCCGGCGCCTGACCGCGCTGCCGTCCGGCCGGCCTCGGCTTCGCGGTGCCGGGCTCCGGGCGGCGCGGGGACGATACCGCTCCGTTTCCTGACGCTGGCCGCAGCTGACCGGGCTGATCTGCTGAGTCCTGCTCCTGGCCGCCGCCGGCGGCCTCTGCGGCCGGGCTGCTTTCGGCCACGGTGACGATGAGCTGATCCGAGTCACCGCGCAGGCCGGCCAGCCGGAAGGTCAGAGCGGCCGCGACCAGGCCGGCGGCGCCGAGCATTGCGCAGCTCACCCGCCGTGGCTCAGCGCTGCTGAACGCGCCCGTCAGCTCGGCCCGCACCCTGGCCCGGTCGGGCAGGTTCACCAGCGCGGCGAACTGCCTGCCGGTCGCGTAGCCGGGCGCCGAGCCGAGCAGCTGCGCGGCGGCCGAGTTGGCGCGGCGGATGGTGCCGTCCTGGCCGACCAGGAAGACCGGAACAGGCAGGTGCGAGAACACCGCGTGCAGCAGGCGCCGCTCGGCCGCGGCGGCGCCTGACCCGCTGGCCCCGCCAGGCGCGCGCTGGCTGGCCAGCGCATCGGCGGCCGCGTCTACCTCGGCGAGGGCAGCGTCCAGGATCGGGCGGAGCCGGGCGCCGGGCAGCCCGGCGGCCTGCCGCAGCTCAGCGCCGCGCGACTTCAGCGCGTCAGCCTGTGCGCCCGCACGGCGGCCGGCGTCTGCCTGGTCACCGCTGGCCTGCTGCCCGCCGCCCCGCTGCCCGCCAGCCCGCTGCTGGCCAGCCCGCTCGCCGGCGTCCTGCTGACCGCCGGGCCGCCGGGCACCGGTCCGCCGGACGGCCGGACGGCGCGAGCCGGACGGCTCGTCAGCACTCATGGTCACCGCCGTCCCCTGGTCAGAACTCGCCGCCGCTCGAATCGATAATCATGGCGGCCATGTCCGTCACCTTGATGTTGCGCTGCTGGGACACCTGGCGCAGCCGCTGCAGCGCCTCGTCAGCCGTGCACCCGAGGGCGTGCATGAGCATGCCCTTGGCCTGGTCGACCAGCTCCCTCGCGCGCGCGCCGTCCGCGAGCTGCAGCGCGACCCGCTGGGAGTCGCGGTACTCGGCGGCGTTACCGAACATGGCGGCGCCGAGCGCCACCAGCAGCTCAGCCAGCGGCAGCTGCTCCGGGTCGAGTGCCCGCGGCCGCGCCGCAGCCAGCACCAGGGTCACCGCAGTCCCGTCGGCCCGGTGCGCGATCGAGACGACGCAGCGCACGCCGCAGCGCAGCGCGATCGCGGCGTAGTCCGGCCAGCGCTCATCCGCGGCGGTGTCGGGGCAGTACACCGGGCCAGCCTGGGCTAGCGCGGCAGTCATCGGCCCGCAGCCAGCCACTCGTTCCGCCTCGGTCAGCTTCGCCAGGTCCGGGTGGCTCGCCGCCGCCACGGCCAGGCTGCCGTCGCGCCAGGCCGCTGCTGCCGCACCTGCGGCGCCTGGCACCTGGCCGGCGGCAAGCACGGCCAGCCGGTCGAGCGCGCGCCCTTCTGAGGTGCTCGCGATCCTGAGCAGCTCTGCGCTGCGGGCGGCAAGATCCGCGCCGAGCAACTGGTGCCTCCTTCCGTGCGCGTCACGGCAACGTGCGGAGGCGGATGTGACCCCTCAGCCTCATGATGCCATCGTTTGCGCCTGGCCGGACAGGCCAAGCCCGGTGGCCAGCGAGCCAGTGGCGCCGGTCAGAGCGCGGGAGCTCAGTCCGCCAGCCGCATGTGCATCCTGATCGTGGTCCCGCTCGTGCCGGTCCGCAGCTGCACCAGGTCGCATACCTGGTGGACGACCCACAGGCCGAGGCCGCCCCGCCCGGCCGGCCGCCTGCGGCCGACCAGCGGGTCGCGGATCTGGCCCGCGTCACTGACCTGGCAGATTACCTCCTTCCTGGTGCGCCACAGGTGCAGCGTGCCGCCCGCCGGGGTGTGCCGCAGCGTATTCGCCGCCACCTCGCCGACAGCGATGGTCAGGTCGGCCAGCCGGTCAGGCGGCAGGCCAGCGGTGCCGCCGAAGCGAGCCACCGCCTGGCGTACCGGGCGCAGGTCCGTGCTGTAGCTGAGCCGCTCGGCGCCGTCCGGCGGGCGGCGCAGCGCGGGCAGCACGAAACCGGGGAAGCTGCCCGCCGCGTAGTGCTCGCTCGCGGCATAGCCGTCGCCGGAGTACATCAGCGGGTGCGTCCTGCCCGCCCACCTGGTCACCCGCGGCGGGAGGCCGGCGACGTCGTACGGGCACAGCACGGTCAGCGGCACGGCGGCGAACGCCAGGTTGATCATGGCCTCGTGGGTGGCGGCTTCCCTGACCTCGGCGGCTGACCGGCCAGGCCAGGCCGGCTCCCCAGCGAAGCGCACCGGCCGGCCACCGTGCCGGTCCACGAACTCCCAGATCGCAGGCAGGATCCGGCCGGGATTGCGGCCGAGCCTGCGCATGTCGGCGAATGTCACCTCTGGCTCGTCATCGAGGCCGGCCATGACCGTCCGGCCAGCCTCGCCGGGCAGCGCGACCAGGACCGGCTCGCCGCAGGCCACGCTGTCCCTGACGAACTGCCGCACCGCCAGCCGGCGCTCAGCCGGGCGCTGGTAGAAGACGGCCGCGTGCCGCAGCCTGGTGCCTGCGCCAGCGCCGGGCATCCGGCCTCACCGGCCGGGGCCGACGCTGCCCGGCTCCCCGTCGGCCCGCTCGGGCCGCGCGCCGTCGGCCGCGGTTCGCCCGGAGCACGCCGCCACCGCCTCGGCCACCGAGTCGAACATGGGCAGCCGGTCAGCCAGGCCGGTGATCCAGAGCGTCTTGGTGTACCGGTACCGGGCGCCGGCCAGCGCCAGGATGCCGCCCCGCGCGCTGAGCTTCTTCCAGTGCCCGACGATCACGGCAAGCGAGCTGGTGTCCATGAAGTCGGCCGCTGACAGGTCAAGCACCACCGCCGCGCTGCCGCGCCGCGCCTCGGTCAGCGTGGCATCAAGCTGAGGGCTGGTGACAATGTCCAGGTCCCCGCCAGCGGCCACGACGACAACGTCGTCGATGCGCCGCGAGGAGATGCGGAGAGTGTCCATCTGCGCCCCCTCGAGGCCGTCGGATCGGTTACCGGTACTGCCTGCCCATGCTATGCCGGGACGGCCGCATGCATAGATCACGGCGCGCGTGGAAGAAGCCGGGCAGGAAAGCGGTGTGATGCAGCCAGAACCAGGCGGGCGGCGTCCGGGTCACGGGCTAGCCGCCCTCGAGCCGGGGCACCAGGCGCTGATGAGCCACGGCGTGCCCGACTGCGCCGTGCTCGCGGCCAGCTTCGCCCGGCAGGGCGCCGACGCCGGCGAGCAGGTCTGGATCGCGGTCTGCCCGCCGCTCGGCCACGAGCTGCGCGGCGAGCTCGGCGGCCAGCGGCACGTCTCATTCCTCGACATGGCCGAGCTTGGCCGCAATCCGGCCCGGATCATCGCCGCCATGCTGGACTTCGCCCGGCGGCATGCCGGCGCCCGGCTGCGCTTCATCTGCGAGCCGATGTGGGCCGGCCGCTCGTCAGCCGAGCAGGCCGAGGTGGCCCGGCACGAGGCCCTTGTCGAGCGGGCCATGGCCGGGCTCAGCGCCAGCGTGCTGTGCCTCTACCAGACCGCGGGCCTGGAACCTGCGGCTGTCGGCTGCGGCTGGCAGGCCCACCGGGTCCTCATGGCCGATGGCAGGCAGCAGGTCAGCCCCCGGTACGCGGGCGAGGGTGTCATCCCCGCCCCCTATGACCGGCCGCTGCCCGCACCGCCGGCCGGCGCGGTCTGCGTGCGCTACCGCACGGACCTGCAGCCGGTGCGCGCCGCGGTGTCCGGTGCCGCCTTCCGGGCGCGGCTGGCCGACGGCCGGGAGTCGGACCTGGTACTGGCCGTCAGCGAGGTGGCCGCTAACACCCTGCGGTATACCGGCGGGGGCGGGATAATGCACATCTGGCGGGTCGGCGCGGAGCTGGTCTGCCAGGTCAGCGACTCGGGCACGATCAGCGACCCGCTGGCTGGCCGGCGCCGCCCGGCCTCCGATGCCTCCGGGCACGGCCTGTGGCTGGTGAACCAGGTGTGTGACTTGGCTGAGCTGCGGTCCGGTCCGGCCGGAACCACGATGCGCATGCACGTCCGCCTCTGACCTGCAGCGGGGCAGCTGGGGCGGCGAGCTGGCCGAGCCGGGACTGGCTAGCCGGCCGCGCGGGTCGGCGGCCTCATGGCGGGTAGGGACCTGCGGGTAGCCGCGGCAGCCGGTGCCGGGCGCGCCGGCGCGGCCCAGTGGCCAGGCGACATGGGGGGTTACTGCCAATGAGCAGCGGTTTCTACGGACCTGACGACTCCGGCTCAAGCCCGTTCGACGACTTCCTCGCACGCATCTACGGGGCAGCGAGCGGCCAGCGCCGCCCGGTTCCCAGGATCGACATCACCGCCCTGATGAGCGGCCCGGCCCGCGAGCTGCTCAGCGCGGCCGCGGCGCAGGCCGCCGAGCGCGGCAGCGCCGACCTGGACACCGAGGACCTGCTATGGGCCGCGGCGCGGCTCGAGCCCACCCGGCAGCTGATCGCCAGTGCCGGGGCTGATCCGGCGGCGCTGGCCAGCCAGATCGAGACGAGCGCGCCGCGTGGTGAGCGGCGCGGCGCGCCGCCGCAGCTGATGCCCGGCGCGAAGCGGGCGCTGCTGGACGCGCATCAGATTTCCCGCGCGCTCGGGTCCAGTTACATCGGGCCCGAGCACCTGCTGCTCGCCCTGGCCGCCAACCCGGAGTCAGCGGCTGGCCGCATGCTGTCAGCGGCACGGGTCACCCCGGAGGCCCTGCAGCGGGCGCTGGCAGGCCAGGGCCCCGGCGGAACGCCGCCGGGTGGCCGGTCAGCGACGCCGACCCTGGACGACTTCGGCCGCGACCTCACCGCGCTGGCCAGGGAGGGCAGGATCGACCCGGTCATCGGGCGGGACGACGAGATCGAGCAGACAGTCGAGGTGCTGTCGCGGCGGACGAAGAACAATCCGGTGCTGATCGGCGAGGCCGGGGTCGGGAAGACCGCGATCGTCGAGGGGATCGCGCAGCGCATCGCCGACGACGACGTGCCGCAGACGCTGTCGGGCAAGCGGGTGGTTCAGCTTGAGCTGTCCGGCGTGGTAGCCGGGACCCGCTACCGCGGCGACTTCGAGGAACGGGTCAAGCGGATCGTCGACGAGATCAGGGAGCACGCCAACGAGCTGATCGTGTTCATCGACGAGCTGCACACGCTGGTCGGCGCCGGAGCCGGCAGCGAGGGCGGCATGGACGCCGGCAACATGCTGAAGCCGGCGCTGGCCAGGGGTGAGCTGCACGTCGTCGGCGCGACAACGCTGGATGAGTACCGCAAGAACATCGAGAAGGATGCCGCGCTCGCCCGGCGCTTCCAGCCGATCCTGGTGCCCGAGCCGACGGTCGACGACACGCTCGAGATCCTGCGCGGGCTGCGCGACCGCTACGAGGCGCACCACCAGGTGCGTTATACCGACGAGTCGCTGGTCGCCGCCGTAGAGCTGTCCGACCGGTACCTCACCGAAAGGTTCCTGCCCGACAAGGCCATCGACCTGATCGACCAGGCTGGCGCCCGCGCCAGGCTGCGGACCAAGACGCCGGGCACCGACCGCCGCGAGCTGGAACGGCGGGCCGCTGAGCTCCAGCGAGACAAGGATCAGGCGATAGCCAGGGAAAAGTACGAGCAGGCCTCTACCCTGCGGGACGAGATCTCCGGCATCCGGGAGCAGATCGAGCAGCTCGGCACCGACCCGGCCAGCGTGCCCGAGGTCACGGTCGCTGACATCGCCGAGGTGGTGTCCAGGGCCACCGGCGTGCCGGTGCGCGAGCTGACCGAAGAGGAGAAGACCCGGCTGCTGCGGCTCGAGCAGGACCTGCACGAGCGGGTCATCGGGCAGGACGAGGCGGTCAGCGCCGTGGCCGAGGCCGTGCGCAGGTCGCGGGCCGGCCTCGGCGACCCGATGCGCCCGGTCGGCAGCTTCCTGTTCCTCGGCCCGACCGGAGTCGGCAAGACCGAGCTGGCCAGGGCGATCACCGAGGCGCTGTTCGGCGCCGACAGCCGGATGATCCGGCTGGACATGAGCGAGTACCAGGAGCGGCACACGGTCAGCAGGCTGGTCGGCGCGCCGCCAGGCTACGTCGGCTACGACGACGCCGGCCAGCTCACCGAGGCGGTGCGCAGACGGCCGTACTCGGTGATCCTGCTCGACGAGGTCGAGAAGGCGCACGCTGACGTGTTCAACATCCTGCTGCAGGTGCTCGACGATGGCCGCCTGACCGACGGCCAGGGCAGGACGGTGGACTTCAAGAACACCGTCCTGATCATGACGAGCAACCTCGGATCAGAGCTGATCACCCGCCGCGGCGGGACGCTGGGCTTCGCGAGTTCCCCGACGCCAGGTGGCGAGCAGCAGCAGGACCTGCGTGACCGGCTCATGCGGCGGCTGCGCGAGGCCTTCCGGCCCGAGTTCCTCAACCGGATCGACGAGATCATCATCTTCCGCCAGCTGGATCAGGCAGAGCTGCGTCAGATCACCGAGCTGCTGCTGGAGGAGACCCGGCGCCGGCTGCGCGCGCAGGACGTGACCGCGGATTTCACCCCGGCGGCGATCGACTGGATAGCCGAGCACGGCTACCAGCCCGAGTTCGGTGCCCGGCCGATGCGGCGGGTCATCCAGCGCGAGGTCGACAACCAGCTGTCCAGGATGCTGCTCGACGGCGTGCTGCTGCCCGGCCAGCTCGTGCAGATCGATGTCGCCGACGGCCAGCTGACGTTCGCCGCACGGCAGCGACAGCCCGAGCCGGCTGCCAGCTAGCTGAGGTGCCTTTCGAAGAACCGCAGCGTGCTGTCCAGCTCGAACGCCGGGGTCTCGCCGTGCTTGCCCGGGTTGGCGTGCAGCGTCTTCTCCGCCGAGGCCAGGGCGTCGAAGAGCGCCAGGGATTCTGCTCGCGGCACCCGCTCGTCGTCCCACTGAACGAGGAACTCCACCGGGACCGTGATCCGCGCGGCGGCTTCCGCTGACGCCAGCGCCCCGCCGAGACCAAGCACGGCCGCGCGCACCCTGGGCTCGGCGGCCACGAACGGCACGCCGAGCCCGCAGCCAAGGGACACGCCCCAGTAGCCAGCCGGGCCGGCGCCGACGTAGTCGAGCTCCTGGACCGCGTCCAGCACCGCCTGCCATTCCGGCACGGTCTGCCCGGCTACCAGCGCATGAAAGGCGGCGAGCAGCGGAGCAAGCTCCTCCCCTGCGTCCACCCTGGCTGAATTTTCGGCGGCGATCCTGGCGAACTCCGCGTCCTGTGGCCGGTCGCCGTGGTTAGGCACGTCGGCCGCTGCGACCGCGAAGCCGCACTCGGCAGCGAGCCGGCGGGCGCGGTCGACGACGCCGGGGGCCTTCTTGTGCTGCCCGCCGCCGTGGCCCATCAGGATCACGGGCCGGGCACCGGCGGCGCCTTCGGGCGTCCACAGCACGCCGGGAATCTCGCCGAGGGTGAAGAG
Organism: Streptosporangiaceae bacterium; assembly: GCA_036495525.1. Classification (GTDB taxonomy): domain Bacteria; phylum Actinomycetota; class Actinomycetes; order Streptosporangiales; family Streptosporangiaceae; genus DASXMR01. The sequence continues at coordinate 63,988 of DASXMR010000016.1, read as the reverse complement.
CTGCTCTCGGACGCCATCGGACGAGGTGTCGGAGGTGAAGCGCATGACGGTTTTGCCTTTCGGGATGCCTGCTGCGGGCGCTCCCTAGGCAAGGCGAAGGAGGGAGCCCCGACCTTTCACTGCGCTGATCGGTCTCACCTCCTCAGCTCGCATCAAATGCACGACCTCGCCGAACCTACCACGAACGGCGCGCGCGTCATGCGCGGCTGCAGCTGGCGCCGCAGGGCAACCTCGGCGCCGGACCGGTCGCACGGCGACAGCTGCCTGACCAGGCCGAATTGCGGTAGAACTCGAACACCGGGTTGGCCGCGTCGTAACTGGTCAGGTTCACCACTTGGCCTGAGCTGTCGGCGTCGGGTCAAAGCGGCGGGCCGGGCAGGCGATGGTCGGGCGCCGGTTCGCATCTTCGCCGTGATCGGCGGACTATGGGGGCGGGCGGTCCGTCTCAAGCGGGAGGCACGATGAACCGGATCGGGCGTCGCATAAGCGCAGCCGTCAATCCGGTGTCGACGGCAGCCACCAGGTGGTGGTGCCATTCGGCTATCCGGCAGATGCTGACCGGTCATGGGCGGGCGGCCAGGCGGCGGCGGCTCGTCCGCCATGGGTTCCGAGGCTCAGGCTTTACGCCCTCTGCCGGGCAGATGAAGGCACGTGCGGCGGCGACCGGCGAGCTTGCTGGCCGAGACGACCATTAGGTGAGCCGGCGCCCGGCATTCTGCGCCATCCGCGGCAATGTTTCCACCGCCGCCAAGCACGTCCTCAAGTCCTTCCGCCACGGCTGACGGCGGTCGCAGACGGCACTCAGCCGGGATACGCGGCGAGAGCGGCGAGCCGCGGCAGCAACTGCTGGGCGGCGGCGAGGTCCAGGTCCAGCGCGCGGTCCGCCGTCTGCCGCGGCAGGGCGCCGGCCGCGAGGTCCAGCGCCGCGGCCAGGCCCGCCCTGGCCGGGCTGGCACCGCGCATCAGCAGCGCCCGCACGGCGCCGACCAGCTCGCAGGCCAGCACGACCTGGTAGGCGGCAGTGACGTCGGTGGTGGCCCTGGCGGACTGGGTGGAGAATCCGGCGTGCTCCTCCATGCCGCGCGACAACACGGCGCTGCCCAGCGCGGCCGGCGCGGCCAGCCTGCGGATATCAGCGATCGCCGAATGGCTGACGTATTCCAGGATCATGATTCCTGAGCTGGGCGGCGGGTCGGTCGCCAGGAACGCGGGCAGCCCGGTGAAGTGCGGCTCGACCAGGGTCCCGAGCCTGGCCGCTGACAGGGCAGCGGTCTGGAACAGCGCCGCGCGAACCCCGTCGAGGGCGAGGCCGACGTAGGCCGTGTGAAAGTTCCCGTTGTGCCAGACGGCCTGACCCGCGACGTCGATCAGCGGATTTTCGGCTGCGGCGTTGAGCTCGCTGGTCACCGTCAGCTCAGCCCGCTCCACCGCGTCCAGAGCCGGGCCGTGCACCTGCGGCAGCGCCCGGTAGCCATAGGGATCCTGCACTCGGTCGGATGCGCCCGCCTCGCCGAGCAGCGCCCGCAGCAGCGCGGCGACCGCCGCCTGCCCCCGGTGCGGGCGTGCCCTGTGCACGGCGGCGGCGTAGGGCTCGGTGGACGCGCTGACGGCCAGGTGCGAGAGCGCCGCGATCACGACCGCGGCCCGCAGCAGTACGGCGAGGTCATGGCAGGCTATGGCCGACTCACCGAGGGTGGCGGCGTTGCTCGAGATGAACGCGAGGGCGTCGGCCGGGGCGAGCGCGAAGCGAGGCGGGTCGCTGCCGCGCGGTACCCAGTCGCGCTCGCCGAGCAGGCACAACGCCGTCATGGCCAGCGCGGTCAGATCGCCGGTTCCGATCGCGCCATAGGCAGGGACCGGCGCGGACAGGCCCCGGTTGATGCAGTTCGAGAGCACGTCGAGCACGCCTGGCTGGACCCCGGAGCCGCCCGCCGCGATCTGGTTGCAGCGCACGACCAGCGTCGCCCGGCTCAGCTCGGCAGACAGCAGCTGGCCGCTGCCGCCGGCATGACTACGCAGCAGCCGCAGGCCGTGACCAGCGCTGTCACCAGGACTTACGCTGAGTCCGCGGTTGGCGCCCACGCCCGTGGTCCGCCCGTAGACCTCCCGGCGCCCGGCGATGCTGACCGCGAGCCGAGCCGCGGCGGCGGCCCGCTGCCGCCCCGCCTCCGCGACCTTCACCGTGACCTGGCCGCGCGCGGCCGCCGCGACCTGACCGCAGGTCAGCGACGTACCGTCCAGCACCGTCGCCGTCACCGTCACCAGTCGACCCCCCGTCCATCGGCTCGCCGCCTGTCGGGCAGCCACCGGGCGAGCGGCGGCCGCAAGGTCAGGTCGGGCCGGATGCCCGCGTCCGACAATTGTCGTCACGGCGCGGCCGGTCGGCCAGGCCGATCCCGACCAGGCCGGAGCGAGCTGCCCGGCATGACCGGCTCAGGCCTGCAGCTCATGATTCAGGGGTGACCCGCGGCCGAGCGCCGCCTGGCCGGCCCGGTCTCATGAACCGTCGGCCCCAAGCATCCGGGCGCGGGCAACATGGCAAAGAGCGCCCGCTGGTTCTGCCTGCATCCCTTCTCCGCCCGCCGCGCCGTCACCCGGCCCGCTGCCGTTCTCGCGCCGGAGCCTCGGCCTGGCGGGCTGCCATTCCGGATCGTCAGTCGCGCATTCCGGGCCAACCTCCCGGTCCGGGCAGGTGGCGCTGCAGCCCTGGACTGCGTGGGCTGGCTGGAGCACCTCGTTCTGGCTCGTGGCGATGTCTACTTGCAGCAGCCGATTCTCGCCGCCGGCGCAACCTCGGCCGGCCGCTGATCGTCCTTGGCGGTCGAGGCCGGGAAAGGCGGTGTCGTATTGAGCAAGCCGGAAGACGACTCCGTCGAGCGTCTGCTCGCCGAGCGCGGCGACCAGCTGATGCGCGCGGCAGTCGCCCTGACTGGCAGCCGTCAGGACGGCGAGGACCTGCTGCAGGCCGCGCTGGAGCGGCTGCTGCGGAACTGGCGCCGGGTGCGATCCGACCCGGAAGGCTACCTGCGCCGCACGCTCTACAACCTGGCCGCCGACGGCTGGCGGCGGCGCGGCACCTGGCGGCGCAAGCTGCACCTAGTCCAGCCGCGCGCCGAGCCGGCCGCCGACCGCACCGCCGAAGTCGACGTCCGCGACCAGCTGGTCCGGCTGCTGCTCGAGCTGCCACCGCGGCAGCGCGCGGTGATCGTGCTGCGCTACTGGGAGCAGCGGACCGAGGCCGAGACAGCCGAGCTGCTCGGCTGCTCGGCCGGCGCCGTCAAGTCGGCGGCTTCCCGCGGCCTGCTTCGGCTGCGGGAACTGGCCGGCTCCTGGCCGCCAGCACCGGGGGCAGCAGCAGCTGGCACCCGGATCACGAGGGAGTAAATCATGAGTACCGACATCGAGGAACTGATCCGCGAGGGCATCGAGCACATCACGGCCGGCGCCAGCGTGCCAGCTGGCCTGGCAGCACGGGCGCGGCGGCGCGTCACCCGCCGCCGGCGTTCCATCAGGGTCACTGCAGTGGCCAGCACGGCCATGGTCACGGCCGGCGCGGTGCTCGCCGTGACCGCTAGCAAGCCCGGCCCGGCCGGTGACAGGCCAGTCCAGGCCGGCCACGGCAGCGAACCCCCAGGCGGGCACAGCGCCGTCGGTCCGCCGGCGGTCACGGTCGCCTACGTCGCCCGCCGGGCGGAGCACGCCCTGGCAGCCGCCTCTGAGCAGCAGCGTGTCGAGCAGATTCACACGGTCGGGCGGCACGCGTGGTTCAGCCTTATCGTGCGCAATCCCAGCATCAATGTGGGCAAGGCCAGGTTCGGCCAGACGTTCCCGGCCGGCGCGCTTGGCAGGCAGCTGAGCACGTCAAGGATGATCGTGTGGGCTCGCGGGGGGCAGTTGCGCCAGGTCGGGCTCACGGCGGACGGCAAGCGGCTGTTCGACGCCAGCAGCACGACGAGCATCGCACCGGCCGGGCAGCGGCTGACCTCCGGCTACGGCGTCGACTACAAGGCCAGGACCTGGTGGCACACGGTGATCAGGGACAACGTGGGCAGTGCCCAAGCGCCGCCACTGAGCTGCAATCTGGCCGATCTCCCGCCTCCAGTCGGCAGCCCCGTCGACTGGACCACCCAGGTCCATGAAGCGCTGGCCTGCGGCCTGTACCGCCCGGCGGGACGGCAGCGGATTGACGGCGTCGAGGCCATCAGGCTGATCCAGGCCAGACGGCCCGCTGAGCCCGGCCAGGTCCCCACCCGCGAGACTGTCTGGGTCAGTGCCGCCACCTACCTGCCCGTCCGGGTGACTGTTACCTGGCCAGACGGGCGCCGTGACGGTTTCATCACCGGCGATTTCCGCTGGCTCCCCCCGACCAAGGCAAATCTCGCCGCGCTCAGAGCGACGATTCCGCCCGGATTCCGCGTTGTGAAGCCTGCCGGCCTGCCCGAGCCGGCCTATAGCTTCATCGGCCGGTCGCGCCGCTGAGGCGGGCTGGCTGGGGGTACGCCGCGACGGAATGCCGGCCGGCCGTCGCGGCGGCAGTTCGCCCCGCACCGCAGGCTGCAGGCCAGGCTGCGACCCGGCTGGAGGGCACCGCCGCCACACTGGCCGGGCAACGGAATCACGCGGACGGTCCTCGTTCTCGCCTGGCCTGGTCAGGGGGCGGCGACGGAGGCGAGCAGCTCGGCGCGGGCCTGGTCGACCGCGGCCAGGATCGCGCCGCGCAGCACCGGGCCGCCGCCGATCCCCGTCGGCACCACCCGCGGCCTGGCCGGGCAGATCTGGCCGACCCTGGCGGCGACCCGGCTGGCCAGCTCGTCGCCGCCGGCCAGCCCGATCTCCCCGCCGAGAACGACCAGGCCGGGGTCGAGCACCACGCACACCGACGCGACGCCGGTAGCCACCCGGCCGGCCACTTCGCCGAGGAAGTCGCTGCCCCGCCGGTCGCCAGCCGCCGCGGCGGTCACGGCCGCGCGCACCGCGGCGCCGGCCGTGGGCGCGCCGAAGCCGTGCACAGCGGCCAGCGGCAGCAGCGCCTGGGCGCCGATCAGCCCCTGGAACGCGCCGGTCGCCGGGTGCGTGACGTCCTGCGGCAGCGGCACGCCGGGCACCGGCAGGTAGCCGATCTCCCCTGCCGCGCCGCCGGCCCCGCGGTGCAGCCGCCCGCCGAGCATCGTGGCCAGGCCGAGGCCGACCCCGATCCACACCAGCACGAAGTCGCCGACCCCGCTGGCCGCGCCGCCCGAGTACTCGGCCATCGCCGCGAGGTTGACGTCATTCTCGATCGTGACGGGCCGACGCAGGTCGCCGCGCAGCGCGGCGAGCACGCCCTCGTGCCAGGCCGGCAGGTTGACCGCCAGCCGCGGGTCGCCGGTGCGCGGGTCGAGCACGCCTGGCGTGCCGATCACGAAGGCGCGCAGGTCGTCGGCTGACACGCCGGCCGCCGCGCAGGCCGTGGCCACCGCGCCCCTGACCAGCGTCACCGGATCGGGCGAGCCGTTCGGGTCGACCGACACCTCGCCGATCACCCGGCCGGTGACGTCGGCCACCCCGGCGCTGACCTCGTCCTGCTCGACATGCAGGCCCGCCACGTAAGCGGTCGACGGGACCACCCCGTAGAGGGCGGCGTTCGGCCCCCGGCCGCCGGCCAGCTCGCCGGCCACCGCCACCAGGCCGCGCTCCTCGAGCCTGGCCAGCAGCTGCGACGCGGTCACCTTGGACAGGCCGGTAAGCTCACCGAGCTGCGCCCTGGTCAGCGGGCCGCCGGTGAGCAGCAGCTCCAGCGCCGCCCGGTCGTTCAGCTCCCGCAGCAAGCTCGGAGTCCCCGGCCGTCGCACCATGCACGCCCTCCGCTCGGGTAACGCGCCGGCCTGCACGGGCCCGGCCAGCCGCCCGGCCCCCGCCGGTGGCGGCGAGTGAAATTCCGTCTCAATCTTGCAACAGCAGCTATCTTACAAGAAAGTTTCCTGTTAGTTTCTCGGCAGGCCAACTCAGCGGTCCCCGCCGCAGCGACACCACCACCGCGGGCATGCCGCCGGCCGGGCAGCTCTGCCCGGCACGGTGCACCAAGCCTAGGGGCGGCAAGCCAGCCTAACGGGGCCTGCCCGAGGCGTCCCGCGCGCAGGACGCGCCTGTCAGCAAGCCCGCGAAGGGAGATCGAGCAGTGAACCTCACCAGATCGGCGGCGGCTGTAGGCGCAGCCGTCGTGCTCGCAGGAGCCGCCGCGGCGTGCGGTTCCGGCAGCGGCAGCGGGGGCAGCTCAGCCTCTGCGCCATCACAGCTGGTCGTCTGGCGGATGGGCGCCTCGGTGCCGTCACAGGTCACCTGGATGAACGGCGTCATCAGCCAGTTCCACCAGCAGTTCCCGCAGTACAAGAACACCAAGATCAAGGTCGACTGGATCCCGTGGACCAGCAGGACCACGGACTGGACGAACGCGCTCAGCAGCGGCAAGGGCGGCCCGGACATCACCGAGCTTGGCAACACGGACACGCCGCTGCTGGCCGGCCAGGGAGCGCTGGCCAACATCAGCCCGGACGTGTCCGCCTGGTCGGAGGCGTCCAGCCTGATCAAGGGCAACCTGGCCAACGACACGCTCAACGGCTCCACCTACGGCGTCCCGTGGTTCGGCGGGGTGCGGGGCATCTGGTACCGCAAGGACCAGTTCGCCGCTGCCGGCATCTCCTCGACGCCCACGACCTGGGCCGAGCTGGTAGCCGACGCCAAGAAGCTGATGAAGAAGTTCCCCGGCACCTACGGGCTCGGCGCGCCAAGCGACTTCACCAACGGGATCGTCAGCTTCATCTGGGGCTCTGGCGGCCAGGTGGCCGTGCAGCAGGGCAGCCAGTGGAAGGCCGAGCTGAACAGCCCGCAGTCCGAGGCGGGCATCAAGTTCTACGCCGACCTTCTGCGCACCGAGCACGTGTCACCGGCCAAGTACGTCGGCCAGACCGAGCTCGGCCAGCCAGGAGCCACTTCCGGCGGCTCCGACGAAGACTTCGCCAAGGGCACGCTCGACATGTATATCGACGGCCCGTGGGCGAAGGCATCGCTGGAGCAGGTCAGCACGAAGTACGAGAACGACTGGGCCTCTTTCCCGATCCCGAGCCAGAACGGCCCGAACCCGGCGCCGGCCTTCGCCGGCGGCTCGGACCTGGGCGTCTGGTCAGGCAGCCAGAACAAAACGCCTGCCTGGGACCTGGTCACGATGATGGACAAGCCGAACAACGCGACCACCTTCGCCAACGCGCAGGGGTTCTTCCCCGAGTTCACCAGCGCGCTGTCGGGCGGCGGCTATGCCAGCAGCCCGATCCTGTCCGGCTTCGCCAAGGCGGCGGCCTACACCCAGATCTCCCCGCTCAACTCCAAGAACTGGGGCACCGCCGACGCGACGGACGCGATCATTCCCACCATGATGAAGCAGCTCATGCAAGGCGCTAACTTCACCTCGACGGTGAACAAGGCGAACACCGAGCTGCAGAACGTGCTCAACACCGGCAAGGAATCCTGATCACCACCTAGCCGTCCCGGCCGGCCGCTGCCTCCTGGCGGCCGGCCGGGACTGACCACCGAGGGGAGACGGGCGAGCGGCATGGCGGCAGACGCGGACACGCTGCGGGACAGCGCCAGGCGGCAGCCGGCCTCGCCGCACCCGGCCCCCGGCGCCGGCCCGGCAGCTCGTCGCGGGGGCGTGCCGGGCGGCGTCGGCTCGTTCATACGACGGCACCGGCTCGCGCCTTACCTGCTGCTCGCACCGGCCCTCGCCGGGATCGCGCTGGTGCTGCTCTGGCCGCTGCTCCAGGTGATCGTCTTCTCGTTCCAGAACTACGGGCTGCCGCAGCTTCGCGGCGTGCTGCCCACGCAGTGGGTGGGCCTGGCCAACTTCACCGCGACGTTCACCGACCCGGAGTTCTGGCTCTCTCTGAAGATCACCGTGCTGTTCGCCGCCGTCGCGGTCCCGCTGACGCTGGTGGCCGGCACCCTAGTCGGCCTGCTGCTGAACCGGCTCGGCCGGAAGATGGCCGCGTTCGTCAGCACCGCAGCGCTGCTGGCCTGGGCGACCCCGCCAGTCTCCGCGGCCGTGCTGTTCTACTGGATCTTCAGCCCGGACGGCGGGCTGGTCGACTGGTTGCTCGCCAGGATCCCGCACTGGCTCGGCGGCGGAGCGCACTGGGCGGGCTACAACTGGACCACCACCGGGGCCCTGCCCGCCTACACCGTGCTGGTGCTGCTGGTGCTGTGGCAGTCGTTCCCGTTCATCGCCGTGACCACGCTGGCCGGGCTCAAGACCGTGCCGGCCGAGCTGCACGAGGCCGCCCTGGTCGACGGCGCAAGCGCCTGGCGGGTGTTCTGGAAGATCACCTTCCCGCTGATGAAGCCGATCTTCCTGGTACTGCTCCTGCTGTCAGTAATCTGGGATTTCAACGTCTTCACCCAGACCTACCTGCTGACCGGCGGCCTCGGTAACCGGGACGAGTTCAACCTGTCGCTGTACATCTACGACCAGGCGTTCCAGTTCCCGCCGAGCTACGGGCTCGGCGGCGCGCTGGCGCTGGTCTTCACGATCATCCTGCTGATCGTCACCGTCGGCTACGTTCGGTCGTCGGTGCGGCAGGGGGCGCTGACATGACCAGCGCCGCGGCAGCACGCAGGGCAAGGAAATTCAGCCTGAACGGGATCGGCGTGCTGGTCGCCGTCGTCACCCTGTTCCCGATCTTCTGGATGATCTCCACGGCGTTCAAGCCGTCCCAGGAGATCTACTCGCTGACCCCGAGCCTGATCCCCGCGCACCCGACTCTCGGCAACTTCCGCTATGTCGGCAGCGGGCAGGCGAGCGGCATCGGCTCGGTGCTGCTGTTCTTCCGCAACAGCCTGACCGTGACGCTCGCGAGCGTGCTGATCGCCTCGCTGCTGTCGCTGCTCGGCTCCGTCGCGGTGGCCAGGTTCCGGTTCCGGTTCCGGGCGTCGTTCCTGATCATGCTGCTGATCGTGCAGATGATCCCCGGCCAGGCGCTGATCATCGCGCTGTTCGTGGACTTCAACAAGCTCGGCCTGCTGGAGAACCTGGGCGGCCTGGTGGTGGTCTACGCGGCGCAGGCGCTGCCGGTCTCGATCTGGATGCTGCGCAATTTCGTCGCCACCGTCCCGCGCGAGCTGGAGGAAGCGGCGGCGATCGACGGCGCCGGCCCGGTCCGGATCTTCTGGCGGGTGCTCTTCCCGCTCGTAGCACCCGGCCTGGTCGCGACGAGCATCTTCTCATTCATCACTGCCTACAACGAGTTCATCGTCGGGCTCACGTTCCTTGGCCAGGCGCACTCGACGTACACGCTGCCGATCTACGTCACGTACTTCTTCGGCCGCGGCGGCGCGCTGTTCGGCCCGATCATGGCCGCCTCCACCCTTTACACCGTGCCGGTAGTGATCTTCTTCCTGATCGTCCGGCGGCGGCTGGTCGGCGGCCTGGTCGCGGGTGCGGTGAAGGGGTGAGCCGGGCTGCCCGTGACCCGGCGCTTGGCCGACTTGCCGACGCGATCCTGATCCCGCCCTTTCCTGGCCTGCGCGCGCCGTCCTGGGTGCTGGCCGCGCTGCGCGGCGGCCTCGGCGGGGTGACCCTCTACGGCCCGAACATCGCCGGCCCGGCGCAGCTCGGCGAGCTGGTCGCGCGGCTGCGTGCGGCGTCAGCCGAGCCGGTCATCGCGATCGACGAGGAGGGCGGCGACGTCACCAGGATCGCGCACCGAAGCGGCAGCCCGTATCCGGGCAACGCCGCCCTCGGCGCGGTCGACGACCCTGAGCTGACCGAGGCGGTGTACCGGGCGCTCGGCGCGGAACTCGCGGCGCTCGGCGCCAACCTGAACCTGGCTCCGTCGGTCGACGTCAACACCGCGGCGGACAACCCGGTGATCGGCACCCGGTCGTTCGGCGCCGACCCCGAGCTCGTCGCCCGGCACGCCGCGGCTGCCGTCGCCGGGCTGCAGTCGGCCGGCGTCGCCGCGTGCGCGAAGCACTTTCCCGGCCACGGCAGCACCAGGACCGACAGCCACGACGCGATCGCGACCGTCGACGCGCCGATGGAGCTGCTGGCCCGGCGGGACCTGCCGCCCTTCGCCGCCGCAATCGCCGCCGGGGTGCGCACGGTCATGCCTGGCCACCTGCGCATCCCGGACCTGACGGGCGAGCTGCCCGCCTCGCTTTCCCGCGCCGCGCAGACGGGGCTGCTGCGCGGCGAGCTGGGCTTCGCCGGCGTGATCGTGTCGGACGCGCTGGAGATGGAGGCCGTCAGCGGCCCGTACGGGCTGCCCGAGGCGGCGGTCCTGGCTGTCGCGGCCGGCACCGACCTGCTGTGCTTCGGGCGCGACCAGGACCGCCGCGCGTACCTGGCGGTGCGCGAGGCGCTGGTGACGGCGGCCGGCGAGGGACGGCTGCCGGGTGAGCGACTGGAGGAGGCGGCCGACCGGGTCATGGCGCTGCGCTCGTGGTCAGCCGCCCAGCGCCAGGCGATCGGCCTCAGAGCGACGACCGAGAGCCAGCCGAGCGGTCCCGTCGAAATCACGAGCCAGCCTGGCGGCCTCGCCCGAGTCGGGGGCCAGGCCGACGGCCCCCTCGAAATCGCGAACCAGGTCGGCGCTGCTGTCCACGGTGAGGATTCCGGCTCCCGCCGTAATGACCGAGAGCCCGGCGCGGCAAGCGGGTCAGTTACCGGCCTCACCGGCAGCATGCTGGCCGGGCCTGGCGGGGCGAGCGGCGCAGCGGTCGGCCTGGACGCGGCGCGGCGCGCGCTGCGCGTCAGCGGGACACCTGGCGCGCTGGTGCGGCCCGTGCTGCTTGAGGTGGTGCCACCGGCCAATATCGCCGCCGGGCTGGTGCCGTGGGGGCTCAGCGCCTGGCTGCCGCCGGGCGCGGTCGAGCGGATCAGTGCCGGGACCGCGGACTCGGGCGACCCGATGGCGGGCCACGGCGCGCTCGCCGGCAACGAAAGGCTGACTGGCAGCGACGGGCATGCCGACCACCGCAGCCTTGCCGGCAACCAAACGCCAGCTGGCAACGGCGGGCATGCCGACCACGGCAGCCTCGCCGGCAACCAAACGCCAGCTGGCAACGACGGACATGCCAACCACGGCACTCTCGCCGGCAACGGAAGGCCGACGGGCGAAAACGGACATGCCAGCAGCGGAGCGCCAGCAGACAGCGGAGCGTCAGCTAGCGAAGGCGCCGAAGTTCGGCGGGTGCTGGCCCTGGCAGCTGGCCGTTCCCTGATCATCGTGATTCGGGACGCGCACCGCTACCGGGCGGTCCGGGACCTGGTCAGCGCCCTGCTGGCGGCCCGCCCCGACGCGGTCGTGGTCGAGATGGGCCTGCCGGTCTGGCGTCCGCCCGGCGAGCTATACCTGTCCAGCTTCGGCGCCGCGCGCAGCAGCAGTCAGGTGGTCGCCGAGGCCCTCGGCCTCACCGGCCCGGCCGCTGACGGCCGCGCGTTAGTCGGGCTTTACTAGCACGCTGGCCGCAGCGCGTCCGGCCGATGCCGCGACCAGCAGCGCGGCGCTGCTGCGGCTGGGCTCCTACGACACCAGCGTTCTGGCGTCGCGACCGGCGCCCATCGGGCGGGTTGGCAACCCGGCCGGGAGCCACATCGGGCGGGATCCAGCGCCGCCGGAGCTACCGCTTCCAGTCGCTGCACTGGCGCCGGCGCCGCGGAAATGAGCGACGGCGCCGTGCGCCAGGCACACCAGGCCGCCGCCTGCCTGCATAATGCGGATATGCGTTTGTCCGCCCGAGCCGACTATGCACTGCGCGCCGCCATCGAGCTCGCTGCCGCCAGCGGCGGCCACGTGACTGCCGAGCAGCTCGCGAAGGCGCAGAACATTCCCGGCAAGTTTCTCGAGGCGATCTTGACCCAGCTGCGCCGCGGCGGGCTGGTGCGCAGCCAGCGCGGGCCGGATGGCGGGTTCTGGCTGGCTCGGCCGGCCAGCGAGATCTCGCTGGCCGACATCATCAGGGCCATCGACGGCCCGCTCCTCGGCGTCCGTGGCGAGCGGCCGGAGAACCTGGGATACACCGGAGCGGCCGAGCCGCTGCAGATGGTGTGGATTGCGCTCAGGGCGAACGAGCGGGCGATCCTCGAGGACGTCACGCTGGAGCACCTGGTGAGCGGCGAGCTGCCAGCCAATGTGCTGCGACTGACCGAGGATCCGCGCGCCTGGGCGCCACCTCGCTAGAGCGGCCTGCGCGGCCTTGACCGCGCGCTCGTTCCTGGACCATGCGCGGGTTTGGATCGGATTCCGAGCCGGAGACTCGCTTAGGGCCGGCCCGCGAGGACGATCAAGTCCATCGTGGGCAGCGCGCAGAACCGATCCGGCCAGGCGATCAGGGTTCACCGGCGCGCTGAACGGCGCAAATAGTGACGGGTACCGCGAACCTGAACTGCTAGAGCCTCGTCAGCCTCTTAGACCGGCACCATGTTGGTGATCTCGCGGGCGCTGCGCGTCACCTGCTCAAACGGCGGCTGGACAACGTCTAGCGAGGCGGCGTCGATGAGCGGCTCCTGCGGCCGCATCAGGCGCTGGCCAGCATGGGCGCCGGCCTTCTGCCGTGCGGGCATCACCAGGCGCTGACCGGCAGGCAGCGGGCCTGAGCCTTGGGTGCGGACCAGCCGCTGAGCAGCTGAGGCAGCCCCCACCGGCCGCTTGCCGTTGGCCGCCGTGCCGTGCACGGGAACCTCAGGCGAGGGCTCGCCGATCGCGGCGAACTCAGTGTCGCTCTGCAGTTCGGCCAGCGCGAAGGTGTCCGAGACTTCCCTGAGCACTTGCGACAGGGGGGCACCGAGCGCTCCGCAGATCGAGGCGAGCAGCTCGGACGAGGCTTCCTTCTGGCCTCGCTCGACTTCCGACAGGTAGCCGAGGGAAACCCTGGCCGCGGCTGAGACCTCGCGCAGAGTGCGACCTTGCCGGAGACGCAGGCGCCGCAGCGCGTCACCGAGCAGGTGACGAAGCAGGACCATCGTCGCACTCCCTTCCCGAGGCCAAGCTGCTCACTCTCCCTCTCACCGTACCTGGCGGCGCGTACCGCCGGCGAGAGGCCATCTTGCGTGTTAGGTAAGTAACACTGTAATCAGTATCCGTGTTCCCGCAGAACTGTTATCAGCAGCACCAGGGCCTGCCGGACGGTTGCTACCCGGATCGCCCGCCGGCAACCCGCCAGCCTCAGCGCCCGGCCTGCTTCCTGGCCCTCGCCGCTGACGGCGATGAACGCGGTCCCGACCGGCTGGCCATCGGCTGGATCAGGTCCGGCCACACCTGTGGTGCCAACGCCGAAATCAGCGGATAGCTTCCGCCGCGCGCCGGCCGCCATCGCTGCGGCGACGTCCGGGTGCACGGCACCGTGCCGTGCCAGCAAGTCGGGCGGCACCCCGAGCAGCGAGGCCTTGAGGTCCGTCGCGTAGGCCACCACGCCACCGCGGAACGCGGCCGACGCGCCGGGCACGCTGACCAGCGCGGCGGCGAGCATTCCGCCGGTCAGCGACTCGGCCACCGCGACGGTGCGCCCGGCGCCGGTGAGCAGCGTGATCGCCTGCCCGGCCAGCTGGCCGGGCTCAGCCGCCTCGCCGGCCGCGGGGGGAGGGCCGGCGGCACCGGCCGGGTCGGCTTCGCCAGGATCGCCGCCCGGCTCGGCGAGCCTAGAATCCACCGGCAGGCCCGCCATCGTGTTCCGGCCGCTCCTGCTCGCCTGACGCGGGATCACCATGGCCGGCCGGCTCACCAGCCGGGTCAGCCCCGGCACTGGCACCGGCGCCGAGCCCGGCCAGGGAGCTGGCCGGCCCGGCGGAATCTCCGTCAGCGGCCGGCTCACCAGCCAGGTCAGCGGCAGCACCGGCACCCGCCCCGGACCCCGCCAGGGACCCGGCCGCTGGTCCGGTCGCGGCTGGCTGATCACGGCGGTGACCGTGCGGGACGGCTCGGTGCAACCGGATAGCGCGGACCACGTAGTCAGCGCCGGTGACCACAGTGACTGCGACGGCAGCAGCCATCACGATCTGCCGTGGCACTGAAAGCGGCCCCGGCAGGATGTACAGGCCGATGGCGGCCACCTGCAGAATCGTCTTGATCTTGCCGCCGCGGCTGGCCGCGATGACGCCCTGCCTGATGACCCAGAATCGCAGCCCGGTGACGGTCAGCTCGCGAAGCAGGATGACCACCGTGACCCACCAGCTGAGCTGCCCGAGCGCCGACAGCGTGACCAGGGCAGAGCCGGTCAGCGCCTTGTCGGCGATCGGGTCGGCGATCTTGCCGAAGTCAGTGATCAGCCCGCGGCGGCGGGCGATTTCGCCGTCCAGCAGGTCGGTGACTGAGGCAACGCCGAAGGTGACGCACGCCGCTATCCGGTAGCCGGTGCCGCCCGTCACCAGGAACAGCACGAACGCCGGCACCATGACCATCCGCAGCACGGTCAGCGTGTTGGCGAGGTTGACCAGGCCCGGCTGAGCGACAGCGGTAACGTCCGCTGCGGCGATGGGGCCCGCGGATGCGGCGTCAGGATTGGTCAACACGTTCCCGCAGCGCAGCGTCGGCTGGCCGGTCAGCCGGCCCGGCGGGGTAGCGCGCCACCAGGTCAGCGCCCTCCGACCCGGTGACGGTGACGGCTACCAGCTCGGCCGCCGCGAGCGGCCGGCCCGACCAGACCTCCGTGCCGCCGTCCACCTCAGGCGCCTGATGGGCGGCTCGCCCGCCGTAGCGCCCGTCGCCCAGGTCCTCCTCGATCAGCACCTCAGCGCTCTCCCCGACACGCTCGGCTGCCCGCTGGCTCATCAGCTCGTCGGCCAGGTCGGCGAGCTCCTCGACCCGCTGCGCGATCTCGCCTGCTGGCAGCTGGCCTGGCAGCCCTGCGGCCTCGGTGCCGTCCTCGTCGGAATAGCCGAAGACGCCGATCGCGTCGAGCCGGGCATCGGTCAGGAACCGCTGCAGCTCGGCCACGTCGTCCTCGGTCTCGCCGGGGAAGCCCACGATGAAGTTGGAACGCACGCCAGCCGCCGGCGCCAGCCGCCTGATCTGGTCGAGCAGCGCGCAGAACCGCTCGGCGTCGCCGAACCGCCGCATCGCGCGCAGCACCGGCCCGCTGGCGTGCTGGAACGAGATGTCGAAGTACGGCGCGATCCCCGGCGTGCTTGTCATCGTCTCGATCAGCCCTGGTCGCAGCTCGGCAGGCTGCAGGTAGCTGACCCGGACCCGGTCGATGCCCGGCACGGCGGCCAGCTCCGGCAGCAGCCGCTCCAGCAGCCGCAGGTCGCCCAGGTCCTTGCCGTAGGAGGTCGAGTTCTCGCTGACCAGCAGCAGCTCGCGGGCGCCGTGCCCGGCCAGCCAGCCCGCCTCGGCGATCAGGTCGGCTGGCGGCCGGGAGATGAAGGCACCGCGGAACGACGGGATCGCGCAGAAGCTGCACCTGCGGTCGCAGCCAGAGGCGATCTTCAGCGGTGCCACCGCGCCGCCCCCGAGCCGCTGCCGCAGCACTCGCGGGCCGGAGGCTGGCGCGACGCCGGCTGGCAGGTCGGCGATCCCGCCGCCCACGGCCAGGCCGCCTGCCGTCAGCCCACCGGCAACAGTGCCGCCTGCAATCGTGCCGCCGCCGTGACCGGGCACCAGGCGGCCGCCAGCTGCCGGCCGGCCGGCCGGCGAGATCGGCAGCAGCCGGCGCCGGTCCCGCGGCGCGTGGGCCGGCCAGCGCTTACCTGCCAGCACGTCGTCCAGCCGGGCGGCGATGTCGCCGTAGTCGTCGAAGCTCAGCACCTGGGCTTCCGGCAGCGCCTCGGCGAGCCCGTCGCCGTAGCGCTCGGCCAGGCAGCCTGCCGCGACCACCGTGGCCCCGCCGGACGCCGCGGCCAGCAGCTCGTCGATGGATTCCTGCTTGGCTGCCTGGATGAAGCCGCAGGTGTTGACCAGCACCACATCGGGGTCGTCACCGGTCGTGAGGGTCCAGCCAGCGGCCGACAGCCGGCCGGCCAGCTCCTCGGAATCGACCTCGTTGCGGGCGCAGCCCAGCGTCACCAGGCTGACGGTCCGCCCGGCGGGCACGGCTTCCTCGCGGCTCGACGACACACCGGCAGACTACGGTAACCGCGCTGCTGCGGCGCACTTCAAAGCGCGTGCCAGCGCACCACCGCTGCCGCCGCAGCAAGCCAGGCTGCCTAGCTCGACGAGACCTGCTGGCCCGGCCCGAAGCTGAGCGTCACCGGATGGCCGGCCGCCGGCGACTGCACCTTGCCGTTGACGGTCAGGGTGATCCCGCCGGGATTGCCGAGCTCCAGGTTCACCGCCTGCCGCTCGGTCCACGCCTTCGCCGAGCCTGCCAGCACGTCGCCCTGGAAGATGGTCTTGCCCGAGGCGGTGGTGAGCCAGACCCAGCAGGTCTGGGCCGCCGTCAGCCTGATCACCACCTGGTTGGCCGGGTGGCGCGGCGCGACCGAGGGCGACGACGAGGGTGACGGGCTAGTGCCCAGCCCGGCAGGCGCCGGGTCGTGATCGCTGGCCGGCGGAGTCGACGCGCTGTGCGTCGAGGCGCGCGAGTCCGCGATCCGCCACGCCACCAGGCCGACGATCAGCAGCAAGGCGAGCGCCATCGCCAGGCTCCAGTTCGGCCTGCGCCGTTCCCTGATCTTGATGGGCGTCGCCGGCTCGAACACGTCGGCGGCCGTTATCGACGCCGGCGCGCCCTGCGTCGCGTCATATTCCCTGATCAGTGGTTCCGGATCGACACCCACCGCGCGGGCGATGCTGCGGATGTGCCCGCGGGCGTAGAAGTCGCCGCCGCACGCGGAGTAATCGCCGCGCTCGATCCCCCGGATGATCGTTTCCCTGATGCATGTGCGCTGACTCACCTGCGTAATGGTGAGACCGGCCTGGCGTCGCGCTTCTGCCAGGGTGTCACCGATGCTCACGCCGCGCCTCCACTTACTGCTCGCTCGCTGCGTGCCGCCCGGGGTGCGGGCACAGCCGGTTTCTTTGTCTTACCCGATCCACTCTGTGTGGGACCGGTCACCAAGTGTAGACATCGGGACTCCGCCGGGGGGGAACCGAGTGGTCCTTTACCCGGTCCTCAGCCGGCGCAGACCTCGCGACCGCAAGGCCATTTTCCCTGTCTTTAGGCTAGCCGCCGGGCCGCACCAGGCGCACATCTAAGGCTAATCGTCAGTTACCCGGACCGCCCCGCAGCGAATCCAGCAACTGGGCCAGATCGTCCGGCCGGATCAGGACATCGCGGGCCTTTGACCCCTCGCTCGGCCCGACCACGCCACGGCTCTCCAGCAGGTCCATGAGCCTGCCCGCCTTGGCGAAGCCGACCCGCAGCTTGCGCTGCAGCATGGAGGTCGAGCCGAACTGGGTGCTGACGATCAGCTCGGCGGCCTGCACCAGCAGCTCCAGGTCGTCCCCGATATCAGCGTCGATCTCGCGGCGCTGGCTCTCGGCCGTCGCCACGTCGTCGCGATAGTCCGGCTCCGCCTGCTTCTTGCAGTGCGCGACGACCTCGCGGATCTCCTTCTCGGTGACGAACGCGTTCTGCAGCCGCAGCGGCTTGCTCACGCCCATTGGCAGGAACAGCGAGTCGCCTTGGCCGACCAGCTTCTCCGCGCCCGGCTGGTCCAGGATCACCCGGCTGTCGGTCAGGCTCGAGGTCGCGAATGCCAGCCTGGACGGGACATTGGCCTTGATCAGCCCGGTGACCACGTCCACGCTCGGCCGCTGGGTCGCGAGCACCAGGTGAATGCCGGCGGCGCGGGCCAGCTGGGTGATCCGCACGATCGCGTCCTCGACGTCGCGCGGCGAGACCATCATCAGGTCCGCCAGCTCATCGACGATCACCAGCAAATACGGATAAGGAAGATAAACGCGCTCGCTGCCCGCTGGTGCGGTCAGCTTGCCGGCCCGTACTGCCTTGTTGAAATCGTCGACGTGCCGGAACCCGCTCGCCGCGAGGTCGTCATACCGGCGCTCCATCTCGCCGACCACCCACTGCAGCGCGTCAGCAGCGCGCTTGGGGTTGGTGATGATCTGCGTGATCAGGTGCGGAATGCCCATGTAGGCGGCCAGCTCGACCCGCTTGGGATCGATCAGGATCATCCGCACCTCGTCCGGCGTGGCCCGGAGCAAAATCGACGCAATCAGCCCATTTATGCAGGTACTTTTTCCTGCGCCAGTAGCGCCGGCAATCAGCATGTGCGGCATCTTCGCGAGGTTGGCGACGACCGTGCGGCCCTCGACGTCCTTGCCGAGGCCGACCACCATCGGGTGGTGGTCACCGGCCGCGACGGGCGAGCGGAGCACGTCACCGAGGCTGACGATCTCCCGGTCGCTGTTGGGGATCTCCACCCCGATCGCTGACTTTCCGGGGATCGGCGAGAGGATCCGCACGTCGGCGCTCTTCACCGCGTAGGCGATGTTCTTCGACAGGGCGGTGACCCGCTCGACCTTGACGGCCGGCCCCAGCTCGATCTCGTACCTGGTCACCGTCGGCCCGCGGGTGAAGCCCGTCACCTGGGCGTCCACCTCGAACTGGTCGAGCACCACGGTGAGCGCCTCGACCACGGTGTCGTTCGCCCGGGTCCTCGCCTTGGGCGCCGAGCCGGCTCGCAGTAGCGCGGCCGGCGGCAGCGTGTAGCTGGCGTCGCTCGCGCCGGTCAGGGTGAGCTGCTCGGGCTTGCCGGGCACGACGCTGGCCCGGCCGGTCCCGGTCAGGGCCGGCTCGGATGCGGCCGACGCGGCCAGCGCAGGCTCGGACTTGGCCGGCTCGGGCACCGCTGGCCGCTCGTCGGTGCCGAACATGAGCGCCTCGGCTACCGCGTCGCGCTCGCCGTCTGCTGCCCGGCCGGGCGCGCCAGCTGGTCCCTGCTGGCCGCCAGCTGCCGCGCCGCGGTTCAGCGTGCCGCCCAGCAGCGGCGAGTCGTACGGGCGCTCGCGATCCCCGGCCTCGATCGCCTGCTGGCGGCGACCGCGGCCAAGCGCGGTGCGCCCGCCCTGACCGTCGCCGGGCGCAGCGCCGTCAGCCTCGTCGGCTGCTGGCCCGCGCCGGATCAGGCCGTGCAGCTCGGCGAGCCGCTCGGGCAACCGGTGCAGCGGCGTGCCGGTGATCACCAGCAGGCCGAACCCGCAGAGCAGGGCGAGCAGCGGCGCGGCTGCCCAGGCAGTCAGGGCTGCCGCCAGCGGCCCTGCGGCGACGTAGCCGACCAGCCCGCCGCCGGTCCGCATGGCCGCGGCGCCGTCGCGGGGCGTCGGCGTGCCGCTGGCCAGGTGCACGATGCCGAGCAGCCCGACGAGCAGCGCGCTCCAGCCGATGACCATCCGGCCGGTGGCCGCGTTGTTGTCCGGGTGCCGCAGCAGCCGCCAGGCCAGCAGCGCGAGCAGGATCGGCAGGATCCACGCGGCCGAGCCGAACGCGCCGTGCACGACCGCTGACAGCGCCCGGCCCACCGGGTCGCGCAGGTGCCACCAGGCGACCGTGGAGATGACGATGGCCGCGGCGAGCGCGGCGAGCCCGGCACCGTCCCGCCGGTGCAGCGGGTCAAGGTCGCGGGCGCTGCGGCCGAACGCGCGAGCGGCGGCACCGACCGTGTGCGCCAGGCCCATCCACGCAGCGGACAGGATGCTCACGACCCAGCCGGCCAGGATGACGACGGGATTGGCCGATGGCTGCCGGCGCGCGCTCGGCCGGCCGCGCGGCCGCCGGCTGTTGCGGCGTTTCTTGGCCGGCCGCCGGCTGCCGCCGTAGCCCGAGCGCGCGCGCCCGCCGCCGCTCGTGCGGGAACGCGCGGCGGTACCGGTACGAGAGCGCGCTCCGCTGCCGGGCGCACGAGTCGCCATGCTGCTCACGGTAAATGAGTGACCATGGGCCGCGAAGCACATGAGCGCGTGTCGGGGACCTCGCGTAACATTGACGGTCGTCGGGTATCCGGCATACTTGGTGTCGGGCACGCAGTCGTGTCCTGGCAGGGGCACTGTCCGCGAGATCGGGGACGGACACCGGGAGGACGAGTGCGCATCGCCGTCGCCGGCGGCGGGCCCGGCGGGCTCTACTTCGCCGCGCTTGCCCGCCAGCTCAGCCCCGGCACCGAGATCACCGTCTGGGAGCGTAACGCCGCCGAGGACACCTTCGGCTTCGGCGTGGTCTTCTCGGACGAGACGCTCGGCGGCATCGAGAACGCCGACCCGGTCATCTACCGCGCGATGGAGCGCGAGTTCGCCCGCTGGGATGACATCGACGTGCACTTCAAGGGCCAGGTGATCACCAGCGGCGGGCACGGTTTCGCCGCGATGAACCGGCGGCGGCTGCTGCAGATCCTCCAGCAGCGCTGCGCCGAGCTCGGCGTCACCGTCGACTTCCGCGCTGAGGCTCCGCCGGTCAGCGAGCTCACCGCCGGATACGACCTGGTCGTCGCCGCTGACGGGGCCAACTCGGCGGTACGCAGCACGCTGACTACCGCGTTCTATCCTGATCTTGAAGTGCGCCGGTGCAAGTACATGTGGCTGGGCACGGACCTGGTGTTCGACGCCTTCAAGTTCTATGTCGAGCAGACCCCGCACGGGGTGATGCAGGTGCACGGCTACCCCTACGACGCTTCGGGCAGCACCTTCATCGTCGAGATGCACGACTCGGTGTGGCAGGCCGCCGGGTTCGACGGCCTCGCGGCTGAGCAGCTCACCGCGGGCGAGTCTGACCACGCCTCGATCGCCAGGATCCGCGAGCTGTTCGCTGACCTGCTCGACGGGCACCAGGTGTTCGCCAACAACTCGCGCTGGATCAATTTCGCGACGCTGCGCTGCGAGCGCTGGCACGAGGGCAACGTGGTGCTGCTCGGCGACGCGGCGCACACCGCGCACTTCTCCATCGGCTCCGGCACGAAGCTGGCCATGGAGGACGCGCTGGCGCTGGCCGCCTGCCTCAATGAGAATCCCGGCCTGCCAGCGGCGCTGGACGCCTACGAGGCCGAGCGGCGGCCGGTCGTCGCTTCCACCCAGCGCGCCGCGCAGGCCAGCCTGGAGTGGTTCGAGAACCTCGGCCAGTACACCAGCCAGGAACCCGAGCAGTTCGCGTTCAACATCATCACCCGCAGCCGCCGGGTGACCCACGGCAACCTGCAGCTGCGCGACCCGGAGTTCACCGAGCGGATCGACACCTGGTTCGCCGGGCACGAGAAGCGCCGCGGCACCGGCAACGGCGACGTCGTGCCGCCGATGTTCCAGCCGATGCGGCTGCGCGGCCTGGAACTGCGCAACCGGGTCGTCGTGTCGGCGATGGACATGTACTCCTCGCCCGGCACCGGCACGCCGTCGGAGTTCCACCTGGTGCACCTCGGCGGCAAGGCGCTGGGCGGCGCCGCCCTGGTGATGACCGAGATGGTCTGCGTCAGCGCCGACGGCCGGATCACCCCCGGCTGCGCCGGGATGTACGCGCCCGAGCACGAGGCCGCCTGGCAGCGGATCACCGCCTTCGTGCACGACTGGTCCGGCGCGAAGATCGGCCTGCAGCTCGGCCACTCCGGCCGCAAGGGCTCGACGAGGCTGATGTGGGAGGGCATCGACCAGCCGCTGGAGTCAGGCAACTGGGAGGTGTGCGCGCCCTCGCCGATCCCCTACCGCGCTGGCCTGAACCAGGTGCCGCGCGAGCTGAGCCGCGCCGAGATGGAGCAGATCAAGGGTCAGTTCGTGGCGGCGGCGAGCGCGGCCGCGCTGTGCGGCTTCGACCTGATCGAGCTGCACTGCGCGCACGGGTACCTGCTGTCGTCGTTCCTGTCCCCCGTCACCAACCAGCGGACCGATAGTTATGGCGGCTCGCCGGAGAACCGGCTGCGCTACCCGCTGGAGATCTTCGCTGAGATGCGCGCGGCGTGGCCGGCCGACCGGCCGATGACGGTGCGGATATCGGCGACCGACTGGGTCGACGGGGGGATCACCGGCGCCGACTCAGTGCAGATCGCCCGTGCCTTCGCCGCGGCCGGCGCCGATGCGATCGACGTGTCCACCGGGCAGGTGACACCGCAGGAGCAGCCAGCCTTCGGCCGGTCCTACCAGACTCCGTTCGCCGACGCGATCAGGAACCAGGCGGGCATCGCGACGATCGCGGTCGGGGCGATCTCCTCCTACGATGACGTCAACTCGATCATCCTGGCCGGGCGCGCCGACCTGTGCGCGCTTGGCCGGGCGCATCTGTACGACCCGAACTGGACGCTGCACGCGGCGGCCGCACAGGGCTACAGCGGGCCGGCCGCGCCGTGGCCCGACCAGTGGCGTGCTGGCAGCGCCGCGCCGCAGACCGGGCGGGCTGACGGGCCGCGGCCGCGGCTTGAGCTGATCAGGAAGGGCGAGCCGCAGACCAGGCACGCGCGCTGGCGGCCAGCGCGGCCTGGCCAGACTGCCTCGCAAGCGCCGCACGCGGAGGTGAGCTCATGACGTTCGAGCGGATCAACCCGCCGGATCTGGCGCGGCCTTCTGGCTTCTCGCACGCCGTGGTCGCGAGCGGCAGGCTGATCTTCCTCGCCGGGCAGACCGCCCTCGACCCGGACGGCGCGATCGTCGGCAGCACCGTCGCCGCCCAGTTCGAGCAGGCGCTCGGCAACCTGCTTGCGGCGCTGCGCGCGGCCGGCGGCTCACCTGAGCAGCTGGCCAGCCTCACCGTGTACGCGGTCGACCTCGCCGACTACCGCGCGCACGCCTGGGAGATCGGCGCGGCGTGGCGGGCGCTGGCAGGCCGGGACTATCCCGCGATGGCCGCCGTGGGCGTGTCCAGGCTGTGGGACCCGGACGCGCTGGTGGAGATCCAGGGATTCGCCGTCATCCCCTGACCACCGGGGCTGCCGGGGCGGGTGCCCGCCTCAGCCAGGCATGAAAGTCAGGCCGGCGCCTGCCCGGTCACGGTCAGCACGTAGGCCCGGGCCAGGCCGGCCAGCCGGTCGCGCAGCCCGGCGAAGGCCAGCGCCGCGCGCTCGCCGTGCCAGTCAGGCGGCAGCAGCTCACGCGGCAGGCCGGGATCGAGGAATGGCAGCCGCCGCCAGGCGGTAAGGACCGTGGCGTAGTCGGCGAACGCCTCCGCCGTGGCAGGCGGCCCGGCCGCGCCTTCCCGTGCCTGCCAGCGCGCAAGGACCGGTCCGCACAAGTCGAGAAACGCCTGGTAGAGCTGCTCGAGCCGGTCCAGGTCCCACCATCGCCTGGCCTGCTCGTGCACGTCGCCGAAGGCCAGGTAGTCTGCGCGGAACAGGTCGACGTAGCCGGCCAGCCCGTAGCGCTCGAGCACGTCGGCGGTCTCCTCGGCCAGGTGCGCCGGGGCGATCCAGACCCCCGCGGCGACCGTGCCGAAGCCGAGCCAGGCCAGCCGGGACCGCAGCGCGTGCCGCCGGTCCCGCTCGGCCTCGGGCACGCTGAACACCGCCAGCAGCCAGCCGCCAGCCAGCCGCGCCCGCGGCCGGCCGAAGATTCGCCGGTCGCCCTCGGCGAGGATGTCGCGGCCGCTTCCGGACAGCGCGTAGCCAGCCGCGCCGTCCTGGCGGCGCTGCACCAGCAGCCCGCGCTGCTTCAGCCGGGAGATCGAGGACCTGACCGACGGCTCATCGATGCCCAGCTCGGCCATGAGCCTGATCAGCGACGCGACGCTGAGCCAGCCGCCGGACTCTCGCGCGTACAGCCCGTAGACCGTCACGATCAGCGCCCGCGGCTGCGCGGCCCGCTCACCCGGCCTGCCGTCGGCCCTGCTGTCAGCCGCCCTGGCCGCACCGGCCTTGCTGCTCCGGGCGGTCGCCGTCGCGGAGTTGGTCATCACGTGACGATAACCCCGCCGCCACGGCGCCGCTGGCCATCGCCGCGCCCCCGACCGCCAGCCGCGGCCGCGGATGCCGCGTGGTTGCACCCGGCCAGGCGGCACGGCAGCAGCGGAAAGCAGCGCCGCCCGCACCGTGAGTCGGTTCATTGACTATCGTCACCAAGACGGAATACTAGGTTCGTCTGGTGGCGCTCAGGAGGTCCGGCCATGCAGTTCTCACCGTCAGCGCACGCCGACACGTTCTGCCGCGACAACCTGCCACCCGCCGATCAGTGGCCGGATATGGAGTTCACGCTTCCCGGCCTGGCCTACCCGGACCGGCTCAACTGCGCCGACGATCTGCTCGACGCCGCCATCGCCCGGTTCGGGGCCGGCCGGCCGTGCCTGCTCTCCGACGGGCAGGACTGGAGCTACGGCGATCTCGCCCGGCGGGCCAGCCAGGTCGCGAGGGTGCTGACCGAGGACCTCGGGCTGGTGCCTGGCAACCGGGTGCTGCTGCGCGGACCGAATAACCCGTGGCTGGTGGCCTGCTGGTTCGGCGTGCTCAAGGCCGGCGGCGTCGCGGTCGCGACGATGCCGCTGCTGCGGGCCGGCGAGCTGGCCGCGATCTGCGAAATCGCCAAGGTCACCCTCGCGCTGTGCGACCACCGGTTCACTGCCGAGCTGGCTGGCGCGGCGGTCCCCGGCATGCGGGTCGTCAGCTACGGCGCCGACGACCCGGCCGACCTGACCACGCTGGCAGCGGCCAGGCCCGGTGACTTCGCCAGCGTCAGCACGGCCGCCGATGACGTCGCGATGATCGCCTTCACCTCGGGCACCACCGGCCGGCCCAAGGCCACGATGCACTTTCACCGCGACCTGCTCGCCGTCGCCGACACCTTCTCCGAGCACGTGCTGAAGCCGACACCCGACGACCTGTTCACCGGCACGCCGCCGCTGGCCTTCACCTTCGGGCTCGGCGCCCTGGTCATCTTCCCACTGCGCGCAGGCGCGGCAACGCTGCTGCTGGAGAAGGCAACCCCGGCCGAGCTCGCCGACCAGATCGCGGCCAGGGGGGTGACCATCTGCTCGACGGCGCCGACGGCCTACCGCGCGATGATCGCGGCGGGCAAGGCGCCGCAGCTGCGCGGCCTGCGGCGGCCCGTATCCGCCGGCGAGCACCTGCCCGAGTCGGTGTGGCAGGCGTTCTTCGAGGCCACCGGCGTGCGCATCATCGACGGCATCGGCAGCACCGAGATGCTGCACATTTTCATCTCCTGCGCCGACGACGAGATCCGGCCCGGCTCCACCGGCCGGGCGGTGCCCGGTTACCGCGCCACGATCCTCGACGACGAGGGCAAGCCGGCGCCGGACGGCCAGCCTGGCCGGCTGGCGGTGAAGGGCCCGACCGGCTGCCGGTACCTGTCCGACGAGCGGCAGCGCAGCTACGTCAGTGACGGCTGGAACCTGACCGGCGACACCTACATTCGCGATGGCGACGGCTACTACTGGTACCAGGCCCGGTCGGACGACATCATCGTCTCCTCCGGCTACAACATCGCCGGACCGGAGGTCGAGGAAGCGCTGCTCGGCCACCCGGACGTCGCCGAGTGCGGCGTGGTCGGCGTCCCGGACGAGGCACGAGGCCAGCTGGTCAAGGCGTTCGTGGTGCTGCGCCAGGGCGCGGCGGCCGACAGCTGGAAGGCCAGCGAGCTGCAGGACTTCGTCAAGCAGCAGATCGCGCCGTACAAGTACCCGCGGGCGATCGAGTTCGTGTCGGCGCTGCCCCGCACCAACACCGGCAAACTGCAGCGCTTCCGCCTCCGCGGCTAGCCGCCGCGGCGCACCCGGCAGCCGCGCCGGGCGTCTTCATGCCAGAACGAGGCCGGCGGCGCCAGTCTCGTTACCGCCAGGCCGGTGCATGGTTCGGCGGAGCACGAGGACGGCGACCCGGCCAGCGCTAGAGTGATGTGCCGTGGCTGAGCGCGCACTGGACCAGATCGTCGAGCCGGGCTGGGCGAGCGCGCTGCAGCCGGTCGCCGCGCGCATCGCCGCGATGGGCGACTTCCTGCGGGCTGAGGTAGCGGCCGGCCGCTCGTACCTGCCAGCGGGCCCGAACATCCTGCGCGCCTTCCAGCAGCCGTTCGGCGACGTCCGGGTGCTGATCGTCGGCCAGGACCCGTATCCCACACCTGGCCACCCGGTCGGGCTGAGCTTCTCCGTCGCGCCCGCCGTGCGGCGGCTGCCAGGCAGCCTGGTCAACATCTTCAAGGAGTACGCGGCTGACCTCGGCTACCCGCCGCCGTCCAGCGGCGACCTCACGCCGTGGACCGAGCGCGGCGTGCTGCTGCTGAACCGGGTGCTGACCGTCCAGCCAGGCAAGCCGGCCTCGCACCGCGGCAAAGGCTGGGAAGAGGTGACCGAGCAGGCGATCAGGGCGCTGGCGGCGCGGGACGCCCCGCTGACCGCGATCCTGTGGGGCCGCGACGCGCGCAACCTCGCGCCCCTGCTCGGCGGCGTGCCGCTGGTCGAGTCGGCGCACCCGAGCCCGCTGTCCGCGTCCGCCGGGTTCTTCGGCTCGCGGCCGTTCAGCCGGGCCAGCTCGATGCTGGAGCAGCAGGGCGCGGAGCCGGTCGACTGGAAGCTGCCCTAGCACCCGGCGCCGTGGGCCGCCACCTGCGCACGGAGCGGCCAGCAGGAGCCGGGTCGGGAACCGGGAGGAACGAGCCGATGAACGTCGCCGAGATCGCCGCCGCGCTCACCGGGCCAGCCGGGAAGGCCGACCCGTACCCGCTCTACGCCGAGCTGCACGAGCTGGGCGAGGCGGTCGAGGTGCAGCCGGGGCTGGTGTTCGTCGTCGGCTACGACGCGATCAGCTCGGTGCTGCGCAACCCGGCCTTCGACAAGGCCAGCTGGGCCAGCTTCGACGAGGTGATGCCGGGGTGGCGCGAGCACCCGGCCCTGGTGAACTCTGCAGACTGGATCCTCGGCCTGAACGCGCCCGAGCACACCAGGATCAGGAGCCTGATGTCCCGCGCGTTCACCCCGCGCCGGGTCGCCGGGCTTGAGGCTGCGATCGCGGAGATCGCCGACGACCTGCTCGACGCCATGGCCAGAGCCGCCAGCGGCGGCGCGGTGGTCGAGTTCATGCACGACTTCGCCTACCTGCTGCCGGTGACGGTGATCTGCGAGCTGATCGGGATCCCGGAAGCCGACCGGGAAGGATTCCGCCCCCTCGCCAGGGACATCGCCGCGATCTTCGAGTTCAACGACTCGGCGGCGCTGCCGCGGATCGACGCCGCGTCGGTCGCCCTGACCGAGTACTTCGCCGGCCTGGTCGCCGCGCGCCGCGGCAACCCGCGCGACGACCTGCTGAGCGACCTCATCGTGGTCAGCGCCGCGGCCGACGGCCGGCTGAGTGACGCCGAGCTGCTGAGCAACCTGACCCTGCTGCTGGTGGCCGGCTTCGAGACCACGACGAACCTGCTCGGCAACGGGCTGCGGATCATCCTGGACGAGCCTGCTGTCGGCGAGGGGATCAGGGACGGCTCGATCCAGGTGGACGGCTTCGTCGAGGAAGTGCTGCGGTTCGACTCGCCGGTGCAGCTGACCAGCCGGATCGGCCACGGCACCGAGCTGGCCGGAGTCGCGGTGCCGGAGTGGACCGAGGTCATCACCCTGATCGGCGCGGGGAACAGGGATCCGCGCAAGTTCGCCGAGCCGGAGACCTTCCGGCCAGGCCGCGCCGAGGGCGCGCCGCTGAGCTTCGGCGGCGGGGCGCACTTCTGCATCGGCGCGGCGCTGGCCCGGCTGGAGGCCGGGGTTGCGTTCCCCCGGCTGCTGGCGAGGTTCGGCTCGATAGCCGAGGCCGGCCAGCCGCAGCGCAGGGACGGGCTCGTGCTGCGCGGCTTCGACGCGCTGCCGGTCACGCTGCGGTAGCGCCCCGGCAGTGATGAATCCGCGCTGAGCCGGGTACTTGAGCCGGCATGGAACTCAGCGCAGAGCAGCAGGCATTCCTGGCCGGTCAGCACTCAGCCGCGATGATCACGGTCACGGCAGGCGGCGTCGCCAAGGTCGCCAGGGTCGGGGTCGCCCTGGTCGGCGGGCAGCTGCAGAGCAGCGGGACGCTGGACCGGGTCAGGACGAGGCGGCTGCGCAGCGATCCGCGCTGCACGCTGTTCGTCTTCGACGGCTCGTACCGCTGGCTCGCCCTGGAATCGACTGTGACGATCCTGGACGGGCCGGACGCCGGTCACCTCAACGTAGAGCTGTTCCGGGTGATGCAGGGACGGCCGGAAGGCCCGCTGCTGTGGTACGGCAACGAGCTGGACGAGCAGCAGTTTCTCGCCACGATGGCCGACGAGGGCCGGCTGGTCTATCAGTTCGGCATCGAGCGCTGCTACGGCATGACCTGACCCATCGGCTGCGCCTGCCGCCGGCCGCGGCTGGCGCTGGCCCGGCTAAACCTCGACCAGGACCGGAATGATCATGGGTCGGCGGCGGTAGTTGTCGCTGACCCACTTGCCGATGGTGCGGCGGACGAGCTGCCGCAGCTGGTGTACGTCGGTGATGCCGTCAGCGGCGGCGCGCTCGAGTACCTCCTCGAGCAGCGGCTGCACCTCGCCGAAGGCCGACTCGTCGATGCCGGAGCCGCGAGCGTGGATCTGCGGCCCGGCGACCACCTTGCCCGAGGTCGAGTCGACGGCGATGACCACGGACACGAAACCCTCGTCGCCGAGGATGAGCCGGTCCTTCAGCGACGCGTCCGTGACCTCGCCTACCGAGAGACCGTCGACGTAGACGTAGCCGCACGGGATCATCCCGCTGACCGCTGCCTTGCCGTCGATGAGGTCGACCACGACGCCGTCCTCGGCGATCACGATGCTCTCGGGCGGCACCCCGGTCATGGCGGCCAGCTCGGCGTGCGCCTTGAGGTGCCGCCACTCGCCGTGCACCGGGATGAAGTTGGACGGCCGCACCAGGTTGAGCACGTAGAGCAGCTCGCCGGCCGGCGCGTGCCCTGACACGTGCACGAGCGCATTGCCCCGGTGCACCACCACGGCGCCGAGCCGGGTCAGGTCATTGATGATCCGCGATACCGCGGTCTCGTTACCGGGCACCAGAGAGGAGGCCAGGATGACGGTGTCGCCCTCGGCGATCCTGATCGGGTGATCCCGGCCAGCCATCCGCGACAGCGCCGACATCGGCTCGCCCTGCGAGCCGGTGGAGATCAGCACGATCTTGTCCGGCGGCAGCTCCTCCGCATCGCGCATGTCCACCAGGAGGCCGCCGGGCACCGACGGCACCCTCAGGTAGCCGAGGTCGCGAGCGACGCCCATGTTCCGCACCATCGAGCGGCCCACCAGCGCGACCTTGCGGCCGTGCTCGGCGGCTGCGTCGAGCACCTGCTGCACCCGGTGCACGTGGCTGGCGAAGCAGGACACGATGATCCGCTGCCGGGCCGCGCGGAACGTGTCGGCCAGCACCGGCGAGATCGCGCGCTCGCTGGTCACGATGCCGGGCACCTCGGCGTTGGTGGAGTCGGCCATCAGCAGGTCGACGCCCTCGGCGCCGAGCCGGGCGAAACCGCCGAGGTCGGTTAGCCGTCCGTCGAGCGGCAGCTGGTCCATCTTGAAGTCACCGGTGTGCAGCACCACCCCGGCGGTCGTCCGGATGCCAACGGCGAGCGCGTCGGGGATCGAGTGGTTCACCGCGAAGAACTCGAGGTCGAAGGGCCCGAACGACAGCCGGTCGCCTTCCGCGACCTCAACGCCCTCCGGGGTGATCCGGTGCTCAGTGAGCTTGCTGCGCACCAGCCCCAGGGTCAGCCGCGAGCCGACCAGCGGGATGTCGGAGCGCTGGCGCAGCAAGTAGGGAACCGCCCCGATGTGGTCCTCGTGCGCGTGGGTGAGGACCATCGCCTCGATCTGGTCGAGCCGGTCGGCCAGGCAGGAGAAGTCCGGCAGGATCAGGTCGACGCCCGGCTGGTCTGGGTCGGGGAACAGCACGCCGCAGTCGACGATGAGCAGCCGGCCGGCGTGCTCGAACACGGTCATGTTCCTGCCGATCTCGCCGAGCCCGCCAAGGGCGGTGATGCGCAGCCCGCCGGCTGGGAGCTGCGGCGGCGGGCCTAGCTCCGGGTGCGGGTGGCTCACCGGAGCTTCACGCCGCCGGCCAGCAGGTCGGCACGCAGCTGCTCGGCCTGATCAGGCGTGGCGTCGCAGAGCGGCGGCCGCACCGGGCCGCCAGGCAGGCTGAGCATCCCCAGCGCTGCCTTCGTGGTGATCACGCCCTGGGTGCGGAACATGCCGATGTAGACCGGCAGCAGCTCGCGGTGGATCGCGAGCGCCTCGCCGTTGTGGCCGGCCGCGTGCGCGTCGATCATCTCGTGCAGCCGGTCTCCCACCACGTGCCCGACCACGCTGACGAAGCCGACCGCGCCGAGCGAGAGCCAGGGCAGGTTCAGCATGTCGCTGCCGCAGTAGAACACCAGGTCAGTGCTGGCGGTGACCTGCGACATGGCCGCCGGGTCGTCCTTGGCGTCCTTGACCGCGACGATCCGGTGGTGCGCCGCCAGCTGCTGCAGCGTCGCGGTGGCGATCGGCGTGCCCGTGCGGCCGGGGATGTCGTAGAGCATCACCGGCAGCGCGGTCGAGTCGGCGACGGCGGTGAAGTGCGCCGCCAGGCCGCTCTGCGGAGGCTTGTTGTAGTACGGCGTCACCACCAGCAGTCCGGCTGCGCCGGCCCGCTCGGCCTGCCTGGCGAGCTCGCATGAATGGGCGGTGTCGTTGGTGCCCACCCCGGCCACCACGCTGGCACGCCCGCCGACCGCTTCGATCACGGCGCGCAGCAACCGGTCCTTCTCGGCGTCTGTCGTCGTGGGCGACTCACCGGTGGTCCCGCTGATCACCAGCCCGTCGTTGCGCATGTCGGTGACCAGGTATTCGGCGAGCGCCGCGGCGCCGTCGTAGTCAACTTCCCGGTCGGCGGTGAGCGGCGTGATCATCGCGGTGACCATCCGGCCGAACGGTGCCTGAGGCACCGGAGCCGGGCTCCGGCCCGCTGACGTCCTGGTCTCTGTCATAGCACGAACGCTACTCGCCGGGCCCTCGCGCCGGTACCGCAGGCACGCGGCGCGCCGCCACTCAGGCGGGGACGCAGCGGGCCGAACGGCTCCGAAATAGGACCAGGCGGCGTGAGCTCGGGGGTACCCACGCCGCCTGCGTCCATCTCATTATCGATGGTCATTGCACATGGCGTTACCCGTTGTGCGCAAATTGTTTTAACAGACTTTTCCGCCAGTCCTGGATGTCCCGGTTTGCGGTTCGCCGGAAGCACGCTCCGGAGGGCTGCCGTCACAACTTGCCAAAGACCGCGAGTCCGCAAGGCAAAGGAAGAGGCCCCCGCATGTATGAGATGCAGGGGCCCCTCCTGGCCGCGCGACGCTCGCTCGCCGATTGCTCGGTGGCCAGCAGTCTGCGGCGGCCGCCACCGGTGCCGGACACCCGAGCGAGGCACCGGTCGCCCGGCTTCCCGCTGCGTTCCGGGGTCGCCCCCGGTGTGTCCGCCTTCAGTGGTGTCAGCATTTCTACTGCCCGCTGCGGGCGTGGCGCAAGGCCTTTCCGGGCCCATTTCCAAGATTCTTTGATCATCCACAGGACGTCTTTCGTTATCCCCCGCCGATCGTGCTTTTCCACCGCACCGTCCACGGATCCGTCCACATGGGCGCACCGCGCGAGGCCCGCAGCGGCTCATGACCGACATCACGGCGCTCGTCGGCGCCGCCGCGCGAAGCAGGCACCGGGACACCGCGCCCACCGGTTGACGGCGGCCGCCTGGACCTGGAAGCTCGGTCATGTCGCGCAGGCGGACAGCCACTGCGCTAAGCCCGCCAGCTGTCCCGTTCCCTGACCCGGGAGCCCCATGATGACCTGGTCAGATCAGGAAGAGGTGCTGCTGCAGCAGCACCGCAAGCGCGGCTGGGTGATGCGCGCGACGTTCGCCGCGTTCGTAGCGCTGGCCGTGGCGGCGTATTTGCTGCCCGGTGCCGCTTCCTATGTCGCGCTCGCCGCTGCCCTGGCGGCGCTGGCCGGGACCATCCTGCTCGGTGCCGTCTGGCGCATGAACGGCAGCATCGCCGACAGCTACGGACAGGCGGCGAGGGATGCGCGTGCCGAACGACGGCATCGCCTGGCCCGCCGTGAGCGGGCCATCAGGACAGGCACCTGGCGGCCATCCGGCCGCGGCTGACGGAGCCGGCCTCGCCGCAGACCCTGCGCTCTGCCGGGCGCGCCAGGCAGCCCCCACCAGCCGAGGAGCGCAGTGCTAGAAGACCGGGATGATGTCCTCGGGGTTGATGTCCTGCGAGACGTCGACGCCGGAGATGTCGAGCTCGGGGATGGCGGGGAACTCGATGCCCCAGCGCTGCACGATGACCCGGATCCTGGCGATCGCCGTCTTCCAGTTGTCGGCCTGCTCGGCGTAGCTCAGCACGCCGAGGCCAGCCTCCCTGGCGTAGTTCATCAGCAGCCGGTGGTTGGCCAGGAAGTACGGCGGTATCTCCCAGAAGCCCTCCGGCGGCTCCCAGAGGATCATCGACAAGAACACGAAACCGGCCCGCAGCTGCCGGGTGATGGTGGCCTTGACCTCGTCGGTCAGGCCGGGCCACTCGTTCTCCAGGATGGTCATGCAGATCTGCAGGTGCCGTGACTCGTCCCGGCCGATGCGCTGGAACATCTCGGCGAACACCGGGTGCCTCGCGCCGGAGGCCATCCCGCGGAACAGCGTCGACGCCGCCATCTCGCCCATCATGAAACTGGTGAACAGCACCGCGAGCGGGTACTTGCCGACCGCCTTGTTGTAGCCGCTCCAGTACCTGCCGCCGTTGTGGTACAGCCAGGCGATGTTGTTGTGCGCGGCCCGCTCCAGGTCAGTCGACGGGGTCCAGTCCAGCGGGCCGCCAGGCCACAGTGCCCCGATCGCGCGCTGGCAGCACTCCTCGTGATTCATCTCGTCCCTGGTGATCGAGAAGAAGCACTTGCGTACCGGGTCTTCCTCGTGCTGCTCGAAGGCGTGGATGGTGGCCCGGGCGAAGACCGCCGGGCCTGACGCGTCGAAGTTCGCCAGCACCGAGAACCAGTACATGATCCCGAGCCGCTGCTCAGTGGTGAAGTCATCAGCGCGCAGCTCGTCCCAGGGCAGGTCAGCCGGGTTCCACACGGCCAGCTTGGACCTCTGGTAGATCGCCGCGAGCTTGTCGGTCTCGACCCGCCATTCCATCGGGTAAATGTTCGGCTGGGGGATCTGCGGGGCAGGCCAGAACCCGCCGTCCGGGATCGTCAGCTTGCCGTCGGTGTCCGCCACGTCACTTCTCCGTCCCTGCCGGCCGCGCCGTCTGTGCCCATGCCTTCGACGCCTGGCCCGGCCGCCTGACCTCAGCTTATGACAGGAAGGCAGCAAATGTGCAGTACCAGCGTCATAAGCTGGGCGGTGGCGCCGGCCGGCGGTCCCGCCGGTCCTGCCGGTCACGCCGCTGGCCGCTCGCTGGCCGCCCCCCTCCCGGCCGGCCCGCCTCGCCAGCAGTTCCGGGGAGGCTGGCTGCGGTACGCTACCGATGTTCCCGGCGCTGCCGGGAGCGGCGCAGTGCCCAGCGAAGCCGGTGAGATGCCGGCGCTGTTCCCGCAACGGTGATGCCTCCCTGGCCGAGGACAAGCCCGGACGCCTGGCTTGCGTCCACGACCTGTCCTCGGAGGAAGGGCGGCTCGTTCCGATGCCTCGTCGGATCGCAGCGGACGCACTTCGTCCTCCAGATCACGGCGGAGGATGACGATCATGCAAGTTCGTTCCAGGCTGCTGGCTGCCGTCGCGGCTGCCGCAGCGCTCACCCTGGCAGCCGGCTGCGGCAGCCAGCCAGGATCCAGCCCGGCCGCCGCGCCGGGCGCCTCGCCCAGCTCGTTCCCGGTGACCGTGCAGGCAGCCAACGGCGGCGTGCACCTGACGGCGCGGCCGGACTCGATCGTGTCGCTGTCGCCAAGCGCGACCGAGATGCTCTACGCGATCGGCGCTGGCAGCCAGGTCAAGGCAGTCGACAGCGACTCGGACTACCCGTCGCAGGCACCGATGACCAAGCTGTCGGGGTTCCAGCCGAACGTCGAGGCGATCGCGAACTACAAGCCTGACCTGGTGGTGATCTCCAACAACATCGACGGGCTCGAGAAGCACCTGGCCGCGCTGTCGATCCCGGTGCTCGACCTGCCGGCGCCCGGCGGCCTGAACGGGGCGTACGCCGAGTTCGACCAGCTCGGCCAAGCCACCGGCCACCTCGCGGCCGCGCAGCATAAGGTCGCCAGCCTGCGCAGCCAGGTCGCGAAGATCGTCGCTTCGGTGCCGAGGAAGTCCCCGGCGCCGACGTACTACTACGAGCTCGACCAGACCTACTTCACGGCCACCTCGTCGACGTTCATCGGCAAGGTGCTGGCGATGCTCGGCCTGGTGAACATCGCCGACAAGGTCAAGGGCGCCGCGGCGGCCGGCGGCTACCCGCAGCTCTCCTCGGAGTACATCGTCAAGGCCGACCCGGACTACGTCATCCTGGCCGACACCATCTGCTGTCACCAGAGCACCGCCACGGTGGCGAGACGGCCCGGCTGGGCGGGCCTGACCTCGGTAAAGGACGGGCACGTCATCGCCCTGAACGACGACATCGCCTCGCGCTGGGGGCCGCGGATCGTGGACCTGATGCGCACCGTCGCTGCCCGCCTGTCGGGGGGCAGCCAGTGACATCAGCCGGCCGGGCCGTTCGCGCCGCGTCCTCCTGGTTCCCCCGACCGGGCGCGGCACGGGCCCGGCCGGGCCGGGCACAGTCAGCCACGGCACGGCCGGCCACCGCCGGAGCAGGCATGACCGGGGCAGGCATGACCGGGGCAGGCCCGGCCGGGGCGCGGCAGGAAGCGCCGGCTGTCTCCCGCACGAGGTCGACCGCTTCGGGCACGGCGGCGGGGACCGGGCAATCGGCCGGACCAGCTGGCCCGGCGGGCGCCGGGCAGCCAGGCTCCCGGCCGGACGGCGGCGCCGTCATCGGCCGGATCAGGGCGGGCAGGCCGCTGACGATCGCGGCGGCGCTGCTGCTCGCCGCGGTCATCCTCGGCGTGACCGTCGGGCCAGCCGACCTGTCGCCTGCAACCGTGGCCGACGCGCTGATCGCCCGGCTGCCCTGGCATCCGGCAGTCTCCGTGCCCGCCGTGAGCGCGGCGATCGTCTGGCAGCTGCGGCTGCCCAGGGTCGTGCTCGGCGCCCTGGTCGGGTGCATGCTGGCCGGCGGCGGCGCGGCCTACCAGGGCGTGTTCCGCAACCCGCTGGCTGACCCGTACCTGCTCGGCGTCGCGGCCGGGGCTGGCCTGGGCGCGACCATCGTGATCGTCACCGGAGCCAGCCCGCAGCTGCTGCCGCCCGCCGCGTTCGGCGGCGCCATGGCCGCCGTGGTCATCACCTACCTGCTGGGCTCGGGCGCCGGCGCTGGCGGCGAGCCCGGCAGGCCGGGCGGCGGCACTGCCTCCATCCTGCTGGCCGGGATCGCTGTCGCCGCGCTGCTCACCGCCGCGCAGACCTACTTGCAGCAGCAGCACACGCAGACGCTCCAGTCGGTGTACTCGTGGATCCTGGGCGGGCTGTCGCTGGCCTCCTGGCAGCAGGTGACGCTGATCCTGCCGTACGTGGCCGTCTCCGCCGTGCTGCTGCTGGCGCACCGCAGGCTGCTCGACGTGCTGCGGGTGGGCGAGACCGAGGCGGCCAGCCTCGGCGTCAACGTCGCGCGGCTGCGGCTCACCGTGGTGTTCGCCGCGACGCTCGGCTGCGCCGCGGCGGTGGCGGTGAGCGGGCTGATCGGCTTCGTCGGGATCATCGTGCCGCACCTGATCCGGCTGACCGCCGGCCCCAGCTACCGGATCGTGCTGCCGACGTCGATGGTCGGCGGCGCCGCGTTCCTGGTGCTCGCCGATATCGCCGCCCGCACCGTGCAGGCGCCGGCCGAGGTGCCGATCGGCGTCATCACCGCGGTGACCGGGGCGCCGTTCTTCCTGTTCGTGCTCCGCTCCCGGCGCGCCAGGCAGGATCTCGCATGATCGCGCTCGACCGGGTGCAGGTGCGTTACGGCCAGGCCGTCGCGCTGGACGGCATCAGCGCGGCGGTGGGCACCGGCGAGTGGCTCGGCGTGATCGGGCCTAACGGGGCAGGCAAGAGCACCCTGCTCGGCGCCGTCGCCGCGCTGGTGAGCTACCAGGGCGCGATCACCGTGGATGGCAGGCCGACCGCTGGCCTGGCCAGGCGGCAGCTGGCCAGGCTGGTCGCCTACGTGCCGCAGCAGCCGGTGCTGCCGCCCGAGATGACCGTCAGCGACTACGTGCTGCTCGGCCGGACCGCGCACATCGGCTACCTGCGCCTGGAGACGGCGGCTGACCGGCGGATCTGCGCCGGGCTGCTCGACCGGCTGGCGCTGGCCGATATGGCCGGCCGGGCGCTGCGCACGCTGTCCGGTGGCGAGCTGCAGAGGATGGTGCTGGCCAGGGCGCTGGCCCAGCAGGCACCGGTGCTGCTGCTTGACGAGCCGACCAGCGCGCTCGACCTCGGCCGCCGGATGGACGCGCTGGAGCTGATCGACCAGCTGCGCCGCGAGGACTCGCTCACCGTCGTGTCCGCCGTGCACGACCTGACCCTGGCCGGTCAGTTCGCCGACCGGCTGCTGCTGCTGTCCGGCGGCCGGCTGGCCGCTGACGGCAGCCCGCGGCAGATCCTGCGGGATGAGGTTCTCGCCGAGCACTTCGGCACCGGAGTCAAGGTGCTCCGCACCGCAGACGGCGAGCTAGCCGTGATCACCCCCCGGCGCCGCCCAGCCAACGCCGCCAGCGCGTGACGAGTCAGAGAGCTCCGGGCAGGTGCGGCCGGGCTGAGCGCTGGCCCGGCGGGCGCGGGTCAGGCGGCGGTTTCCGCCAGGTAGGCCGCCCATTGCGGGTCGCCGTCGTGCGCGGCGCCGATCAGCCGCCAGTGCGCGCCGCGGGGAATGCCTGGGTCGACCCTGAGCGTCCAGCCGAGCTCATCCACCAGCCGGTCGGCCTTGCGGTGATTGCACTTGTTGCAGGAGGCGACGCAGTTCTCCCAGGCGTGCAGTCCGCCGCGGCTGCGCGGGATCACGTGGTCGACCGTGTCGGCCTTGGTGCCGCAGTACGCGCACAGGTAGTTGTCGCGGCGCATCAGCGCGGCCCTGGTCAGCGGCACCCTGCTGCGGTGCGGCAGCCGCACGTAACGGCGCAGCTTGATCACCGACGGGGCGGTCAGCATGAGCGAGGCAGACCGGAGCACAGTGCCATTCGTGTCGTCGTGCACGACCACCGCCTTCTCGCCGAGCACGAGGCAGACGGCCCGGTGCAGGGCCACCGTGGTCAGCGGCTCATAGGTGACGTTGAGCAGCAGTACCCGACGCACATGCACCTCCCGGCGGGTGCGCCGCTGGCGCTACCGGTGCACCCGTGACGAGTGTGGCTTCACCGAAGGCGGTCTGCCAACTGCATTAGCCTAGCTTCGCTAGCTATGAGGCGGCGAGTACCGGAGGGTTAACATCGCGCAATGACACCCAGTGGCAGCTACCCACAGGCCCGCCGAGCGGACGTCACCGAGACCATCCACGGCCAGCTGGTCAGCGATCCGTACCAGTGGCTCGAAGACCCCGATAGCGCCGAGACCAAGGCCTGGCTGGCCGCGCAGGATGCGCTGTACGCCGACCAGGCGGCCGAGGTGCGCCCGCAGCGGGAGGCGCTGGCAGCGCGGATCACCGAGCTGCTCGAGGCCGGCGAGGCGGGGCTGCCGCGCTGGCGTGGCGAGCGCCGGTTCTACACCCGGCGGCGCGGCGGGCAGGAGCACGCCGTGCTGTACACGCAGGCGCCCGGCGAGGACGAGCGGGTGCTCATCGACCCGACCGCGATCGACCCGTCGGGAACCACGACGCTCGATGACTGGCGGCCCGACATCGAAGGCCGGCTGCTCGCCTACCAGCTGTCCAGCGGCGGGTCCGAGGAGTCGGTGCTGCAGGTCATGGACGTGGCCACCGGTATGGACGTGGACGGGCCGATCGACCGCTGCCGGTACAGCGACGTCGCTTGGCTGCCCGGCGGCGACGCGTTCTTCTACTCCCGGCGGCTCGCGCCCGACCAGGTGCCTGCCGGGGAGCAGCAGTACCACCGGCGGGTCTACCTGCACCGGGTCGGCAGCGCCGCGGACGAGGATGTGCTGATCTTCGGCGCGGGCCGGGACAAGACCAGCTACTACTCGGTCTCAGTCAGCCGGGACGGGCGCTGGCTGCAGCTAGCCGCCGCGGCCGGCACCGCGCCGCGTAACGACATGTGGCTGGCCGACCTGACCGGCTCCCCCGCCGGCCCGCCCGCGCTCTCCGTAGTGCAGGAGGGCGCGGACGCGCAGGCCTACGGACAGGTGGGCAACGACGGCCGGCTGTACCTGCTGACCGACCGGGACGCGCCGCGCGGCCGGCTGGTGGTGACCGACCCAGCGTCACCCGGCCACGAGTACTGGCGAGACCTGGTGCCGCAGGACCCGGAGGCAGTGCTGACCGGGTACGCGATACTCGACGGCCAGGAACTGCCAGGCAAGCTGCTGCTCTGCTCATGGACCCGGCACGCGATCGGCGAGGTCACCGTGCACGACCTGGCCGACGGCACCGCGCTTGGCACGGTTGCGCTACCCGGCCTCGGCACCGTCGAAGGGCTGTCGGCGCATCCCGAGGGCGGACACGAGGCGTGGATCAGGTACACCGACTACCGCACGCCGCCGATGGTGCTGCGATACGACGGCCGGACCGGCAGCGTGGATGAGTGGGACCGGGTGCCTGGTGCGGCACTGATACCGGAAATCACCGCCCGCCAGGTCAGCTACCAGTCCGCGGACGGCACCACGATCCGGATGCTGGTCATCTCCGGCGGCGCTGAGGAAAGCACTGACGCGGCCGGGGCGGCGCCGCGGCCGGCCATCCTGTATGGCTACGGCGGCTTCAACGTGAGCCTCACCCCCGCCTACGCCCCGGCCATCCTCGCCTGGACTGAGGCCGGGGGGGTCTACGCGATCGCCGGGCTGCGGGGCGGCAGCGAGGAAGGCGAGCAGTGGCACCGGGCCGGCATGCGCGAGCACAAGCAGAACGTCTTCGACGACTTCGCCGCCGCCGCGAAGGCGCTGGTATCCGGCGGCTGGACGACCAGCGGGCAGCTCGCGGTCTCCGGCGGCTCGAACGGCGGGCTTTTGGTCGGCGCGACCGTCACGCAGCACCCGCAGCTGTGCGCCGCGGCGATCTGCTCGGCGCCGCTGCTCGACATGATCAGGTACGAGCGTTTCGGGCTCGGCGAGAGCTGGAACGACGAGTACGGCACGGCCGCCAACCCGGAGGAATTCGGCTGGCTGCTCTCCTACTCGCCGTATCACCACGTTGTCGACGGCACGAGCTACCCGGCCGTGCTGTTCACGGTGTTCGACGGCGACACCAGGGTGGATCCGCTGCACGCGCGCAAGATGTGCGCAGCGCTGCAGCACGCCACCGCGGCCAGGTACCAGGACCGGCCGATCTTGCTCCGCCGCGAGGCCGATGTCGGGCACGGCGCCCGGGCGGTCAGCCGCTCCGCCGCGCTGTCGGCGGAGACCCTGGCTTTCGCGAGCCTGCACACCG
Source organism: Streptosporangiaceae bacterium (assembly GCA_036495525.1). Classification (GTDB taxonomy): domain Bacteria; phylum Actinomycetota; class Actinomycetes; order Streptosporangiales; family Streptosporangiaceae; genus DASXMR01. Next base: position 24,507 of record DASXMR010000016.1, on the reverse strand, counting down.
GCCTCAGCCGCTGATCTGACGCCGGGGAGGCGAGAACCCGAACAGTCGAGCCGGTCACCGCCAGCCCGCGTTACCGGCTGGCTCCAAGGAGGGTGGCGGCGGCCACCGCCAGCCTGGGGTGACCGGCTGCCTCCGAGGGGTCACGGTGGCCACCGCTGCACCGCCGGCCTGACCTGCCGCAGCCTGAGGCAATCGCATTCAGCCTGCCGCGATCGGCCGGTACCGGGCGCGCGGGCCGGCCAGCATGGAGGGATTGTGCCCCGATAGCGGGCGCCCTGGCTCCCGGGAGGACGCTCACGTGACCACCGACGTGCTGGCAGCCGCCCTCGCGCAGCCCCCGCCGCCCTCGGGCGACAGCCTCGGCGGCGCGTGCGGGCCGAATCCCGGCATCGCCTGCCGGCTGGTCTGGGACCTCTCGCACAGCGCGCACGCCGCTGACGTGACCAGGGTCTTCTTCGCCGGGCCGGTGCACCTGATCCTGCGCATCGCACTCGTGCTGCTGCTCGCGCTGCTGCTGCGCGCGGCCGCGCTCCGCGCCATCGGCCGCTTTACGGCGCGGGCCAGGGCCGAGCCGGACGCCGTGGCCGAGCGCAACCGGGGGCTGTTCCGCGAGCGCCGCTATCAGCGAGCCAGCGCGCTCAACTCGATCCTCGGCAACGCCGTGTCGGTCACCATCCTGACCATCGCGCTGGTGATCATCGTGGGTTACATGGGGCTGAACCTCGCCCCCGTGCTCGCCAGCGCCGGGGTGCTCGGGGTGGCGATCGGCTTCGGCGCACAGAACCTGGTCTCCGACTTCCTCGCCGGGATCTTCATCCTGCTGGAGGACCAGTACGGAGTCGGCGACGTGATCACGACCGGCGAGGTCACCGGCACGGTAGAGGCGGTCAGCCTGCGCATCACCCGGCTGCGGGACGTCAGCGGGATCGTCTGGCACATCAGGAACGGCAGCATCTCGATGGCCGGCAACGAGTCGCAGGGCTGGTCGCGGGCGATCGTGGACTTCCCGGTGCCCTATTACCGTGACGCCGGCGCGGTCCGCGAGCAGATGCGCGCCGCGGTCACGAGGTTGTGGCGCGAGCCGGAGTTCAGCGGCGCGATCCTCGAGGCGCCAGAAGTCTGGGGGGTGCAGGACCTGTCAGCCGACAGCATGCTGCTGCGGGTCACCGCCAAGACGCTGCCGCTGCGCCAGGCCGAGGTGGCCAGGGAACTGCGGCAGCGTCTCAAGCAGGCGCTGGACGCGCCGGACACCGCCGGCGCCCCTTGATCCCGGCCGCCAGCCCGGTGATCCGGCTGACCGGCGAGCCGCCTGCCGGGCGAGCGCCTGGCCTTGCCGGGCTGTCGGGGAACGTACCCTGGAGCGGTCATGAACCAGACCCAGCAGCCCGGCCAGAGCGGCGGGCAGACCCTCTACCAGGCGATCGGCGGCGAGCCTGCCTTCCGCCAGCTCGTGCACCGCTTCTACCAGGAGGTCGCCGCCGACCCCGAGCTGCGCGCGGTGTACCCGAGCCGCGACCTCGGACCGGCAGAAGAGCACCTGCGGCTCTTCCTGATCCAGTACTGGGGCGGGCCGGCTACCTACAACGAGCGCCGGGGGCACCCGCGGCTGCGGATGCGGCATGTGCGGTTCACGATCGGCGAGCGGGAACGTGACGCATGGCTGCGGCACATGCGCACCGCACTCGATGAGCTCGACCTGGACGGGCAGCTTGACGCGCAGCTGTGGGACTACCTGGTGATGGCTGCGCACAGCCTGGTCAACCAGCAGGCCGGCCCGGCGCCGGGCCACGACCTTGGGCTGAGCCCAGCCTGACCGGACAGCTGCCAGCACCGCGCTGACCCAGCGTCGTCACCGTCCGGCTTGAGTGACAGCGGACGGCGCGCGGCTGGTCGCCCGGCCGGCCGCATTCTCCCGGCCGGGCTGCTTGCTCATCGACGGACGCGGTAGCGGATGTGCGTCGCCTCGGGTGTGTCGATGACCCGGACGATTTCCAGCTCCACGCGTGACGGCAGCACCTCGAACAGCTGGCGGCCATCGCCGAAGAGCACCGGGATCTGGTGGATCTGCAGCTCGTCCAGCACCCCGGCCTCGAGCGCTCGCTGCGCCGTATAGGCGCCGTGCACCAGCACGTTGCGGTCCCCGGCCGCAGCCTTCGCCTGCGCCATCGCGCTCTCGATCCCGTCCTGCACGTACGTCACCAGCGGGTAGTTCGCGACGGACGGGCCAGGCGGCCGGTGACTGGGCACGAAGATCGGGACGCCGTGATGATCCCCGCCCCAGTGGTCAACCTGCTCCACGGTCCGGCGGCCCGACAGCACCGCACCGGTCGCGTTGATCTCGTCCATGAATCCCCCGGCGGGACCCGCCGGCCGGTAGAACTCACCCGCCGGGGTAACGAACCACTGGTGCAGCCGCAGAAAGCGGTCGCCGCCCGGGTTGCCTGGCTTGTCGTTCGGGCCCGCGATGTACCCGTCGACTGACATCGACATGTACAGCACCGAAGCAGGCACATCGACCTCCTGTGGTCTCGATCTGAGCTGGCCTCACCGAGGTGTAGAGCGGGCCCGACCGCAATTCTCATCGGCCGCAGCCAGTGTGCCTTTCCTGGCGCCGGCCAGGACAGAGGCCGATGTCACCGGCCGGCGATGACATTCGCCATCAGCGCCACGGCCCGTCCTGGGACCGCAGCAAGGCTGAGCTTCGGCGTCCCCGTGCCTCGCAGGCCGACTGCAGCCGCGTCTTACCGGTTCGAGTAGACCAGCCGCGGCGTTACCAGGATCGCGGTGCGCCGCTCGGCGGCCATCGTGCGGTCGTAGGCATCCCAGTCGTCGTGCGTGCCGCCAGCCGCGCTGAAGATGTCGCGCAGCAGCAGCCGCAGCCGCTCGGCGTCCAGGTCACCAAGCTGATCGTCCGGCCCGGCCAGCTCAGCGTCACCTTCGGCCGCTGCCCACTGCCAGCCGGCCCGCATTACCACGGTGACCCGCGGCTGCCGGGCGGTGCGCAGGTAGCCGAGCTTGCGCGAATCCCCGCGGGCCACGACGCCCACCACCGGGCTGCCGGTGAGCGGGTGGGCCAGCACGCCGGCGTTGACCACCGACGACGCGACAGTCCCGTCCGGCCGGGCCACCGAGACCACGGCGAGCCCGTGATCGCCGCCTACCAGCGCAGCGAACGGCGTCAGGTCGGTCATCGCGCTCAACCCCTGGTCAGCTTGCGGTAGGTGACCCGGTGCGGGCGGGCGGCCTCGGCGCCTAGCCGCTCGATCTTGTTCTTCTCGTACGAATCGAAGTTGCCCTCGAACCAGAACCAGCTGGAGCCGCCCTCCCAGGCCAGGATGTGCGTGGCGATCCGGTCGAGGAACCAGCGGTCGTGGCTGGTGATCACTGCGCAGCCGGGGAATTCCAGCAGCGCGTTCTCCAGTGAGGAGAGCGTCTCTACGTCCAGGTCGTTGGTCGGCTCGTCCAGCAGCAGCAAGTTGCCGCCCTGCTTGAGGGTGAGCGCGAGGTTGACGCGGTTGCGCTCGCCGCCGGACAGCACGCCGGCCGGCTTCTGCTGATCGCCGCCCTTGAAGCCGAAGGCGGCGACGTAGGCTCGGCTGGGGATCTCCGTCTTGCCGGCCCTGATGAAGCTCTCGCCGTCGGAGATGACTGCCCAGACATTCTTGTCCGGGTCGATCCGACCGCGGGCCTGGTCCACGTACGCGATCTCGACGGTCTCGCCGACCCGGATCCTGCCGCCGTCCGGCTGCTCCTCCCCCACGATCATCTTGAACAGGGTCGTCTTGCCGACGCCATTCGGGCCGATCACGCCGACTATGCCGCCCTGCGGGAGGCTGAAGCTGAGCCCGTCGAAGAGCATCCGGTCATCGAAGCCCTTGACCAGGTCGCCGCTCTCGACGACGAGGCTGCCCAGGCGCGGGCCTGGCGGGATCTGGATCTCCTCGAAGTCCAGCTTGCGGTTCTGGTCCGCTTCCGCTGCCATCTCCTCGTAGCGCTGCAGCCGTGCGCGGCTCTTGGCCTGCCTGGCCCGCGGACTCGACCGCACCCATTCCAGCTCGTCTTCCAGCAGCTTGCGGCGCTTGACGTCCTTCTGGCCCTCGACCTTGATCCGCGCCGCCTTAGTCTCCAGGTAGACCGAGTAGTTGCCCTCGTACGGGTAGGCGCGCCCCCGGTCCAGCTCAAGGATCCAGCCAGCCACGTTGTCGAGGAAGTACCGGTCGTGGGTGACTGCGACCACCGTGCCCGCGTACTTCTCCAGGTACTGCTCGAGCCACTGCACGCTCTCGGCGTCCAGGTGGTTGGTGGGCTCGTCGAGCAGCAGCAGGTCCGGCTGCTGCAGCAGCAGCCGGACGAGCGCCACCCGGCGCTTCTCGCCGCCGGACAGCACGCTCACGTCGGCTTCGGGCGGCGGGCAGCGCAGCGCGTCCATGGCCTGCTCGAGCTGGCTGTCAAGATCCCAGGCGTTCCGGTGATCCAGCTGCTCCTGCAGCTGGCCCATCTCGGCCAGCAGCTCGTCGGAGTAGTCGGTCGCCATCTGCTCGGCGATCTCGTTGAACCGCTGCAGCAGGCCCTTGGTCTCGGCCACGCCTTCCTCGACGTTGCCGAGCACGGTCTTGCTCTCGTCCAGCTGAGGTTCCTGATCCAGCAGCCCGACGGTGAAGCCCGGCATCAGCCGTGCATCGCCGTTGGAGGGCTGCTCGACGCCGGCCATCATCCGCAGCAGCGTCGACTTGCCCGTGCCGTTGGGTCCCAGGACACCGATCTTCGCCCCGGGCAGGAAGGCCAGGGTGACGTCGTCGAGGACGACCTTGTCGCCGTGCGACTTGCGCACAGCCTGCATCTGGTAGATGAACTCGGGCATGCCTCAAGGGTATGGGCTGCCGGGAGCACGTTCCGAACCACGGGGCCCGGCAGCCGCCAGACTGCGACCCTGGCCGGCCGCCGGCACCGAACCCGGACCGGCGGCTCGCCAGCTCAGGGCCAGCCCTGGCGACGGGCGCGGGATGGCCTGGCCCGCCGCGCTGACGCGGTCAGGCTGGTGCGCCGGCCGCAACTTGGCCGGCGAGCGCCGCGATCGCGTCGTCGTCGAACATCTCGGTCCCGTCGGCCTCGCCGCCCGCATCGTCACCGTGCGAGCCCGCGGCGTCCGACAGGCCGGCGTCATCGGCAGCCTGGCCGTCAGCCAGGTCACTGCCGGAACCCTGGTCATCGCCAGAACCGGTGGCACTGGCATCCAGACCAGTTGCTGCCAGCTCGGCCGCGTGCTCGTCCGCTGTCTTACCGGTCGCCGGGCGGACTCGCTGGAACTGAGCGACGCCGTGGGACAGGTCGTGGCCGACCGAGAAGGCATCGACCTCGACCGCCGTGCGCTGCATGCCCTGCCGGTCCTCGTAGGGGCGGACCGACAGCCGGCCGCGGACCACCACGGGGTCGCCCTTGCGCAGGCAGACCGCGGCGTTCTCGGCCAGCTTGCGCCAGCAAAGCACGGACACGTACGAGGTCTGGCCGTCGGTCCACTCGCCGGTGGCCCGGTCCATCCACCTCGGCGTCCATGCCACCCGCATCGTCACGCTTGGCACGCCTGTCGAGGTCGCCCGCCGGGTGGGCTGAGTCGCCACGTATCCGGCCAGGCTGATGTGCGCGTCGTTGATCATCGGGATCCTCCTGAACTCAGCGGAAGTCACGCTCCGCTCGCGCGGGCGGGCCGCCACGGCGGCTCCCTGCCGCCTCGCTGATGTCCTCAGGATCACCGCCGCCCGGCCGGCCCGCCGCGGCCGCCGCCGGGCTGTGGAGGGCCGGCGACCCCCGCCGCACGCTGTGGACAGACCGGCCCGCCCTGCTGGCCCTTGTGCGATAGTCAGCCCGGCTGAGCGGGCACGGCTGCCGCGACTCGAATGCCGGAAGCCGGGGCGGCTCGATCGGCCGTCAGGCCGTGCGGCCGATAGCGACCCGGTACATCTCGCGGAAGCGCGTCAGCTCCGACAGCTCCTGCTCGCCCGGCGCGATCACCATCTCCCTGGCGACGTCGGTCATCCGCTGCCGCATCAGGTCGGCCGCCTGCCTGCTCTCCAGCTCGGCGGTGGCGCGGACCGTGTTCATGCAAGCGGAGGCCGTCAGCGCGCCGATCAGCAGCAGGGCGGCGATCATGGCAGCCAGCCACGGCAGCAAGGCGAGGTTGCTGAAAACGTGCGGCACGTTGCTGGCCACGCCGAAGCCGCCGAAGACCACGATGGCAGCGAACCAGGCCAGGCCGACGATCACGCCGCCCAGCAGCAGGCCCTGCCACGCGCCGATCGCGCGCCAGCGCCCGGCCACCGCATTCTCGGCAGGCAGCGACTGGCCCATCACGGTGCCGAGGCCGCCAGGAATGTCGGTCGAGCGCGACCGCAGCGCCGCGCGGACCGTGTGCGACCACGGCTCGGGCAGGCCGGGGCTTACCTCGTCAGCCACCACCGTGATGGCCTTGTCGATCTCAGCCTGCTGGGCACCGGCCGGGCCGGCCGTGACGGCTCGCAGCTCGTCCCAGAGCTGGCCGAGCCGCGTCTTGCTGGCCGGGTCCCGGCGGCGCAGCCGGCGGTAGATCCAGCCGACTGGCCAGCCCACGTAGTCCGCCGCGCGCAGCTCCCGCGCGCTGCGCAGCGCATCGCCCACGGCAGTGACCCCAGCGGCCCGGCCGAACGCCTCTGCGAGCTGCTCCTCGCTGGCGGCCACCACCCGCGTCGCCGCCTCGTCCGGCCCGGTATCAGCGTCGCCGCTGTACGGGCTGAACCTGGCCGCCATGCGGTCCACGTCGGCGGAGATCCTTGCGACGGCTGCCTGGCGTGCAGACACCGCGTTCATCAGGAGCTTCCTGAGGTCATCCAGGCCGGCTCCGGTGGCAGCCGAGGTGACCAGGATCTGCACGTCGTGCAGCTCCTCGGCATCCAGCAGCCTGCGCAGGTCGCCGATGCAGTCCTCGGTCTGCGCCTCGGTCAGCAGGTCAGCCTGGTTGAGCACGACGGCGATGACCTCGGCGTGGCCGGCCAGCGGCACCAGGAACCGGCGGTGCACCGCCGCGTCGGCGTACTTCTGGGGGTCGAGCACCCAGATGATCTGGTCGGCCGACCCGACAATCCGGTCCACCTCGCCTGACGCGTGGGCCAGCACCGAGTCGTGATCTGGCAGGTCGACGAGCACCAGGCCAGTCAGGCCCTCCTCGCCGCGGTCAAGCGCGCTTGCCCTGGCATACCGGTAGCGGCGCGGCACGCCGAGCCATTCGAGCAGCGGACCGGACCCGGCGACCCCCCAGACGCACGCGTGCGGGTCGGTGGTCACCGGCCGGGTGATCCCGGCGGTCGAGAAGTCCGCGCCGGCCAGGCGGTTGAACAACGATGACTTGCCGCTGCCGGTACCGCCGGCGAGGGCGACGACAGTATGCGCCGGGGAAAGCCGCAGCCGCTCGCCTGCCCGGCCGAGCAGCGCTTCGGCGTCCGCCAGCAGCTCACCGCTGACACCGTGCGAGCTGCGGGCAGCGGCGATCTGGACCATCCTCGCCAGCGCGGTCAGCCGCTCGGGCAGCAGCCGGCCGGCCCGCTGGCCGCGGCCCTGGCCGGGCGCGCCAGCTTGGCCGGGCGCGCTGCCCTGGCCGGGCGCGCCACTTTGGCCGGGCGCAATGCCGGCGTCCGACGGCGCGAGCTGAGCCGCCGGCCGGGCCGCGTTCACCGTGCCGCCTCGACCAGGTAGCCCGCCTGATGCAGCTCGATCGCCGCTGTCTCGTCCGGCACGCCAGCCGCGTCGATGACGGCGGTGAACCTGGCGATCTCGCCGTCGAACAGGGCACTGACCCGGCTGCGCAGGTCGGTGCGTGCCCGGCTGCCGATGTCGCGCAGCGCCCCGGCGCCGAAGAGCGAGGCGAGCAGGCGCTGCGGGGCCGTGCTCGCGTCGTCCGCTGGCCCGGACTCGGCCGGAGCGCCATAGCCAAGCACGCCAATGGTGACGACGAGGGCGAGCGGCTCCTCGTCGAAGGTGACCACCCTGGCGATCGAGCGACGAGTCACGTTCTCGGCCTGCACGAGGTGCCGGACATGCTCCAGCCAGGCGCTGACCAGCGCGGCCGCGCGCCTGCTCAACTCACCGGAGGACCTGGCCAGATCCGCGGCCGGCCCAGCCGCAGACCGGCCGCGCGTTCCGGCCTGCCCCCGCAGCAGCGCGGAACCCGGCGTCTCGCGCTGCCAGCTGCTGACGGCTTCCTCCGCCGCCCGGTCGGCGAGCGAGGTGACCAGCGACTCGAGCACTGACTGCACGGCGGCCTGCAGGGCCACCGCCCGCTCGGGCGTCGTCTTCTTCCTGGCCCGGCTCACTCCGCGAGAGCGGCGGACCTGCAGCGTGCGGAGCAGGTCGCCAGTCCCGGCGAACTCCTGCCAGCGGGCAAGCACCTCGCCGGAGACCAGCGAGCCGTTGCCAGTCGCCTTCTCCAGGTCTGCCAGCGCGGCCTGGTACGCCTCGGAGATCTCCCCGCGCAGCTGCGCCCGCACCGTGCGCTGCGCCCGGATCTCGTCGGCGAGCAGCGGCACCCGCTCCCGGAAGGTGTCGAGCACGCCGGCCATGGTCTGGGTCAGCACCGCGACGCGCCGGTCGTCGCGCTGCGCGGTGTCCTCCAGCCACTCCCGCACCGGCCCGGCGACATCGGCGGGCAGCCGGGCGTCCTTGATGACGGTCTCGGCGATGACAAAGCGCTGGATATCGTGCAGCCCGTTAGCGTCCAGCATGGCGTCGAAGTGCGCGAGCAGCTGCGGCGCCGAGGCCGGCGGCACCCTGGACAGCACGATGCTGAGCGCGGCGCCCCGGTCCCGTGCGTCCTGCAGCATCTCCCACACCGCGGCGTCGGCGTACCGGCGCGCCGTGGTCATGAACAGCCACAGGTCAGATGCGTCGAGGAACTGGTGCGCAAACGCGCGGTGCGCCTGCACGACGGAGTCGATGTCGGGAGTGTCAAGCAGCGCGACGCCGCGCGGCATGCCCTCGCTGGCCGCGAGAACGAGCAGCCCGTCCCGGCCTGGCATGGCCAGGCCCTGCTGCCTGACCCTGGGCAGCGTGGGAAGGAACACGTTCTCGGCGAACCAGCCGACGTCATCGGGGTGACAGGCCAGAACCGGGCTGTTGGTCGTCGGACGGCGGATGCCCGTCGCGCTGACCTGCCGGCCGACGATGCTGTTGACCAGGGTCGACTTCCCGGCGCCGGTCGACCCGACCAGCGCGACCAGGATCGGCGCGCCGGAGTTGCGCAGCCGCGGCAGCAGGTAGTCGTCGATCTGGCTGAGCACCTTGCGGCGCTCTGCCCTGGCCTGCGGCGCACCAGGCGCTTCCAGCGCCAGCGGCACCGAGACAACGGCGTGCCGCAGCGCCATCAGCGCCGACTCCAGGCGGCGGGCGTCGACCCGGACGTACGGCTCGACCTCCAGCGGCTGGCCCGGCTCGGCAGGCTGGCCGGGCCCCGTGGACTCGGCAGGCTGCACAGGCTCAGCAGGCCGCACGGATGCGGGGGGCCGGCCCTGGCCGGCCGGCTGGGCAGGCCCGGCGGGCTGCGCCGAGCCGGGCAGCGCCGGCCCGGGCAGCGCCGGCCCTGGTGACGACGGCCCTGGCGACTCGGCAGGCCCGGCGGCGTGCTGCGTGCCGGGCACCGGAGCCGAGCCCCTGGTGATGGGCGGCACTGACGAGCCTGTGGTGTCCGAAGCTGATCCGGCTGCTGACATGGATGGGGCTACCGGGACTGGAGCAAGGGCAGGGGGTGGCGAGGCGCCGGTACCGCTGCCCCAGTGGGGCGACGGTGCCGCGGTCACGCCCGGTCCTTCTATCATGCCCGCGGGCCTCCTGCCCTCGGCCCGGTGCCCTGTCCAGCGGCACCTGCTTCTACCTGCTGATTACCCTGTCTTCTTGCCATATCGTTACTCGCCGCTGGCAAAAGGCGCCAGCGCGGCCGCCAGCCGCTGAGGGCGCTAGTATCCAGCCTCGCGGTCACAGGTATCCAGTCTTGCGCGAAATGTGCGCGCTACACGCAGATTACCGGTCCGTAACAGGCCATCAGTGGGCAATCGACACCGCCCCGGCTGCGCGGGTAAGCGGCTCGCACAGCTCTGGCAGACGCGCCCGGCCGCGCTCCGGACGACGCCGGAGGCACCGGCCAGTGCACCGGGCTCAAACTCGGCTCAGGTGCCGGTCACGGCGTCATCGCCGGCGCCGGGCGGCGGCGTGTCTCCCCAGCCGGCCGCCGATTCTGGCACGGCCAGGGCCGACCGCAGCAGCGCGTTGAAGGCCGCGGCAGCGACGACGGCCCCGCCTTTCTCCGAGACATTGCTCAGCGACGGCAGGCCGCTCACGCGCAGCGCGTCCTTAGCGGCGGCAGCCCCGACCAGGCCGGCCGGCATGCCGATGACGAACGCTGGCTGCACGCCGCGGCTGAGGAGCTCCCGCAGTGCCGAGGCGGCGCAGCCCACAATCCAGACCGCTCCGGGCCCCGCCTCTCCGAACGCCAGCCGGACGGCCGCGGCCGGCCTGCTGATGGCGGCGGTCCTGGCCAGCCGGGTGGTCAGCGAGTCGGCGGACTTGCAAAGCACCTGGCAGCCGCTGATCCCGTCGGCCACCATCGCGGCGTCGGCTACCACCGGAGCGCCGGCCGCCAGGCACTCGACCGCGCGCTCGAGGACCTCCTCGTTGCATACCAGGTCGGTGGCGTAGTCAAAGTCACCGCTCGCGTAGATCACCCGCTCGGTGACGTCCCGGCTGAACCTCGGCAGCCTGGTCAGGTCGATCCGGGAGCGCAGGATCTCGTACGACTCCTGCTCAGCCTGGTCAGCGGCAGCAGTACCGCTCACCCTGGCCTCCACGCCGCCTGACGCGCCGGCATCTGCCTGCCCCCTCCGCACTCGGGCCGGTCGCCCGGCCGCCGCCCAGCATGGCACAGCGCGAACGGCGGAAGTCAGCCATCAGCGTGGCCGGGCCGGAGCTGGATCGACGGTGCGGCAGGCTGACCGGGCGGGACCGGCCGCGAGACGGCCGGCCGATATCGTGCCTCATGGCCGGATGACCTGCCAGCGCGTTCTGGCGCGTTCTGGCCCGCCGGTACACTAGCTGGGCGCATCCGGGCCAGGAGAAGAGCGGCTGCTGGCTGCGCCCGGCAGCGTTCCCGCTGGGGCCGGCGGCGGCGCTGGCGGCGAGGGTCCAGGGATGTGGCAGATGCTCGCGAGATCCGCCGTGGCGGGTATCGGGGACGGCGGGGCCGGCGGCAGACAGGGCTAGTAGGTTCGGCTAAGGCCGGAAGCGGCATTGCCCAAGTCGGTATAAATAGTGAGTAAGCAGATCAATCATCCGGAACGGAGCATCCATGGCGGATGAGCTCGGCTCGCGGGTACTCGTGACCGGCGGGTCAGGCTTCATCGGGCGGCGGCTCGTGCGCAGCCTGGTGCAGTCCGGCGCCACGGTGACGGTAGCCGACCTGCGTGCCTTTCCTGACGCCGCCGTGGAGTCGGTGACCGGGGACCTGCGCGACCCGGCCGTCGCTGAGCGCGCCGTCCGCCCGGGCACCGACGTGATCATGCACCTCGCCGCGGTGACCAGGGTGCTCGACTCGATCGCGGATCCGGCCGGCACCTATCAGACCAACGTGGGCGCCACCGCCAGCCTGCTCGAGTTCGCCCGCCAGCGGCAGGTCAGCACGTTCGTGCTCGCCTCGACCAACGCGGTCACCGGTGACGTCGGCCGGGCGACGATCACCGAGCAGGTGCCGCTGCGCCCGCTCACCCCGTACGGCGCGACCAAGGCCGCGGGCGAGATGCTGCTCAGCAGCTACGCCGCGTGTTACGGGATGACGGGCTGCGCGCTGCGGTTCTCCAATGTCTACGGGCCCGGCATGGCGGAGAAGGACAGCTTCGTGCCGCGGCTGATGCGGGCCGCCAGGGACGGCACCGGCGTGCAGGTTTACGGTGACGGCACCCAGGTGCGCGATCTGGTCCACGTCGACGACATCGTGGCGGGCATCAGGGCGGCGTGGCACGCCGGCTTCACCGGCCCGCTGATACTGGGCGCCGGCGAGTCGGTCTCGGTCAACGAGATCATCGCCGCCGCGCGCAGCGTGACCGGCGCCCCGATTCCGGCCGAGCACGTGCCAGCCAAGCCGGGCGAGATGCCCGCGGTGATCGTGGACATCACGGCAGCGCAGGCGCTCGGCTACCGGCCGGCCCACGACCTCAAGTCCGGCCTGGCCACGGTCTGGCCAGAGTTTTCGGGAGCAGCGCAGTGACAGCGGCCCGCAGTGCCCAGGACGAGCTCGTCGACGCGGCGGCGATCCGAGCCTTCGCCGACCAGTACGGAGCCAGGGCCAGCTCGCTGCCTCCGGTGGCCATCGTGATGGCCGCGTACAACGAGGAAGGCGCGATCGGCCCGGTGGTCGAGGCTCTCCCGGAAGTGCTCTGCGGCCAGCGCACGGCGACGATCGTGGTCTCCGACGGCGCCGTCGATGGCACCGTGAAGGAGGCGGCCACGGCCGGCGCGCTGGTCTGCGATGTGCCGGTCAACCGCGGCCAGGGCGCCGCGCTGCGGCTCGGCTACCGGCTGGCCCGCGAGGGCGGCGCCTCCTACATCGTCACCACCGACGCCGACGGCCAGTACAACCCGGACGAGATGGAGCGGCTGCTCGAGCCGATCCTGGCCGGCCAGGCCGATTTCGTGACCGGCTCCCGGCGGCTCGGCAGCGAGGAAACCAGGGACCCGGTCCGCCGGATGGGAGTGCGCTTCTTCGCGCTGGCGATCAGCCTGCTGACCGGGCAGCGGATCAGCGATACGACGTTCGGGCTGCGGGCCATGCGAGCCGAGGTCACCGGCGCGGTCTCGCTGGAGCAGCCGCAGTACCAGGCCTCCGAGCTCCTGATCGGCGTGATTACTCACGGTTACCGGGTCGCTGAGCGCCCGGCCACGATCCACCGCCGGCAGGTCGGCAAGAGCAAGAAGGGCAACAACGTCTTCTACGCCCTGAAGTTCACCGGTGTCGTGGGCGGTACCTGGTTGCGGGAGCGGCGCCGCCGCAGCCGGACCCGTGGCCCGGCAGCTGGCTCGCCGCCTGCTGGCGCGCGGCAGCCCGGCCCGCCTTCCCGGTCAGCCTCGTCGGCGGCGCCCGCCGCGTCCCCGGCCGACAAGTCCGACCCGCGCTAGCAGCCCGCGCTCCCGGGCCGGGCTTACAGCTCCCACCGGGCCTAGCGGGGCTTGTAGCTCTCACAGCGGGGCTGGCAGCTCGGGCCAGCGGATAACAAGTTACGGCAGCGCTAGCGCGCGCCTCGTCGCGCGTGCTGACGCCAGTTCCCGGCTGAAGCCTGGCCAGCGGAACGTGCGCGGCCGCAACCTGAGCAGCCTGGCAGCCAGGGAGAGGCGGAGGCGCCAGCCGCTAGCGGCGGTGGCTGTGGTGAGCTGGCCCGCGGACCTGCGCCGGAGGCCGGGCGAAGGCGAGCGAGTGCGGGTCGCCCTCAGTGTCGCCCATCCCGCTGCCGTTCACGGCCGGCTGCACCCGCAGCGAGCGGTCGGTGAACAGCACGTAGTGGAAGATCAGGAACCGGGTGGCGAACGTGATGCAGTTGGCACCCAGGAAGAACAGCTGCTTGAACGCCTGGTTCTCGACCCCGTGCAGGCCGAGTGCGGTGGCCTCGTGGTTGCCGAGCTTGCTGGCCAGGGTCAGCACGACGCCGACGCAGATGGACACGCCCCAGAACGGCAGCGTCTCCTTGAGCAGGCTGGGCCGGCCCTTGCGCTCCCAGGCCCACCGGCTGACGATGTAGCTGACCGCCGCGCCGGCGAACCAGCCTGCCGCGCCGGTGATGCCAGCGGTCATGTTGAGCGCGCTGAAGACGAGGAAGGTGAACTGGCTGGCACACAACGCCAGGACCGCTGCCGGGGCGAACCTGAACAGCCGCTTCGCCGGCGTGCTGCGGAGCTTCCTGCGCATGGACAGCGGGAGCATCCGCCACGCGGAGTAGGCGAACTTCGGCGGAGCCAGAGTCATCGGTGTCCTAGGTTGACGAGTGCCTTGGGGTCAGCACGACACGTATACAGTACGGGAACACGCCCCGTAGCCGGCGGCATCTCTGCCACATCGTCCACATTGGCCGCATTCTCAACCGGCGGCACCACTGGATGTCCGTACCCGGTCGCGGCGACTGTACTCGCTCACCATGAGCGTAGCCGGTTGAATGGGGAGCTAACTGAAGGCGCCATGCCCGGTCCGGGGGAAGCGGACAACGGGAAGGCAACATGTCGGCAACGCGCCGGTCATCCCGGCATTAGGCTAACAAGCCTACCGGAAAGATAGGTAATCTCGCGGTCATGGAGATCGGAGCGCAGCGATGAGAATCCTGGTCCTGGGCGGTGACGGCTACCTCGGCTGGCCGACAGCACTGCATCTGTCCGAAGTCGGGCATCAGGTAGGAGTCGCCGATAACTTCGTCCGGCGGCAGTACGACTTTGAGATGGGCGTCGAGAGCCTGGTGCCCATCGAGTCACTGCAGACCAGGGTCCGGGTCTGGCACGAGCTGACCGGGCAGCAGATCGACTGCTACGTCGGCGACCTGTGCGACGCGGACTTCACCTATCACATCGTCCGTGATTTCGCGCCGGACGCGGTCATCCACTTCGCTGAGCAGCGGGCCGCTCCCTACTCGATGGTCGACCGCAAGCACGCCGTGTACACGCAGGTCAACAACGTGGTCGGCAACCTGAACCTGCTGTACGCGATCGCCGAGATCGATCCGGAGATTCACCTGGTGAAGCTCGGCACCATGGGCGAGTACGGCACGCCGAACATCGACATCGAGGAAGGCTGGCTCGAGCTGGAGCACAAGGGCCGCAAGGACCGGGTGCTGTTCCCCAAGCGGCCGGGCTCGTTCTACCACCTGTCGAAGGTGCACGACAGCCACAACATCGAGTTCGCGTGCCGGATCTGGGGCCTGCGGGCGACCGACCTCAACCAGGGCGTCGTCTACGGCCAGCAGACGCCGGAGACCGCCAGGGACGACCGGCTGGCGACCAGGTTCGACTACGACGCCGTGTTCGGTACCGTGCTGAACCGCTTCGTCATCCAGTCAGTGCTCGGCCAGCCGCTGACCGTCTACGGCAACGGCAGCCAGACGCGCGGGCTGATCGAGATCCGGGACACCGTCCGCTGCCTGCAGCTGGCCTGCGAGAACCCGGCAGACCGGGGCGAGTTCCGGGTGTTCAACCAGATGACCGAGTCACTGTCGATCACCCAGATCGCCGAGACGATCGCCCAGGTGAGCCCTGACAAGGTACGGATCGAGCACCTGGAGAACCCGCGGGTCGAGCTGGAGAACCACCACTACAACGTGGTGCACCACGGGCTCATGGAACTCGGGCTCGACCCGCACCTGCTGTCCGACACGCTGATCGACTCGCTGTTCCAGATCACCAAGCGGTACGCGCACCGGGCCAGGCCAGAGGCGCTGATCCCGACGATCGAGTGGCGCAGGCCGTCCAGCAAGATCAGCAACTAGCGCCTGGCCGGCCCGCCAGGCCGGCCCGCGGCTAGCCTCCCGATCGGCCAGCGGCGGTCAGGCCTGCGCCCAGCCTCCGGAACGGCCAGCGGCGGTCAGACCTGCGCCCAGCCAGCCATCGGGAACCCGGCCATCAGCTCGCGTACTTCGCCCGCGATCCGCTCGATGGTGCCCTCGTCGTCCTTGGCGGCGGCGGTGATCGCCTCGTCCATCCAGGCGGCCACCTGGGCCATGTGCTGCTCGGTCAGGCCGCGGGTGGTGATGGACGGGGTGCCGATCCTGATCCCGGACGGGTCGAACGGCTTGCGCGGGTCGAACGGCACCGTGTTGTAGTTCACCTCGACACCCGCCCGGTCGAGGGCCTTGGCGGCCGGCTTGCCGGCGATGCCCTGCGCGGTGAGGTCCATCAGGATCAGGTGGTTGTCGGTGCCGCCGGACACCAGGCTGTACCCGCGCTCGGTCAGCGCGGCGGCCAGCGCCGCGGCGTTGGTCACCACCTGCCGCGCGTAGGTACGGAAGTCAGGCTGCGCGGCCTCGCGCAGCGCGACCGCGATCGCCGCCGTGGTGTGGTTGTGCGGCCCGCCCTGCAGGCCAGGGAACAC
This sequence comes from Streptosporangiaceae bacterium, assembly GCA_036495525.1. Taxonomy (GTDB): domain Bacteria; phylum Actinomycetota; class Actinomycetes; order Streptosporangiales; family Streptosporangiaceae; genus DASXMR01. The sequence continues at coordinate 8,378 of DASXMR010000016.1, read as the reverse complement.
GGCCTTGTCGACCGCCTTGGCGCGCTCGGCCGTCGACATGATCATGGCGCCGCGCGGGCCGCGCAGGGTCTTGTGCGTGGTCGTGGTGATCACCTCGGCGTGGCCGACCGGGCTCGGGTGGGCGCCCCCGGCGATCAGGCCGGCGATGTGCGCGATGTCGGCGACCAGGATCGCGCCTGACTCACGCGCGATCTCGGCGAACGCGGGGAAGTCGATCGTCCGCGGGATCGCCGTCCCGCCGCAGAAGATGGCCTTGGGCCGCTCCCGCAGTGCCAGGTCGCGCACCTCGTCCAGGTCCACCCGGCCGGTGTCGGCGCGAACGCCGTACTGCACCGAGCGGAACCAGGTGCCGGTCGCGGATACCGACCAGCCGTGGGTGAGGTGCCCGCCCATCGGCAACGCCATCCCCATCACCGTCTCGCCTGGCTTGAGGAACGCCAGGTACACGGCGAGGTTCGCTGGCGAGCCAGAGTACGGCTGCACGTTGGCGTGCTCGACGCCGAACAGGTCCCTGGCGCGCTCCGCCGCGATCTGCTCGATCGGGTCGATGAACTGCTGCCCCTCGTAGTAGCGGCGGCCCGCGTACCCCTCGGAGTACTTGTTCGTCAGCACCGTGCCTGACGCCTCGAGCACCGCCGTCGAGACGTAGTTCTCCGACGGGATCAGCCTGATCTTCTCGAACTGCCTGCGTGCCTCGGCCTCGATCAGCTCGGCGATCTGCGGGTCGGTACTCGCGACATGCGGGACCGGTGGCTGATGCACGGCTACCTCCTGTGGCACGACGCTGCGCAGGCGCGCTTCCTGCGGTGCGGCTGGCAGCATGAACTGTCCGTCACCTGTGCTGACCCACTCATCATGCCGAACGAAGAGCTGCCGGTACACCGCACCCGCCGGGCCGGTCCCGGTCCCGGCGAGCCGCGGCGCCGCGGTTCAGGCCAGAGCGACGCGGCCCGGCCAGCCCGAGCGGGCCGGCCGGGCCCGGCGCGGCGCCGCGGCAGCTGTTCGGTGGCGGCCAGGTCGGCGCCTGGCCCGGCACGCCCGTTCCCGCTAGGCCACGGCGGGTCCTGGCCGGGACGACTGCGGACCGGGTGAGCCGGCGATCCTGCGCCGGAGCAGGGCTCGCTCGGTGACTGTCCACGTGGTGCTGACCAGCAGGTAGATGCCCGCGGCCAGCGGCAGGAAGGCCGCCACGACCAGCGTCGAGAACGGCAGCAGCCAGGTGATGATCCCGCTGGCGCGGGCGGACTGCGCGGCAGCGCCCGGCCGGGCGGCCGGCCCGCCAGTGCCGAGCGGTCCTGGCTGCCGGCGCGCCCACAGAGCCGAGACCGCCGCCACGGCGGCGAGCAGCCCGAACAGGCCGAGGAACACCAGCCCGTGCGCGGACAGCGGGCCGGCGCCCGACAGCCAGTGGCTGCCCAGCGGAGCGCCGAGCAGATCACTGTGCAGCAGAGCGTTGGGCCTGCCGCCGATGGTGCCGGAACGGAACAGGGTGTAGAGCACGCTGAGGAACGGCAGCTGGATCAGGATCGGCAGGCACCCGCCAAGCAGCCCGGTACCCCCCCGCTGGTACAGCGCGGTCAACTCGCGCTGCAGCCGTTCCGGCTGATGGGCGTAGCGCTTGCGCAGCTCGGCTGCCTGCGGCAGGACCGTGGCCAGCCCGGCCTGGCCGCGCATCGCGTAGTAGCTGAGCGGCAGCAGGAGCAGCCGCACGGCCACGGTGAAGACGACGATCGCGGCGACGGTGGCCAGGCCGCCGGTAGCCGGGGCGAGCGCAAGAGCTAGTGCATGGACGACGTGATAGGCAACGCCCGTCGGGGCGCTGAGCAGGCTGAGCATGACGGATTACCCTCCAGCGGGTCGCAGTGCCAAGGACAGCTGGAGGCGGCGGGTGACCGTTGCCGACGTTCTGGCGCCTGGCTGCGACGCCAGGCCGACGCCCATCCGCAGGTACAGCGGGACATGTCCGCTGGTCGTGGCGGATGACGGCAGGCCCGGCGAGTTGCCAGGGTCAGCAGCGCGCTGAGCTAAGCAGCGCCGAGGGCGGCGGTCAGGCGGCCGCCAGGACCGCCGAGGGTGCTCTGGGCCGGGCGTGGCCGGCCGCGTCGGGATTGAGCAGCCGCTGGTAGACGGCGGACCAGGACTTCCTGCGCAGCGCCGTGGCACGCCCGCTCAGCGGGCCTGCGGTGACGGTGCTGGCGATCCTTGCACCGCGGGCGAGGACGGACAGCGCGATCCCGGCGAGGGCGATCGCCGCGACCGCGATCAGACCGGAAGGCGCGCTGAGCCCGTCCGGCGCGAACGCGGGAACCGAAAGGGCCAGCAAGGGCAGCGAAACGGCTGGCCAGGACAGGGCGTGCGCCGTCAGCTGGCCCCAGCTGGCAAGCTGCGCGATCATCGCCGCCAGCACCATCCGCGTGGCCACGGTCACGACCTCCGCCGGGAAACCGGGTCAGCCTGGTCAGGCTGACTGCATCCAATGTACGCGGCCAGCCGTCCCATCCGCGATCCGCAGCGAGCGCATTCTGCTGACACCCCAGCACCGCGGGAGCGACGCTGCTGCACTGACCGCAGCAGGACTCCCGGGGTGCGGCTGAGCACGTCCGGGGCGGCTAGCCGACGCCGCCCGCCGCTATCAGCGCGACCGAGGCGGCCGCGAAGCCGAGCCCCGCCACCCGGACAAGGGTGAGCCGCTCACCGACCACCCAGCGAGCCAGCAGGATCGTCACCGCCGGGTACAGCGAGGTGATCACCGCCGTGACCGCCAGCAGGCCCTCGTGGGTGGCCAGGAAGAACAGGATCGTGCCCGCCCCGCCAGTCAGCCCGGCGACCACGGCCAGCAGCCGCGCGCCGCTGGCGGGCAGGCGGACCTGGCCGCGCACGATCGCTACGCCACCGAGCAGCACCAGGGCGGTCAGCTGGGAGGCACCGACGGGCCACAGCCCGTCGCCGGACCCGGCCTCGTTCAGCCCGATGAAGAGCACTGCGAAGCCGGCGCCGGCGGCGAGGCCGTAGAGCACGCCAAGCGCGTGGTGTCCCTGTCCGGCCGGATGATGAGCCGCCCCGCCGGCGCTGGCGGACACGCCGAGGATCGCCGGCAGCGCCAGCCCGATGCCGACCGCCGACAGCGTGCCAGGGTGCTCGTGCAGCAGCAGCCCGGCGAGCACCGAGAACCCGGCCGACCCGACCGCGCTGAGCGGCCCGACGATGCTGAACGCCGCGTGCCGGAAGCCCTCGTAAAGCGCCAGGGCGCCCAGCAGGCCGCCGGCGCCAGCCCCCGCGCCCCAGGCAATTCCCATCCCGGCCGGGCTGTCCGCGCCGCTCCATGGCACCACGACCGCCAGCAGGATCACGCTCGCCGCCTCGGAAAGCAGAGTGATCTGCAACACACCAGACCGGCGGGCTGCCACCCCGGCCCAGAAGTCTGAGCCGCCGTAACCGGCAGCCGCTGCCAGCGCCAGCAAGACGGCAAGCACGCACGTCCCCTTCCTCGCCGCCACCGCTGACGCCGACAGCACTTCTCCCCCAGGTAATCATGCCGGCCACAGCTCAGGGCTCGCGCGGCGCGCACCAGGCGCGCCCCGGATGTCGACGGCAGCTGCGGTGCGATGACCGGGCCTGCCCAGCGGAGGCAGTAGTCTGCCCGCCATGCGGGTCGGCCAGATTGTCATCGACATCAGGCCGCTCAGGGAAAGCCGGGACTACCGCTGGCTCTACTCCGGCCAGTGCGTCTCGATGGCCGGCAACGCAGTCGCGGTGACAGCCGGCAACTGGCAGGTCTACAGCCTGACCCACTCGTCACTGGACGTCGGCCTGCTGAGCCTGGCCGCAGGGCTCGGCATGCTGGTGAGCCTGCTGTTCGGCGGCATGCTGGCTGACCGGCATGACCGGCGCAAGCTGCTGCAGGCTGTCTGCCTGCCGCAGGCGGCGCTGGCCGGCCTGCTGACGTTCAACAGCATGCTCGGCCGGCCGCAGCTGTGGCCGATCTACGCGCTGACCCTCGGCATCGCGCTGCTGTCCGGCCTTGGCTCACCAGCTTCGACGGCGGCCACTCCTGAGCTCGTCGGCCCATCCCGGATGGCCGCGGCCGCGGCGCTGAACGGGATGAGCGGGCAGCTCGGCGACCTCGGCGGCCCGGCGCTGGCCGGCTACCTCATCGCGGGGCCCGGCCTGGCGGCCTGCTACGGCATCGACGCGGTCTCGTTCGCGGTACTGGCCGCCGCGCTGCAGTTCGTCCGGCCGCTGCCGCCGGCCGTGCGGGCGCAGCGGCCGGGGCTGCGTTCGCTGGCCGAGGGCATGCGCTATGTGCGCCACAACGGCGTGCTCGGCGGCATGCTGCTGATCGACACCAACGCGATGATCTTCGGCATGCCTGTCGGGCTCTTCCCGGCGATCGCCAGTCAGCACTTCCACGGCGGCGCGGCCACCTTCGGGCTGCTGACCGCCGCGCCCGGCCTCGGCGCGATCATCGGGGCGGCGACCAGCGGCTGGACCGGCCACCTGCGCCGGCCGGGCATGGTGATCATCGGCGCGAGCATGGTCTGGGGCGCGGCGATCGTGGGCTTCGGGCTCACCAGCAGCCTGGCGCTTGCGCTTGCCTTCCTCGCGCTGGCCGGGATGGGCGACCTGGTTTCCATGGTGCTGCGCAACACGCTGCTGCAGCACGTCACCCCTGACCCGCTGCGCGGCCGGGTGAGCAGCCTCTACCTGGCCCAGGTCACCAGCACGCCCGCGATCGGCAACACCGAGGCCGGCGCGGTCGCCGACCTGTTCTCGGTCACCACGTCGGTGGTCAGCGGCGGCCTGGCGTGCGTCGGCGGCGCGCTGCTGATCGGCGCGCTGTTCCCGACCCTGCGCCGGGCGAGCCTGCGGCCGCTGCCGGACAGCACCGACAGCACGCAGGCTGGCAGCGCCACCGCCGGGGTGCCAGCGAGCTAGCCGGCAGGCAGCAGCCGGCCGGACGCCGTTCGCAGGCCATTCCGCGCAGTGGGTAGCTTTGCAAGCATGACGGCAGATGCCTACGCGAGTGCCACTCATCTCATCGAGCGCTCGGCCGCGGCCTACGTCGCCGGCGTGCCTGAGCAGCCGGCCGACGAGGGCTTCTTCGGCCCGGCGAGCATCACCTGGCGGGTCAGCGCCGACCTCGCCTCACCCGTGGCCGGGCTGCGGGCGCTGATGATCCAGGCGCTGCACCCGCTGGCGATGGCCGGGGTCGACCAGCACAGCGGGTGGCGGCAGGACCCGACCGGCCGGCTGGCTGCCACCTCCGGCTACCTGACCGTGCTCACGTTCGGCGACCAGGCGGCGGCCCGCCGGGCAGCCGACCGGGTCCGGCGCATCCACGAGCACGTCACCGGGACCGACCCGGTGACCGGCCTGGCGTATGCGGCCGGTGATCCCCAGCTGCTGCTGTGGGTGCACGCGGCGCTGGTCGACTCCGGGCTCGCCGCGGCACGCACCCTCGGCACGCCGCTGCCGCAGCAGGACGCTGACCGCTACGTCGCCGAGATGACGGTCGCCGCCGAGCTGGTCGGCGTGCCGCCCGGACTCGCCCCTGCCAGCACCGCGGCGCTGGACAGCTACATCGAGTCGGCCAGGCCGCGGCTGCAGTGCACGCCGGCCGCCGCCGAGTCCATGAGCTACCTGCTCGACCCGCCCGGACTGGACGAGGACATCGCGGAGATCTGGCAGGACATCCGCGAGGGCGCGATCGCCTCGCTGCCATCGTGGGCGCGCGACATGTACGGCTACCGCGACCCGGACAGCCTCAGCCCGCAGCGGCGCAGCGAGATCCGCCAGGCGCTCGGCGTGCTCGACGCGATCTACCTCGGCGAGCCTGGCGTGCTGGAGGCGCGGCAGCGGATCGCGCTGCGCGCTCGCACCGCCGCCGGCGCCGCGCCGGACCTGGCCGGCCGCTGATGCCGCGAATCGCCAGAGGCGTCGTCATCGGCGGCGCCGCGGCTGCGGCCGCGTTCCTGCTGGCCCGCCACTCCGGGCGGATGGCCGGCCAGCTGCGGAAGCTCGCGGGCTACGCCAGGCAGGCCGGGATGCTTGTCAGCCAGCCGTCGTTCGCTGACCGGGCCAAGCTCGAGGCCCAGGATGCATTCGCCAGCCAGGACGCATCTGCCAGCCAGGACGGGCAGGCAATGCAGGCCGGGCCGGCGGCGCAGGCCGGGCGGGCGGCAGCACGGCTCACTGGCCGGGCACGGCAGCTGCGGCTGCGACGCGGCGCGGCGGCGGTCGCCCTGGCCGTGCGCGGCGGCGCCCGGTACGCGAGCAACGCGCCCCGGCTGTTCGCGTCGGCTGGCGAGCAGCGCGAGCAGCTGCGGGATGACCTGGCCCTGCAGACCGCCGAGGACGTCACGGCGACGCTGGGGACGATGAAGGGCGTCCTGATGAAGATCGGCCAGATGGCCAGCTACGTGGACGAGGGCCTGGCCCCCGCTGCCCGCCGGACGCTCAGCAGGCTGCAGGACAGCGTGCCGCCGATGAGCCCGCAGCTCGCCGCCCAGATGATCGAGACCGAACTCGGCGCGCCGCCGGACCAGGTGTTCGCGCGCTGGGACCCGCAGCCCATCGCCGCGGCGTCGATCGGCCAGGTGCACCGCGCGATCACCAGGGACGGCCGGGCCGTCGCGGTCAAGGTCCAGTACCCGGGCATCGCCGAGACCATCGCCGCTGACCTCGGCAACGTCGCCCTGCTGCGCCGCCTGCTGCGGATCACCGCGCCCAGCCAGGACGTCGACGCGCTGATCGGCGAGCTGCGCGACCGGGTGATCGAGGAACTCGACTACCGCCGCGAGGCGGAGAACCAGCGCCTGCTCGGCGGCTACTTCCGCGGGCACCCCACGATCATCATTCCGGGCATCGTCGGCGAGCTTTCCACCCAGCGGGTGGTGACCAGCGAGCTGTCAGACGGAGCCCGCTTCGCCGAGCTGCTCACCTGGTCACAGGCGGAGCGGGACATGGCAGCCGAGACCATCTACCGGTTCGTCTTCCGCAGCCTCTATGAAGTGCACGCGTTCAACGGGGACCCGCATCCGGGCAACTACCTGTTCCACGGCGACGGCCGGGTCACCTTCCTCGACTTCGGTCTGGTGAAGCACTTCACCCCCGCCGAGATCGAGCCGCTGATGCAGATGGCCAGGAATCTCTGCGTTAACAATGATCCTGAGGCTTTCCGCCGCAGCATGGAGGAAGCCGGCTTCCTGCGTCGTGACACGCCGCTGAGCACAGACCTGATCGTGGAGCACATGGCGGTGTTCTACGACACCATCCGCAAGAGCGAGCCGGTGACGATGACCGGGGAGTACGCCTCAGCGGTGGTCCGTCGGTTCTTCGACGTGCGCAGCCCGCTGGCCGAGTACGTCAGCATTCCCCGGTCGTACGTGATCCTGCAGCGGATCAACCTCGGCCTGTTCGCCATCCTCGGCGAGCTGACCGCGACCGCGAACTGGCGCGACATCGCCGAGGAGATCTGGCCGTTCGTGCGCGGGCCGGCCTCCACGCCGATCGGCGAGGCGGAGCGGCCATGGCTGGCCCAGCGCCCGGCCCCGGCCGCCTGACGGCCGGCGGCACGGGCCCGGCCGGCTGAGCCCTGACTCCGCGGCCTGCCCATCCCCGGCTCGCTGGCGCGGTCAGCGGGCCGTGCCCGGCCGTTCCATCCAGCGCTCAGCCTTGGGCAGCGGAACGTAGCCGTACCGCCGGTAGATGCTCCGGCCAGGCTCGGCCATCAGCAGCTGCCGCACGCCGGCCACCTCCGGATGGCTCACCGAGGTCTGCACCAGGAACGAGCCGAGCCCGCCGCCCCGGTGCGCCGCTTCGACGAACACGTCGCACAGCCAGGCGAAGGTCGCCCGGTCAGTGACGAACCTGGCGAAGCCGGCCTGCTTGCCGTCGGCCGCGTAAAGCCCGAGAACCAGGGAGTTCTCGATCGACTTCGCCATTACGTCCCGCGACCGGCCCGCTGCCCAGTAGGACTGCTCACTCATCCAGGCGTGCACCGCGGCGAGGTCGACCAGCGCCGGGTCGTCGCTGATCCAGTAGCCGTCCGGGCCGTCCCACCGCATCCGCGCCCCCTGCTCGTCGCCGTCCGTGCCCTCCGCACCATAGTGGCCGTAGCCCGGTCCCGGCGGGCGGCGCCAGGCTGCCCCGCGAGCGTGCTCTAGTTACCCGCCCAGCGCTCGCGGCGTGCACAATTGGGGGCGGGCGCCTGTAGCTCAGATGGATAGAGCAGCTGCCTTCTAAGCAGCCGGTCGCAGGTTCGAGTCCTGCCAGGCGCACCAGGCAGGACGCCAGTTACGAAGATCACACCAAGCCGGTTGACACCACCAGTCGACACCAGTTCGCCTCGTTCATGTCACGGTCGGGCAGGCGCTTCC